>CAIVRE010000008.1 GCA_903908245.1 Candidatus Omnitrophota bacterium
ATTAATATAGCGCTCTTTGGACAACAAACGGGCCCGCAACGCTATGTTCTCAAGAAGCGGCGAAACATGATCACAGATCAAAACCTTCAGCCATTTCCATTGCGCCCGATCGTACCAGGAACGAAAGATCCCGGTCATGCCGGGCGTGAACGCCGGCGATCTCTGATACCCGCCCGTCCCGTCGAGGCCCTGCGGCGCAAAAAATCTTTCCCGGCCAGGACAGCCCGCCTGACAGCCACCCTCACAACTGAGCGTACAATGCCAGCACTTGATCGCGAACGACGGCTTGACCCGGACAGAGCTCACTGCCAGAGGAGTATACGTGCGGCAGGAACAGCCGTCTTTAGCCGGATCTCCCGCCACCACCTGGCCGTCAGGCAGAATAAAAAGGCGGCCGGCATCTTCGATAAGGAAACTCTTCTCAGGCGCAGAAAGAATGCTCTGCCGGTCGATCCTCACACCGGCATCCCGCAATTGCGCAAGGCGGCCGACCTCCTGCAAAAGAGTTCTTTGCCCCACCTGCCCAAAAACCTCAAGCAACTTCTTCGCCAGATCCTGCGGGTCATTCTCACGCTGAAAGAAGAACCGGGCCAGTACCGTTTTAATACCAGAAGCCTGAAAACGCTCTTCGATCCGGTTCACCGCGGCGACATAACGCTCCAGGCCGATCGCCCGCATCCACGCGCTGGGCGCAATACTGATAGTGACCCTGGAATTGTCTTTTAATTTTGCTCCCTGACGGACCGCCAAATAACGCCATAAAGCGCGATCCGCCACCGCTCCGGGCAGAAACCCTGACGTATAAAATCCATGTGCAGGCATCAGGCGCGTCACGTCATATCCATCCCGGTCAAAAACCGTATCATAATAATCCCGGAACATGTCTCCATGGAAAGGATGGACCGTGGCAGGCCGCTCTTCCAGCAGCCATTGGAGCCACGGCCAGGGCATGGCCGAAACCTGAATGGCAGTGGCCCCGTCACAATGATCGCACTGGGTCGAACAACCCCAGACCGGGCTCACCCTGACTGTCAACGGCCACACATTATTAAAAGATCTGTCATCCTTGTACCCGATGAACCAGGATGGATCGGCCAACAATACGCTCAATAATGCCCCCCGCACGCCATCTTCAAAGACGGAAGCAGAAGCCTCCCTGTCCGCCCAACGGACCAAACATTTTCCACGATCAGATAACGGCAGCGGATAACGCTTGATGATCTGCAGGCGCACTTTCAGGGCCTGGCGCAGAAGTTCACATCGCCCTTCATCTGTAAGCCGGGACAGGTCCGCCCGCGCCACACGCCGCAACGCGGCGTTGACCGACGCGACCTCCAGGATGAACGACTGATGGTCGAAACGACGCACCCGCCAGTCGATCAGCAAAGCCGAAAGGTCGCCGGACAGTGCCGCATGGAACCGCTGCGAAGCCCGCCACGCCACAGAAACAACATCACCTGAAAGAACAGCCCGGATCTCCCGCTCTAAAAGAACATTAGACTCATGGGAAAATTGCAGGAAAGCGCCGAATTCGTGCGTCAGTGTCAATGCAAAAGCAAGGGGATCAGAAAGAAGGGGCTCATCGAAGAAGACGCCCCGGTCGGGAATAAAAGAACCGTCCAGGACCTCCGAAGGCCCGGCCCGTACCTGGTCCGCGCGCTTCAAATAATCCAGGAAAACGTCAAGCGAAGCATCGCCGAACAATACGCGCAGCGCCTCAACAGCTTCCTGCGCCAGCGGATCATTCAGGAGCGGGCGCATGTCCACTATCCGAAGGCCCTGCCACACCCTCCTCAAACGCGCCTGCTCGGCCTCAGCCTCGGCCATGCCCCGGCCAGGCTTCAAACGCGCCGGATCCAAAGGCCTGCGTTGTTTCTCCGGGAAAAGATGGCGGATCGGTTCCGCATTCCCCGGCGTCCCCGGCCGGACGACCTGCTCCAGGAACGCGTCCACATCAAAATAATAAACCCGGCTCAGCGCGCGGGGCGATGCCAGCTTATTGAACTGCACGGAGAAGCGGCGGATCCTTTCCCTGGAATCGATCAGGATGACCCGCTTGCCATCCTCGATCTGCTGCAAGACCAGGCTGCGCTGATTCTTGCTGTCACTGACAAAATGAATGCGGAAGAACTTGCGCAACGGGACATCAGCCGCATGAAAATGTTCTTTCTGATAAGACAGGATCTCCGTGATCGCCCTAAGGATATTATTCTTGAACAGCCACAACTCATCCACGCTCAACGTCTTTCCCAGCTCGGAATGATAAAAAGCCCTCATGACATAATATTCGATATCCCGCATCGCGATCAGGTCGCGCCATCCATAACGCGGGAAACTCAGCGCCAGCATGGTCACAATGAACCCGAAATATAACGGGGCCAGCGTCAGGACATAAGCCGAGGGATTAAGCACGAAATCCCTGTACTTCAAACGATGCCACACCAGGACACAGAAACGGGCGATCCCCCCCAGGCACAGCAAAAATATGGATATCATGATCCCCAGCGCGGGATTCCCTGATGCCACCCCGCCGATCAAGGCCGGGATCCCCAGGAACTTCACAAAACCCAGAGTCCCTTCTATCCCCAGAACGATCTTGCGCACGCGCGTCATGACCGCGTCACGGTCGCCATTCAAGGCCGAACTGTATTTCGCGATAAAACCCAGTATCCCGCGATGCTTCGGCTCAGGCAAAGCGGCCTTCTTTGCAATGGCCCTGCGCGCTTTCATTGAACGGGCCTGGGACCGGATCGCGGTCCTTTCCGTCGGCTTCGATTCATGGATAGCGACCTGGCTTACAAACCAGTCGATCTCCTGACGGGAATACCCTTCGACAGATCCCGATAACAGGGTCCGGACAGCGGATCCATCAAGCCCTGCCGACCAGCACCAGGTCCCGTCCTTCAACCGCCCGGCAACCGCCACATCTTCCAGAGACCGGACATCGCCCCCGACCGATGCCGTCTCCCGGGCGATACACAAGGCCATCTGCGCGATCTTCAGGAATTCTTTTGCAAAAGCCGGATACACTCTTGCCGCAAGGCGCATTCCGCGCGCAGTGATCAAATGCGCAATGGACGCCTTCCTGACAAAAGTACGCGGCCGGTAGATCTGGACAAAATATTCCTTCACATAACCGGGAGGGGAAACATCCAGGGGGCGTTCCAACACGGGTTCAAGCCCGGGGAATTTATCAAAATCATACGCCAACTGCCCCGAGACAAAAAGCATGACCACCCGGCTTTGCGGCGACATTTCCGCATTGATCTTTTCCTGAAGCCGCGTACGGAAAACCGCCGCCTCTCCCTGGTCAGAGGAATACGCATAAAAGAAATAGAAGATGTCAGTGCCTGTCCAGTCAAGCTGGAACGCGTCACCCTCATGCAAAACAATATCGGCCTCACCCACGATCTTTTCCTGGCGGGCTCTTTCCAGCGCCAGCCGGGATATCCGCGCAAGGGCCGGATCAAGTTCCGCCGCCACAGCCGTCATCCCGAAATATCCGCACGCCAGAAGCGCACCGCGCATATCCGCCCCTGATCCAAACTCAAAGAACCGTTTACCGGCCAATGCCCCGGCCTCCCCCAGCGCGGCGAATACTCCCCATAAACTCTCTATGGGTGTCGGAGAATAGATCGTCCCGTTATCCAGCGTATCCCCGTCGTAACTCTTTGCATGCTTTTCATACACATCCTGCAAAAGCGCTTCCACGCGCGCACGCTTATCCTGCGGCTGCTCTCCTTCTGCCGGAACGCCTCTTTGATAAGCCGTATTAAAATATATTTTAATGAAATCCCGCAGGCTTTCCGGCGCGGTATCCATAACGGTGAAATGATCCCGCATACTCTCCGACGGAGCAAGGCGATAAACAGCCCGGAGGGACGCATCGGGGATCCACAGCAGCGGCTCACGGCCGCCGGAAACTGTCTGCACAAAAGCGGCATCTTCCTCCCGCGGCGCTAACGGCTGGAAATGGAACCTGGTGACCGCCAGCGACAACAGCAACGGATTGATGACCGTATTATGGATACGCATGACTTCCGGAAAACGCGACAGGAACTGTGCGAACAAATGTCCCGCCAGGCCGCGGCCGCGCAGGTCTTCACGGACCCAGATCCCGCGGATGCCAAGCATATGCCCGTCTTCCTCGGCGCCATCCTCGTGCTGCTGGGCATACATAAAAGCCGCTTTTTTCCCGTCGGCGTCATGAACGTCCAGCGAATGATACGAATCACCGATATCGATCGTCCTCATGCTGAAAGAGCCGGGAAGATCCCTCTTCGTCTCAGGCCCGGCCCTGTCGCCCAGCGTAAGCGGCGCCTCGGGATTATCCGAATTGTGCATAAAATGCATCAGAACATCGCCAACCACCGCGCCCAGGAAACCACACACCGGCATCGCCAAAAACCACGGCGAGAAAAAGAACGCTCCGGCGCCCCCGGCCAGCACCGTTCCGGCGACCGCAGCCAGGCGGATCTCCAGGGTACCCTGCAACCGCGTTTCACGTTCCATCTCCGTCCGATTGTTATGGGCCATTTCATAACGCAAAGAGAACGCCATAAAAATTTCTATCAACGGCGCAATGAACAGCTCGGTCAGGCGGCCAACCTGTGCCGGCGAAGGACGCCAAAGGCCGAAGGTCATCTCCCGCACCCAGCCGAACACCCGGCGGCCGAACACATAAGTCTCCGGCAGGGTCAAGGGCGCGCCACCCCGCGGTAACGGAATGACCGGAGCGCTTCCGGTCAGGATCGCTTCGACCAGGGCCCTGGCCCTTCTGAACCGCACACTGTCCGCCGCCTGCTCGTGCAGGATGATCCCCTGCAAATGACAGAAGAACAGGTCACGGGACTGTGCCGAACGCTGCGCGACCGTACGGGAATACCAGGATAAAAGGATATCGCACACCGCCCCGTCCGGCAGGCAGCTGCTGATCACGCTCATCAGGGACTTGTCGCCGAAATTGTCGATCCGTTCATCGGTCACCATCCCCAGGAACGCCGCACCGGCCGCGATCCAGGACGCCCCCCGGCGAATATTCTCGTCGTGATTAAGCAGCATTTTCTTCAAGGCCATCGCCATAACATCCGCCGCGGCCGGGGCGAAATGCATGGCAATGACGTTCGCCATCGAGAATTCTCCGGAATGTTCGCTGGCATAGCGGCATATCCCGTCAACGGAAAGGTGCCACATCCGCTCGCCTTCATCGGAAACGTCTGCGCGCGGAAGGCGCCCCTCGCTCATGATCGACCTCAGCCCTGACAGAATATCCCCCACCACCTCCTTGCGCAGCATCTCGGCCCTGACGATCACCAGGACCCCGTCCACCCGCTGAACCGCCTTGCCGCCCCGGGAAAGAAGGGCCTCCAGCTCCGGCTGTAATGAAATATCGTCCTGTGAACAGATCGCCATCACATACGACCGGCGCCTGATCACATCTGTCCCGATATGGATCCAGACGCGTGACTTGCCATCATCAAGGCGCTCGCGTATCGCGGCAATGACCGACGGCAACAATCGTTCGTACTGCCCGTGGTCCGCGTAAAAACGCTGGCTGATACTGACCCCCGGGGCATAGGACCCTTTGGTATCCAGCAGGATATCCTGCGGGGAAGACCGATGGATATCGTACGCCGCCGCCGAAAATTCCTCGAAAAGACGGCCGATCCGCTCCCTGGACAGGCTAAGGACGGACGCGACAAGGCGGACCGTCTCTTCATAAATAGCCGGGCAACCGACCATGTTCTCCGTGAAATTCAATGTATCCGACATGATGCTGTAAACCGTCAGCCATGCGATCAAAGGGTCAAGCACGAGCGCGCTGGCCCCGTACTCCTGGCTGATCATGAACGCGGCCGAAGCGCCCTTCTCGATGCGGCTCCCCTGCCCCGCGGCAGTCCCCGGACGGGCCGGATGATGGTCGATCGTCAGCCACGTGGCATGGCCTGTGGAATCCACCTGGACCGCATAGGAACGGCGCAGCAACGCAGGCAGGTCGACCTCTTCCGTAAAGCACATTCTGCTCAGGACGCCGCCGTCCAGGACCCGCGCAAACACAAAGCGGATCAGGTCGTCAACCTTCTCCCTGGCCCCGAACAATACCGGGGCAACAAGGACATCGCGGCGGCCAAGGACCGCAAACTGGCAATGCAGCAGATAAGCCGTATTCATCGCGCTGACGAAGGAATCGATATCCATATGATCCGCAAAAACGACCACACGCTGACGATCGTCCGACGTGTCCGCCAGTGCCGCACCCAGGTCCTGAGCAAAGAAATCGCGGGCCGTCATGGGAGCCCCCGCCTCTCCTCTGGTCCTCACCAGCGCGGCCGCCTGGCGGATGACCGCATAGGACGGCAAACGATCCCCCCTCACCCTGCCGCGGGCCAGATCGATAAGGAAGTCCCCTTCCGCGATCGTCGCCGCGCGGTGATCACCCGAGGCAAATGCCTTGAGTTCATGGACCAGGGTCGTTTCAAAGAAAGGATCATTCTGCACGGCAAGGAGGATGACAGGAAGGGACCGGTCGCCGTTATTGGCACCAAGAAAAATGTTCTGCCTATCCGGCCCGGCGAGAATGCGCCCGCAGCGGCGCACCTCCTCGATGAAGGCGGATTCTTTCGGATACGTCCGCACATACCAGGCCAGCACCGCCTGCACACGCGGATCCCGCATCACATCCGCGAATCCCGGGAATCCCGCGCCGGCCAGCACGCCAAAACGCGCCACCACTTCCTGCTCGGTCCTGTCGGGGCACGGTTTGGCACGGTCTGTCTTCTCGCCATTGATCAAGGGCCTGGCAGCGGCAAGCGCCCGGCGCAAACGGCGATCGAACTGACGGGGCGCCTGCTTGAGGATAATGCTCTTGAACATCCGCCGGGCTTCGACCGAAAGATCGATCGTGGAGGCTTCGACCGAATCAAACCAGGCGATCGGCACTTCCAGAACACGCGCGCCCGCCAGTTTTGAGAGCAGCAGCGCTTCCGTGTCCCACGAAAAGCCGCGGTCCTGCACATGCGGAAGGATCGCGCCGATGACCGCGCGTTTGAAAAGCTTGAACCCGCGCTGGGTGTCTTCGATCCCCCTCAAAGGCGGCAATCCCCAATGAATGATCAGATTAAAGATCTTGCTGGAAATATACCGCTTCAGCGGGACATGCTCACTCTCGCCGCCGGCAGTCCAGCGCGACCCGATCGCGACATCCGCCTGGCCGTTAACAATAACCGAGGACAACAGCGGCGCCAATAACATATTCGTCGATATATCCAGGTCAGTGATCCCGATCAGTTCCGCCCAACCATCACCGTACGCCTCCTGGAACCCGCGATAGACCGCGCCGCCCTTGCGGCTGGACAGATATTTCTTTTCCGGCGGTGTCATCACGATCACACGGACCATGTCCATGGGGAGATCATCGGGAAGCGCGATACCGCGGGCACGGTATTCATCCCGCACACGGACCCAGGACGCCTTGAAATCCTCCCAGATCGCGCGAACACACCCGGCAGACGCCGCACCCGGCGTGCCGTCATCAACAAAATAATACCTGAGTTCCCGTGAAGGATTTTCCGACATCTGGACCAGGGCCTGCAGGAACTTCGCGCGGAGGGCATCTTCCCCGTTAGGATTCTCCCGGCTATACGGCATGGACCGCGCCATCTCGTTGAACATGGGGATGATCCACGCTTCGCGGATCACACGCCCGACAGGCGCGAGGCCCCGGTTCACGGACGACGCTTCGCTGAACTTCACCTTCTCTTTCCCGGAACGCGGCTCAAGAGGAGAATGTTCCACCGGGCCGGCACGAGGCTCCTCGGCTTCACGCTTCAACTTCGCCGTTCGAACAACGGCCCTGTTCCGGCTTAAGGCACGAATAACCAATACCGCGAGAATACCCAGCGTCACAATAATAGAAAGCTTGATCACTAATGGCGAAACCCCGATCGCGGACAATATCACCGGCGCCGCAAGCCAGGCATGGCATGGCATCCCCTTCTCCGAACGCCCGTCACCGGTGAAAACCAGCCCAACGAACTGCTTGAATTCCGGCGAATCCAAACCAGCCTGTGCCGTGATCGATGCCGCGTCCAACTTCAGGTCTTCCGCCATGCCGCGCAAAATACCATAGATCTTCCGGGGATCCCCGCTGGAAGCGATCTGTTCAAGAGCGTCCTGCCAGACACGGCCCGGAATATGTTCAAGACCAAAATTGCCATCATATTCAACCAGCGCATTACCCTGTATGGTATACAACACCAGGCGCCACAGCTCCCCGGCCATCCTGCGGGTCGCGTTGTAAGCGTCAGTGGTATCAAAAAACGTTGTACGGCTTTCCGCGGACAGCCAGCCTTCTGCCTGAACCTTCCGTCGGAACGCATAAAAATTCGCCATGGTCCTGCGCTGCTGGACAGGGCTGGCGATAACGATGACCCGCACCGCAGAACGGGCCTGACGCCTTGCTTCAAGCCAGGGCAGGATATTCTGGAAATTCTCAAGCGTATTGGTGGACGCCGTCTCAAGCATGATCCGGCCCAGGGCCGGGGCACCGGGATGCTCATGGCGCAGGACAGCCTCAATAAGGCCCGCTTCACTCACTAGCGGCGCGCGGGCATTAAAGAATGCCATCTTCTCATCGAGTTTCATGGCCTCGGACATCATGACATCGACAATGAGCCGGTATTCCGGGTGATCCATGGACGCGATCTCAACACCCTCGCGCAATCGTACCGTCACCCCGCGCCTTAACGCCTCTCCCAGCGTTTTCCAGGTCAGCCGCCCGCGGCCGCTGGTGATAACAAGCTCCCTCACGTCCCCTTTTTCAAGAAGGCCATACGCCAGCGCCCATGTTTCCGGGACACACGACGCGCACAACACGGCCGCATCATACACGCCTTCCCTGCGTGACAACGCCCGGCCTCCATGAACGGTCAGGAAATCCACCAATGGCGCCAGCGGGATACGGACCGTCAACCGGGTCCCAGAGGGGATCCCCTCGCGCTCACCCTTGCGGAAACTGACCAGCTCCATGGACCCGCCCAATCCCCGCGCGTATTCCCCGATGATCAACAACCCGCGCCCCCCCGTCCCCTTGGGCGATACCAGAGGGAACCTGGACAGATACCGCAGAGCCGCATCCATGTCCATCACGCCGCCCTCGGCAAAGAAACGGTCCCATTCCTGCAGGGCAGGATTTGGGCCATTCACTTCCCAGACTGTCCGCGTAGAATCCTCGTCGGCCAGCCAGGCCCTCGCGCCCTTCTCGATCGCGGACGGGTCGATCCCCTCACCCAGGTCACGGACCGACAGGCACAACGCGCCGTCGTCAATGACCGCGCAAAAAGCAGGCGGAGCGTCTTTGGGAGAAAAAACGACCGCGTTATTGAGCATCTCGAAAACGATCATCCCGATCTGATGCGTATCCATATCCGGCAGACTGGACGGCAGGTCGATCAACACCTCAAGCGAAGCCCCCGTCGGCGAAGCAGGATCGCTCACCTGCGCCCGGACCTCCTGTTCCACCGCGGAGACCAGCCCCGGGGCTGGAACAGCCTGCGGACGGGACATCACGGACAGTCCTGCAAAAACAGGGTCCAGGACATCATCGAGGAACAGATTGCGCGTCTTGCGCCGGCGCCCCTCGGCAAGAATATCCTTTTCAATACGGTCCAGTATCATGGAAAGCTCTTCCGGCGACTCAACGCGACGGATCAGCTCGTCCATGCGGCCATGCTGCAACAATCCATACGCCAGCAGGGCCCCGCGGCGATGGTCCGGGTCGCCATAGACCTTTTCCAGAAAATCGCGCGCCACCGTCACATATTGCTCAAAGACCCTGAATTCCCCGCCGCAACGGTCAACAGCAGCCTCAAGCGCCGTCGCGATAAAGAACTTGAAGATGTAATATCTCTCTTTGGGAGACCACAACTCGGACTCCATCTGCTGGAGAAAATCCAGGAACGCATCACGGTCCCCCGGCCTGAACTGCCGATACTGCGACTGTGCCATCGCCAGCGGAGAGAACGGCTTGGCTTCGGCAAAACGCGCCGCCAGCACCCCCAGAAGCTCCAGGATCTCGCGGCGCTCCCTGACATTGTTCTCGTCGGTCATTTCCGTCACGACACCCCGCGCGCGAAAAACCCGGTCGACCCCGTGCCACCCCTCCGCGCGGGACAACCGCCGGCGAACGCCCCAGGGGATACGCCGCAGGGCTTCCCCCGGCGTTGTCACCAGCGCCCTGAAATACGCCGGGGACAAAACCTCCCGACGAGTGCCATTGCGGATGGTCTGTCCGCTCAGCGGCGCCGGAAGCTCAACGAACACATCGTCCATACCCTCCAACTGACACGCAGCAAAATATTCATGCCACCCCTGCACGATCTCGCGGCGTTCATTGCGCCCGAAATCATACCGCCCGCCGGCCAGGGCCATCAAAAGCCGCCGCAAAAGATTGAGCGACACTTCGCTGGAGATCCCCAGGGACGCCACCTCGCGCAACACACGCTCCCCCTCCGCCGGATGCGCCGCGATAAAAGCACGCAGGTCCCAGGCCGCGAGCAGGGCATTGTCCTTAAGCAGATCAAGCCCGTACCGCGCCGCCGTCTTTCCAAGCTCTCCGTCACCGCCCAGCGCCAGCACGGACAAAAGCACCGGCCGCTTCACCTGTCCTTCCACACGGGCCAGCATATCGAGCACGACCGTGTCAGTGACCGGGGACCGGATGGCCGCCTCGGGATGTTCCGCGCGGTTGCGCGCGGTCACCGGATAAGGATAACGCGCCAGGACATCGCCCCCCATGTCAACGCCGATGGTCAGGACATCCTTGCCGCGGTTCATCGCCAGATACTCTTTTGCCAGGGGTGCGCCGCCATAGGTCAGGTCCATCAGGACCAGGTCGATCCCGGCCGCCGCAAGGCCCTGGACGATCAGGCCCTCACTGATCCCGACGGATATCTGCCTGCCGCCCACATCCACCCGTGCGACCAGGCCCTCTTCTTTCAAGGGATAGAACAACCGTGTCCCCGACAAAGGCTGCAAGGGCGTAAAGATCCCGTTGCCTTCCGTCCCCAATGCCGCGGGCGGCGTCGGACCGCCGACTGGATTCTCCTCGCCGCGCTTGAGGTTGGTGGTAAAGACCGTAAAATGCGGCACCGGGATCCCGTGTTCCCTGCACAACAGCGCGAGCATCCCGACAAAGAACGTCGCGCCCAAAGCGTCACCGCCCCCGCCAAGGGTCACAATATGGACTTCCTTGGGTGATCCCCGCAGGACATTAAGGAACAGATCATTGTTCAACACAGATGGTTTCGCGGCAAAAGAACGGGACAGGACCCGCGGCAGCCATCCCCAGGAACGACGGGCAGAAAAAGGCAGCAACGCCAGGACCTTGTCGGCCAGGGCAGGAAGGTCCTCGCACTCCGGCTCGCCGGCCTCCATTGGCGCGACCTGATAATACCGGAAAGAACTATCCGGATACGCCGTGCCCTGCGTCCGCAGCACATCATGATCATCCACCAGCACGTGATACCCCAAAAGCCGCACATCCTTGATGCCCGGATATATCATGAAACGTTCGATCCAGTCCTCGGCCCGTTCCGGCGCATAAAGAGCATATGCCCCGGACAGGTCTTCAAAGAAATCCAGGTAATCGGCAGGATCCAGGTCATAACACGAATAATTTTCACGCGTGATGAAGAGTTCGAAATATCCGGCCAGTTGCGGGCAATGGTCGATGAACAATTCTACCGCCGGTCGCGCGGCATAACTCCACAACACCAAGCGGACCCCGGCATCTTCCAGCCGCTTCAATACTTTTGCCATACCCGGGCGGGCCGAATATGTATTCGTCACTGGATCATAAAGGGCAAGCGTATTGTCCATATCCATGGCCACCGTATGACGGCGGGAGGATATTTCACGCTGCAAACTGACGAAAGAATCCTTATAAATAGTTCCTGGGATAAAACGCGCATGAACCGGAACGCTTCTGGGATCAATGAATGCAGGGCAAGGCTGCGGACGAATGGCCTTCGCCGCTCTCCAGACCCCGCGCTTCCATCCCAGCCAGGCCAGGACCCCAAGCGCAACAGCAGCTCCCGCCAGCATCCAGGCCCCTCCCGCTGACGGCGCCATCAGGATCAGCGCCGGCCAGGCCGCGCACTGAAGCGACACGGACGGGTGCCGCCTGTCTTCTTCCGGACGGGATAAAAGCCTTTCAACAGACAGCAGCACAAGATCCAACGCCTCATTCAAACCGGTTTTATGCCGTTCCGCTTCCATGTCATCAGGCGTCGTCAGAACGACCTCAAGTATAGCCTCCGCCCTGGACAGGGCGGCCGCAAGCGTGGCGTCTTTGGGATCAAGAATGACCGCCGCGTACGCCTTGAACCGCTCCACGACCGGCGCCGGCATGCTGAGCTTGACCCTGATCCCCTGGCGGTTAAGGTAGGCCCAGACCGGCCAGAACCGCGGCAGGGCCGCCATGTCCCCGCAAATGGAAGCGTCTTCTCCGGCGGCAGAGCCCGAAGCTGTCGTCTGGACAATAGCCCGCAAGACCCGCGGCGTCACATTCATAAAATACATTTCATGGTCCTTGGGATCAGCCCGGCGCACATTCGGATGCAGCGCCGCGGTAAGGTCGTTGGTCCCGAAACTGATGAACGAAGCCATCGTCAGGGCTTCCTGCGGCTCGGCGACCAGCTCCGCGGTCTCCACCATCGTCCCGACGGGGAATAAAACCTCTTCGTCCGGGACTCCTTCCATCCGGCGGGCCTCTGCCAGAAGGCCCAGGGCTTCTTTCATATCCGCGGCGGACTTGACCATCGGGAACATCACCCGGAAATTGGTAAGCCCCCGGCGATAAAGCCGGATCCAGGCCCTGAACTGCTGCAGCGCGACCGCCCGGCCCAGCGGATGCTCCAGATACCACTTGTAACCGACATACTTGATCCAGCTGAATGCCCGCGGCAATTTGTCTTCCTGCAGGTCGATCACGCGGAACGTGACCGACCGCCCTTTCGCCGCTTCCGCGATCCCGGTAAAAATGGCAAGCAACCGGTCGATCGACGGGATGGTCAGGCTCTCGTAAATGTTCTCCACCCGTACCAGTCCGATAAAATTCGCCCGCCAGCGCGTGACCGCATCCCCGATGAGCCGGCTATTGTCCGCATTGGCCCCTGCCACGATCCGTGGATCCTCCTCACCCTCAACAACGGCCGCCCTCTCTGAAACCGCGCCGGTCCCCGCCGCACGACGGGTCGAACGCCCCGGGTTGACCAGGATCCCGTCCGCCGTCAGAAGGACGCGCAGATCCTCATGAAGAGGGGTTCCCGCATCCGCGAACGAAGCATCGATAACAATAACCGGAAGATTATAACTTTTGGCCATAAGCGCGTAATGAGACTGCGGCGAACCGGCCATATTGAGCACCGCCAGCAAACGCTTGCCGAACAGCGCCCGCAAACTCTCGAACTCGGAGGGGGTCGGCACATAGGACAATACCAGGACCACGTCATCCGGGATCTCCCCCATGCTCCTGGCGCGCACGCGGGACTGGGCTTCCACAATAATATTATTCGCCAGCGAAATAAGATACGGCCTTGCCTCCGCCGGAGGGACCTGGGACTCCGCCGCCAGTGCGGGAGTATCCGTCACTATCATCGCCTGCTCGTAAAGCTGCCGCCTGGAACTGAGATGCCTCCCCTGCCCGGACCCCAGGTGTATCAGCTCCCGTTCACAATTCTCCAGCCAGTGCAGGGCAAGGGCAGACCAGTCCGCCGCCAGGGGCACATCGCGCCCCGCGGCATACCAGGAAGACAGCTGCGCGCGCTCCTCGGCCACGACTTCACGGATCACGTCCGCCATGTTCCCTTCAAACGCATTGAGGACCAGGCCCTTCAGGGCCGCATGCTGATATTCATGTTCATAAAAGAGTTCGTAAATGATCTCCTCGTAGATCGCGATCACCTCGGCCAGCTGTCCCTGCATCTTCAGCGAGAACAGGAGAGAACTTAAATGCTTCTCCCTTTTCGGGTCATCCACAGGCGCGGCATTAAGGGCCGCCCGCGTCTGGGCAGAGGTTACGCGCATCGAGTCAATATAAGCCTGGACCTTGTCCATGCAATTGAGCAGGACCGCCTCCGCCCAGGACTCGCGCTGGACAGGCGCATCGAACGCCCTCAAAATATCGTTATGGACCATCTGCACATACACATTGTCGCAGACCACGATCCGCTCCATCACGGTATCGACCGCGGTCCGGCGCTGGCCGTCGCCGGAAAGGCGTTTTCTCTGCGCCTGCGCCATCTCGTCACGGTCCCCGATCGCCGGCAAATAATAAAGATGCTGTTCCTTGGCAAGGCTCTGGACAAGAAGGGCGTACAGGGAATCATGAAAATCTTCGGTCTGCTCCAGCTGGCCCTCGCGGAATGCCCAGGAGGAAAGGACCTCCTTCTCCTCAGGTGCAACAAGATCGCCCACCAGCGCGATAGGATCGATCGGCAACTGCTGCAGGGCGGGGCTTGCCGCGACCCGGTCGATCAACGCCTCGATCGCAAGGACGGGGTTGATGCTTTTACTGCCAAAAAGTTTCTGCCAGAGGCTATGGCGCTCGCCCTGGTAGGCCGCGCGGACAACAGCGGCAATATGATCAAGATTGCGCAGGGCCAGGATGATCCCCACCATATCGCGCGAAAGGGCATTACGCGTCAGCATCTTCAAATACCCGACCCCGGCGCGGATCCTCACACCGTTATCGGACAGCGGCACGATCTTCTGCTCCATCCGCTGGAAACGCTCGATGCGCTCGGCGACCGCCTCATAACCCGGTTCCTGCTTCTGCCCGTCCACGGCCTCCGAATGGCTGTAACCCAGCAGTTCAAGCACCTCATGGCGCACAATGACCCGCCGGGCGATGAATACTTCGTCAGGCGATGCCCCCTGGAACACATCACGGAAGATCTTGTGTGCCGCGCGGGAACGATAAATGACCAGGCTGTCACGCTCACCCTCCACCAGGTCATCAGCGATGACCGCGACCTTGTTCAGCTCGCGCAGCGCGCCGTAACGAAGGGCCTTGGGAATATTGTCGTAATCGAACTGGGCAAAGCGGGCATCAACAACATGCGTGCGGCCGTCGCGGCCGTCAACAAGGACCGTGACCGCCGACAGGTTATCGACCGGGCTTGGCGTAACACGGCCCTCGCGGACCGCCTCCAGGAACGCCCCGCGCCCGCCCTCGTCGGTATCGCCGAAAAACCCGACCTTCCCCGTTTCGCGCGCCGCATCAACGGCCGGCAGGGCTTCAATATGCAATAACTGCACCTGACGCCAGCCCAGTTCCACATAAAGGCCATGCTCCCTCAGGACGCGGGCATCGACCTCGACGAACACCTGGCCGCTGACGGCATCAACGATACGATAACGCGGCGCCCCGGACCTGAGCAGCTCGTCCATGTCCAGCTTCACAAAAGACTTGCCATCTTTCCCGGCATTGCCGATATGCGCCGCGACCACGGAAACATCCCCCTGATATTCGCGGATATAAGCCGCGATATCAGGATTTTCCCAGCCCGCCTTGGCATAGGCGTTGCGGCCGCTCCCCAGGCGATATAACGGCGCATTGACGACCTTAAGAAGCTCGTCGTAGAACGCCCGGAACTTCGGGTCGAACCTGTTCCAGTCGATCGGGGAACGCCGGTCATGCGGGCACGCATACCCCAGCACCGCCTCGGGCTGGCCGTTGAACAGCATGAACGGCCCCGGCAATGTCGCCAGCAGCCAGGCCACGCACTGGATCTCTTTGGACGTAAGCGTGCGGAGTTTCTCCATGGACGAACGGAGGTCCTGATGGGCCGGATCGCGGATATCATGCCCGTCGGAAAGATGGATCGATGGCCCAAGGGCGCGGTCCGTAAAGAAGAACCGCTCCAGCTGTGCCTGAAAATAAGGCAGGGATCCTTTGCCGTGCAACACATCACACAAGGACGAGCTCAGGTCCACATCGACCATCGCAACATCGATGCCACACGCCTTGAGGACCAGGCGCTCCCGGTCATCACCCAGCGCTTCGGCCAGGAAGATCACCCCGGGATATTCCCGGCGCAATTCCCGCACCAGGACCGCCCAGAACTCCTCGGGGAACGCTTTTTCCACCTCGGCCTCACGGCCGGGATGCCATAATTTGATACGCTCTTTAAGCACGCCCTTGGGCGCGTCCAGGCGCAAGCCGCCAAAACCAAGCTCCATCTTGTGGCGGGCGACCTTCATCAAATAAGGCACCACCTCGGGATGAAGAAGATCGAATTCCACACAATCCGCAAAATCCCAGGCCCCCCGGCAATCCGAGGCTTTGGCAAATGACCCGTTCTTTTCCTTGATGAACCACTCCGGATGGGCCCTGACCAGCGGGCTGTCGTCGGCGACATGGTTGGCTATAAAACAATCCAGGACAACGATCCCCAGGCGGCGGGCTTCGCTCAACAGCTCTTTTAATTGCGCCTCCCCGCCGTAAGACGGCTCGACTGCCGTCGGGTCCCACAGCGCGAACGGCCATTCCCCGTTCCTGTTCGCCGATGTCCCCGTAAGCCAGATGACCTTGACGCCCTGTGCCGCCAGGCGCGGCAGGCCCTCTTTGGTAATATATTCGATCTGCCCGCCGGCCGGCCCGAAATCCCGCACCATGGCCTGATACCAGACACCCGCCGAAGCCTTGCGCAACGCCTCCGACGGACGAGCATCAACGATATCATCGAACAGGCAATAAACGCTCTCGATCGCCGCGGCCAGGCTCCACGCCTGGGCCGGGCACCCTTCCCGGTTCCACTCGACAGGGCTCCGCGCGTTCCCGCTGAGGATCTCGGGGATCGAACGCCAGGTCGTGCCATCATTAAGGAATGCCTCGACCGACCGGAACCAGCCCGTTCCTGTCAACAACCCGGCTGTTCTCTCTTTCCCGTCCACATCAATACTGGCTTCAACAAAGCCCTTCATGAGCCAGGGCCAGATCGTCCCCTGATGATACGACTCGATATGTCCCTCGTTACGATGCTCGGCACGATACGCCTTGTCGTTCATCGACAGCGTCCGCAGTCCGAACGGCGTCAGCAATTCTTTCCTGACCGTATCGAGCGCCCGGCGCGCCCGATCCCCGCCGAGCAGGGCCGTACGGATCGCGAATACCTGGTTGGGCCGGACCTGGGCCTGCTGCCGCGGATCCCCGTCAATAACATCGAACAGGCATTGTTTTTCCTCATTCCAGAACTTCGCAAAGCCGGCAGCCACCCGCGCCGCCGCCGTCTCGTACCCGACGGCCCCGGCCTCATCACCCCTGAAACGCATCACGCGCGACATGAACAGGAGCCCGTCATACCACAACGCATTGATCTCGACGGCCTTGCCATGACGGCTGGTGGTCGGCCTGCCTCTGCCATCCTCGGGGGCCGCATCCATCCACGTCAAATTGGTATCCTCACTGCCTGCCGCAACAAGGCCGTCCGCCGGATCCATCCGCACACGCACGGTCTGGCGGTACTGCCCGCGCTCGCCCCAGACATCTTCGCAGGCAACACCCTCAAGGCTCTGCAGTTGCTCCATGATCCCGGCCAACACATCCAGGACTTTAACGGTCTTCCCCGCATCCTTTCCGAACTTTCGCACAACAGGATCATTCAGGAAGGCGTAATCCCCGGTCGCTTTGATATGATCGCTGACCGCCCGGAACAGCCAAAAAGTAGCGTCAACGCTGTTATACCGCGGATCATTGCCGTTCCCGACAAGATTGGGCAACAGGCCGTCCTTGACGAAACGCAGATAATTCCTCAACACCTGCCGGAATATTTCATGATTGCCGGTCATGGAACACAGAGCCGGCAGGGAGATCATGGTATCACGGCCCCAGTTCACGTAAGGCGCGCCGGAACGGCGGTCAAAATTCGGCATCCCGGCCACAACGGTCAGGCCGATATCGGGATCGTTCACAACAAAATCAAAAGCCGCCCGGCGCAAACGTCCGGCCAAAACCTTGACCTGGGCCGCTTCGTCATCCGGCATCGAAGAACGCCCTTCATCCAGGACACCGCGCAGGCACGCCGCAACAAAAGTCTCTCCCTGTTCAACCGCCCGCGCCTCCAGCGACCGGAGCATGGAACGGCGAAGTCCGTCAAGCCTGGCCGGGCCAAAAGCCATCACAAGGTCACGGACAACAAAAACCAGTGTCGTGCGCTCACGGGCACTGCGGCTCCCGGCCAATACCGCCAATACCGCGTCAATATTCTCAAGAGAAGCGAACCGCGCGCCTTCATGCCCGGCCAGGAACGCCAATGCAAGCGCTAGCCTCTGACGGACAGGATCCCTGTCCGCGCGGTCGAACAGGCCCGCCAGCCGCGCCGGAAAGGACGGATCGACCGGATATCCGAAAAGGACAGCCGATGTCAATGTCTCCCCGAAAAGAGCCGCCCAACGCACCGCCATATCCCCCGGCAACGTGATCCCCTGCCCGAACCCGCCAAGGATCCGTGCAAAAAGCTCAGGCGTCGTTTCCACCGCATCCGACAACCGGATCAGGGCCGTAATGCGGGCTTCCTCGTCATCCGATGTAAAATAAATATTCAAAAGCCGGTCGAACATCGCGGCCGCATCCGCCGGCTTACGGACAACTTCAAAATAATTCCGGCTGTACGGGGCGGCCTCTCCCCGGCCGGCCGCAAAAACATGAACAGCCTGCTCAAGGATATCGCGCTGCGCCCGCGTATCGGCATCCGCCAGGGCCGCCAGCATCGACGGCATAATATCCTCGCCGGGCCGGTCCTGATGCTCATCCGCGAAATGGCGGGCCAGCCGGGCCAGCACTTCCCGGCGGGAAACATCTCTTTCTTTGCGATACCAGCCAAGCAGGGTCGGCAAAAGCGGATTGATCCGGCGGAACTTCTTCTCCGCCGTGGTCGATTCTTTAAGGCTCCCGTGGAACAACGCCTGCGCCAGCACAAAGATATCCCCGTCCTCATCCCGGCGGCCTCCCGGCACCATCATGCCTGCCATCATCGCCATCCCGGCGGTCCCCGTATGAGAAGGAAAGGCCAAAGCCAGCGCAAGAACGCTCAACGCGACCAGGGCCCTGGCGACCCCGCGGCTTAAATGCCAGAACGGCTTGCAGGCCTCGCCAAAAGACATCCCGAGCGCACGGCCTTCAGGCCCGGCCACCGGAAGGGCATCCACCTCTTCCGCCGTGACCGGCGGAAAATGATCCATCAGCTCATGGTACAGCCCCCGGCGGTCCGCCGCATCCGGGCCGACAGCCTCGACCGCGGCCAGGAACTCCCGCTCCGCGCGCGCGAGCTTCAGGCCAAAAGCTTTTTTGGCGAAGAAATAATTGTAACGGAACAGCACCTCCGCCATGGCCATGATGCGCGTCTGCGGCACATACGACGGATGGTTCTGTTTCGGCCCGTCATACTTGCGGTACAGAACGTCCCGTGCCAGGTCGACCAGGCTCACCTGCTCGGACTGCTGGTTCCCGTGCTGATCGATATATTCGATCAACGCCAGGACATGCGGATCGAACAACCCTGTCTTCATGAAGCGCCGGGCCGTTACGATCATGTCGTTGCGCAGGACCCCCATGAGCTCATCCTCGGAGTAAGGTCCGAAACGGCCATGATGCTCCATGAACAGGTCGCAATTGCGCGGCTCCCGGCCCTGCAAGCAGATCCCCTCGTATTTTCCATTACCGGAGATAAAAATGACTCCGCGCAAATGATAGTGCACAAAGTTCGCCGTCTCCAGCGCGTTAAAGACCCTGAACTCGGCCCGTCCGCCCAGCGCCGGATAGACGGCAAACCCGACCGCGACGGACTGACCGGCGCGGGCATCGCACAGCTTCTGCAGCGCCGCCAGGATCTGTTCATGGCCCTGCGGAAAAGCCTCGGCCAGCGGGGCCATTATCTCCGACGGAGCCGAACGCAGGTACCCGCACACCCTTCCCGCCGCCATCGGCACCAGGATATGGGAATCGGTCAGCCACCGGAACACGGCGTCCGCATCAACCCCTTCCGCGGCCAACAGGTTCTTGTCGATCTCGAGACGATACTGCCGAGCCGCGTTCTCGATCATGGACCTCATCTGCAGCGGATTTACCAAAGGCTGAAGGACTCTGCCCTGCGGATCAACGTTGACCTGAACATATCTCTCCCTCTCGCTGTCCTTCTCTTTAAAATGCTTCCTGAGCCGGTCTTCCAGCCGCGCCAGGTCATAGCGCCCCTTGACCTCGCTCCCGGCCAATTGCCCGCCGGCAAGGACATCCTCCGCCCGTTTCTGCGGGTCTGTACTGCCCGCGAACCGGTAGGCCGCAACAAGAATATCGCGCGCGCCGGGACTGGTCATGAACGCATCGGCCATCCGGTGGACGACCGACTGCTGATCATTGAGTTTCTTGCGGAACCGGAAAAGCGACAGCGCGGCCGCGGCCCGTGCCCTGGCCTCATAGACCATGGCCTTCGAGAGCCAACGACGGAGCGGGATACGGGCCTCTCCCTCCATCCCCAGCTCGACAAGGCCGTAAGAATCATGATCACCGGTAGAGAAGAAATCCCGGTAACCGACAAAACGGACACGGAAATCATTCTTAAGCTCGATCTTCTCGAAGAACCGCTCAATGTCCTCGACATGGATCGCAATGTAGTCGGTGGTCGGCATCGACCCCAGCGGAGCCTCGTCCCGGGCCTGGTCTTTAAGCAGGGACGCTTCCATCAGGCCTGTCATCTCGGCCGCCTCTTTGGTAAGGTCCACCGCATGCCCTTCCAGATGCAGGACCGCATAGCGGGAGGCCAGTTCAAGGGCCAGGTCGGCGGCCGGAACACCCCTTTTCAATTTGGCGATCGTACTTTCAAAACGGCGCCGGAGGCCTGCGATCTGGACATCCTTGCCGAACACCAGCTCGGCCGCGACCTTCTCGGCGGCGAGCTTGGCCAGCCGCTCGTGCAGGCGGCCAAAGTCACTGGCCCGAAGCAGGCTGACCGGATACGCCATGCCACGCAGATATTTGCCTGCCACAGGCCCGTTCACATCCGGCCGGGACGCCAGATAGGCGAAAGACGTCACGCGCATCTGGTCGGCATAAACAATGTGGAAATAAATATCGTACAACAGCGTCTCAAGCAATTCGCCGGAGGTCTTGCTGGAAGACACGTAACGCGCATAGTTGATGCGCAGGCGGCCATCGAGGATCTCGGCAACGTTCAGGGTCTTTGGATCAAAGGCAAAAAGGACCGAGGCAGGCATCAGGGCCTGCATCCCCGCGCTCTGCAATCCAAAACGGACATGATGTTCCAGCGCGTAATCCACGTTCTTGGCAACATCCATCAGGCGGGAGAGTTCATCGATAAAAACCTCGCGCCCTTCACGTAAAAAGAGCTCGTGGAACCAGCCGATAAAAACATGATCCATTTCCGTGATGCAAGAGGTCTCTGCCTGACTGGCAACAAGATCGGACAATAAAGTATGGAACGCACCGGCAGAAATGTCGGCCGGCACGGCCCTGGCATTAACGAACTCGGTTACGCTCTTTTTATACGCCGCGCGCTGCTGGGCCGAAGAGCGCGCGATCAGCTGCCATGTCTCCCTTTGCACATTAGAGGTCGCAAATTTGAAATAACGATCTGCCGCCAGCTGGATAGCGACCGCTTCATTACGGGCAGACAGGTATATCTCGACCATATCCCCGGTGAGTTCCGCATCTTTCGGATCGACCCGGCGCACGTCGGTCAGCCAGGCCACAAATGTCTTTTTATCCACAAAAGAGCCCGGCGCCCAACGGACATCATTCCCGACCCTGGCCGCCACCGGGAAATACGAATACAGAAAAATGGCCCCGTAACGATGCCAGGAAACATCCTTCTCGGCCATGACGACCTGGGTCTGATACAGGATACGGGAAACGCGCATCAGCGCTTCACGCACCTCTTTGCGGCGGGAACGATAGGCGAACGACCGGAACGTCGCAGACGAAGCGATACGGGCTTCCTTTAAATGCGGCCAGAACAAAAGACGGAACACGCGCGACAGGACCACGCGCACCACCCCGTGCCAGCCGGCAAACAGCGCCGGCTCACCCAAACGCGCCCGTGACGAAGCAATGGAGCGCAGCGATAAAAGGAGCATGGCAATTCCCGCGATCCCTCCGGCCGCAAGCAAACACAATGAAACGATATGCGTTAAGGACATCCCGGCCGTGGCCAACACTACCGGGAAAACCAGCCAGGCATGGCTGTAGAGTCGAACATCCTTGTCGGCAGGCAATGACGCGGGCTGCTGCCCGGGGAGCTCAACGCCATCAACCGTGAACGCCTCGGCCAGGATCCGGCCCCAGGTGCCCGGCGCCAGGTCCCGGCGGGTATAAAGATCTCCCCCGGTGATCCTCCTGGCGGCCTCGATCATACGAATCAGGGTCCTGTGCCACCCCTGCGATGCCACCGTGCGGACAAACGCCGCGCGCAGGCCGGTATTGGCAGGATCGATCTCACCCTTTTGGGCCTTCTCGGCCAGAAGCTCGTCGATATTGCGGCGTTCTTTGCTGTTAAGCCCGTCAGCCCCGCGTAACAGCACCGGATGCGGTACCAGAACGCCAAACAACGCAACCTTCGGCGAAAGCCGCTGATATTCTCCGGTCAATTCATGGATCACGATCCCCTGCGTGACCGTATCCACCACCGCGTCACCATTGAAAATGAACAGATACCCGCGCACATCCTTCATGCCCGCCGCGACACGGTCATATTTGGGCATCTTGTATTCGACCGTCGCGGCAATGGTCATGTCCATATCCGTACCGCGGTCCTCGGTCTTGGACTCGACCAGATAAACCCCTGCCGGCAGGACATTCGTCCGCTGATCGTTCTCATTCGAAGCCTGAGGCGCATCAACGGTCAATTCAAAATCTATTTCCGGATTCCCGAATGAGAACCGGGTGACCCTGGAATTCCGGACCGCATCCTCCAGGCTCCTGGCCGCAACAAGCTCGCCAAGGAACTCGACCTGCGGGCGGCCCCGGCCGTTGAAGATACGATTGAGAGTGAGTTCAACCCCGGGAACACGGCGCGCGATGAAATGCATCGCCGCCCGGAAGATGTCCGCAAACTCCGGCTCGCCGGCCATGATCTCCAGCGCCTGACGGGCTCTTGCCGACGTGACAAGATCATGCGGCTCATCATCGACCATGGCCGCGCGCTGACAAATATCATTCTCTGAAGCAGAAGGATCAACAAAATGCAGGAGCTCATGACGTGCGACCTTGCGCAGATCCTGCGGCGGTGCGCGCAAAGCGTAATTGTAGCTGACAAACAAACGGCCGGCGGCAATATCAGCCTCGGCAATAATACCGGGGACGCTTTCCTCGATAGCAATACCATAAATATCAATACCCTCTGCGCCTTTACCGATCACGCGCCGGGCATCCGCCAGTGCCAGACGGACCCTGCCGCGAGCCTGGGCCTTCTCGATGTCCGTAAGCGGCACGCGCGGCTCGGTCTCCCCCTCGGGATATCCACGGCGCATGGGTTTCAGATGCGCGGTCAGCCACGGCACTTCCTGTGACCCGTACTCCCACAAAGCCGCTCCCGTCAACCAATACACCTTAGCCATACCATCCGCGCGCATTTCCAGGAAGATCTGACTGTTGAAATCCAGGCAAAGCTCGGGACGGGCATTGTCAAGCATCGCATCCTTGATCCTCATCCCCGGCGTAGAAAGAGCCTCGAACCCGCCCCATGTGCCCCTGGAATGCCCCACGACCTGCGGCGGAATGCCTGGCACTGCCCGGGTCTGGTCGGCATCCGCCCAGAAAATACCGCCGTACTCATTCCCGAAATTATCACTGGTCCTCGATCCCGGGACCCAGAAAAGCGGATGCGACATCACCCAGGCAATCTTCTCCTGGTCATCCCCGGCGTCGAGGACGATCTGCGCGGCCATACGAACGAAATCATTGATATACGCGACAACATCCCGGATCATCACCATCTGAACCGGGATCCCCTGCTGACGCGCCACTTCTTCCTTCAGGGATGCGAACATTTCCGGTACCAGCCCGCCATGAACGAACAGAACCCCTTTATGCAGGTACGCCCCGGGCAACCGGCCGGAAGCCGTTGCCTCAAGCACATACCTGCGCATTGCTTTATGTTCCGGCGTTGATTCGATCTGAAGCGAGCACAAAACCTTGTAAATACGGCTCACATGCCGGCCGCCGCGGATCTCGCCAAAGACCTTTAGCGGATCATTGGCCGCCTCCCAGCGCGCCCACCCGCCGGCGACAGGCGAAAGGTATTTCTGCTCGATCATCCAGTCGAACACCGACTCATCATCCGTGAACGCGCCCTTGCCAACGAATCCGTCGGCATTCCAGAGCATCAGCTCGTGATTCCCCATAAGCGTGACCACGCGCCCGCCGGCCTTCCCGGCCTCGACCTGCAGCGTTTCCAGGAAACGGAAAACGCTCATTGTATTGCGGATCCCCTCTTCGGTTTCCTGGCGCGTCACATCCCCCAGCTGAATGACCGTCGTATCGCCGCCGATCCAATGGTCCTGGTCATCGATCACCTTCATAAAACGCAAATGCGCGATCACGGAATCCAGCCATCCGTGAACATCCGCCAAGACCACCGTACGGCCGGCCTTGTCATCAGCAGTGATCACCTTTGAAGTCGGAAGCGCCTGGACTTTGAAAGCGGACGTAGACGCCGGTATCACGGGATCAGCCTTTACAACAGCCTCTTGGCTCTTCTTTCTCAACATCCAGGCAACAACAGAACCGGCCGCCAACGCCAAAAGCCCGGCGAGAGACGCATAGAGGATCCACAGGTTGTTCACCGCCGGATGCGGCGCCTGCGGAACCACAGCTGATTGCGTTGCCGGGACATTGGGGACAATATTCGTGGACGGAACCGCGGGCTTAATGACCGCGGGAATCGTCGCAGGCTGAGCCGGAACATTAGTGACCGGTGTCACAACAGGCGCCGGAACCGTCGGCGCCACAGGCGCGGGCGGCTGAACAACCGCGACCGGCCGAGCCACTTTCTTCATCAACAGCTCGCGGACAACTTCCGCCGCAGGCTTGGGCGTCAGGTCGCTCTTGAAAAGACCAAAATCATTCTCATTGGCGAAATTGTCATACGCCATACCCTCATGCCTGGCGCTGCCCGTTTTCCAGGACTCGTTGGTGAGCTCGAAAACAAACATACCCTTAAAGCGGGGATCCTTTGCCTTGTCGAGGCCCGCGATCATGCTCTTCAAAATATTACCGACCGCGCGAGTCTGCATCGGCGCATCCTCACGGCCGGTACGATTGTTGAAAGAATCGGCGCCGGCCTCACCGAGCACAAGATGGACATCCTTCGGCATCCCCTCGGCAGAAAGCATCTGCTGCCAATCCCTGATGACACTCGCCGGAGCATCCCAGCGGTAAACATTGGCGAACCAGGTCTTGATCCCGCTGGAACGAACAGCCTCAGCCGTTGGCAGATCGGCCGTAGCAGAGGCCACCAAAACGTTGGGGAAATTCCTGGCGATCCAGTCGGCCGCCGCGTTGCGCTCTTTCTGCCACTGCGCAAGGCTGCCGGCATAAGTCTTGTTCTCTTCTTCATTGCCCAGGACGATATAACGCAAAGCCGGATGACCGGCAACAGTGCGTAAATATTCCTGATAACTGCCGTTCTGGATATCGCGGCGCTCGATACCAACCGATACCATCAGGCCGCGCTTAGCCGCTTCATCCAAAGTTTCCTTAGGCGTGAAAGAATAGGTGCGGATATCAGTAAAGCCGTAGGCACGGGCCAGGTCCATCATGGCCGGAGCTTTTTCCCAATGATGCTGCTTGCCGTTAAACGTCGAGAAGCACACGCCGCGGATCGGCATAACGCTATTGAGCTCGTCGCGGTTAACCCAGGTAACATCGGCCGCTATAGCCGGCGGAGCCAGCGTTTGCGGAACATTGTTCTCGATCTGCCGAGCAGGCTCATTCGGACTGGCGCGATCCGGAGCTATTACGGCCGCCGGGGCTTGCGGTACAGCCGTCGGAGCTGTAGTAACCATCGTCGCCGCGGGCAGTACAGGCATCGGGGTATTATTAACACGCTTCGAATCCATCGGGGTCAGGAACAGCAAGGCAAGAAGGACGGCGCCAAAGATCCATTTTCTGATATGGGACATGCGGGACATGGCCGCGGAAGCACTGACCTGCGGCACATCAACGCTATTAACCTCTGTGACCATCGTGTTAAATGTCGCGCGGGCCTTTGCCTCATTATTGCCATTGGCGTCCAAAAGACCCTGCCAGAACGCCTTGAATTTCTTGTTCGTTGCAACAGCCGCCACCGACGCCTTCGCGATCGCTGTTTCACGCGCCGCATCAATGCCCTTCTGCATGGAAGCGGCCTGGGCGTCACTGATCGCTTTCGCGAAAGCTTTCCTTGCGCCCGCTTCATCATTATAAGTCAGGGTCATGGCCTTCTTGAGGCCGGCATCAACCCCGCCCCAAATAACATCCGTCACCAACGAAGCAATATTGTCATCCTTGCGCGCTTGACGGATATCCGCGACTGCGATCGTTTTCAACGCGATCTCTGCCTGCTTGGCCTTACTATCTGCCTCGACCTTTTTAGCGTCTTCTTTGACTTTCTTCGCGGCCTCTTCGGCCTTCTGAGCGTCTTCCGCAGCCTTTTTCGCAGCAGCCTTGACCGGATCCGCCGCATCCCTGGCCGCGGCTTCTTTGTCCGCCGCCGCCTTCTGCGCCGCCAATTCAGCCGACGTCCTGGCGCCATTGACCTTCGCAGCCCCGGCCTGGACCTGAACAACATCAACCGCCGCCACTTTTGCCTGCGCCAGGAAGTTCGCGGTCACGGCCGGATCAACATTCTTAAAGCCCTTCACCGCCGCTGCCATATCAACCGCAGCCAAACTCGCATTTACACCGAACACCCCGGACAGTACATGAACGAAACAACGAACACCGCCCCACAAAGACAGGAATATAAACGCCCCCAACTGCACAAGAGCCTCGATCCCGATAAAAGACATGAACCGATCTATAACCTTGCTCCGGAAACCAGACTTACGATCGATCGCAATCGGGGCATATTCCATTTCCGTCAGCAGCCAGTCGATCGTCTCCAGTTGCTCGCGGGTCGGAGCGCCATTCAATGTTTCTTCCGCTCTCAGAAGCTGAGCGCGCAAGCCCTCAACCATATCAGCGGCACCCCTGACCAGTTCAAGCGCAGCGAGATATTTCTTCAGATATTCAATGCGATTCAACAGATCATACGCGAACGGATTATAATTGGTGCCATTGATCGCCGCCCCCTTAAGAGCGCTCACTTCCACCGGAGCCGGGTAGACATAATCATCAGCGGAAGCATATGCCGCCTTGCCCGCCATCGGCGCATCGCGCAGGACCGTCAAGGCACGGAAGACCGACGGCAAGGAAGCACGCGTATACAGCCGGCGGGCATGCCCAGGATAAATATGGTACAGGCTCAGGACCTCAGCGAATGGCTCATCCCCGCTCTTGCCAACCTTGGCCGCCGCATTAAGAATGCTCTTCTGCAAACGATCCTCGGCATTCCGAAGAACCGGCAGGAACCCGCTCAGCTTGTACTGCATCCGCTCGATGATATCGATCACGCCCCAGGCAAAGGCATAGCCGACATGACGGGCATTCTCAAGGCGGTCACTGATCTTATGATCCGTCCGGGCCGGATTTAAGATGAACGGCGCGCCAACGCCGGCCAGCGGCATAAGCATGGTCACGATCCAAAGGACTGCCTTGGCCGGATGGAACCCGACCGCGATAAGCACGATCAAGGCGAAACCGGCCGCAGTCTGGATCGCCGGAGAACTGCGCATATAAACCGCCTGCCAATCCAGTTCACGCTCAATGTTCCCGCCCTTGCCACCCGTGCTGATAAAGCGCCCCAAACGGCTGGCCGCGAGTTTGCCAATGGTCTCGTTATACACAAAGATCATATGAACATAGAAAACAAACAACCTCGGGAAACCGGCAATGGTCTTGGCAATACCGCCGATATACCCGTTGGCACGGTCAAAAATGTTGTAGCAAAAGAGCCCTGAGCTGATCGCCTGCGACAAGGCCTGGGACCCGACCCACAATACCAGCGGCAACCCGGAGAAGAGGTTCCAGTCAAGGACCAGATAGAACGGCACCAACCACTTGAGGTAACGGACGATCGACGGCTTCTTGAAATAGAACCCGAACCCGTCAAGCCAGAGGTTATTGGCCAGATACGGCCAATCCACGAACGGCGACATCATCATCTTGAGGTTGGTGCGGCCGGTCGCCGACTCAACAGAATCGTACGACCACTTGCGGATCGGATTACGGGCCGCCTGGAACTGGTTCGGCCAGCCTTTTTCGTCCTTCACATAACCGGCATAACCCGTGATATAACCGAACCGGCGATAATTCATGGCCGTAAGTGCGTCCTCGGCAACGTACGAATCCGTGATCCCTTCCGACCAACGCAGCGCCGACACGCGCTCAAAAAGCTTGCCGTAAGCCGCAAGCCCGCCGAAGAGCGTCTTGCCCCTCATCGCGTGATAATAGAACGCATTTTCCGAAGTCGGCAGGATACTGCCCAGAGGCCCGACATCCTGGGTGATCGTGTGTTTAACGACCGGAGTCGAGGTGGCCAGGCCGGGATTATAGAAGAACTCGTTAATATGGGCTGCAATGAACTGGCTGTCCACCATATTGGCGCGATGGTCCGCGTCGATATTCAGGACGACCGGGCCGATCAAATACGGCAGGACACATGTTTTCTGATTCCACTTGGCGCGATGATAGATCTCCTGCTTGTCGCTGAACTTCGGCAATGATGTCCCTTCCAAAAGCAGGCCGGGGAACACACGGTCATTGCGGATCAGGCCGAACAACATGCGCAAGCCTTCAGTCTTTGCCAAAAGCTGGACGATCTCCGCCGCCGTAAGGCCTTTGATGACCTGGCCATTGGCATCCAGTTTGGCTGTATCCGCATAATTGGTCTCAATAAGAACATCAACAACCTGCCGCAATTTACCATTAAGAGCATTGTTCAACGCCGCCAGCGTCCCGAGGTTGCGCTCGATGACGCGGATCTTTGTATAAGCCGCGTTCTCCTCAACACCGAACTGACGGGCATAAGACTTCGCTATTCTCAAGAGCACGTCCTGATGCGAACGGGCATTATTGTAACCGGTCGGCAATTGACGGTTAGCCCATTCCTTGATCTCGGGCCAAACAGGCCATTTCACAAGCCCGGCCGGCATATAGCGCGGATCCTTGACCATCTTGAGGATCTCCTTGCGCTTGGCCGCATCATTGACCAAACGATCGACCATCAACAGGAACGCTTCCGTCTTGTACTTGGCCAGCATACCCAGGCGATGCGTGAACTGCTCTGTGCCATCAACCTGCTGGGTAACCGTAAGGCCCGCATCATCGAACCAGTAATCTTCCGTTGCGCCATTGATCAGCAGCGTCATCGGGATCAGGTCATCCCAGCTCATCGGTTCCAGGCCCTTATCCTGACGATAATTCCCGTTAATATATTCGATCAAGCGAACGATGCCGATACGGTCATCATTCCTGGCTTTAACCCCGTCCACCACGACCCGGCGAGCCATCTGGGCCACCAGCGCCTCGATCTCAACACGAAGAGCCTTCAGCGCAACTGCCCTGCCAACCCCCATCGCCTCGACCAGGCTGTCCAGACGAGCCGCGATCGGAGTTCCGATCGTCGACACATCTTTAGCGAAGAAGTTATACCCGTTATTGGCGACCATCTCGCGAATAACCTCAACAAAGAACGCCAGGCGCTCCTGGCCACGGGTCGTATACTGCGTACCGATAGCCGGAGTTTCATCGCCAAACAGAGACATCAGGCGACTTACGACCTTCCCCGGGCTCTTCTTATTGTTCAACTCGTAGACATTGTTGACCCAGTTGTACCCGAAGCTCGCCATCCCCATGAAAAGATAATTGAACGCATAGAAACTCAGGCGCCATGTATCAAGGAAGATGAGGGCCGGTATGACCTGCAAACCGATCTGCAACCAGACCGGCACTGCAATGATCAATGTCGGCAAGCACAGCGACCACGGGAAGACCACGGCCGTAATAAGCGCCAGCGCCTGTGCCGCGTAGAACCACATCAGGCGGGAGCGCAGCTTCTTGATGATCGCGGCCTTCTTGGCCTCAAGCGCCTTGACCACCTGCTCGTTATCCTTGTTCTTGTCGATCGCCTTCTCCAACGCTTTAATATGAGCCTCAAAAGATCTGGTCAAACGCACCTTGATCAGGGCACCGAAAATAAGGCCCATCAACGATGCAAATGCTCCCATGATCATGCCCCACGGCATGGCCACAAAATTGGCCACGCCCACACCCTTGACAATAAGCCCGGCCGCCGGGAACGCCAGCCAGATGAACAGGGCGCTGACCGTGCCGATCAACGTATAATGATAAACACGGCGCATCAGGTCGCGGGCCGTCTGGTTATACGCCCCGCCCTGGGAGAAGATGGCCCGGCGCCAGGACCGGCTACTCACAATGGTCCACAGCGCGATCGCATTGATCTTCCACATGGCCAGGCGTGTCTTGACCACCGGCATGCCGATCTCCTGATCGACCGCGTTGACGAACGCCAGCATGACCGGCTTGAACTCGCGCAAGAAATCCTTGATCGCTTCCTCACGCTGGGCTTCAGGGACCGCCAGAAGGCCCTGCATCTGATCCAGCATCGCTTCCATGGTCTGGCGCAGCGGCGCAACTTTGGCCAATGTTTCGGCAGATAAAGTCCAGCCGGGCGTCTTGATGGTCGGATCCTTCTGGCCCAGGAGATAACGGAACGCATCGTTATAGATCTCTTCGGCAATGATCTCATGGAAGTTCACAACTTTGCCCTTGGGATCGCGATTCAATTCCAGACGCTCCTGTGTCTCATTGTTGAGCAACACATGGAACACCTGCTTGAATATCTTGACCTTGTCCAGGAAGTTCGTGCCGGCAAAGGAGCCGTTGACCGTAAGCGCCGGATAAGCATATTTGGCCCAGAGATAATCCTCGGCGCGGCCCTGGCCGGCCAGCCCGAAGAGGGCGCGCTGGAAGATGACCTGCATCACAAAAAGTTTCTCGACCGAGACCAGGGCGTTACGGACCTGGCGTTCCATATCGGGCATCTTATGCAGGTCGTCCCAGGCGTAAACAACCATACCGCTTGTGACATCAAACGTATTAAAGCTGAAAAGCTCCGGCAGCTTGCGGGCATTAAAGATATTGGCGAAGAACGTCTGTTTGAGCGCCTGGATCTGGTCAGGGAACGCTTTATCGAACCCGGTATCCGTAATGACCTTGTCCGCCGCCGCCTCAACCCTGGCCTCAAAATCCTTATGCTTGACCATCTCGGCATACAACCGGACAAGAATGGCCTGCGCGGCACGGCGTTTGTCGAAAGTATTCACCAGGCTCTTCACATAACCGGAATTGAGCACCGCGCTGATCTTGTTCATGCTCATCAATGCCTGAAGCATCGACTCAAACGCATTCGCCGCATTCTGCTCGGAAGCCTCCACGCCGTACAGCGCCTTAAGCTCCGCCATGAACGCCGCGATATCCCCGGCCGCGGCAAGTCGGGCAAGATCCGCGCCATCAAAGGCATTACGGGCGATCGTATAGCGGAAATACTTCACGTTGCTCATCGCCGTGTTAAAACGCGCCCTGGTCATCCAGCGGCGGAAAAGATGGCCGGAAAGAATATTGAGCTGCTGCAGCCTGGCTCCGATACGAGCCTTAAGGTCCGCCTCATTCCTGTAAGCCCCTTTAAGCTGACGCTCCCGCACGATAAGCTGCGCCTGCGACAGGGTGAAGCCCATCGATTCGAACGTCTGGACGCCATCCCCGTTCACATCGGTCCTGGAACGGTTGCGCAACTGATAGAACCGGTGGCCGGCGAACGGCAGGAAGAACCCGATCGTAAGCAGAAGAGCGATCATCCCGCCGACAAACCAGCGGGCCCCGATACCGGCCTGCTCGAGCGCGCTCATCCAGGTCGAACCTTCCTTGCCTTCATACGCCCCGACCGCCGGGTTCTCGGCGTTGATCTTGACCTCCTGGCCGTACTGCTCGACATTCGCGATAACATTGTTGTATTCACGGTCCACGACCTTCTGGCCGATCCACCCGAACGGGCCATTGCGGAACACATCTTCCATATCAAAGATCGATGAATACGGCGTCGTATTATGGCTGAAGCGCTCCGCGGTCCAGACGCGGCGGCCATTCTTGAGCAGCATCTGATGGTCCTTGTTGACCCAATTGGCCGCGACCTCATAACCGCTATCCGTCGCCAGCTTTTCCGTGACCAGCTGCCAGACATTCCCCTGCTCGTCGGCCCAAACCTTGTTGACCATGCCGCGATAGGCATATTCCTTGCCATCGACCATCCGGTTAACAAAGACCGGATAACCGTTCATGTAATAAACGCGCAGGGTCATGGCGCTGTATTCGCGATGTTCGTAATACAGCCCCGTCGTGAGGTTAAAACGCGTATCGACATTGCGGACCTTCTCGATCCCCTCACGGCTGCCCGTGTAGGTGACCATCGACGTGACCGGATCGAAATCCGTATAGGTGGTCTCGCGCAGGACATTACTGCTGCCCGCGACGGTAATAATGCCGGGAGCGATAACGATCTGGCCGCGGGACAAGTCGCCCATCCCTTTGCCCCAGAGCTTGTTGATGCTAACCTCACCGCTCATGCTCACGCGGGCGATATCACGGGTCAGCGGATCATTGGGGACCTGATAACGGCTGGCATAGGCCGCGGCTTCCGTATAGGTGCCGTTACGCCAGATCAACGGGATCTCACGCAGCTGCTGGATCCTGCTGTCCGCTGTCAGCCCGACCACCGCAAACTCGGCGACCTGGCCGTCCACGACTTCAGATAATGCCTTATAACCGTTCGAGTGCAGCCGATAGAGGCGGCCGAATGCCAGGTCCGTGTTCCCGGGCATCTGGATCATGTAACCATCGGTCGGCTTATCCGCGCTCCAGGCGGCGTTAAGGATCACATCCTGATTACTGCCCGGACGGAGCACCGCGACAATAACACGGGCATTCACATCACCATGGATACGATAATTCACGGAGATCTGGCCATAACGGGTCTCAACGGCTTTATCGACAACGATCTTGTCCAGCGGCCTGCCGGCCAGCCCGAGCTCGCTGAGGATCGCCCTGTAACCCGTCTCAAAACCATTCTCGACAACAGTCCCGTCATCGCGCGTGACCATGTGGTCCTTGTTCACATAGCCGAGAATATTATCGCCGGCTGTCCCCCGGACCATATCCAAAACAGCCTTCAGGTTGGTCGTTTCAGTCGCAACACCGAGGACCTTCTCTCCGACAACAAAACTATTGCCCTTCAGTTCCGCGAGATAGGTGGCTCCAACATTCGCATTCGCGACATCCCTGATATAAACGCTATAACCATCGCCAGGCACACGTTCGATCTTGCCGATCTCCTCGTTCGTATTGCGGTCGACAATAAAGAACTTGTTGTTCGTGGCCGGATCAAGATCATCCTCTTCCGCGATGACCACGTCATGGATATTGGCACCCACGATGGTATATTGCGTGCGGATCGCCTGGCCGATCACCGTTCCGAAATCGATCTGATAACCCGGATTAAGCTTGTAAATATTCCGTAACGGGGCTTCTTTATAACCAACAATGACCTTGCCGTCGACCGGAACGCCATTGGCAAGAACGGTCGGATAAACCTCAACATATTCCTTGCCCTGCTCCGCTTTATTCTCCGCGCTCTTGATAACGCCCATGACCCGGTCCAGGATGCCGTGCACGCGGCGTTCATAAAGCTGGACCGTACGGCCCTGCAGGACAGGATCCTCGATCAGCGCCCCGATCTTTTTCGTGTCCGCGGCATACGAACCGTCCAGCAAATAAGTAACCCGCCCGGAAGCGACATCCAGCACCGTAGCTTTGGCGCGATTCTCTGGAAGGAAGATCATTTCCACCACATCATCGTCGAACGACTTTTCTTCCAGGGTCGGGTCAACCGCCCTGCGGGCGTTATAATCCAGCGCCTCCTGCGACGTCGCGATCCGGGAAAGTTCATAATATTTCGAGCGCACAAAGTCATAGGCGCGGGCATCCTTCCTTAAAAGATCAGCGCTCACGAAGAACGGCGCTTCAGGAACATTCACCAGGAAGAGATCCTTCATGCCTTCCCCGCTGAGGAGCCGATATTCCATCTTGCCGGTATAAACATGGACCAGGCGGAAGAACTCGACCGTATTGTTATTCTCGTCAAGCCGCTGGATGCTCTGCACCTTCCCGGCCAATTCTTCGGCATTCGCCATGATCTGCGCCTCGCGCATCCACTGGGCAACCCCGTTATTGCCGACAACCAGGCGATAATCCCTCACGAGCTCCGCCATAGTCGTCGCCGTAATATCGATCGGGGCCACCAGCTGGTTGGCCTTGAGCGTAACCACCATCTGCAGGAACGGACGATACACAACTCCATCAACCCTGACGAACTTTTCCTTGCCCTGCGCCTGGATGACCGCTTCGCCCTCGTCGAACTTCCCGTTGCGGTTCTCATCCTGATAATAAGGATACCCGTTATTCCAGCGGACATGCTGGAGCGCGGCGCGGCCTTCCCTGATCTTGCCCAGGAGATAAGACGAATCCTGAATTTCAAATTCCGGCTGTGCTGTCCTGGAAACGATCACCGTCTTGAACGTTCCATCCGCCAGCTCTTCAAAAACCTCAAAACCATTCTTCAGGGCTTCGATCTCGGCATTGATCCGCACCACGCGCGCCTCGATGGCCTTCACGCCAGGCTCGAAAACCTTGACCACCCCGTTCTCGACCAGGACCATCGTATCCGCGCCGAAAACCCTGCCATTGATCGCATACAGGTTGCTCTGGCCGATCTGCTGGGCGCCCTTGGTATAACGGGCCGGCATGAACGCCTTCACATCATCCATGCTGCCCACCACGGTGGCTTCCTTGCCGACAACGATATGCCCGAACCCGTTGATCCCGTCAATGCGCGCCTGATGCTCAAGCTTCTTGTTGGCCACATCCACCTGCCAGGCATTAAGGGTCTTGACCGACGGCTGGAAAATGCCCGCGATATCGCCGCGGAAATTCAGCTTCACGAACCCGTCCTCGGAAAGGCCCAGCACCTTCGCCTGGGCCTGGACTTTCTCTCCCGCCCAGCGGACGACCACCAGGCCATCGGTATTATCCACCGCCCTCGGCAGGCCGGTATTGTAGAAGATCACGCCGCCGCGGTTCAGCCCGCTCAGCACGATATCCTTGACCGCGTCACTGCCTTCCATGGAATACTTCATCTGGTCGATGCCCTGGCGGATCTTCTGCACCAAAGCCGCATCGGTCAGGCCGGGACGGGTACGGAACCCGTCAAACTCGCGGGCATCGTCAACCACCGTACGGGTCATGCCGCCGAACGAAGCCCAGTTATACCAGGACCGGCGGAACTCGTCGGTCACATAATCAGTGAAAATATTCCCCTTGGCCGGAGCGCGGACCGCAGGCTCGATCACAAGGGCTGCATTGGTCCGGCCAACAGCCTGCATGGCCCGGGCACGATCAGGGCCAAGGTCCTCAACGCGCACAGCCACCGTACCCGCGGCCGGATATTCCGACCGGCTCGCCGTATAAATATCAATGATCCGCGTTGAATGCGGGACCCACTCGCCATTACTGCCTTTTTCGTAAGGACCGCTGTCATCCTTGCGGAACACGCCCATCAGGGCGCCCGTATCCTGACGATAGACCGCGACCCAATTCCCATTGGCCACGGGCAGGCGCTCATTTAACGCGGCGCTGACGCCCGCTTCCAGGCGGTTCTCACGATTGCCTGTCTTTGTGCTGTTCCCGCCTTCATCAGGAGAATAGAAGGACGCTTCGCCCATAAACGCCCGGCCATTAGAGATCTGCGCCGCCGGGCCATTCTCCTGGCGCAGCGAATCCGTTACCATCTCGACGATCTCGCCCGAAATAGGATGACGGACAACCTGCAGGATCTGGTGGCCCTGCCTGTCGTAACCATTGATGAACGCTTTCTCTTTAAGGAGGGCATTGGTCGAAAGGCGGGCCTTCATGACCATGGTATCAAAATTATCAACATTGAACTCGCCCTGCAGGAAGCCCCTGGTAATGAAGCCCGGGGAAGCGAACACGTGGCGGGCGATCAGCTTGCCATTCTCGATCTTGCAGATGATCCCGTGGATCGTCGCGCGGCGGGCATCGCCCTGGTCGTTCTGCTTCCAGCCATTGGTCGCCTTATCCAGGGAATAGAAATGCTTGTCGCTGGTATTCGGCTGATAGATCTCCAGATAAACCGTGTTGCTATCGCCATTGACCGCGGCAAGATGGTTATAAACGAGCTGATACGGGCCATACGCCAGCTGATCTCCCAGGTTCTCGAAATTGAAATGCTTGTTCACATCGCCGAAAAGTTTCCACAGCGGCGTAAGCTGATGGCCGGTCAGGCGGTCCATCGCGCCGGGCAGGGCACGAACAGTATCGAGCGCGCCCAGGCTCATCACCGTAGCCTCACGCGCTTTATTGTCCTGGTCATGGAACTCAACATCGGTCCAGTTCCACACCAGGGTGTTGAAGATGCCCTGGACCGGATTCTTGTCCGTATGATAAAGCTTGGTCTGGCCGCGGCCCGCATGCGTAACAGCGTAGGAATAGATCTCGGCCGCATGATCCGCCAGGATGGCCGGCCCGGCGTAAGCGCTGAATCCGGTGCCAATACCATTCTGCATCAAACCGGTAACGATCTGATAATCGGTCGCGAACCGCTTGCCCGGATGATCGATATCCAGGATCAGGGTGTTCGGGCCTGTACCATTGATGGAAACCATCGGGAAGTTATAATTCATGACATAACTAATGGCGACCGGGAAATTGGCATTGACCGTGCTGACCCCCTCCAGGGCCTTGTTCTCCCGAAGCTTCTTGTCAATATTCTCCAGGCGCTCGGCTGTCGTCTTGCGGCCATCCTTCTCCTTTTGCGCCTTTTCCAGGTTTACCAGCGCGCCATTTTTAGGATCGTTCAGGTTCTGGTCCAGGGAAGCCGCGCGGACATCCTGCTCTTGCTTGGCCTTCTCTAATTTGGCAACTTCATCCTGGATCGCCGCAATACCCACCTGAGCCTGTGTCAACTGCCCTTCACGGCCTCCATTCTCACCAACCGGAGCAAGATTAGCCGCAAGCATCCCGACAAGCGTGTTGGTATTCGGCCCCTTAATATCATAATTAATGCGAATACCACGAAGTGAATGATCTTGGAAGAAGCTCTCTTTAAGCTTGTAGGTTGCCCAGACATGTTCCGCACGGAGCATATCATCACCTGCCAACGCCTGAGGATCGACCATCATGGCCAACTTACCACCAACCGTAGCCTCTTCCACCTGCTGACGGGTCTCTTCTGTAACATCTTCGGGCAACCCGACCATCATTCCCGTATTAGCAATGGTCACAACTTTATCGCTGGCATTGCGCGTAACATATACAACACGACGACTCGGCTCATTATCCTTAGATTTATATTCAATAACACTGCTGACCGTAACCACAATGCGATCTTGCTCAAAAGAAACCGGCGACTTAACAACATGACTGACACTTGCCGTAGTTGTTAAGCCTGAAACCGCTGTGGCGGAATTATTATCATTGGCCGAAGCAATACCAGCTCCGGCGAACAACACCACCGCAACGATAATGACAATGACCGCCCTCCTGATCGGGGAGATGACGGCCGAAAGAGCGGCCAGGGCGATGCGAACAAAGTGCATCGGGGCGGGCACTAATGCCTTTTGACCCTGGCCAGTGACCATGGCGGAGATACCGCCAATGATCTGGGTGACGAACCCTAAATTTTTATTGTTGGGATTATTGGTATCAGATATACGGCCGGAGAGCTCCGCCGACACACCTTCTCCGGTGATGTTCGTTCCCTTGGCGGAACAAACTCCCGGATGCTCGCTATTCTTGCCTGAAGCGTTTGAGGTAAGTCTATCTACAGGGCCCTGACCGACACTTTCCACACCCTTCACACCTGGCACACCCTGCGCGGAGTAGGCTCTGTTATCGTAACCAGTTCCCACACTTTCCACACCCTGGGCATTGCCGTAATCGCGAGGAGCCCTTGCTCTGTCCAGAGATCCGGCAGGCACACTCATCACGATCCTGGTGTTACTTCCTACACTCTCGGTATTCGCGCTGTCTTTATTACCAGCGATCACACTCCGTGCATAGGTGGTGCCAACGATCACACTACGGGCACCCTTACTTTCATTGCTAGTCCGCGCGTTGCCATTACTGGCAGTCGCAGTTCCTTCATCAGCGGCAGCACCAGGCACACTTTGGGCATCCGTACTGGACACACCTGTGTCGGTACCCCTGTCAGAGCGGGTAATCCTGGCCGACGGACGAACCCCGCGGTTCAACTTCAGGGCGAGCCCATTGACCGCTCTTAACACTCTCTCCACCGCGGGCACAATACTGGCACCCTTGGCAAGACCAATGTTCAGAGCCCTTCTATTCAGAGCCTTACCGATCCCGGCCGCATACCCCAAGATGGCGGCAAACACCAGGACAACACCAGTACGACCCGCAGAACGATGCAACGGTACTTCATCGACAGTAACCGCACCGATCACGGCACGGGTATTCGCTACCTTACTCGTATTCGCTACTGTACTACCATTGCCCTTGGCGTGATTGTCAGCATTCGAACGGTCAGCCAGGACATTAGCCCGCTCGTTGCCTTTACTGTTATTATTACCAGCCTTCACCAGCGCTTTAGCGCCATTCACTACACCCTTACGAACTGCATTCACAACACTACGAACTACCTTCACTGCATTGCTGCGAACTGCATTCACTGCATTAACAGTACGTACAACCTTACTTGTATTCGCTACTGTACTACCATTGCCCTGCTCTTTGTTCTCAGCATCGGTGCCAGCGGTCAGAGCTAGCGCTACATCGACGCTCTTTTCAGCGTTGCGATCATTTAACTTCACCTCGGCAACCGGCCTGCCGTTGGCCTTAAGCACAACATTAACAGTATCACTACTATCTCTCTTGCCATTCTCGACCGCTCCGCCCCTGAGAGAGGGACTGCGGCCGGGCTTACGACCTCCATCGCCGGAACGAGACGCAAGTTCCGAATCGGACGGCCCTTTCAGCCGTCCGGCAAAATATCTGGCCCCAAGAACAGCCAAAGCAAGTACCACACCAAAGACGATCACAGGCAGAGCCCCGGCTCCACCAGCCGCGGCTCCGGCACCCGTTGCCGCTGAAGCCGTATTCGGCGTTAAGGTAAAGAGAAGCCCCATCAAGCCCATTCCACCTGCTATAGGCCCGGCGCCGGGCAATTGAGGCCCTTGAGGCACTACAGGCATCGCAGGCACAACCGGTGCTGGCGCAGGCCCTGGTGTCGGTGTAGGCCCGGGTGTTGGCGTTGGCGGTAACGATGTATTAGGAATTGTATTATTGCCTGTAGGCGGAGGCGGCGTATTGAGCGGATCCGCCTTGGCCGGAGCATCGCCTTCATCCTTAGGCTTCTGCTCATTAGCCTTCAACAAGTCAGGGATATTAACTTCCATCGTAGAATTAGCCGCGACCTGTCCAGTCTGGACATTCCCGGCCCTGAACCGATTGATCGCCCTTCTAATGAATCCGGGTTTAGCCGGGGCAGTAGCTTTCTCGAGGCCACTCTGGACATAATAATCGTGTTCTGCCTGCTTTTGCTCGGCTGTTAAAGCCTCGGCCTGAGCAAGAACATCAGAGACAAACTGTTCATCCGCCTGGTACGGAGTGCCGCCCATAGAATCTGTTACGATCTGCAGGGCCTTACGGACAGTATCCTGATCAGGCTGTTTCTGATCCTCAGCCAGCAGGCCAAAGAACTCAGCCTGCCGGACCATGATCGCGGTCAACTTCGGAATATCCCCGGCATTCTTTGTGCTATCCAGGCCAAGCAGACGGATACCAATGGGCTTGAGCAGGATCGGGGCCATCAGATCAGCCGGGATCTCGATCTCAAAGGACCGGGCCGCCTGCACCCCGGGATATTCCTTAATATCAAAGGCCGGAACAGTGACCTTGCGGCCATCAACATCCGCCCTCACGTCGCCATTATCGCCCCTGGAGAAGGCCGCACGGACAGACTGACGGTCATCCCCTTTAAGGATAACGACCAGGCCGATCTCCTCACCCTGCTCCTGCGCAAAACGGATCAGAATATCGCCCTTGACCAGGCCCAGAGACGGCACATCTTCGGCAATACGCTGTTCCTGAAGGTATTTTTCGCTATCTTTAACATTCACCAAAAGCTGAACCTTGACCTGCTCTCCGCCAATAGTCTCGGTCTGAATATCACGCGCCGCTACACCATCCTTCACCTCAAGGCGTTCGGTCTTGTTCCTGCCATCGGTAACCGCGATACCCGTGACCGTACGGTCCTTCACCTCAAAGGCGCCATTAATATCCTTGGGCGCGGTAGCAGCAGGAGCATAGATCAGGCCGGTTTTGGTCTCATAGGTTTCGCCGGGCTGCAATGTAATGCCGTTATGCTCAACAGGCTTGTCAGCGGTATTATTAACAGCCTTGACCTCTTCTGTCCCGATCTGGCCGGACTTGTTAAGAATGGTCTGGACCGCCAAAGGCTTGCCCTTGGCCCCGTTGGCCTTCTGATAAGTGACCGCGAGCAGGCTGTCCGGCCTTGACCCGGCGAACTGCCCAGGCACACGGTCAGCCGGCGTGATCCGGTTGAACACTTTAACGAAATCTTTAAGGTTATCCGCGTGCATAAGATCCGCCGGGCCGGGCTCTTTCACATCGACCGCGCCAGGCTCGAACGCGAACACGTCAGCCAGAGGCACCGTTGCCGTCAGCTTTTTCGCGGCTTCCTCGGGCATATTCTTGTCGGCCAGCGCCGCCAGCACGATCGCCTGCATACCGCGCACCATCATGTCGATCGCATTCTGGTAATACTCGCGCATCCTGACAACGCCGCCATCCATCACCAGATGATGCAGTTCATACATATCCAGGCTTAACTGATCGGCCTTCTGGCGCATCATTGTGCGGATATCGACAGGGATGGTCTCATCCGCCAGGAACGGCTCGAAGACCCTCTTGCCGAACGCGATCAGGTCGTTGGAACGGGATGTCCCGGCGATCTCGCGGTCGAATTCCTGTTCATTGATATCGATCGTGCCTGCAATATATTTTCCAAAGCTCGTACCGGACGGAATATTGACCGCCAGGACAAATTTATCGATCGGCGTCTCCGTCAGCCGGCCACTCACCTTGACACCGCGGCTGCGGCCAAGCCCCTGGTCGATCTCGGTATGCGTTGACTTGGTGTCCGCCAGGACCACTAACACATCACCGCTCTTGGTATCGACCGTTTCACCACGGATACGGCCCCTGGAAAGAACCACAAGATAACGGCGAGTCGTATCCGCCAGGATCCCGGCCAGAGCTTCAGGCGCGATCTTTGCGTAAGTCCCGTCAGGCAGGACAAAATAATCATCACCCTCGGGCTTCTCAAGGATCACGCCCATATTATTGCCCGCGGCAACTTCAGCCAGCCGGGCCAGATAAAGGTCTTCGGAAGAACCTGTTTCTCCAGGCTCGCGGGCCGCCAGCGGAATGACCACATTGCCCGAAGAACCCTTGACCAGTTCATCAAGCTTGCTCATTCCATCAGCTATACTGCCGGTAAGGATCGTCCGGCCTTCATCCACAGGATTATCTTTATCCGTCCCGAACATCTTGCGCGACGGCGGCTCAATAGCGGTCAAAGGCTTGGCACCGTAGAACATGTTCTGTTCCCCGGCAATAAATTCCGTCAAACTACCCGACGCCAGGATGACCGGGCGCTTGGCCAGGGCGAACTGCCGGATGACTTCATCGCCCCGCACACGCTCACCCTCGATCTGATGCTCGATATCAGCCAAATTAAGCTGCGCGAGTTTGCGGCCTTGCTGTTCAGCGGCCTTGCGAAGCACAAGTGTTTGCGCCACGATCAGCCACGGGTCAGAGGTAACAACGCCGGGAGAGACCACGCCGTAAGAGTTCACCAGATAAACTTTTTTGCCATCCGCGCTAAGGGCGATCTCGCCTTCCTTATACATGGCCATGGCTTCCACCACCGCCTGCATATACGCAATGGCCTTGCGCCCGCCGTTCTTGGTGTCGCCACGGATCTCTTCGATGGTCATGCCGCTAAAACGCTTGAGCAGAAGATCCTGGGCTTTCTGGCTGACAGCAATACGGATCTGATCCGGCGTGCGGGTCTGCACATCGGCGATCTGCTCGATCCCAAGCTCGTTGATCGCGGCCTCGATCCCCTGGATAATATCGCCATTAACCTTGCCATGCGCCTTGCCGGCGGTATTAAGGTCAGGATCGGAAGAAAGCTCGTCGTCATACAACGCGGACCTGGACATCAGCGCGTCCCACGCGGCTTTTGCCGGCGGATGATCCTTGGCCAGGCCGATCAGGGTCTGGATATCTTTATTGTCGATCAGAAGGATGTGGTTCTCATCAATGGTCTTTTTAACCTGGTCAATATTCTTGCCATCCGGGCGAACACTGACCTGGGCCACACGTAAATTCGGGTCATACGCCCTGGCATATTCCGTAACCTCATTGAGGTTCTGGACCATCAACTTGGGCGAATGCAACCGCACCACCAGCTTGCCGTCAGGATCGTTCTTCCTGTGATCCGCGGCCATGGCAACCACCGCCACCGAGCTCTTACCGGCACCTGTACCGATCTTGGCGATCCAGACACCGGCCTGCTTGAGCGCCGCAGCGATCTTGCCACTGGCGAACAATTCATTGAAAAGAGTCTGCTCACCCTTGCGCAATACTTTCTTATTCGCGACCAGGACCTGCTCAAAGGAAGACTGCGCGGCATCAAAGCCGGGGAAGCTCAGCTGAACCGGCTTTTTGACTTCAGGCGCACTCGGCTGTTCCGACACGATCCGCATGGGCGGAGCCACCATCGGCGTAATCGCCGGAACAACAGGGACGACAGGAACAGCTGGCGGCATAACCCGAACGGGCGAAGGCAGCGGGACAGCCGGGACATTCCTCGGCGTCCTGACCGGAACAAAGCTGTTCACAACCCGCATGACACTGGCCTGTTGACTTAAAATAAAGGATCGGGACGATCCCGCGAATCTCCTGTTAAGGATGCCCTGGACATATCCCGAAAGGCTGTAAATATCTTTGGGAGCCTTGGCCATAGCCTCGCCAACGGTAAAGAGCGCAGGCTCAATATTGCTCCATTCAGAATTCTTGCGGGCCGCGAGGATCTTCCGGCCAAGGTCATTCGCTTCGGCAGCGGTCAATGCCGCGGCGTCAGCATCATTCTTGTCCGTATCATCAGACCGGGCCCAGGAAGGAAGATGCGGAGCGGTATCCGGATTGCCAGACAGGAAATTATAGAAGGCCTTCCACGAAGCCACCATGCTGCCCGCCATGACCAGCCCGGGATGTTTGCCCACTGCCTCAGCGTCCCTGCTGGCAGGCTGAACGATCTCCACCGTTTTCTTTTCATCGGGACGAAGAGCCGCCAGCGACTTGAACAATAAGACGGAAGGCGCCTTGATAATATAATCGACAGCCTTCTTCACCGGCGAAGGAACGACCGGCACGGTAGCATTGGCCGGCGTAACGCGGGTGGACCACTCGGGGACATTGTATTTCTTGAGCTTTTGCGCATCGATCGCGGCCGGAGCAGCTTTGACACTGCCGGTGTCTTCAAAGAAATTCTTACCCTGAGAGCCATCATTCAAAGGAACCTCGGCAACAACAGGCGCGGCTACCGGCGCAACGGCACCAACAACGGCTTTATGCTGCAGAGCGGCAGACTCGGCCTTGGCAACAGCTTTGGCATCATTCCAGGGATTCTGGGCGTTATAAGCCTCGGCCGTAACTTCGGGCCTGCCGCCTTCACGCAGATTCTTAAGGTTACGGATCTTGGCAAGAAGGGCCAGTTTCGCATCGGTGCTAAGGGTACCGTTAAGCGTGCCGTCATGGAGCTCCTGACGCATTCTGTCAAGCGCCTTGACCTGGCCAACATGCGCTTCCACCTTCTTGGGTTCGGCGCGTTTAAAGTTCTTCGAATAGAGATCGTCGTAATTCGCATTGGTGGTCTTGATCCAGATCTCGCCCTTCTGGTCAATGTAAACCTTGAGCTGACGGCCTTCCCACATTCCAAGCCAGGCCTGGAACTTGGCCGTACGGGCCTCGATCGCCGCGGCATTACCGGCATTGGCCTTAATGAACACCCGGACTTCGACCAGCTGGCTATAGAGCGCATCATTAAGCTCGACCATCTTGAGCACGCGGCCAGAAGCGGCAAGTTCACCATTAACTCCGGCCCAGGCATCCGCAACCTCTTTCGGCCATTTGCCCGTGCCGAACTTGAAGTTGAGCGTATCCTCAATACCCTTGCGCTGAAGTTCAGCTTTATTCTTGCTATGCTTAAAGGCCTGGATCGCCTTAACGGCCACAGCCGAGGTAAGCTCGACAGGCTTGATCATCGCCTTCACATCCTGCGGGACAGCTTCAACAAAGATATTGCTTAAGAACCATGTCCAGAACCCGTCCGGGTTCCCCTTGTACTTCGTATTCAGCGCCCAATCGACCCAAGTGGTCTGACTCGCGTCCTGTTGAGAGCTGGATGAAACCTTGAAGCAGGAACCGACCTTCTCGGATGGATCGGCCTTATCGGCCTTACGGTCAAGCGCCGGTAAATTCAACTGCTCTATTCTAAATTTATTGATCTTCCAGTCAGGGAACCTGGCAAGATGCGCAAGGACCTCAGGATCGGCCGTACCGCCATTAATAGCGCTGACCAGCGATGGCATCGAATAATGCTGCAAAAGAAGTTCAGGTACCGAGTACACCGGCGCCGGGCCCGGCACAGGACGGTTGATCTCCGGCTTGACGAACGGTGTTGCCCCCTCAATGACCGCGGCACGATCGGCTTCATTGGAAGGCGTCAATTCCGCTTTATCTTTCTCAACCTTGGCGGCCTGGATACCGGCAAGGCGCATCAGAATACGATTGAAACGCTCAATAACACGCTTGACCAGGTCATCGGACGCAATAATATTGCTCTTAGATCCCAGGCGATCTCTTACCGCATCCGATTTAATAAGCGCTGCAACCAAAGGCTTTAATTCATCCGCCCCCTTGCCTTTAAACATTTCAAGATTGCGATCGATCATCTCCTGGGTAATGATCTTAACGTCTTTCTGATCAAATTCCGGAGCATCTTCGTCGTTGAGCGCCGCTAAAGTTTGCGGCGCAACAGGCGGCGTGATCACAGGTACCGCAGGAGCCTGAGCGACCACCGAAGTAACCGCCGGAATAACTGATGCCATGGGCTGATTAACAACAGGTGTTGGTGTTGTCGTAACTGTAATAGATGAAGTAGATGTTGTGGGCAGAGCAACAGGAGCGGGTGCAGTGCTAGCTGGGCCAACCGGCGCCACTTGGTTAATATTAGATGTAGATGTTTTTCCTTGTACGATATCAAGCACATCTTGAACCTTCTTCGCAATGTCTGGAGGAGGACCAGCGCCAGCCAGTATCGGAGCGGAGGCCTTACTCTTCATTGCATCCTTATTATCTTTCACTTCAAGCCCCTGCCCCTGCGGAACAGTACCAGGAAGCTCCTGCTCAGCCGGAACCCCGAAATTCTTAAGCACACCCGATTGCATATTCTTCACTGTTGAATCGATCTGAGTTGCAATAAAATCGGTAAACGACTGCTCCTGCCCGCTCAAAGCTTTAATATCGCCATCCTTGCCCAATGTGACTGAGCGCTTCGCAGCAACAGATGTATATGTGATCGTACCATCCGCATTATCTTTTCTTGTAAAAGCCTCATCCGCAAAAATTGCCGCCACATGACGATACAACGTAGCGCTATCAGCAACTTTTAACCTCTGCAAGTCAGTCGGCGTCAACGGATCGCTAAAAACAAGCTCCTGCCCGGGCTGAGTCGCCTTCTTGAGCAACGTCACACGTTCACCAACATACGGCTTGGCGAGGCCAAGGATCATCTGAACCACCGGTTTGTCACTCCACAGATCGCCTTTCATGCGATCCTCAGACAAAGACGTCAACAGACTCGCCAAAGGAATGGACATCTCCAGTTGGCCGATCGTACCTGCCAGCATTGTCTTGAGATTTTCCGTATATTTACCATCTGCCTGCTGCGGCATCATCAAAACCACCTGCGGATTCTCCTTCTCGCCCATCGGGAGGGTCACGGTAACCTGAACAGGACTTTTGCTGTCTGTCGCCGTCCCAATTTTTACAAGTGATCCGCTCTTATCAGAAACAAGCGCATCGTAAACTAACTTCAAGGCCGTCATATCCATACGGCCGATATAAAGCGAACGATGCGCAACCTGATAACTGGCATCTCTTAAAGCCGTTTCGCGACCCGCGCCCATCCGGGAAGCACTTTCCAATTTGCCATCAAAAGAACCTGAATCGCCCACCAATTCACGCATATGAGCAAGCACCTCTTCAACCGCATTCTCAAGGAAATAAATACCGGTGAACATACTGCCTAACTTTTGACCGGGATCCTGCACACGGACCTGAGTATCAAACAATAATGAGCGTCCCTTGGTCAAACGGGTCAAACTATGGACATCCAATTCATGCGGGAGAACACCCGCCTCGAGGAACGTATGGGCGTACACTTCATTAAGGAAGACCTCAACACCCAAACGGATCGATGTATCATCTGCCAACGCCGCACTTGCCTTCTTGGTCAATTCCGGATCAATAATGATCTTTTTATGATTCTTGTGCTCATTCAACCGTTCAATGAACTGATAGCGTTTAAACTTCTGCACATCCGCCAGGGAAACATTCTCGCCGCCCTTGTTAGAAGCTTCAATTTTCGCTCTTAATCCGGCGTAATCAGCTTTTTCCTGATCATTCAAATCAACGATGCTTTCAACATCCAAAGAACCATCTTTAAACTTGATACCACGATCCTTACCCAACAAATTCTCTCCGGCCGCGCGTATCATTGTTGTCAACTTCTCCCGGGCGGCTTCAAGCGGCATTTCCTGATCCATCTTGCCTTTTAAATTTTTATAAACTTTCTCAAGCATCCCCTCATCAGCACCACGAAGAGCCCCGAACCCGGCATTAATTTCCTGCTTGCGCCCAAGCAATTCTTTCTGCGCTGCCGATAACTCGGCAAGTTTCTCCCCTGCGGCCTTCCCGACCTTCTCCATATCCTGCATATCACTTGCTTCCAAAGAAAGGGTCGTCCGCAGCCAATCCAATTTCTTTTGATTTTCTTTAATGATCGCTTCAGCCGACTGCCCCGCTGCAATAAGTTTCGCCACTTTCTTCGTACTATCCAATGAATCACTAATATCCTTTGCCATCTTTTCATACTGCGCCATCACCTGTTGATACGGATCGATCTTCCCAATAGCTGCCTTAAAAGCATCAAAATTAATAAAGGCCTTCCGCTCTTCATTCTTAACAGAGAAGATCATGCCACGAGTATCAGAATCAAACCATCCAGTCATCTTTAACGCATTCCAGATCGAACGATCAAAATCTTTAGAAAACTCCTGCATCTGCAGAACGCCATCACGGCTTATCATCTGGGCCAAACGATTGACCTCATACATTTCCGAAGATACCAACGCCGGGCGGGTCTCTCCCGGAATATACATCAAATGACCAACAAGGCTGTTATCCACAAGATTACGAACGGCACCATCTTTGATATCGATCTTGTGTACCATTGGGTCAAACTTGAACGCGCCGGAAGCATTTTCAACGATCTTATGATACTCAAGGCCACTGCTTGTACTTAAGGTAGCAAAAGCCGCAGTATTATTTCCAGCGGACGGATTAAAAAGAACATTATTCTGCACATTCCACACCATCCCGCGCGGAATGATCAAGCCGCCACCGAGCTGAATGTTCCCATTAAGGGCTTCATAATAAACTGGCTCAAAATCCTGGATCTTGTAAACCGTTTTTCCGTCTTGATCCTGTTCAACAATATACCGCGGCGCATAACCGACACGGCGGGAATTCTGCCCCTCGGTCCTCGCCACGATCGGGCGCTGATCCAAAGCATTATTGATCGTCTTGCCCGTCCGCTCCAAATAAGCAGACAAAATCTCGTTCCTGGAGGCCTTTTCCATCGTAGCCAAAGAACCTTCCACACGAGCACGCTGCACTCCTGAAGATACCTGGGCAACCGACACAACAGACTGCGTTAAAGCTTCCTGGGAATGCTGTGCAGCAATAGAACTGAATTCAGTCACAACTTGCTCAAAAGCCGTTTTGTACGCATCAGAACTCTTATAATCCCCACCCTTTGCTCTGATCGCATCTAATTGACTGACCGCATCCTTCAGCATGGTTCTTTGCCCAGTGGTCAAATTAACATCCAATGCGCTAGCCACAAAGAAGTCCATTGTCCCAGGTGTACGCTCATCAATAACTTGCGGCACCAATCCAATACGGGTCGGCTGTTGAACAATACCCGTACTATCAAGGACCGCTGTCCCAATAATATGCGCCAAACCGCGGACTTCCACCGAGACGCCTTCAACAAAATCTCCCAGAAGAATGCGATGCGTCAAATTCACACGATCCGTCTCCCCATCCCTTTCTGCCTCTAAATAATTCGTTAACCCTGTTGAAACTTCCTCACCCTTCTCTGTCGTAAAATCCTTAACCCTCTCTTTACCAGATGCCAGCAATGTATCAAAGTTCCATTTAGTCCGGATCTCGTCAAATGCCACGCGAACTTTTCCGCCATCTTTTGCATTATAAATCTTATCCCAAAGAACATCTCTTTGTGCGCCTTTCTCCATCCATGCATCACGAATTTTCTTATCCCCAACCAATTTTACAACTTCATTCTTGATCGCATTCTGCAGCAACTCAGGATTCGTCTGAAGTAACTTATATACAGCATCACGGAATAAAGAATCATGGCTGGAAACAAGGATCGTATTGGCACGTGCGTAAACCGGCTCAGTATTCAAAGGATCAAGAACCTTTGTTACCACATCATCACTAAACCACCTCTCCAAATATGTGATCGTATCTGCCTTTACTTTCTGTTCTAATTGTTCGCCGGATAATGATCCCTCAGCCTTGGCATTATTCCTATCTCTAACCCCCTGTTGAAACTCATTGGCAATAGTTTTCACATCCCATTGACGCGCAATACCATACGCGATACGACCCACAATGTCCTGCGCCGCGCCGGAACGATCCTTGGCTGAACTGATAAAAAAGTTCGTTTTATCTTTATTAATCGAAATGTGCTTGGCAAATTCAACCGGATCAGAGAACCGGGCGATCTTAAAGCCCGACGCATGTAAAGTATTATTAATATCCTTGGCTGTACCGGTCATACCAAGAACCTGGTCAAAGAAGTCAATGGCATTGGCTGCGCTCATTCGATCAGAAACGCTCCCCATGGCCTGCTGAAGAATAGAAGCCTCTTTATCAACCTTTATGCGCTGCGCATCCGGCATTTCCCACATCAAATGAGACAAGGCCATCAACGCACGCGCATTTAATCCCGTAGGATCACTAAAAATATTATTATCCATATATTTATCGCGCGACTTATCTTTGACCGCGTACTTTACAATTCCGGTGGCCTCATCAAAACTGACCCTATATCGTTCACCGATCGTGCCGATCTGATCCAAAGACCAAGCCGCCTCATTAAGCAACTCCCGCAACTGAGATCTTGATAATGCACTCTCTACCCCGTCGATCTTTGAAACTTTTTTCCATAATGCTTCAAATGCCTCTGGGGTAAACTGTTTTCGATCAGAAACCTCAGAACCGCCCGCTGTCTTATATGTTTCGATCTGATCTTTAAGTTTTGAAGCGATGTCCTTTTCTCCAGGCTTGATCTCAAAATGGCTAGTAACAACTTCCCAAACCTTCCCTGCGATCTCGCCTCTCTGACTATAACGCTCCAGCATGCCGGGCATCAAAGCAGACATGATCTCTTTATTGCTGCTTCCCTGGTCGGTAACACGCTCAGGAGCTAAATAAACCCGGTGGAACTCATCCATCACCGCGGTCACGCCCTCAAAATAATTTGCCGCCGACCCGTTCCTCGACGCATGAACCGCATAATCCTGCACATCAAGAAGTTTAAGGACCCTGACCTCCCCATCCTTGAATGCCTCAACCTCAACCTTATCACCAGACCGGGTTGCTTCGCGAAACAACCCGCCAAACTTCTTATTCATTGCACCCATTACCTCATGACTATCAACATTGGCCCAAGCCTTATAAAGGTCATCACTGGTAGCGACCAGGGCTACTTTCTTTCCCGTAGCGGCCAACACCCCGGCCATGGCCACAGCAATAGTCGATTTACCACCACCAACGAACTGGTCCCACATCATACGACCGCTCTTACCGAATGCCGTCTGAAAGAATCCATAAATAGCCGCCGCTTGTTCTTCACGAATATCGAATCTCTTCCCATTAGAGGTCCTCACATCTTTAAGAATACCCAAAACCATCTTTGTCGCGACTTCCGCACGTTCATTAATATCTTTAATATCATTGAGTTTTTTTATGTCTGCACGCGTTCTCGGAATAGTCAACACTTCAGCGATCGTTGAACTCTGATCAGCAATTGAGTCTTTATTAATTTTTAACAACCTGTTCAGATCCTGCGCGATCTTCCTCCCTGAAGAGAAAATATCGCTCGAAAACGTCTTAATATCGCTTTCAAGATCTTTATCTGAACCAGGATTCTTCCGCCCCTGTTCTGCCTTTACTGCCGCCGTCCTACGACTCGACTCAAAATCCGCCCCATAGAACGGCAATTTCCCGCCTAAGGCATTGCTTTCACGTAAAGCGCGTGTCCAGGGAGATGAGCCCATCCCGGGATCATTACGAAGAGCTTTAGCACTATCAGATATGGCTGTTGGTTTAGAAGAGGATTTATCAATGGAAACTTCGGCGGGAGAACCTTTCCCAGTCGGAGGTGCTTGAGGCTTAAGAGCTGTCTCAAGCTTGAGCATTGCCTGACGAACATTATTGAATTGCGCATCAGAGCCAAGGGAACCAGCCAATTCACGCAATCCCCCAACCAGGTCTGTTGCAGGAGCACTTAAGCCCTTCTTGCCGTTGATCATTTCCGTTGCCTTCGCTAAAAATTCCCCAAGGCCGGAACGAATACCAATATCATCCCCATTCAATTTTCCCTGCTCTATAGAAACAGCCTCACGCATGGCATCAAACGCTTGCGCAAATGTCGCACGATCACCTAAAGATTCATACGCCCGAAGCTCCAAAAGCTTCGCTTCCAGCATATTGACAAGCTTTGGCTGATCCTTGCTTTCGCCTTGCTTATTATTCTGAACTTTCAGGATAGTCTGAACCTGTTCTGCTGCCTTACCAAAATCCCCGCTTCTCTGCAAGGCCTGAACATAGTCCATGCGTAATCCGATATCACTAAAACCATTAATACCTTTATTGCCCTTATCACTTAGATCATTGCGGTTTTCCTTCGCGGCTAACGCATCCAATTTAACCGCCTTCTCAAGCAGCTTAACCGCTTTATTGATCTTCCCGCCTTCAAGCGCCTCGACCCCCTGCTGCCGCACCTGCGCCGCTTCCAACATAGTACGCAACGTCTTAATATCCGTCTTTAAATTCTCCAGGCTTTCCGCACCATTATCCGCATCTTTCACCCTGGACGATTCTTTAGCAAGAAAAGATTCCAATGACTTGATAACAGAAGCTACCTCTGCGAAATCTGCGGAAGCGTCCAGCCTCTCGGTTCCCCGCTCACTGATCCGGGTAAGCCTGACAGCCGCGATATTCTTTAAAAGATCCGAATTATTCGGATTCATTACCTTCGCCAATTCCAAAAGATCAACAGCCCTGGTCGTCTGCTGCGACTGCGCCGAAGCCCGTGCATTCTCTAATAAATGATTGTACCCATTCTCTCCAAGAACAAGTTCTCTCATGGATGCCAGAACAAAACGAGTCTCCTTCGGTGCGCGATCGTATAAATTATCCACAATATCAAGCATGGATCTCGCATGCCCCACTTGAGCTTTTACCGACTCAGCGAATTTATCCATGTCGAAAGACACCGTGCCCTTATCATCAGCCTTATACTCCGTTGCCAGAACAGTCTTGGATGCTATATCATTAACCCATGCCTTCCGTGCCTGCGCTACTTCTGCTGCAATAGTCTTCCTGGCACCAACCGAAACGCCTCCCTGCTGATCTAATAAATGCTCTATGATCGCATTCTCTAATTTTTCAACTGTCTGATGCTCTCTTTTCAATGCATTAAGTGTATCCTGATCAATCAATTTACGCGTAACAAACTCACCATACGCCCCCTCAAGCCCATCGCTGATAATTTTTCTAATAGGCGATTCCGCCCCCGCATCCTTACCACCTACTGTTGTAGTCAAATTATCCACAAGAAGAGAACCATTGTTCTTTAAATGCGAGGTAACTTCACTGATAGTGCTATCGAGCAATTCATGATATCTTGTCCACTCCCCATGATCCGCCGGCTGAACCCTTTCAGCACTACTAAACTGCTCAATAAGTTTATTGAACTTCTCGGCATCGATCGTTCTCAAAGGACGAACCTTGTCATAAAAACTCAACGTGTCCCTCGCCCGATCAACCATCCGCTCCAAGCGTCCGGCACTTCCCTCTGAAGCTGTTAAAGTATCCGCAACCGCCTTACGAAGTTTCTCCGCAACCTGCGCAGCAGCACCCCCCTTAAACTCCAGGGCATAATCGTTAAGGTCCCGCGTAAGCCTGTCCAGATCGCTTCCTCGAGAAGCAGACTTTAACTGTGCCTTGGCGATATCCGCCCGCCCGATCTCCTGCAAACGCCCTTGAGCCAAGGCGCTATTGTTTGATGATTGTGCCACTTCCTGATGAAGCGCTTCAACTTCAGCATCAGTTCCGGATTTTTTGGAATCCCGAACCAATTCTCTCACATTCTGACTGCGCTCTTTACTGCCCTTGATAGCAGTTTCTAAGAATCTTGCTAATTCCGCTTTCTTTTGCTCAAGTCTTTTCTGGAACATCCCGACCTTGCTGAATTTTGTTAAGGCTGCGATCTCTTGCTCAAGTTTCTTAACCTGAGCACGTTCAACCGCTGCATTAACAGCATGATCTACAAGAAGCTTGAATTTGCCGATCTCCATCTCCACCTTTTCCCGCCGCTGTTTTAACGCAGTTGAATCGCCCATCCCATTTTCGATCTTCCAGTCAATGAGAGAAAGCTCTGTTTCAAGCGACCGGCTCCGCGCATTAGTCCTATCAGCGATCGCTAACGCCTTTTCCGTTGTCCCAGCTTTCCTGGACATTACATTAACCAATGTGTTCCCAAGAATAAAAGCATCCCGCAGAAGTTGCGTCCGCAGTTGAGCCGCTTTCGACATCTTGTCGATCCTCACATCGAGGGTCTGCGGCGTAGCCGTAGTGCTGGCCTGTGGGGCGATCGCAACATCGCCAACCGCCTTCGCAGAATTCAACCCATCATTCAAAGCTTTATTACGAACTTCCAAAGCCGTGCGTTCCTGTAATAATTGATTCCTTTGCTCCGAAGTAACATCCGGCTTAATAAGCGCCGCATCAATGGCCACTGTTCTGGCATTATTGACAGCCATGGTTCTCCGCGCGAAATCCTCAACACGTTTGGCCACGTTCTCTTGCAACCGGGGAGCAGACCCATCATTGGCTTCAACCGCGCTCTGAAGTTTTTGTTCTGCCCGAGCTAATCCTTCCGCCCGAACCTGAAGAGCCGCCTGGTCATGGATAAATTGAGCCTGATCAAGTGCTCCCTTGGCTTCCTGGGCCGCTGGAGACTCCTTATCTGTTATAGATTCATAAACAGTCTTCGCTTCCGTAAGGTCACGACGAGCCATCCTGTACGCCTCAACCGGAGAGGTGGCATTATGATACGATTTCACAGCCAGCATGGGTGCATACGCCCAAACCGTTTCCTCAAGCCCAGAAGAAATAATCGTCCGGTCCTTAGGATTAAACCCTTTACCATCGATCAAATTGGACAACGACGCAAGAGACCACTTTCCAGCCTCAAGTCTTTTCTTATCTTCCTCGCTTTTTATTAGAGATTTATCTTTATACTCACCAAACATGTAATTAACCGCCTCCTTCGTTCCCGTAACAACCAGCGGCATATAAAACATATCTCTATACGCGGCACTAGCAATAGAACCTTCAGCAAAAGGCTGTTGAATATAGCCGAAGCCCTTCTGTACGCTGCTCATCAATCCATTGCCCGGCTTCGGAGTCCCCTGTAACTGAAGGACCGCGAACAACGGAGACATCCATGCGCCCTGCCGCGGGGACATAATGGTCTCTTCTCCGAGTAAAGCCTGATGTAAATTGTCCTGGGTAAACAACGACCGCCCGTTATCAGCCATGAAAAGCGGAATATCTTTCCAGCTACGATACCCATACTTCTTAAAAGCACGCGAATCCTCTCCATCAATCGCCACTTCAATCTGCGCCGATGCGCCTTTCCAGAAAGCACCGCCACCGCCCATCATAATATTGACACCCGGCCAGCGCACTGCACCGCTGGAGGTCATATCAATAAGCCCTTTCTCGGCACCAGGGTTGGAATAGAACCCCTTAAGTGTATTCATGTTTGTCATCCCGAGACCTTTCAAGATCCGCAAAGACAACATCGCAGCGCCAGCACCTGCAATAGCATCTGTTACCCCACGCCCCACAGTATAATTCTTACGATCATTGTAATATTCATACCCGACCTTTAACCCCGCGCCTGCCAATCCAGTCGCGGTATATTTGACCCAAGTAGGCGTTTTGGAAAGAGCGCTCACAAAGCTGTTATTAAAAAGTCTGCTCCCCGAAGCATACGTGGCGGCAGCACCAGCTCCGACAAAAACCGTTCCCCATACTGCCCCGGTCTTAAGGCCTTCTTTATAATCTTGCGCCATCGCCGAATCAAAAGTATCTGTTTCCAATCTTCCTCTGGAAGCCGTTCCGGTCACAGCGTATGTTTGACCAAAAACAAGCGCCTCCGAACCGATCGACCTTGCCGTACGCTGAGCAATATTAATAGCCCTTCCCCATGTCATAGCGCCTCCTTCTAACGCACTAGCAGGCGCGATCGCTTTTGCTAACGGATATGAAGCAGCTATTCCAAGCAATTGCACATTTTGCTTCCAGGTCAATTCCCCTTTTCCATTCATTAACGATATCGCATTGGCACCACCGATCGAAAGAGAAGCACTCGCCGCATACTGCAGCCCAATCCTGGCAGCCGCTGTCTTGACACTACTGGCAGCACCGGAGAAAGGAACCGACAGCGCAGCAAGGGAGACAAACGCGCTTTCTTGCAAATCTAACCCGCGGCCTCTGGCCGCATAAGAAATAGCATTACCACCGATATTAAATGCCCCGATAGCTCCGACACCACGAACCACGCCCACAGCCCATGGGTTGGCGGACATCGCTATTAACGACGTTCCTACGCCAGCTAAACGTGTTCCCTGCAAAGCATTCCCCGTGCCTGCCATAAATCTGGTTGCGAGCGAAAGATTACTGCTCCCCAGCCATCCACCCGCACGCGCCATCAATGCGCTCGAAACACCCGCCTGCAAAATATTACTAACAGAAAAATCGCCCGTTTTATTATATTTATAGATTTCTGCCGCTGTCGCAACCCCCGCGCCAAGCGCAGCGTACACCAAAACCCTTTTAGTGGCATACCTTGTCGCAATTGTCTCCGTAGCCTGAACAGCAACTCTAACCGCCACCCTAGCTGCAGTAGTCACCGATGCATGCAATGCCCCTTTAGCTGATTCAGCAGCAAGAACAGAAGTTCCCGCAGAAAAAAGAGCCGTACCCAATTCAACCGCCGTAATAACTCCATCTACCACATAAATAGCCCCCATCACTTTTGCACCGTTATTCATCGCGTGCAACTGATCCGAGAATGCCCTGGCACTGGAATAATCATTGCGAACCAATTCATCCGCGATCCCTTTCATTTCATTACCATCAGCAAAATAATGATTCATACGTCCGTCTTTATTCACATACCAGACCGCAATATCATTATCCCGAACTCCCATCCAAGCCTCACCCTTACTCTTCCATGCATTGATCTCTTCAGGCAATGCAGCCGTACCCGCCTTATTTGCGCCAAACACTGAATCCATCCAGTTCGACCCGGAACCACCGGACTTGCTGGATATTTTATCCATATCATTCAACCAGACCGTCTTCCCCTCACCCCACCTGTTCACAACATCCGTAGACCCTGAACCAAACATTGGATAAATATAGCGAGCCGCAAGTGAATTTCGTCCACCGACCCAATACCCCTGATGATTTTCTATCTCGGAGGATCTTGTGATCGCAAAATCCCCTTCCGGCGTCTTAACGATCGTTGAATCTTGTAATATCCTGTCTGACTGCGCCGGATTAAGCAGCAGCTTCATGATCTTGATCGCCTCGGGAGAATATTGAGTGTCTAAAACTTTCTTGCCATCTTTCACAACCCATTGTTCTGAAACGATATCCGGCATATAAACAAATGCCTGCATCCCTATTCCACCTAACCCGCCTTGATTACGCGGAGTGATCAGCCCTTGGACCAAGCTGACCATCAAAACCTCGGAATCCCTTTCTTTCGAATACTCCGCATACGAACCAGAACCATATTTATTCCTGATCTCTGTCGGCTTGGACAGGTCATTTCCCAACGCTGAACGCACCGCAAACTCCGTCATCTGCGAATTACCCATTCGAGGATCACGCAACAAATCGTTATAAAGAAGAAGGTTTTTATTAGAACCAACATCCATCGGCGGCATATTGGAAGGCAACGCCGGCAAAGAAGCAATCCTGTCGCCCCAAATAACAGAAGAATACGCATTATCAAAAGCCGTTGTCTGGGCGCCCACTGTAACAGTCGTCAATTGCTGATTATCCAATTCAGACAAGAACCGGCCACCATTACGCATATCTCCGGTCTCAACATCCTGCAATAACAATCTGGATCCCGTACCATATCCAGTTTCTACCACAACAGTACCGCGATCTTGTAAATGCCCCGCGATATTAGAGGTCACCTTTGTTGGTTTCCCATCAGTCCCAAGGACAGCAAGCTCAACATCTTTCATGGCTTGCCCATAAGGCGTTGTTGATGTCGCCGCATCACTTGTTTTCTTGGAAGACAGCAGATCTTTAAGCATCGCAGTGAACCGTGATCCAGGCAGGTTCGCGAACAACGTTGCAGAAAAAGGAACCTCTACCAATCCTTCATTAACCACCAATCGCTCACCGACCACTTTTCCCGTCTTGCTATCGATTATCGCAACCCAACCCGGATCGCGAGAACCATACGATCGAGACCCTATCTCAAAACCTTGTCCTGAAGCCCCTAATTCTATTTTATAACTGCCATCGGCCTGAATATCCTTGGCAAGGCCTGAACGGAACTCCCCGCTAACCCGATACTGACCGGCAACACCAACAAAAGTTCCCCAGCCTTCTACATTCCTTGTTAATTGTTTAAGACCATGTTCTGATAAAGTGCCATAAGCCGCAGGCAATCCCTGGGACAAATTAACATTAGCAAGCGTATCCGTATGCTGACTCGGCTGAAGAAGCACGGTCATAACTTTATAAATATTGGTATCCTTTACTAATGTACCTTCACCAAAAAAATCAACAAGTCCATCTTGTCTATACGTCCATCCGGCGAAAGCATCCTTAGCTCCTTCTTTCATATAAAGTTTTGAATCCTCGGAATACCACATCCCCGAACCAACTTTATCCCCTTTCCTAACGCCATCATATTTAAGGGCAAAGAAAGTGGATTGATCAAGGCCGACCGTGCTTAATGCCTCTTTCTCCTGCCTGCTCAATGAAAAATAATCAGTCCACGCTTTCTCTGCGATAGACAGCCTTTCACCAGACACCCCAGCGGTCTTAAGCTTGGCAATAAAATCCGCTTTGGTCTGCCGCGGCGCTTTATATTCGTAAGGAGCAGAACCAAAATCCGATTTAACCGGAACACCCATATTCTGGTCTTTATTTTCCTGGCGCGCTTCATCGGCTAACAAAACAACCGATCCCTTCTTGTCCCCGGCGAACCGCAATCCATCCGTCATGATCCACTTGCCATCACTATCAAGTCCACCTAAGTGAAATCCAAGACGGGTGACATAACTGCCTTTATCATCCAAGAGCCCTTTTTCTGATGCCGCAGCGTTGGGGATCGCACTCGCAAATCGAAGGTCCGCCTTATTCCCCACAGAATAAACAACCTTATCCGAACCCGCCTCGCCTGTGCCTCTGGCCGTATAAAGAGAACGCTGCTCAAAATCCGCCTGAAGGCGGCGCTGTTTTCCTGCTTGATCAGCATCCGCGATCGCAGACTCTTTAAGTGCAAACTCGGGCCCCTTGCTCTTCTCTTGTGTCGAGCCCTGACCGGTCTTTTTATGCGGTGTCACATCTGAATAAGACCCGTTAGTCTTCCCATCGGATACCGCCATGATCAAACTCTCTCCTAAGAAAGCAACATCTTCTGACTGCCCCAATGGACCAGACGCAAGCTTACGCCAAGTCGGAGAGAACATATTAAATGCCAACTCGTTCTTAACTTCCCCTGTAACGACCCCATTCTCCATCTTGGCACCCTTGGCATATTCCTTAACCCCGCCACGGGCAAGAACATTCGTCCTGGAATCATCAGCAAAAACAACAATGCCATCCTTATATTCCAACATGGCCTTACGAATATCCCCGTCATTGATCGCAACACCTTGCGCCATCAGCCCGTTGGTTGAAACATATGATTGCAATGGGCCGCTCAAATTATTTATATTAGTAAAAAGCTCCGCGATCTGCTGTTTCTTGGTTTCCGGGTTCCAATTGGCTTCCTTCAAATAAAGCACCATATTCTGCTTACTACCGGACACAGCATCGGGCAGGGTAACAAACTGCTTAAGAATCCCGCCGCCATTCCCTGATATCGATCTTTCCATGGCAACAGTGCTTCCATCCATCACATATTTACCGTCCTGTACCGTAAACCCGCCCTTATATATCCCGTCCTGACGTGCCCCAGCATAATCATAAAGCAATAAAGGAGACGACCAAATAACCCCTCTCCCCGATACTGATTTACTTCCTGTGGCAATTCCATCCTGCTGTTGGGGAATAATATTGGTAATAGCCTGCGTTGCCGCCGTTCCTTCGTTATATTTATAATGAGACCCTGTCGTCTGAAAATGGATCGGAGTGACATCTCCCGTCAACACGATCTTCCCGGCCAACGGGTTCTGACTAACGGCAAAATTATTTAAATTATCACCGGTAAACATCAACGCGGATATCTGCTTGGCTGTCGATGAAAAAACCTTGGCATCAATCCCGGAACCATCTTCTTTTAACGCTTTTAAAGCCACCTGCTCCTGCTGCATGGTCTTAATATCCGTGTCCGAAACTCCCATCGACTTTAACGCTTCTGCAAATTTTTCCGGAGTCATCTCCCGAATAGCCTGGACAGCGATACCTCCAACACCCAAGGCCTGCCCCATCCCCGCTGTCAATCGTTGTCCTGGTTCATTGGCACTTAACACAACATGTCCAGCCTCCACTCCACTCTGACCGACCGTCGCCTCTTCTTTGACCGGAACAAATGTTCCTGCATGCGCCCCAAATATCTTCTGCCTGGATTCTTCTTCTGCGGCAGCAGCCACAAGTTGCTGCCCTTGGGAAACCCATGCAGTGACTGCACCCATATCCGCACCAGCTTTTGTCAACTCCGTCGCTTTTATCTTTAGATCAAAAGCCTTATAAGACTTGTCTTCCGCACCCTTGCGAACTTTCTCGTCAGTTGACTCCCTATCGGCAACAACCTCTGCGTCAAGCGCCGTAGACTGCCTCATCAAGTCCTGCGCAGTTTCCGCTATGGCTGTCTTTAATATTTTCTTTTCATCATCAGAAAGAACAGCGCCGGGCTTCATGGACTTCTGGACAACTTCTGCCATCGATCCCAGATTCTTCGCCTGCAACGACTGGACCATCATCTGTGCCGCGCTGATCGACCTCACCGGAGCGTTTGTCTTTTCCGTCCCTGAATAAACCGCAACCGCCTGAGAAAGCGGCAACGTCTTTTCACCATTACCTTCAGCTTTATACTCCCTAAGATCTGTGACTTCCTTCCCGTCAGCATCCACCGTCTTAACCGGGATCTTGCCGGATACAGAAGCGCCGTTCATCATCGGCATCCATCCATCGCCCGCCGGATCATAAAGATATTGATTGGAGCCTGTCTGATATGTTAATTTCCCAAGGCCCAATTGAGCATTATTTAAGAAAACCAGTTTTCCGCCTTTAAACAACCCATCCCTAAAATTATCCTGATTATAGCCACGCTGCATCCTGCCGGAACTGCCATCACCGATAGTAGCCTGGCCATCAAAATAATCCACAATAGCTCTGTCTCCCGCCGTACCCGCGATAACATCTACCCTGCCCGTTTCATTAGATAGCGCCTTGCCATCGATAATATAACGCGCTCCATGATATTTATCCGTCCCGTTCACAACACTCATGCCACCCTGATTCATTCCCAAACTAAATGGCTGCGCGATATACCCGATCGCATCCTTAACACTGGTGTCCTCAGTCCTGAGCGTTTCCGTACCATCCAAAACCGGTATATTTTCTCTGACGATCCCCCGGCCTAAACCGATCTCCGTCGCCTTCGCCCCATCAACCTTTACCTCTGCCGAACCTCCTGTATAATTCAATAATCTCCCAACAACCTGTTCTTTATCATCGAGGATCGCCCCTATAAGATTCTTTGAATTGATGCTCAAGACAGTATCTGTACTCTTTACCCCTGACGCCGGTTCATCAGCAGAATTATCCTTCTTGGGATCAGCATCCCCTTTTGCCAACCCGAACGGCGTTGCCATAAACCACCCGGTCGTCTTGCCCTTGCCAACAAGAGGATTCGACCCTGCGAACTTGATCTGGCCATCACTTGTTACAGAAGCCTCAGCATCACTTAAGCGGCCAACAGACGAAGGATCTTTGCCCTTCTCTGTCCCATTCTCCCACCTAGACTGAGTCATTGCCGTATTTGCAAACGTTGCGTTAGGCTGAAGTCTTACATTCAAATACGGAAAATCTGCCAATGTGACCACGCCATCTTGTAAAGCGGACTGATATTTTTCCTTTACCCCAAAATTAAATGTTCCGGTAATATCAGTCTGCGCGGCATCTTGATACTTAATAACCTGCCCATTGGCATCCAATTTAGCTGTACGCTCACCATCGAAAAAGGAATGCGTAACACCTTCCTGTGTTAACGTTCCAACTTTTCCTTTCTCAACACCAAACATGACCTTTCCATCCTTCATAAAGATCGTAAGATTATCGGCGATCCCCTGAGCGGTAGTACTATATGCACTGTGATACCGAAGGATACTATTGCTTGTCTCAACATTCAGCGCACCGCCCGTCAGCATGCTGACCGATAATTGTTTATTATAATCTGTAAGGGGAAGACTTTCCAAAGAAGCCCCTTTAAGACTCTCTTCAGAAAGAGTATTTGTCGTTAATTTCCCATTAGCCGAATACAGCAGAGCCCTGTTTGTAGCAGTATCCAGCGTGGCCAAATTCCCGGTCAATATCCCATGAAATTCACTAATATTGCCGCTCTTATCCGTCGTCCAGGGATTCTTCCCTGAAACCAACGACGCTGAATAAGCCACTCCATCTTTGGAAGAATCCCAGCCATACACCTCCGCAACAGTCTGATTACCCGATTCCTTTGCTTCCGGACCATCAACTCCTTTGACAACTTTAGCCTGACCACGTTCCCAAACCATGGATATAACTCCACCCTGGCCATTGTCCTTATTATCCGCGCCGACCTGGGTAAAAGAAGCCGAACGATTCGGGTTAACCAGCCACTTGCTAATATCATCCGCCCGTATACCAACAAGACTTCCCGCCTGGAATGTCTTCCTATAAGCCCCAGCCCCCATCAACGCATGAGCAGCATTAATATTCACCCCGCGAAAATCACCATGCAATACCGGATCTGGAACGCCCATATTATAAAAGTCAACCGTACCATGGAACTCATCACGTGACTGAACCTGTCCCTGCTCCTGAACACTCTTGAACGTCATGTTCTGTGCGAAAACCTTTTGGGTTGCAGCCTCACCGGCTTTGGAACTAGCCTTTCCCGTCGGCGTCAAAACACTGAAATTCAACGCGATCGGATCGCTCACCTTGCCACTGCTTTCCTGCGACGGAGTGATCACATAATCATTGCCACGGCTCAATCCTTGAGAAGACGCCGTCAACTCCGTCATCAATGCCGCCAACTCAGTATCCCCTGTGGCCTGAGTAACCAGCGCTCCGGCCATGCCACTAAAACCAACACGAGTCAGCTCCTTTGCCAATGCAAGCGATTCCTGGGCCTCCGGTGTTGATAATTGTTTCGCAAGGTACGGCGCGCTAATAGAAAGTTCTTTGGGAGTTCCCCGAGGATCATTCATCTGACGATTGACATAAGTCGTCGCAATCGTCTGCAAGGGATCGCCGCTAAAATTAAAATCCCCGGCTGAAAGATCCAGCAGGGTCTTTTTCTGGGCATCTGCCTGATAAACAAAACCAAACCCGCCCTTGCTTTCCTGGCCGACAAAAGACCCGTAGAATGATGTCGATGCCGCCGAGGAATAATCGCTCTTCGCCAGGGCCAACGCCGCAGGATCAGCATTCAATGTGTCCACTTTCACTTGCAATTCATTAAGCTGATTATTAAGCCTTGCAATCTGCACTGGATCGGCACTAGCCCCCTTGGCATTTTCTTTGGCTATGGCAAGCTTAAGACTATCCCCCTGACCCTTCAGTTGTTCCACGGCATTTTGTAAATTATTTGAAACACTGCTCGAAACACCCCGCCACGCGCCCGGCATCCCCTGCACACTCGTAAATCCTTCAGTCACGAGCTGCTGGGCTTGAGCATTATTTGCATCCTGCATATTCAACACCGGAACAACCTTGGCGTTCGAAACCAATCCAAAAAAAGATGTTCCATCAGGCTCAAGCTTGGACGCCGACTCTTTTGTATAAGTACCATACGAAATCCCATTCACAGAATTCCCGCTCACCGGAACAGTAATACTCACATTGCCAATATTCATGCTCTGCGCATAAACCTGCCCGCCAAGGCCACTGAGCCCGTTGGTTCCGGCATCACCTAATGTCGCCGCCATCAACTGTTGATACGCCACGCTCTTTGCTGACCCGTCATTGAACATCGGCTGAAGGCCCATAAAATACTGATCCTGCCCCGCCGGAAGCTTACCGCAGCAATAATTCATCGCACTAAAGTCCGCCACCAGGCGCGTTTGAGCCTGCACATCCGAATCCGTGAATGACATCGTCATCTTATAGAAATTGGGCGTATAAAGCTCTGTTTCAAACTGTTGCCCTGTTCCAACCTTTGCGCCGGAGAATGCCTGAAAAGCCCCGGTATTCTGATTATAAAGCTGTTGATTAACGATCGATAGAGACCCGGTCGTATTAGCTGCGAACTTCTGGCCAAAAGTATAGGTATTGGCTGTCTTCACTAAATTATTCATGGATTCGGAGCCAACCTGGGCATACTGGTTGCTCATATAGCTCACCCCCGCCAGGGTATGACGATTCACTGAATCCATGCGCCACTGCGTATCCATTTGTTCATCCGTACGGCGCTGGTCCTCAGGCAAAGCGGCGTTCTCTTTTTCGGACTTCTTCTGCTGACGCTCAAACTCGATCGCGCTATCAATAGAGAAGCCAGCTGCTCCGGCAAGATGCTCACCATACCCCATCATGGCTGTTGGACTATCAAACGAAAAACCGCCCTTTGTATTAATAAAGTTCGTACCATAAACGATCCCCATCCCCATATTAGCCTGGGAATACATTGCCGCGCCAAACATATCGCCTTGCAAAATACCTGTTGCTGAACTAACGAGCGCAAGCTTCCCCTGGAACGTATCAATATTCTGTTTGAACTCCCAGCCATTGGTAGCCGACATTCTTACCAATTTTGCCATATTCTTTTCATCATTAGCCCAAGCTTGCACGATCGGCGCCGCGGCAATAACAGCCTGTCCGGCCGCCGTTTTACTTTCTGTTTCCCACGCCGCTGCATACGCTGCCTTAACAACATCAGGCCGGATCCCGGCAATGCTTTGATAAAGCGCTGTTTTCTCCTCCATAGTCCCTGCCGTAGCCAATGCCGCATTAAGCTTGGCAAGATCCCCTGGCGAAAGATTTGCAATTTTAGCCTGAAGAACCGCATCTTGCGTCTTTGCCGTCTGATCCATATCCCTTTGAACAGTTTGAGCATTTGCCGTAAGTTCCTCCACACCCCCCTGTCCAGCATCTTTCAATGTGGAATTCAGACCTTCTCTTTCTTTTGATCTCTCCCACTCCGCAGCTCCACCCAACACAATTCCGGATACCATATTCATTGAAAGCCCGGCAACCATATTGAACTGGGCAGCGCTATATGTATAATTCCTTGACCCGTCATCTTTACCGATCGCCGACTCCCGCAATTTATCAAAAACAAGCCCTGTCCCGGCCACAAGAAGACCAGAAATCACACGTGCACCCATGTTGTCCCAAAGCTGCCCACTGGCCATTGATTTCTGTCCGGAATCCATCATCGTATAACCTACGCCATACGAAACAACCGCTGAAACACCCTGGCCGATCCCCTTGGAAAGAGCGCTGTCCGGATCGCCGCCGAAGGCATAGCGGGCAACACCGCCTGCCGCTTTACCCACAGAATCAGCTACAACAGAAGAAAGATTTTTCGATAATGCTGCACCAAAACTCGCCCAGCTCACTTTGCCATAAGACGTTTCCGCCTTTGCCATGGCCTGATCCGCGTCCATATGCCCACCGTCAATGGCATCTTGCTTCAAAATCTTCTGCTGTTCCGCCTTAAGACCTTCTTGATTAGAAGGATCACTCACCCAAGCTTGTCCGGCAACAGCCTGAGACGCACCGTCATATGCCTTATATACATCACTGTTCATGATCGCTGCCGCTTTGGCATTGGTCATTCCACCGTCACTGGCATTGGCCTCCGCGATCTTTTGATTGATCAGATCTGCATTAGGCAGATCCGCACCCCCGGCCTGTGTCGGAAGAGCTTTGCCATCAGCAACAGTATTCGCATTCGTATTGGCTTGATCCGCTTTCACTGTAGCTTGGGTCTCATCAACCTTGATCCCAGCCATTGCAGCAAAACCCTTGTCCCCTGTCACTTCATATAAAGCAAACCCCGTTGCAACCAGCGCAAAACTGGCGCCGGCAGAGCCCGCAATACCCCCCAGCGTCTGCGCCATGATCTGACAACCTTTATCGCCATCTTTACAATTGATCGCGTTAACGACCGCCTGATTGATCTCGTAACTAATCGTCGCGCTTACCAAACCCATGGCAAGACCATGATAAACACCATCGGCAAATCCACTAACCGCCGACGACGCCAAAGTGCCAAAAGAAGCACTCACCGGAGCCGAAGACACCGCATTCATCGCCCCGCCGGCACCTGCGCTCAACGCCGTGCTAAGCGCAATACTCAAAATAGTCGCTGTCTTCTCGGAGCAGGTACCCGAAAGCACGCACGCCTCCGCCACTGAATTCACAAATCGGGAGATCCCGATCCCCGCGATCGCCAGCTCAAGGATAGACCCAAGGCTCTTGGTCAATTTCAACAGATCCAGAAGTTTGGCTAACATCGCCATGATCTTGGAAGTCGCGGCAAGTGTTTGTGCTACTTTTGCAAGTGCATTCAAAGCCGCGCCAACACCCAGCGAAACGATCATCATCGCGAAATCCATACCCAATTGGGTATACATTTCGCCCTTGGTCATGATGCCGGGCAGGTCACCACTGCGGTCGCGCCATTTATTTCCCCAAACAAAGGTCAAAGTGGTGTCATCAACAGGCTTGTAATCGGCCCTGATGAAAACATCCAGGTTCTTGACCAGCGCGAAACCGGAGAGTTTGGCAACAAAATCCGCCGCGGGCATTTGGGCAGCTTTTCCAATATCATTGAAGAAGACCGCTTCGTCCGTCACTTTGGTGACCGTAACAAAGTGCTCCTCTTTAAAATGCGCAATAAAGGGCGTGGGGAGTTTGAGCACATCCTGCGGGGCAAACCGGCCGGCGCCATAATTCAGGCCGAACGCTTTAACAGCCTGGCTGATGGAATAAAGCGAGATCTTGAGTTTCGGTTCACCCGCCTTTATAACATTACTTAAAAGGTCCGTAGCGATCGTGATAACCGCCAGCTCTTCAAGTGACTTCTTGATACCGGCATTGGCCAGGATATCCTGCAGGGTATAAACACCGCAATTAAGGACATTCAGGTCCGGCCGGCTCAGCCACAGGGAGATCTCTTTGATCTGATCGGGCGTAAACTTGGCCAAAGCGCTGATCACCAGCGATTGGCTGTCATTTTTCTTGTTATCCAGCTTGAGCGCGATACGATCGGCCTTTTGACGGTTAACTTCAGTCAAAAGATGGTCCACACTGCCCGAAACCTGCATGGCAGCCATTTCGGCCGGGTTCATACCAGGAGCCTGCATGACCATCGGAGCCTTGTTTCCCCAAATAATGGCCGCATTGTAATTGAACGCCCAGCTGATCTGGTCGGGAATAAAGATACAAACAACCGTCAGCGCCACCGCGCGCAACCAGCTGCTGAAACGGGAACTGAACTGGCCGTCATACTGGGCCGCAACAGGGTTTACAGGAGCAAAGCCATCGTTGCCTAAAAGACCCGGGAACTGACGGACAAGCTCTGAATCGGGGAGTTGGGAGGCATTTGAAGCGGAAAAGTCAGGAGCAATAGGAAGAACCTCTTCATTCTTATTATTAATAAGAGAAGAGTCAAAGGCGTCGGGTGACTGTGGATCAAGCTTTTTGTTCATATATTATTGTCTCCCCCGAGAGACAATCGAAGTATAGCACATATATAATGTCAAGCAAATTTTTGTGAAAAAAAGTTACAACCAAATGTTGTTATTTTTCAACGACTTACGCTCGAAAAGAAAACATTTTCTCAATTCTTTTGCATTATAAAATTTTTATATTTAGAAAATATAAAAAATTTATAAAGAAACGAAAAATTATGCTGCCAAATGGGTCAAAAATTAGAAAA
>CAIVRE010000009.1 GCA_903908245.1 Candidatus Omnitrophota bacterium
GTCGATGTCATGGTCTTGACCGGCCCAAGAAAACTCCTCGGAAATTCAGACGCATTGCCCGTTGCCATAAGAACGGTCATCGTTTCCCCGATCGACCGCCCCATCCCCAGCATGCAGGCCGCCAGGATCCCTGAAGCCGCTGCCGGGACCTTGACCGTAATGACCGTCTGCCACTTATTTGCCCCCAAAGCAAGGGAGGCTTCCTCATAAGACTTTGGAACGCTGTTAAGGGCGTCTTCTGACAAACTAATAATGGTAGGAAGAGCCATGACCGCCAGAAGGACTGAACCATTAAGAGCATTCAGGCCGTTATACGTCCCGGTCAATTTTGAGATCATAGGCCCGACAAGAACAATACCAAGAAAACCAAGAACAACCGACGGGATGCCTGCGAGTATCTCAACAACCGGTTTGGCTATTTCCCTGACTCGGGGACTTGCCACATCTGAAAGATAGGCCGCCGCCCCGATCCCCAGCGGCACTGCAACTATAAGGGAGCCTATGGTGACCATAAAAGTACTCATCAGCATGGGGAGAATGCCGTATGTGGGCGTTGTATAAGCGTCAGGATTCCAACGGGGCCATTTGAGCATATCACCGATACTGACCTCACGAAATGCCGGGAAAGCATTCATGAACAAGGTCACAAAAATACCGATCAGAATAACAATGACAATAATGCCATTGAGAAGGAGCCCGTATTCAATAATGGTGTCTTTTAATTTACGATTCATAATTTTAGCATGACGAGAATGTATTATACACAAAACGGGAACCCGAACAATTATCTGAGGGCATATTAGAAAATAAGGGCAGGCCGTAGCGCAAGCCTGCCCTTATCTGATACTTAATTATTAACGATCACAGACCAAGAGCAGCATTTGCATCCGCATACTCTTTCGGGATTTCATAAAAACCCTGCTCTTCAACGATCTTTTGACCTTCAGGGCTCAATTCGAACTGAATGAACTCCTTGACCATTCCGGACGGAGTCCCGCTGACATACTGGTACAAAGGACGGGCGATCGGGTACTTGCCAGACATGACCGAAGCTTTATCAGTCGGATTGACCGCGATACCGTCTTTCGTCATCTTGATCTCAAGCAAAGTAACACCGGTAGCTTCTTTGGCATAACCGATACCAATATACCCGATAGCGGAAGGATCCGCCTTGACCGCTTCCACGATCTGGGAATTGCCATTCATGGCATTCATCTTCGGAGAATAATCCCCCTTCAATACCATTTCCTGCATGAAAGAATAGGTACCGGAATTTGACTGGCGGCCATAAAGGTTGATTGGCATATTCGAACCGCCGACCTCCGACCAGTTGGTGATCTTGCCGCGATAGATCGCGCCGACCTGGTCCTTGGTCAACTCTTTAATAGGATTACCGGAATTAACAACAATGGTGACCGCGTCATAGGCGATCACAATACGACTGGGATTCACCCCGTTCGCCACCGCCATATCAACTTCCTTGGCTGAGATCGCGCGGGAAGCGTCAGCAATATCGCAACGCTTGTTAATAAGCGCCGCAATGCCTGTCCCGGAACCGCCGCCGGTCACCGAGATCTTAGCTCCCGGATTCTGTTGCATGAACACCTCGGCCTCTTTCTGAGCGAGGTTGATAATGGTATCCGACCCCTTAACCTGGATCATAGCCGCGGAAGCGATACCCGCGAAAGACATCCCTGCCAACACCAAACCGACAACTTTCAACACTTTCATATATTCTCCTTAATGTTGTTTTAAAATACCTGCCGGAGCGGCCTCTCAGGGCCGCCCCATGCAGAAAAGAACGATTTAGAACTTCAAGTTCCAGTCAACCTGCAGAACCTGCTGCGGATTGGTAGTCGTTAACCCGGTGGGATAGGTCAATGACTGAGCATAATAATAATCCAGGGCAAGGCTCGTATTCTTGCCGAGGCCATACTCCAGAATCCCTTCCCAGCTCTTCATGTTCGTCTTGCCATTGTAACGATCTGAATCCGGAAAGTTGTCCAGGAACGCATCCCGGCCGAGACGGGCATAGATCAACTTGCCCTGCCACTGCCCTTTTGCCCCAACCTTCTTGTCGCCGAACTTAAAGCCGGCATCCCAACCATCACGGCCACTATTACCTTTGGCCATGCTGGTGTTACAGATATAGTCTCCGGAAAGAGCGATGTACGGCAGGAACGTATCCCCAAACAGATTATTGAAAGACAACTCCGCGCTGGGGTTTACAGCATTATAGTTATAAACATATTTACCACCGACGATCGTATTGGTGCTTTTCGTCGAAGCAAAAGTCGCACGATTCCCGATATTATTATTTTGATAATACGTTACGGCAGCATTCAGCCCTATCGCATCGGAGACTGCCAGATTAAAACCTGGCTGAACTGCCAGCATAAGAGGATCAGAATAATCTGCAGTACGACTCTCATACATCACAAACAACATGCTGTTCATGTAAGCGTCAATCCCCGGGGCTACGCTATAATTCAACTGCGCTGCCAAGCCATCGGGATTAAGATCGGTATCCCAAATCATATCATTGGGCTGCCAAAGAGGATTTTTGAATTTACCAGCTGTTAATGTCACTTCAGGAACAGGCTTATATTGACCATAAGCATAATCCAGATCCAGAGCAGAAGTTCCTCCAGGAACATTCGCGGTGCCAGAGCTGCCCCACGTTGAGTTAGTGGAACGAGGATCCCCGGTATTTCCAGAAGCGATCCCAACTCCAACCATCATCTGGTCATTAGGCTTGGCCTCAAGCCCTAACCTCATGCGTAAACGTCCACGGTTCTCGTTCTTTTGGTTCTTATCAACATCCAATTGATAGCGGGCACGCATATCACCCTTGAGCTTGACAGTCTGCACCCAACTCGGTACTGCATCATTAGTCCCCTTGGCATTCTGCTTGGCAACATCCTGCTTGGTTTCATCCAAAAGGATCTGAGCTTCATTCGGTGATAAAATACCTTTCTCTACCAACTTCTGAACAAGGAGATCGGTCTCCCCTGCTCGCGCCAGCCCGGGACATGCCACCAGGCATACCGCTGTGATGATCAAAAAAACCTTTCTCAACATACTACCTCCCTTGTTTTTGGTTTATTAATTAGCGTAAGTGTAACGATTGATTATTAAGGCAATATTAAGGAAAGATTAAGTGATCATAAACGAAACAAATGTTACCGACGATCCATTAACGTAAGGTCGATCCGGATAAGATCAAGATCGGGAGAATAACGATGACCCTCTGTGCGCGAGCGATCTGTCACGCGATCAATGGACCGATTAAAATGCCTTGTCGAGACCATCTCGCGTTCGAAAAACCTGTTGATCCTGCTTTTGATCGTTCTGTTTGTCTCCATAAGTGCCTCCTTTCTGGATTAAGTTTAATCACAAGATATAAAATGCGTGTGAAGGCGGCGTGAAGTGTTTATTAAGGAGAATACGCCCTGTTCAGGGTGTAACAAAAAAAGCCGAAAACTCAACAGGATCCATAAATGGCTGCAGGCTGATGATCTGGATGTCGAACCCCCGGAATAACTGAAGAGCCTGGGATGCGCGCATCGGCGAGAGATGATCCAGGTCCCCGGAGACCCCATGATCCGGCTCAAAACGGATCTTGCGGGCCGTATCCGAAAGATCAACGCCGCCATTCTCGTTTTGCGCGGCATTATCCTGCGATGGATTATTGATCATTGCCAACCGTGAAAGGATCTGCTTGCGCAACGGGGTCATCCTAAAATTCTTTCTGGCGGAGATCTGACCGTATAAACTTCTAAGCTGCTTCATATATACTGCGGGGTCAATAAATTCTTTTGCAGCACGCAATACTTCGATCTTCTTTTGGATCGCCTCAACCTCGGTTGCATACTGAAGATATTGCTGCGCCAGACCCGCGAGGACCGGGTCGCTTTCGGATGCCCGCCCGGAAACTTTCTTCGCAAACTCTTCTGTCCGCACAAAAACCTGACTATTGACCTTTCGGATCTGTTTCCTGTGCATTTCAGGGATACTGGCCCCTTTTTCACCGCGTAATCCCTCGGCCATCTTTGTCAACACCCCGATCTCCGTCGCATATTCAGAATATTCTTGTGTCAGGCCCGAAACGACCGGATCATCCTTTGATCCCTGCCCCGCCGGAAGTTCTTCCTCCTGTTCAGACACCTTCACTTCCCCTCCCTGCGGCACACTCTCTGCCACAACAATGGGCTCTGCATTAGGGCCCACAACTTCCAATATCGGTCGTTTTTCGGGCAACGGCACCCCCGACAACCATGGAAGGGACGTGGGGGATCCCCCCGCACCCAGGCCCAACAACCTGTTAACGGCCTCCACGTCCTGCGTTCCATTAATATGGATCAGCAATGCATCCCCCGGGTACGGCAGGGCAGCGTTAACCGTAAGGCTGTCCGGCACATTGCGCCTCTTGGCCTGGGAAAGCATTAGATAGAACGACCGGAAAAGATCAAAGGCGTCTGCCCTCTCACCCTCCTCATAATTATTTTGAATATCTGCCCATTCAGTCCGGATCTCGGGATAATCCTTGCTGATCTCACTTTCAGGTTTTACAAAAACATTAAGGATATCATTAGTAAAATTAAGATACTTGAGCTGGCCGGCCAAACCCGTCTTTTTACCCAGTTGATCCAACAGATCGGTCACGGTCGCCACAACCCTTGGCCCAAGGATCATAACGCCCGTTAATGCCGGGAACTGCTTCAACGTGTTATTCTTCAGATCATATTTCTCACGCAAATACTGTAATATTTTGCTGGGATGCACACTTTTCTCTTGATTTTCCTGCAACCGCCCAATATCCAGCTTCTCCAGGATCTCCCTGACGGGAGGCCGTGTCCGGGTAACATCAATATTAAGAAGGCCAAGGCCCTTTAACGCCTGCCCATCCACCCAATTGCCCAATAATCCGATATCCGTGCCCTCGAATCCCTGCATGGGGCCGAAATAGGCATCGCGGCTATAGATCAAAATGTGCCCGCCCCGTTCCGCCCCATGGCCAGGCCGCACCGGCTGCGAGGACGACTCGGAACACGGCCCGTTCATACACGCAGAAGTGCGATAACCGTTGATGACAGACCAGTCCAGGACACTGTCACTGCGCAACTCCCGGCTGCCGGCAAAAACAAACATCACTTTCAGATCACTCCACGGGATACCCTTCAGATACGGATACCTGTCTGTAAAATCACTGTCCTGCAATCGGCTTTGAACAAACTGCACGGCCTCCAAATACGCATTCCCGCTTCCCTTTAATTGCGCAGGCAATACTTCAACCGGGACATCTTCCCTGAAAATACTTCCGCGACGGGAATCAACATACTGCTTAAGGCTGTCAACATCATCCGCATCCGGGTTCTCGGGAAGGATAACAAGCATGTCAATGCTTCTTTCATTCTCCGGCGCGATCTCCCAGCGCAGCTTCTTCATCCCGTCTTTCACGGCCAACTGAACACTATTCTCATCGGAGCTGTTTAGCACACCAGCCGCAACCGATGCCCCCAACCTTCCACGCAGATCGGATACAAGTTTGTCGGTAACGCTCTTCATGGTCTTGCTCCACGACATTTGCATGATATTCGCATGCGGCACCCAGAAAATACCCATGCTGATCGCAACCGCCGCAATCCCTGCCAGAGATAACCCCATTGTCCCGGTCACACCGAACAAGACCATCACACCAAAGATCGTAAACCCGAAAGGCACTGAAAACAGCCGCAACCGGCTTATAAAACTGCGCATTTTATGATTATTCCGTGCCGTCAGCGACCCAAGGGAAGTTAAATTACTGGCATTCTTTATAACAGCCGACAATACACTTTTGCTCTGTTGCTCAATGTCCCCCGGATCCCCATAAAAAGACGGCATCAGGGTGTTGCCCTGCCGCAACAGGTCTGGCACCTCTTTCTTGATCTGTCGTTCAGACCTGGTCAACTGATAACTGTATAAAAGAGCCCACCGCATAAATGGATAGATCTTGAAGCGCTCGGCCCAATGATCGTCCGCAAATTTATAATTCATTACTTTGTCTATGATCCCCCGATACTCCAGGATCCGCAAATACGTGGTGACATATTCCATCATTCGCGCCAGCGTCTCCGCATCGCCCAATAATTTCTGCTTCTGGTAATCATCCAAAGACGCATCATCCCTTTGAAGAAGATCATTCATGGCATTGATCGTGTCAATGGCCAGCAGATTAAAATGGCTCAACACCACCTGGTATCGTTCATTGAGGATCGGGTCGGACCCCTGCCTCAACATCAGTTCGGGAGTATACGGAGTCTTGCGAAGGATATCAAAAGCGCTGTTGAGAATAGCGTTAAGATCACTTAAAACAGCCTGCGGGCCTGGCTGAACATGCCTCCATTGGGACACAAGAGTTCTCCAGCTCTGTAACGGCTTGATGACCGCCTCGTCAAGGCCCCTGTTCGGAATGATGACCACATCCGACGACAATCCCTGGATATTAACCTTTCCATTCCCGTTGCCGCTTTCTGCAGCAAATTCCTGACGCAGCTCGCGGATCATGTCGCCGGTCTTGGCCATTTTTCTTAGGATATCTTTACGGATCTTCTTCGCGCCAACCCAGAAAAGAAGACCGCCGACCAGCGCCAGAACAAGTTGTGACGCCACGGTAAGCCTTGGAAAACCCTGATCATTGCCGCTGATAACTCCGGAAAATTTATCCCTCAACCCGACAATGTCCCTGACCATATTGTTCGTTGTTTTATCTCCACGGGCACTTAACTGATCCAGATATTCATTCACTTCCTGCGGATCATTTGCAGATCCGATCCTTTGCTTTAACTCACGGATCAGGGCCTGTTCACGGGGCGTATAGGCTGCCTGGCCCGATAACCAACGCATCTGATGATTTGCCCTCTCGGCGATCAGGTCCAACGCCAGACGCGTTGCTTCCACCTTGATCTGCTGCATACGAGGAGCCTCACCTCGCGGGTCGCTCGCCGCATGCAGTTCCGGCAGAGTATACGTTCCGAGACGGACGTTCAAAAGCCCTTTCTCACCGACGCGATCCGCCATCTTTTCCATGGCATGCCTGTAAACATCATTAGAAGCCGGATTATCAACGGCCTGCACATCCGCACGCAAAATATCGACCCAATGACGGCTGTCCACCAGGTCTAAAAGCCCTTTATCATTTGAACCGGCATAAACCTGCAACGCCATCATCCGTCCGAGAGCGGTCGTCATCAAACGGTCCAGGGCCATACCCCTCAGCGATGTCTGTGATCGAAGGATACGTGCGAGCTCGGGGATATTATTCGTCCGGGCGATCTGCCTCTTCTGATCCTCCAGGTTAAGTCCATTAAAATACGCCAACGACGACGTCCCCTGCCCCCCTGCCGCCGTAATGCCGCTTAAAAATGGATCCAACCCTGTTGCCGCACGACCATTCAATGAAACGAGTGTTCCCGCGGCGATCTTCGCCCTTTCGTATAATGCCGGTGCAATAAAATCCTTCATCTCTCTCCATCTTGGAGAAGTCATTAAAAACCGGCGGTCAGCGGAACTCCATTCCCGCAGCATCACCAAGGCACGAAGGTCCTTGTCAAAAACAACCGACGAAAGATTGGCGAATGGCCCGGGGTAAAAAACATCTTCCATATTGCCCAAAGCCTCGCGCCTCAGGATCTCGTCATAGATCAGGACGGCCAGGCCTTGCGGTACCGATCCCGCCTGGCCTTTAAGGGTGTTATAAGTTTGCGCCAACTGATCCGATGTCCAGTAATCACTCTGCAACAAGCGCGACCTGGCAACGGAATCTTCCGGCGCCCAGGAGAGGAAAGCCAACAAGGCACGACGGCCCGCACCTGACTGACCCTGTCCGGCCAATTGCCCAACAGCACCGGGATCCTGGATGAGGATATCACTTAACATTTCAAAACCAACCCCTGCGACACCAGGTTTTCGCTGATCAATGGCCTTCTCGATCACCTGCGTCAGGAACCGCACATCATGACCGTCCCGGTTGACCGCGAACTGCAAAAGATTTACCACCACTTCAGAGTAGGGCGAATTAAGAACGGCCTGTTCAATGCCGGACAGAGATCTCCGGTCATTCGAAAGCTCCTCTGTCAGGAGCTTCATCGCCTCTGCCCGGGCCCTGATATTGGAGTCCTGTGTCAGGATCCCTACGGCGATATCGATCTGAGCTTGCCGTGGATCTCCGGCTTCCGGGTTACTCATCAAAGCCCATAAATTCGATCCGCTCTTCCCGTCCGAAACCCCCGGTACGGGGTAGATCACTGCTCCGGCGGATAATACCCCGGGATCCTGACGCTTTGAATTCAGCCCCTGCTGCCCTGGACCGAAGCCGGACAGATCAAGGGTCAATTGCCCTTCTCCAATATCTCCCGCGAACACACTGCCACCGGCAACGGCTGAAACAAGCTGTGGGGCGAACGCAGCCGCTCTTGTCCTCGACGGCCTCACCAGAGACTGGTCCTGTTTCATTACCTGGATCCGCCCCAAACGGGCCTCAGCCTTGAAATATTCCGCTTTAAGGTCGATCAGCCGTTCAAAGGCCTTTGCCATCCGCTGATGCTCGTCGACCAGTTGATCTTTCCTGTAAAGATCCGGCCGTCCGGCTTTCTCCTGCCACGCGTTCAAGGCAGCCTTATGCTCGGCCTCTCCCTGTTCGATCTGACGGCTCAAGTCCCTGATCTCCGACACGGCTTTAGTGAATGCCTCACCAAGCTCTGCCTTGACGGTATCCAAATGAAGCTGGACCTTCGCCCTTTCCAAAAGCACGATCTCCTTGCGCGCATCCCTGCCGGAATCAAAGATAGGAAGTTCAAAATGTAGCGCCCCGTTGCCTCCTGTTGTCAAAGAACTTGTCCTCATCTTTGACCCGGGAGAAAGATCATACAACGGATTGACCGCCTGCCCCTGGGATCCGGAAATGAAGAGCCCCGTCAGGTCCGCTGTCGGCAAATATTCCGACCCCTGCAACTTGATCGTTTCTTCCACGGCAGCCCGGGCAACCTGCGCCCCCCGCAGCCGGTAATTGGGGCTGCCCTCTCCTGTCAATTGGTGCCGCAAGGACTCCTGTTGATCAGCGGCAATCGCCAGGAATTCTCCATCCCACAATAATTTCGGGGAAATATCCTCCTGCAATCTTTCAGCGGGCCGGCCCAGCATCTGGTTAAGCTCGATCGTCGATTGTTTCTTCTTGTTCTGCCAGCTCAACAGCTGCGCACGGAATTCGCCGGTCTGCTGGGCCAGAACATTAAGGTCAGAGGTAGTAGCAAAACCTCCCGCCTCCCTGGCCTTAAGCCCTTTTTGCGCCTCTTCCAGATCGGCAACCAGCGCCTGAAGCTGAACAATATGCTGTTGGGCACGTCCGATCTCAACGAACAGGGCCGTTGCATCGTTGACCTGTCCGGCAACCGCATCTTCCATATGATGCTGGGCGATCTGGGTCATTTTTAACGCCAGCGCTTTCTCTTTTAATTTCTTCCCTGAAACGACATCCATGATCTCGCCGGCCACACTAAATACAATCGGAGAAGCCGCGGCAATAGCATTACCGGTCGAAACACCGGCCATGACATCGTCAAAAACACCATTAAGCCCGCCGCTGAACGCCAGCTTGCCATTGTTGTTCACAAAAACACCGGCCTGTAAAGCCAGGCGGGAACTCCCCGACAAACGCTCCGACGCCTTGCTCTTAAGAACATCAATGGTCAACTCACCATTAAGAAAATTGTTCCCTGAGACCCGTGCAACCACCTCCGTAATATTCAAGTTCGCCGCGGGTTGAACAGGCAACCGCAGGAGAGCCTCCCCCATCTGCACAGGCAAAGGTTTAACCCCGGCCTCAGACGATCGAAAGACCAGCCGCGGATCCATTTGAGCCAGAACACCGTCTTGCTGTCTTGCAGTATTGATCCGGTCCTGTTCCGACTTCCCCAACGCTGCCAGAATAACGGGGCTTTCCGCCTCTGTCGGCACAATAATCTGAACCGGCAGGTTGACCCACAAAACGCCGTTCCTGTCTCCATCTACGATGACCGCGACAGCCTTGACAGGCCCGAGATCGATTTCCCGTCCCACAGGGGCCTCATTGACAGCAGATACCCTTCCCGCCAGGCGTTCACCGGACGGCGCCTGAACAAGAACGGGGTCTCCAATTCCGAGCTTCACATCCTTCGGCAACAAGATAGCCGTATTCATATCATTAATATCACCGACCGTAACACGGCCTGTTCTTACCCTCAGAAGTTCGTCCCCTTTGGAGAATGATGACGAATGTTCCGAAAGGATCCCTGTAACAACGCCGCTTTCCGTCGCCACGACCCGAAGGCGGGATATCTGCCCCTGAAGCGTCAATATCTGCGCCCGTAACGACGCCCTTCTGGCCTCTAACTCCGCCTCCTGGCCGCGAAGAGTATGCCGGACACCCGACCCATCCGGCCCGGCTTGCGCAAGCTGAGCCTGAATGCTGTTAAAAGCCTTGACCGCACCGCGATATTCCTCAAAGTATGATCCCTCCACAACCTCGGCGACTACCTGACCGGCCTCAACCCTGTCCCCCTCTTTAACAAAAAATTTTACAGGTCCGCGCGCGGGAGCTACCATGACCCGCTCTTCCAGCTTACGGACCATCGCAAGTGTCTGCGCCTGTCCACGAACAGCATCAAAATTGGCCTGCGTCTTCAGCGGCGGAAATATTTCAGCCTCCACCTGAACCGTACTGTTCGGCGGGATCATCGAAGAAGTTGTAACAAGGAACGAAACGATCGCCCCGGTCTTTTTCGGATTGAGCTGCCAATCAACGCTCACAATATTCTTGACCGGCTGGCCATCGATCCTGAAATTACGGATACGGCCAAAATATGTCTGAGTCACCGGGATCTCGATATTCAAACGAGCCCTTTGTCCGTAATAGTAACTGACGATATCCACACCCTTGTTCACCGTCATTCCATTAGCCACCAGAACCTCTTTAATGGAAAGGTCACACGGGGCTTTAACGGCTTCAACAGAACCCTTCTGATCAGCCTGGGCCAACTGCCTGCGAAGCTCATTGATCCTTTCTTCCACCGGGGTGAGCTCTGCGACCGTCGCCCCGCCTTGAGCCTGCAGTCCCTTCAAAACCCTGTAGGTCCCTTCTTCGATAACCAACCGCCTGGCCAATCCTTCCCGTTGCTGCACTCTCTCAGGATCGATCAACGAAAAGATAATGTCTCCCTGCTTGTACTGTCCCTTGCTCTGGTCAAGGCCAAGGACAATACCGCCAACCTGGGCCGTCAAACCAGCCTCGTCAAGGACAAGAGGGGTCTTCGCCGAGATCACATACGGCTTCACAAAGGCCATTTCTGCCTCGACCATCTTGGCCACTCCGGCATCGGCATACTTTTGATCCGCAACACGGATAGCGGGTGACACCTCGACTGCGGGAGGATATTTGATCGGGACAGCCTTGGAGCTTGCCTCAGGAGCCGGAACAGCGGCAGGCACGAACAGTTTCTTGACGATCGTTCCATCCGATCGAGGATGAACATCGTGTTTTTCAACATTGTTCCCGCCAGGAAGGCCATATGACACAAAAGTGCCGGCCGGAAAGATCGTATAAATACCCTTACCTCCCTCATAACCTACCAGCAGCTTCGTGCTTTTCGTCAACGGGATAAATCCCTGGATGTCAAGGTCCGCAACGATCGTCTCTTCTCCGGTCTCCCTGTTTATAAGAGTACCCGAAGCAACCGATCGCGTTTTGGTTCCCTGATGAAGTTCTGCATCCTGTCCTGGCTGCTCCAACACGATCGGTGTCACGCGCTCAACAATGGCGGGATGCGCCGGCCCAGGCAATGGATCATTACCGGTTATTGTACACCCGGAAGAAGTACACAATCCAGCCGACGCGGCGAGAACCAACAATAACTTTCTTGATACACCCTTTGGAAGCAAAGAGAACTTTAAACGAAAGAAATTGCTGACCGGCAGGACTGTTTTACCAGAGAAGAACGAAACAGGCCGGAACTGGATCTTTTGCGCTGCATCTTCGAATGAAAACCCACCCGAAAAATACCGCCTGGGCACTGCCTCCTGCTGACCGGGGTCATACTCCTCCCGGATCATGTCGTAAGCGCCCTGCTTGAGCGCCAGCATATACTGTTCATAGATACGCTGACTTGCGCCCCTGTCTTTTGTATCAATACCCGCTATTTTCTTCCGGCCAGCGTATATTTGATTAACAATATTGCTCTTAAGCTGGCGCTTGAACCAGATCGCCAGTATCAATGCGTGATACATTTGACGCAACTGGGCGAACTGCGGGCCATCGTTCACTTCCCGTTCGATCTCCGGGATAATGATCTCGCGTGTGATCGTAGAGCACAATCCATTGATCTTTTCACGATCGCCGGCGGGTACCGCATTATCGGGGACGATCTTTTTCATGCTCAAATAGTCTTCATCGAGCAAAACTTTCAGACGGCTCCCGGAAATGAACGCAGCCCCATCTTTCTCATAAACAACAGCACTCTCGGGGATCACCCATACCTTGTTAACGGAATTCAGGGGGACATCAACATTGCCATATTGCTGCCTGATCTTTATGTAAACCTGTTCCCAGAATTTCTTTCCCAGTTCGTGCTCGGGATTGGTCATCGAAGCGGCGATCTGTTTCAGGAAGTAATCCTGTGTCAGCATGTCCTTCCCCGCCGTTGTCGCGCCAAAGACCGGATTGACGATACGGTCCGGCTCGGCCGGAGAAAGGTTGACCCAAAGGTCCTTTGCGGGAAATGTCAGGAACGTAAGAAAATATTTTATAAGCGACCTGGACTGTTCCTCATCCACTTGCGCATGACTCCCGGCATCAACGACAAAATTGATCTTGAACGGGTCATTGGGATCAAGTGAGATGGCTTTGAGATTGGGGATAAAAGACGGGGGTGCTATGGATAATTCCACTCCTGGCGGAGGCGCCATCACAATGCTTTGCGCGTGTGCCTCCCGAACACCCAGGATATCAAAAGAATAAACAAGCAATAACGCCCAGATCATACATTGGAACCATGGGCGCCCCCTTAAGGCAAGTGAAGGATTCAGTTTTCTCTCTCGGGTCAATTGACGCATACTTTTCTCAATAAAAAGCCGGACAAAACTTCAGAGGACTATTCTGTGAGAAAGTATATCCATCGAATATTAAGGGTAGGTTAAGAAAATATGATGCTTTTATAATTTAATAAGCAGTTCTGGAGATAAGAAAAGATTTACGCGCGGGAATGGCGGGAACGCGGGCGAAAAATAAGCCGTAAACCACTGTCGTAGCGAAGATAACTCCAGGTCCAGTTGATCATAGCCACCAGCTTATTACGAAAACCGACCAGAGTCATTAAATGGAGCGCGGCCCACATGATCCAGGCAAGAAACCCCCGAAATTTTCCAAAAAACAGCTCGGCCACCGCGTGATGCCGGCCGACAGTCGCCAAAACACCGAGATCGTTATAAGAGAAAGCTTTCAGTTCTTCAGATTTCCGAAGTATGGACCGAAGATTTCGAGCAAGAAGCCTGGCCTGTTGAATAGCGACCGGAGCAAGCATCGGATGCCCCTTAGGTGTCTTTTCAGAAACCATGCATGCGACATCCCCCAAAGCAAAGATATCGTTAAAACCAGGCACCCTGTTATAAGCGTCAACCCTTACCCGTCCACCGATGACACACTCCTTATTCAACCCGGGAATGATCACCCCCGTAACACCCGCCGCCCAAATAACATTTCTTGTCGGAATGACCTTGCCGTTTGAAAGTTCAACTTTCATTCCGTCAAAGGAAATGACCCTGGCATTAAGCCATACATTAACCCCATGCTCCGAAAGAAAAGCCTGCGCGCTGTGCGACGATCCCGGCGACATTCCTTTAAGCAAACGATCTTCCATATCAACCAGATGGACCTGCATCTTCTTAAGGTCAAGCTCCGGATGATCATGCGGGAGCACGACCTGTTTGAGTTCACACAAAGCGCCGGACAGCTCCACACCGGTCGGGCCTCCTCCGATGATAACAAAGGTCATCAACCGGTCACGCTCTTCCAGCGAGGTCGTAAGGACCGCCCGCTCAAAATCTTCAAGGATCGAATTCTTCAGTTCCATTGCATCTGCGAGTGTCTTCATCGGAAGCGCGAACTGCTCAACATCCTTCATCCCGAAGAAATTCGTACCAGCCCCTGTTGCCAGGACAAGCTGATCATACGCAATATCACCGATAGATGTCGCGACACAATGCAATTCCGGCTTAAGCTCCAGCACCTCAGCCATCCGAAAAATAAAATTTTCCTGCCCCCGGAATATCTCCCGTACAGGATAAGCGATCGAATCCGGCTCAAGCCCCGCCGTTGCCACCTGGTATAACAACGGCTGGAACGTATGATGATTGTTCTTGTCGATCAGGACCACCTGAACATCCGCACTCGCCAAAGCCTTGGCCAATTCAATGCCGGCAAAGCCAGCGCCTATGATCACGATCCGGGGTTTTGAGGTAACAGGGATATTAACAGCCATATGTAATCTTTATCATATCATTAACTCGTGTATAATAAAAGGAAGGGTATCGTGCCCTCCCCTACAGTTATGAACAGTATATGCACGAGAATGGAAAATTTACCATGAGCGATACAAGACAGAAAATCCTCATCGTCGCGGGCGAAGAGTCCGGCGACATGCGCGCGGCGCCGTTAGTTCGCGCCATTAAGCATTATGCCCCCGGCACACAATTCATCGGCATTGCGGGAGACCGCTGCCGCCAGGAAGGTGTTGACACCTTTACCGACATCCGCGACCTGGCTGTGATCGGTTTCGTCGAAGTCATCAAGAATTTCTCAAGACTGAAGAAAGTCTTTGACCTCACTGTTCAAAAAGCCCGGGAAGAAAAACCCGACCTCGCTATCCTGGTGGACTACCCCGGCTTCAACCTCCGCCTGGCCGCTGAACTCAAGAAACTCAATATCAAGGTCGTTTATTATGTAAGCCCCCAGGTCTGGGCGTGGAAAGCGTCGCGCGTCAAGATCATCAAGAAAGTCGTAGACCGGATGATGGTGCTTTTTCCTTTTGAAAAAGACTTTTACGCCAAACATCAATATACTGCCGACTTCGTTGGGCATCCTCTGCTCGACGAAGTTCACGCCAGCAAGGATGCCGCCTCGTTCAAGGCATCCCTTGGACTGGACCCGAAATATACCGTCATCGGACTATTGCCCGGTTCAAGAAAAAATGAGATCGCTCATCTTCTGCCCATCATGTACGCAGCGGCCAATATCCTCAAAAAAGAAAACCCCCGCTTGCAGTTTGTCCTTTTACAAGCCAAAACGATCAGTGACGAACTGCTGGCTAAATACGCCCAAAAGGCCCCCGTTAGCCTCAAGATCACCAAAGAATATTATAACGGGCTAAATATTACCGACTTTTGTATCGTAGCCTCCGGAACAGCCACGCTTGAAACCGGCATCATGGGCAAACCCATGGCCGTTGTTTACAAAACGGCATGGCTCACCTCTGTGATCGTACGGATCGTGATCCGGATCAAGGATGTATCGCTGGTCAATATTGTGGCGGGAAAAAAGATCGTGGAGGAGTTGATCCAGGAGAACGCGACGCCGGCCAGGATCGTTAAAGCCATGCGCGGCCTCATCAATGACCAGGCTAAAACTCAAACCATGCGCAAAGAACTCTCCGCATTAAGGGCGAAACTGGGGAATCCCGGCGCAAGCCAGCGCGCGGCGAAAGTCGTGGTGGAAGAGCTGTCTTGATACGGGGATTTACTTCTGCTCGTTCAACCCTAAAAACAACCTCAGATCACTCATCGGCTCAATATTGATGATAACCGGCGAAAAACCCAGAGTGTCCTGAAGTTCCTGTAACTTCACCTGATCAATATTGAACTGCAGCCCATCACCCGAACCTCGTGTTTCCACGCTCAAACGTTCCGCCGTCAGGTCAATACCACCTTTGGTGGCGTCCACCTTCCCCTCAGGAACCTTGGGGATCGAAGACTTCTCCAGATACGCGTTCAACGTATTGATCAACCGTTTTGTCAACGGAGCCAGGGCTGCAGGGCGAACTCCCTCTCTCACAGGCAAAAGCAACTGCCGTCCAACCTTAAAAAAATACTCTTCTATTACTGTCAGGTCTTCCGATCGGATATATCGCTCAACATCCTGAAGTATCTTTATTCCTTTACCGTCCTTAAAATACGGATGTTCCAACAAGGCATCAAAAAAACAGAAATCATCTTCGGAAATTGCCCCTTCAGGCAAATCCCTCGCGCCATACTGGGCCAAAAGGATGGCTAAAAACAAAAGCTCATGCCTGGCTGAATCCGGCTCCCCGTTGACCGATAAACGCTTGTTGCCAATATCGACCATAATGACTTCCTCTGAAGGCCCCCTGACAATGAAATTCCGGCCATGCATATCCTTCGGCAGGATCCCATGCAGGGCTGCTGCAATGGTCAGCAAGGTGCTCGTAACCTTCTTCTTAAGGGTAATGGTCAATTTCTTTTCCTGGGCATATTCTTCGATCGTTCGCCCTTCGATAAACTCTTCCACATAAACAACCCTGCCGCCTTCAGAAACAAATAACCCGCCCCATTGCGGAACGCCCCGGCCGTTCAATTGCCTCAAATTATTCGTTTCATGAGACCCTATGTCCTTTTGATTTTTCGCCCTTTTAACGGCCAGAAGAATATAAAAAGACCCGCCTTCTTTTAACGTGAATTGCATTTTGTAAACATATTTAAAAGCCCCTTCACCTGCGAATGAGACCGACACTTTTTCATCCAGATCATCCAGGTGTAAATTCGGGTGCTTGCTGATATTCTTTAGAAATTGCAATAAAAGGCTCGGCTTCACCTTCTCGAACATTTCCATGGAAACGCTCAGCATATCGCCATAGATCTCTGTCCTCTTTTGATCTGTCTCCGCTATCAGAGGCCTCTGCACATCAACCCGAAAATGCGGTGCCTCTGCCCCTGGGTTGACAAGATCGTTTGTCGCCTCTGCCCGGTCAAAGCGTGACTGAACGACAGATAACGCACCCCGTGAATTCCTGTCATCGATCATGCTGCCGTCCGCAATAACTGTCATTGACAGATCGGTAAGCTGGGAATAATTCACCCCTCCCGAGAAATACTTCCGCGGGATAAGCTCACCGGAGACCGTATCTTGCTCCTCCTTGATAAGATCATAGGCGCCCTTCTTGAACGCCTCGACATACTGCGCCCAGATCTTCTCCGACTCCAAAGGATCATTAATATTGACACCCTCGACCTTGTTACGGTCAACATACACCAGGGACAAGACGCTCTGTTTGATCTTTTTCTTGAACCATGCCGCCAGGATCAACGACTGATAAACCTGACGTAACTTGGCAAAATTCTTCCCCTCATTGACCTCTTTCTCAAGCTCAGGGAGAACGATCGCACGGATCACATTCTTGGCCAGTTCCTGGGATTCCTTAACGGCTCCGGAAGCTTCACTACCTGCCCCAGTTGTGACCGAATTATTCAAGGCCACATAATCGCTTTCAAGCATGACCTTGAGGCGGCTCTCAACCACATACGCCGTCCCGGCCTTGGCATTCTCATAGACCACGGCCTTCCCGGGAATAATCCAGACCTTATTAAACGTATCCACCGGGATATCGGTGGTGCCATATTTCTCCTGCGCCTTTTTGTAAACCGCGGCCCAAAACTTTTTGCCTGTTTCGCCCTCGGGATAAATGACGGACGCTGTGATCTGTTTGAGAAGATAGTCCTGCGCCAAAAGATCCCGGCCCATTTCTGTCCGGCCGAACGCATCCGGCACAATACGGTCTTTTTCATAAGGGCTAAGATTCACCCAAAGATCTTTCTCGGGAATAGTCAAAGACGCCATGAAATACCGGATCAGCCGCGCAGACTCCTCTTTGAGCTGATCGGACGAGTCCGGGAAGTTCCCTTTATCGAGAATAAAATCAAACCGTAATGGATCGGCAGGATAAACCTTGATGCCTTTGAATACCGGCGGCGCAAAAGGCGCGCTTAAAGACACCATGGAACCAGGTGCAGGAAGAACAACGCTCTGGGCGTAAGAGGCAGGCACACTCGCGGCCACGAAGGCTATCAGCGTAAACGCTAAAATGAGTCTTTTTAAAAACCCCTTTATCATTCCTTGCCCCTTTGTTCACGGCCACCAAGTCGTCAGAGCAAGTATAATATATAAATATTTGATATTAGGATGGTTAGCGGTGCAGCCGAGAAAACGCTTTCTCGAATTTCTATAAGTCTTTATTAATGCAGGTCTTTATTAATTATTTTTAAATTAAATAAATCGGTGTTCTTCGTCTCTTTGGAATATAAAAGGGCAATAAAGGTCAATACCGCAAGCACCGAGAGATAAAGCCCGACAGAACCAACCCCATGATTCCTGGCAAGCCAGACAGCGGCGAAAGGAGTCAAAGCAGCCCCAAGAATAGACGAAACATTATAAGAAATGCCGGAACCGGTGTAGCGCACATTGGTCGGGAACAGCTCTGGAAGAATAGCCGACATGGGGCCGAAACTCAGGCCCATCAATGCCATACCAATACATAAAAACAACAGCATGAGCCCCATGTTCGCCCCCTCTCCCGTTCCCATGACCGCGGGAGAAAGAAAAGAATTGAATGAAAGCCCGAACACAATAATGGCAAAGGTCACCACCAAAAGGACACTGCGGCGGCCGAACCTGTCTGCCAGCCAACCGGCGATCGGGATCATCCCTGCAAAAAAGAGAACGGAAAGAAGCTGCAACACCAGGAAACTCCGGTAGCCGATCCCCAGGAAACCTAATTCTGTTTTACCAATAGCGTAAGAGAGTATCCAGGTAGTCATCAAATAAAAAACCCCATATGTGGCCAGCATAATAAAGGTGCCAAGAACGAGTTCCTTGAAATGGTTCCGGAACACAACAGACAAGGGGTTCTTGAGTTTCTCCCCTCGCGCCATGGCCCGGGCAAAGACCGGTGTCTCTTCAAGCTTGAACCGCACGTACAGCCCGATCGCCACCATAAAAAATGATGCCAGAAACGGGATCCGCCATCCCCAGACGAGAAAATCACTCTGCATCTGCGCCTGGGCAGAATTGTAATTGAAGAAAATAGTTAGCAACAAAAACGATCCGTTGGCGAGGATAAACCCGAACGGCGCGCCCAACTGCGGCCACATTGCAGCCCAGGCCCTTTTCCCGTCTTTGGCGGTCTCTGTGGCCAAAAGGGCCGCCCCCGACCATTCACCACCGAGACCAAGCCCCTGACAAAAACGCAAGATCGTGAGCAAAACAGGAGCCAGTAACCCGATCTGGAAAGCCGTCGGCAAAAGGCCGATCAGGAAGGTCGCAATGCCCATGGTGAACAACGACCCTACAAGAGTTGCCTTGCGCCCTATCCGGTCCCCGAAATGCCCGAAGAGAATGGAACCGACCGGACGCGCCACAAAGGCAACGCCGAAAGTGGCCATGGATGCCAAAAGAGCCGCGCCTGGGTCACTCTTGGAAAAGAAAAGAATAGGAAAGACCGAAACAGCGGCCGTGGCATAGATGTAGAAATCATAGAACTCGATAGTCGTGCCGACCATGCTGGCAATAATGATGCGTTTGTGCGGTACTCCTACCCCGCTATCAGATACATCGACCACCGAAATATTATATGACAAAAACTCCTCCTGAAAGATCTTCTTCAAAATGCATCAGGTTATATTATTTTTTGCTAATTTCGAAAGATCCGGGAGCAAGCCGCAATAATTCCTTACTCTTCCGTGCGTATGAAAACGCAAAAACGATCTTATCTGAGGGAATATTATACGCTTTTTGAGGAAATATAGAAGGGCCCTTTACAGACCGCCTGCGGCGTTCGGCTGAATTCCCAGGAACTGTTGTAAACTTTCCGCCGGAAGTATCGACATGATCACCGGGGAAAATCCTTCCGCGTCCTGCAGTCGCTGAAGCATGACCGGATCGATATTAAATGTAATCTCCCCGCCCTGATTGCGCACCACCAACCCCAGCTTGTCCGCGTTAAGATCGATACCACCTTTGGTGTCTCCTGTTGGCAAATGCCCGACAGGCACCGCACTACCAGCCGAAGACAACAAACTATCAGGGACTTGATAATCAGACCGCAAAAGACCCATTGCTTTAAACACATCACAATAAAAACCAACATCCTTATCTGACATGCCGTCAAACATAAAATTCCTTCTTCCCGACCCATAGCCCTGGAACAACCAAGCCATCACCTCTTTACCCAACCGCTCATCAGACCCGATGGTGCGATTACTGAGAATATCGGCAAGAACATCCCCGTATGTCCCGCTGATCCTGTTCTTTAATACCTCCCATTTACCTGCACTCTGAAGTCGTTGTAGCATGTTAAGAACGATTTCCGGGGACTTTTGCTGATAAGCATGCAATAACTCATGCAGGATCGACGCCTTTGTCTCTTGTCGAATATATTCTGCAGCGACACGATACGGATCCCTGTTCATCGAACGCGCCTCGAGAGCGATCTTGTCAACAACATCGCCCCTCTTATTGATCAACGCAGCGCCTATGGCCATATTCAACATCTGTTCTTTGCTTTTGAAAATAGGGCGGAAACAAATCCCCGTCGCAGGATCAAAGAAAAAGAACGGGGTTGCGCTCATGTTCAATTGCATGAATGCCCCGCCATTCCCGACAAACGGCGCTTTCTGAAAACTCTCAGGATCTTTGATATTGATGCCCAACTTCTCCAACAGATCCCCGAGCACAGGATTGGCAAGCGCCTCTCCACGGGCCTGACGAAGATATTCCTCCTGCCCCTTCTCGCCGAACACATCCAAATGCCCTTCAGGGATCTTGTCATTACTGGCAATATAACCGGTCAAGCCATTGCCTTTACTTGCAGGAACTTTTATTGAATTTCCATTAAGTCCATCGAGAACAGATAAGACGCTCCCCAATTCTTTTGTGATACCCGGGCCCAATTCTCCTCTGTTGTTCGGTGCAAGCGGCGCTCCATCCCGACTAAAAGAACCGATCCCCGCAGACTCTCCGGTCCAGCTCACCGCCACTGGCGATCCAAATGCAAGATAATTCTGCAGTCCCGTCATCCCTATAAAAGCCGTACCTTGAGGAGCCGCCTTCAAACGCTCTCTCAGACCATTCACGGCCGATTTATACTCTTCAATTGTTTGTTGGGCCTCCTTGATCTGCGCATTAATGAACTCAATGAAAGCCCCCATTCTCGCTTGAACAACATACGGGCGTCCGTCGGGTGTTCGATCGTATTGAAACCCATTCAATAACTGTCCCGTACGTCCCAGGGCTTCCGGACTGATCCCGGACTCTAAATAACCTTTGGCCCAATCAAGGAATTTTTGAGACTGAAGCAGATCAACACTCATACTCGACATTTGATGCAAATACCCCCTCACATTCCCAACGGGGTCTGCGAGCTCTTCATCAAAAATAACACGCACGGACTTTCCGTTCGATGAAGTGAACCTGAACCCGCCTTGAGTGCTCATCTGCCCATTGATATCCGCCGATCTTGGCACAAGAATGACCCGCCCACCCATCCGGCGATCAACCTGAAAAGTCACCACAAAGTCACCATCAAAGATCACCCCTGAGAAACCATTATTCAAGATCAACTTTGCCTTGTGTCCCGTATATTGAAGCATGTTATCGCCTAAAGTTGCAACAGACAGGGCCCCATCCCTATCCAACTCAACCCGGTTAAGATACTGATCCCATCCCTCGGATGCTCTGCCATTGGCCCGGAGAACTCCTTCATTAAGACCCCCCTGAAACACGACCCTGTCGCGTGCTATTTCCTGGCTCCCGGCAACAGCAGCACTTCCAGGATCTTTGGCCGCCTGGACCACCCCAGCAATGCCCGCATTGGCATTATTAAATGTGGTAAGCGTCATCGAGACGACCAACATCCCGAGGAATGCCGCCCGCGAGAACCCCCCGGTCATTTGCGCCGGGCTTGCCGTCACATTCAACACCGGCGACATCGCGAAGTTCACTCCACCCGAGAAATACTTCCGCGGGATCATCTCGTCGGCGTAAACATCCCGTTCTTCTTTGATGTAATTGAACGCACCCTTCTTGAACGCCTCAACGTAACGACCCCAGATCTTTTCCGACTCCTTCGGGTCATCAATGTTGACCCCCGCGACCTTTTTCTGGTCGACGTAAACCTTGCTAAGAATGCTCGCCTTCACCTTTTTCTTATACCAGGCCGCCAGGATCAGCGATTGATACACCTGGCGCAACCGCGTAAAGTTCCTGCCTTCATTGACCTCTTTCTCAAGCAAAGGAAGGACGATCTCCCGGATAACATTCTTGGTGAGTTCCTGCGTTTCCGGCACAACACCATTGCCTGAAAGCTCTGGCGCCTTCACCACCGCATTATCCAGCGCAACATAATCGCTCTCCAGCATGACCTTGAGCCTGCTGGCAACAACAAAAGCCTTATCCCCGTTCTCAAAGACCTCGGCCTCGGCAGGAACGATCCAGACTTTATTAAAAGTGTCCACGGGAATGTCCGTTGTGCCGTACTGCTCGGCCGCTCTGCGATAAACCTCGGCCCAGAATTTTTTGCCTGCTTCACTCTCGGGATAAATGGCGGATGCGGTCACCTGCTTGAGCAAATAGTCCTGCGCCAGAAGATCGCGCCCCATCTCGCTCCGCCCGAATTCATCAGGGATGATGCGGTCTTTCTCGTAAGGCGAAAGGTTCACCCACAGATCCGTCTCGGGAACGGTCAGGCTGGCCAGAAAATATTTGATCAACCGGTTCGATTCGTCTTTTAATTCAGCACCAGGATACACGGAATCACCTTTATCCAGAAGGAACTCGAAGCGGAACGGATCGTCGGGATGGACCTTGATTCCTTTAAGGACAGGCGGATTAAACGTTGAGCTTAACTCAACCCGACTACCCGGTGCCGGTAAATACAAGGCACCCTGAGCATATGCATCGGGAACGATCTGGGCAAGGACCAATAAAAAAGAAAGGGCGCTGACTGCGCCCTTTCGAAGAAAGCTGTAAATGCTTCCCGTCTTATTCATCATTTCCAGTGCCTTTACTCTGCCCCTTATTGACGACCCTCACCTGTTAAAATATAACACTATTAAAAGGTAAAGATAAGGGCACGGGCCTTAAACCAGGAAAACGTTTTCTCCGCCGGTCCGAGATAAATCTTAAACACGCGTTAGACAGTAAGGATAAGACAAAAAAGCAAGCTCCGGTTGTCCGGTAAACCCCACAAGTCGAGCTGCCTTCCATGCGGTCCCATCCGGCCCGGTTATAACGGAATTTGCCGCCAAAATTACAGGCACTGATGCCAAGGCTTATGCTTTAAGGACACAATCCATATGAACTCTCCGGCTTATAGCTTTCTGCTGTCGTAAGCCCAGTGAAGAACAGCCTGACGATGCCTTGGACGACAGGACATATCGCCTTTAGCACAGTACTTCTTGATCTGGGAAATATGCCTGACCATGGCCTTCCAGCGCCTGATCTGCCGCTGATCCTCTTCCGGCAAACGCCGGCCCATATAGTACCGGCAATACCACTGGAACCATCCCCGCGGGTCTTCCGGATAGATCCATAATTTCTTTTGCCAATACGATAAAGGGTTACTGGCGTTCACCCCAAAACAATTCAGATCCGGATCATGCTTCTCAGGACAAAGTTTTGCTTTCTTGAACCAGCTCGCTGGGAATTCATTCCGGCAATCGGTCATGTATTTTCCGCCAAAGACACCCAGCTCTAACATTTGTTTTGGCGTCAGCTCTGGCTTAAATCCCTTATCAAAATTCCGGCCCATGAGTTCCGAGATAATATATCGATAATCCCGCTGCATCTTATCATTAACAATGATCGTTCTTTTCATTAAAAAACACCCTTGAATATGTGAACTAAGACATCTTTCATAAACGGCGGCTGAAAACTAAAACCTCCGTCCAATAACTTCTTGGAACAACACGCTGACCAGCCAAAACAACATCGGCTACCTTTGATCCGCCCTGACAAATACCAGTTTTAGTTATGCTTCCGAAACGTCAAAAACTATTTGCAAGGCAGAGCCTTTTCGATCGCAGACACCAGCGCTGGATCGAGCGGGATGACACCGCTGTCAAAGCGGGCAACCACTTGGCCGTTACCATCAATAAGGAACTTGTTGAAGTTCCAGGTCACGGGCCCCTTAAAGGGTGGATCCTCCGTCAAATACCTGAACAAAGGATCGATGTCCGCGCCCTTGACGCTTGTTTTCGCGAACAAGGGAAAAGTGGTCTTGTACTTAAGCTCACAAAAATTCTTGATCTCCTCATTGCCTCCCGGTTCCTGCCCCATGAAATTATTGGCCGGAAATGCAAGAACAACGAAACCGCGATCCTTGTAACGCAAGTACAATTCCTCCAGCCCTTTATACTGCGGGGTAAACCCGCAGCGGGAAGCTGTGTTAACGACCAGAACAACCTTCCCCTTGTAATCCGCCAGGGACTCTGTCTCTCCATTGATTTTCTGCATACTGAACGAATAAATATTCATGGGCGCCTCCTCTGCATAGGCCGGATCCGCAATTACTATTGATAATAAAATTAAAGAAAATGTAATGACTCTCATTATTCCCTTTCTAAAAGTAAAACCGATCTAAGAGAGGTACCCTTTCGCTAATTGTCAACAGCCACGCCGGTCACGAACAGCACTGCATACTCTTGCTTGTTGCAGCCCTTAACTGAAGGCATAAGGACTTCTGGAGCAACCGGGAATATCGTACTTTGAACCATGGTCGGCAAACACGGATCATCACTTTTAGCCGGTGTGTAGCGCGCCGCGTGGCATGCGAGGTGCGTCACATCATAAAGCTTCGCGCCTCTATCAAGTTCCCAATGCTCCACGCCATCCTTATCCATAGAATGAATAGTCAGTAAAGCGGTGACTTCCCGACCGCCTGTAACGACGTATTTGCCGGGAGGAAGCGGAAAGATCGGTTTTTCCATGATCAAGCCGTGTTCCTCCAGCCACCAATCCTTATCATCATATTTCCACTGTGCTGAAGCGATCCCGCCTGAAGCCTTTAACTTTTCGTAATCTTTCAGCATACATCCCCGAGGGCCAGGGTCTTGATGCCACAGACCCCAGAATTGGGCATTGCTTCCGGAGTTTGCGGCCGGATCACCCAGCGCCACGATGTACTCCATTGGAATGTGCTTGAAGACCGTCTGAGCTCCACTCTCAGCTCGAGCCGAATATGCCCCGGCGAGCATTATAATGATCAAACACACGACCAAGAGCACGAAACGTAAGCAGCTGAACATTCTCATAAAAATACCCTCATCCAATTCTACGCACAGACCCAACCACAATCATCGGGCTCTGTCGAAGTGGGCAGCGCAGGCACATTGATGACAGCTGTTTTAGGTTTACGCGCATACTTTTTCATATAAATCACCCCCCTAAATTATGTCGAAACCAATAAAGGGTTCTTACATTATATTCAAACAAAGAAATGACATGCTTAATAAAAAACCTTCGGACTTTTTGATCATCCGAAGGTCTTAAACAGGACCGAACCTCTAGCCTCTCAACTGCTTCCCCTTTTACAAACCCAACACACGCTCTATTTCCCTGCGCTCTTTTTTTGTCGGGCGGCCTTCCCCTTTAGCGCGACGCGGCACCCATCCGCCCCGAATGAGTACAAGTTTATTCTTTTCCTCCTCGGGTGTTATATCCTCACAACAATCTTTTGCAACCTGAGCACCTACACGCTTATCGATGCATTTCAAAACCCGATACTGCCAGCAAACCCCCTCTTTGCGGACAACAATGACCTGCCCTACCATGACATCCCGTGAGGGCTTAACTTGCTGCCCATTAATACTGACCTTATGCCTTTTGCACAGATCCGTTGCCATTAACCGCGTCTTACAGATCCGCACAGACCATAACCATTTGTCGATACGAACAACAACTGGAATAAGAGAGGTCGCGATCAATAAACCTCAGGGACAAAATGCTGGCTGTCGATCGGCGGACGCTTATATCCTTCTTTTCTCTGGCGTGGCGGCATCTTGATCGGCTGAGGGGTAAGATCCTTATACGAGATCAGTGTAAGCAGATGATGGATACAATTTAGACGCGCCCTCTTCTTGTCATCCGCATTCACCACATTCCAGCGGGCCTCTTTAATATCCGTACTTTTCATCATGACATCCTTGGCCTTGGAATAATCGACCCATTTGGAACGCGACTGAAGGTCCATCGGCGAAAGCTTCCAGCGGCGGACCGGATCCGTCATTCGGCTCTGAAACCGTTTCTCCTGCTCGTCATCGCTCACCGAGAACCAGTATTTCACAAGGATGATCCCGGAACGAATGATCATCCGCTCAAACTCCGGACAAGAGAACAAAAACTCTTTGTATTCCTCTTTGGTACAAAAACCCATCACATGCTCAACACCCGCACGGTTGTACCAGCTGCGGTCAAAGAGCACCATTTCCCCGGCGCAGGGCAACTGCGCCACATACCGCTGAAAATACCACTGGGCCTTCTCCTTCTCGGTAGGGGTCGCAAGGGCCACAACCCGGCAAACACGCGGATTTAAGTTTTGGGTAATACGCTTGATAACCCCCCCTTTTCCGGCCGCATCCCGTCCTTCAAAAATAACAACAACCTTCAAGCCCTTGGCCTTGATCCATTCCTGCAGCTTCACCAACTCACGCTGCATTCGCGCCAGCTCTTTCTCGTAAAACTTATTCTTTAACTTCTTGCCCTTGTGGTCTTTCTTGTCCTTTTCATCTTTCATAGCCCCTCCAGTGGAGAATCAGCCTGTTCCTAAACGGATCTTGAAGACCAGTTTCTTGACTTCGCAATGGCCTTCATCCGGTGAGCACAAAGGGCGGTGAGCCTCGCCAGGAAAAAATACGGCAAACTCACCCGCACGGATCAGATTTCGGGTTATATCTTTTTCGGCCTTAAAGAACTGGCAATCCGTTTTCGGGTCATATTCCGTCAAAGGCGCCAACGCATCCTCCGGGGCCGTCTCCATCACTTCCCGGCCCTGAACAACATACTGCAGATCCATATACTCACGGTGCGTTTCAAACTTGCCATCTTTGGGATCCCTGGTAGGGCCTTGCGATGCCCGCAGGAAAAGCTCACGGCCTTTGATCTCAAGCTCCGGCGCAAATGGGCCGGCGATATCCGCCGCCGCAAGAAAGCGTGCGATCTCTTTCCTGGATGAAATATTATACCGCCCCAAATTCTTGATATTATCGATGATCACAAAAACTTCTCCTCTCAGCTTTTTCTTGTAAGACGCTGCCTGAAAAACGGAAGGTTCCTTTCAGAAGAGAGAAAATAATAATCTTTCAACTTCCACGGAGCCTCGCCACGCTCAAAGGCCGCAGTATCAAGGAACTCGAGAGGCTTCCCGTCGGAGAAAGCATACAGGTTCAACCCCGCCTTCAGGAATATCGGCCAGGACCCCGCCAGGTCCCAGAAATGGACCTTGGCCAGCGAACCACAGCCACGGCCGATAGCGGGCCAGCAGAATTCACAGACCGCGGCCGCAAGAATGATCACCCGGCAATCCGTTTCTTTCCATTCAAACTTCGAAAGGATATCATCTGTCGCAATAAAGACGGAACGATTCGAAAGCTCTTCATCCACCGGAACAATCTTTGTTTTGACTTGCGCTGGCGTGAACGCATCTTTAACAAAATACGCCGCGTCACCGTCACAATAAAATAATTCATTCAATGATGGAAAAAAGACCATGCCCAGCCAGGGGCGGCGCTCCTTCATCAGGCCGATGGAAATACCATAATACGGGATACGATTGGCATAAGCACGCGTGGCATCGATGGGATCAAGCGACCAGACAAATGGATGGGCATCAAGGAATGCATCATCCAGATATTCACCGCGACGGGGATCTTCCTCATCAATAAGGACATGACGGCCGGACTTGATGAACGGGGATAATTTCCTGGCAGCCAAAGCAGAGATCTTAAGGTCAGTCTCGGTAATGACCGAGTTGTCAGGCTTTAACGATGAACGATTGCCATTGATAAGGCTTAAGGCAATGCCGCCACCTTCTTGCACCAGCTCGAACATCACCTTCAGGCAGCTCTCGGCCGAAATCTCGCTCATATAATGCCTGCGGTATTCTCGAGGATCCAGGCCTGACGGCCGTCCAGGCGCTGGACCTTGATCCAGCCTTCCTTATGGCGAAGGATCCTGATCTGCTCACCTTCGGGGAGCTTGAAATACACTGTCGCCTGGGTCGACGGCTCAAATCGGGCTTCCGTCTTTGTCAGGATAACCGCACGGCCCAGCATATCGAAAAAATGAACACTGAAACCAACAAGAATATACCCGGCGACCAGCAGTGATAAACCGGTCCAAAGGATCACCCTCTTGAGCGGCAGGCTCACATAAAGGCACCACAGCCAAACCACACCTGCCAGCATAAACGAAAGAAGCGCCAGCCATTTAAATTCACCGGAAGACAAAGATGAAAATACCCCGAACCAGCGGCTGTGTGAAGAAACCGTCTTTTCCGATTCATACTGTTCAACCGCCTGACGGGCAAAAACCAGATTGGCCCGGATATCCCCGTCACGGGGCGCAAGGCGCTCGGCACGCAGGTAATTGATCATGGACTTGCCCAGGTTCCCCGCCCTGAAATAACTATTCCCAAGATTAAAATACACCGCGGCGCTTTCAACGCCCGCGTCTTTAAGAACCCGCTCATTAAGGCTGACAGCCGCAGGATAATCCCCGGCCTGGTATTTTTGGACAGCCTGGGCAAAAAAATCCTCCCCCTGGCCGGCGAATACCCAGGAGGCCATACCAAAGAAGAAAAGAGAAACGAGCAATTTCATCCTCATTTGACCCTCCGCTCGATCGCGTCCAATATATCCTCCAGGTCAAAAAGACTGCGCTGCATATCTGCCACGCTAACCGAAGCCGACGCAAAGCGCGCCCGCTCCGCCAGCTCAAAGAGCTCTTTTAATAACAAGATCTTGGACTTTTCTACCCCCCGGGCTAAAAGCTCAGCCTCGATCGATGCCAGATCGGCGTTACCCGGAGGGACATTGATCTTGCGTTCCAGATATTGAGTGAACAATCGGAACAAAAGCGTATAAAAATCTTTTGCGCCATTCTCCCTGATCTGAGCTTTAAGCGCGCTGATCGCCGCCTTGGCTACGCGAAGTGCCGCGCTCCTGCGCGCGAATCCGGGGTCGTTCAAAAGCTTCCGACGGTAAAGATACACCCCCATCAATACCCCCCAAATATTAAGATACAGGACAAAAACCGCCAATAATATGCCGTTACGGCCCAACCATCCCTGCTTCTGGGAAAGCTTTCCGGCATGATCCTTGACAAAAACAATATCTTTCCCCAAAGACTCCTTTAAAAGAGATACCGGCCGTTCTGTAAATCCGACCGCCTGGAATTCCTGGCCTTTATCCATCGGCAGGACTTCAACGGGAAAAGGCCCGCGTGTGATGGTGGCATATTGCCCGGTTGATGTATCAAAATAACTGAACGCCACCGCCGGAACCTCTCCCTGCCCTTCATTGACCGGAATGATCACCTGCTCCAGCGTCTTCTGCCCGTCCGTTTCCTTGATCTGCGGATCATAAACCTTAAAACGCGCGTCCTTGAATGCCGGCATCTTAACGGTCTTCATATCCCCGGTCCCGGCGACCGCCATCTTGAGCGTCACCGGATCTCCGGCTTTGACCTTAAGCGGAGCCGCTGAAACATCAAAAGTAAACCGGCCGACAGCTCCCGCAAAATCCGCCGGTTTCCCCTCCAGGGGCAAAGGCTTGACCTGGAACGTGAAAGGGCGCGACGAGATCGTCACAGGCTTTTTCTGATATGAATTGAAGAATCCGGAAAAAAAGTCATCCTCAAAAACACTGTTCCCGAAAGGATTACGGCGGACATTGTTCTTGATCATGAGGTTACCCGTTACAACCGCGGGCCCGAGGTTGAGCTCCCCGTCACGGGTCGGTGTCAAACGCGCGTTGAACTCAACCACTTCAAACGTCTTTCCGTTAACCTGTTCCTGATACTGTTTCGGACGCGCAAATTCGGAAAGGACGAACCCCTCCTGCGGTATCTGCGGAAAAGAAATATCCTGGATCGGAAGTTCCCTGACATAAAGTTTGACCGTGATCGGGACTTCCTCATGAACATAACTGCTCGCAGCCGGCATTAAAAGGACCATCTGCACACGCTCGGCAATAGCCTGGGCATCATTAAGGATACCTGGCGCCGCCCCCTGCGGGTCCGGTGTCCCCCCCGGAGCTCCGGCAGCCGCCGTGGCCGCAACGACCTCCACAACGATCGGCCGGCTCAAATACGACTGGCCATTGATATTCACCTCGACAGAAGGGATCGTAAACTTTCCTTCCTTAAGCGGGATCAGCATATAACTGAATGCTTTGACCGTGGAGTACTCCCCGTTAACAACCTTGATCTGGGTCGACGGGCCTACAAAACGCGCTTCGAACCCGTCAATGGCCGGCAAGGCGATCTGGCTGACATCCTGCGTCCCGTGCACCGTAAGCGTTAACTGCGCGGCCGATCCCATGGCCACGCGATCCGCATCAAGCGAGGCATCAAAAGAAATACCCTCGGCAAAGGCAGCGAACGCTGCCGTTGACGTCATGATCACCACAAGGATGAAACACCATATTTTTTTGTTCCCTGCTATTGCCATAACATTATCACCAATCTTTTGAGACCGGACGCTCCTGACGAGGCTCACGAACAAAATTTAACATCCCCTTTGGCTGCTCATTCTGGGCGAAATCATCAAGGAGCATATTCGCCTCGTCTTGAGATAATATATGCCCCTGCTCGGATTGTCCAGAAGAAGCCCCCTGATCGCCGGGTCCGTTCTTGTCGTCAGCCTTTTGCCCTTCAGGCTTTTTTTGTTCATCCCCGGGCTTTTGTCCTTCAGGCTTCTTTTCTTCCGCCTTCTTGTTTTCTTCGGCTTTCGACTCTTCAGCCTTTTGTTCTTCCTGAGACTTGGCCTGTTGCTGTTGGCCTTGCTGACCTTGATCCTTCTGCTGCTGGCTTTGATCCTTTTGCTGCTGACTTTGATCCTTCTGTGACTGATCCTGATCTCTTTGCTGCTGGCTTTGCTTGTTATTTTCCTTCTGCTCCTGCTGCTTTTTCTTCAACCGTTCCAACTCGGCGGCCACGAATACACGATTCTCCTTTGCATCATCATGTTTCCCTTCCGCCGACGCCAGGATCTTGTCGTAATGAACAAGACTTTCCTCAACATTCTTGATAGCGCCCTTGATATCTTTCTCTTCCTTGTCCACTCCCGCCTTATACAAAGCATTTGCCAAATTATATTGAACATCATCCTGCAGCTTCTTGTCGTCAGCCAATAAGGCTTTGTTAAGAAACCCGACGGCATCCATATATTTGCCTGTTTTATACGCAGCCGCGCCAAGGTCATAATCGATCCTGGGGTCATTGGGCGATCTGGACGCCGCGGCTTCATAATGATCGGCGGCTTCATTGAATTTCCCCTTGAAATACGCCTCGTTCCCCCGGGCGACCTCACCGGCACCGGGAACAGCCAAAGCCGGGCCCTGCATGTAGAAAAATGCCGCAACAAGTAAACAAAGAATTCGTTCAGTCATATTTTCTTCTCAGGGACAATGCCGTTTCAGCCAGAAGGAAGAACAACGCCAACATCAACGGAAGCTCGAAATGCTCGTTATATTTCTTTTCAACCCGACTTTCAATACTTCTTTTCTCAAGACGGGACAATTGGGATTCATAAAGATAATCCAGCCCGAACTCCACCCCGCTGGAACGCACATACGCTCCCCCCGCCGCGGCCGCGATCTCTTTTAACATCGGCTCGTTGAGCCTGGACTTGATAAAATTCCCTTCGGCATCCTTGATGAACTCGAGCTCTCCCTTGTCATTGAGCACACGCACCAGCTCGCCTTCCCTGGTCCCGATCCCGATCGTAAAGATACGGATCTTCTTTTGGGCAGCCACCCGGGCCCACTCCACCGGGTCCCCTTCCCAATTCTCCCCGTCCGTGAGGATGACCAGCACCTTATACTGAGAAGGCACGTCCTCATACCCCTTTAAAGCCTCCTGAATGGCCTGGCCGATATCTGTGCCGCCCCGCGGGATCGATGCCGTATTAAGGTCCTCAAGGCTCAGCAAAAAACCGCTGTAATCCGTTGTCAGCGGACAAGTCAGGAAAGCACTGCCGGAAAAAGCAATAAGCCCGACCCGGTCGCCTTTCAGTTTCTTCAGAAGGTCTTTGACCGCAAGCTTGGTCCGTTCCAGCCGGTTGGGTTTCACATCTTCCGTGAGCATGCTCTTGGATGTGTCGATCGCCAGGAAGATATCCAATCCTTCCCGCTTAACATCCTGCCATTCGAAACCCCACTGGGGACGGGCCAGCGTGACAACAGAACAGACCAGGACCGCACCGATCAAAAGATCTTTCCAGATATAACGCTTCCGGGAAGAACTTGCCGCGATCTCCGGCATCAATTGCTTGTCGACAAAACGATAGATCCGCCGGCGCCTTCCTTTAGCCAAATAATAAAGGACAACAGCGAACAGGAGAACAAGAATAAACGCGTTGAACATCCACGGTCTGGCGAACATAGTCAAGGGATCCTCAAAAAAACCGTCCGGCTCAATAATACCTCGATGATCAGCAGGATCAACGCCGCGATCAAAACAATATCAAAATGCTCTTCATACTGACGAAAACCGGCCTGCTCGAACTTGACCTTCTCCATGGCATCGATCTGGTCGTAAACAGCCTTTAACGAGGGCGTATCCGTGGCGCGGAAATAAGCCCCTCCGGTAAGCCGCGCGATCTCCTTGAGGATATCCTCATCAATGTCGATCTGCACATTCTGATATACCGTTCGCCCGAACATGTCCACCGCCGGATACGGGACCGGCCCGCGGCTGCCGGCACCGATCGTATAGATCCGCACTCCCTTGGCCTGCGCAGCCTTGGCCGCGGTCAGAGGGTCGATCTTGCCGGCATTATTAATGCCGTCGGTAAGAAGCAATATCACCTTGGCCTTGCCTGGAACATCCCGCACCCGGTTGACCGCGGAGGCAATGGCCGATCCGATGGCCGTTCCGTCTTCCATCAGGCCGAATTTAACCCTGTCGAGATTGCTTTTTAACCAGGAATAATCGGCCGTAAGAGGCGACACCGTATACGGCCGCGCCGCGAATGCCACGAGCCCTATACGGTCACCGCTGCGCTTGCCGATAAATTCACGAATAACATTCTTGACCACATCCAGGCGGCTCGCTCTTTTATTGTTAAGGGTAAAATCCTCCGCGGCCATGCTAGTCGACACATCCATCGCCAGGACGATATTGATCCCTTCCGACTGATGCTGCGTCTCCCCCAACGGGCTGCGCGGGCCGGCCAGCGCGACCATGAAAAGCAGGATCGTCAACAGCCTCAATATCAACGGGACCCTCAACAAACGGACCCGCCAGGATGTTTTAAGCCCTTCCACCAGAGTGCCGGAAGAAAAACGGAATGACGGCGGCCTCAGCCTCCAGGTATAAATAACAACAGCAAAAAGCACGGCAGGAATGAAATAAAGGACCCAGGGGGACTTGAAGATCATGCGGCACCTCTGTCCGGATCGGCCGGAACGATCACGCGGGAGCCTTCCACAAAACGACGCGCCGACGTCAAAGCTTCCGCCCTATCGAAAGCAGAAGGCTCATGGCGGGCGAACTTGACCATATCGCTAATATTCAGGAACTGGCCCAGGAATTCCTGCTGCACATCGGAAAGGTCCGGAGCGATCCGCACCCGCTCCATAAACTCTTCTGTTGTCATTTCCGGAGCGCGGATGTTAAAGCGCTCCTCGATATAAAGACGAATGATACCCGAAAGGCAGAAATAAAAATGCTTTACAGCCGCCTCTCCCTCGGGACGCGTTTGTTCCAGCCGGGCAAGTTCGGCCAGCGCTTTCTCCCATGGCGGAACAGGGATGGCAACAGGCTCCCTGGGTTGGAAATACCGCAGAACAGAACGAAAACCCCAGACGGCCAGAAGGACCAACACAAATCCCGCCAGCAACCACAACCACCACCAATCCCCGGGCAATGCCACCGGGGCGTGAATATCCCTCAAGCTCTGCGGCGTCATCTGGCCCTCTTTCTTCTCATGGCAAAGAACCGCACCAGGTGATCGGCGAACGACCCCTGGGTTGAAACATCAATATGATCCATATTCAATGACCGGAACAACCTCGAACGCTGTTCCACCCTCATCAGCGCCCGGCCCGCGTACTCGTCACGCACGGCGACATAAGAACTGTCCACCGTATAGGCCCGCCCGGTCTCGGCATCCTCCAATTCAACAAGCCCGCAGTCGGGCAGGTCCATCTCCCGCGGGTCATTAAGGGTCACCGCAATAACATCGTGCCGCTTGTTGGCGACCCTAAGCGCCTTGATAAAACGCGGAGCCGCATTGCCCGGCATAACAGAATGATCCGCCTCAGGCTCAAAAAAGTCGGAGATAATAAAAGTCACCGCCTTGCGGGTCGTAACACGGGTCATAAATTGCATGGCGGCCGCAATATCTGTGCCGCGGCCTGAAGGCTCAAAACAAAGGATCTCACGGATGATCCGAAGGACATGACTGCGGCCTTTGCGTGGCGGAATGAATTTCTCCACCTCACCCGTAAAAAAGATCAGCCCGATCTTGTCATTATTGCGGATGGCCGAGAATGCGAGTACCGCCGCCACTTCCGCGGCCAGGCGGCTCTTGAGCTGACGGACGCTGGCAAAACGGCAGGAACGCGACGCATCCACCAGGATCATCACAGTCATTTCCCGTTCTTCAACGAACTTCTTGATATGAGGAACTCCAGTGCGGGCGGTGACGTTCCAGTCGATAGAACGCACATCATCCCCAGGCTGATACTCACGGACCTCGTCAAATTCGATCCCGCGCCCTTTAAACACGCTCTGGTACTGGCCGGCAAAAACATCCGTGACCAGGCGTTTCGTGGTGATCTCGATCCGGCGTACATTCTCTATAATATCTTTCGGCAGCATCACGATCCTCCCGACAGCCCCTGATCGGTCACGGGACCTGAACTTCCTCAAAAATACGCGCGACAAGATCCTCGGAAGACTTGTTCTCCGCTTCCGCCTCGTACGTAGGAATAACACGATGCCGGAGGACATCCATCCCGATCGACTTCACATCCTGCGGGGTCACATAGCCGCGCCCGTTAAGGAACGCGAATGCCTTGGATGCCAGCGTCAGGCTGATCGTCGCGCGCGGAGAAGCCCCGTATTGGATCAGCGGCTTAAGGTCCGTCAGGCGATACTTCTCGGGCGTCCGGGTCGCCGAAACAATATCCACGATATATTGCTCGATCTTCTCATCCATATATACCTGGTCAACGATCTTGCGGGCATTAAGGATATCTTCCGGCGACACGACACGATTGACCACGGCCGATCTCTGGGTTGTTGCCATGCGCTTGAGGATCAGAAGCTCTTCCTCTTTCGTCGGATAGGTGACCTTGACCTTCAGCATAAAACGGTCGACCTGCGCCTCGGGCAAAGGATAAGTGCCTTCCTGCTCAATAGGATTCTGGGTCGCCATGACCAGAAAAGGCGCGTCAAGCTTCAGGGTCGTCTCGCCGATCGTTACCTGCCGTTCCTGCATCGCTTCCAAAAGAGCGCTTTGAACCTTGGCCGGAGCGCGATTGATCTCGTCGGCCAGGATAATATTGGAAAATACAGGCCCTTTCTTTACAGAGAACGAGCGCGTATTCTGGTCGTAAATAAGCGTCCCGATCAGGTCCGCGGGCAGCATATCCGGCGTGAACTGTATCCGCTGAAACCGGCACTGAAGGGTATCGGCCAGGGTTTTAACCGCCGTGGTCTTGGCCAGTCCAGGCACACCTTCCACCAGCACATGACCGTCAGCAAGTAATCCCACGATCAGCCGTTCCAGTAAATATTTCTGCCCGACGATCACTTTCTGGGCTTCCAGCATCAGGGCTGAAACAAACCCGCTCTCTTTTTTGACCAGCTCATTGATCATTGCTATGCCGACACTCATAGGATCCTCCCTTGTTGTACCCGCTAGATCTCTCCCTGCTCAAACAATGCTTCAAGCGCCCGAGCCACTTTCGGATCGAACCATACACCTGAATAGTCGCGGATCTCGGCGATCGCGTGTTCCTTGCCAAACCCGTCGCGATAGGGCCGGTCGGTGGTCATGGCATCGTAGGCATCAGCCACCGCAATGATCGCCGCGATGACCGGGATATCCTCACCCTTCAGGCCATCGGGATAACCACTGCCGTCGTAATGTTCATGATGATGCTTCACCCCCGCCACGCAGCCGTCAAAATCGCGGATATTCGCCAGGATCTCCGCACCCCTCAGGGGATGCGCGCGTATCACCTGGAACTCTTCGACCGTAAGCCGGTCGCGCTTGAGCAGGATCGCTTCAGGCACCGCGATCTTCCCGATATCATGCAAAAGGCTGGAAATATAAAGGTTCTCAAAGAACTTCGGCGGAGCAAGAACAAGCTCCATATCCACCATCTTGCGCGCAATGGCCACCGCGTATTTTGTCACACGTTCCGTATGCCCATGCGTGTACGAATCCTTGGCTTCGATCGCCGACCCCAAAGCCACCGTCGTCTGAATGAATAAATTCCGCGAACGATCCGCTTCTTTCTTCAGGTCCTCGAACAAAAGGGCATTACGGATAGCCATCGCCACATCGGAGGCAAGAGCAGCAAAGAAATCCAGCTCTTCCTGCTCCATCTTCGTGCCATCTTTCTTCTCTCCCAACAAGAGGACCGCGAGCAACTGATGCCGATAGAACGCGGGGACACATGCCACACTATTAAGCATCGGCATGTGTTCGCTCACCTGATGCAAAAGGTCCCTCGTTCCATTAACCCCTTCAATAACGCTCTCCCGCCAAAGAAGCCGGTTAATATCATCCGCCACAAGCGCATTGCGGTTGGTGATCAAGTACTTGTATTCTTTCTGAAAGAAAACCTTGATCAGGGGGTGCTCACGGTCGAAACGGATAAAATTCTCCGGGATACGCTCGCCGGCCACCCCTCGGGAAACACTAAGCACATAGCTGTCCAGCGCAGGCTCATAAAGGATCATCCCGGCATGGGTCAGATCCGCCTTTCGAACAAGCATCCGCACCATCAGCTTGATCAGAAGGACATGATCATGGATCATGATCATCCCTTTACTGGCAGCTTCAAGCTCTTTCTTATAGTCGATCCTGGTGGCTATCATGATCTGTCAGGCAATATAGGAAAGGACAACACTCTTAAGCTCCTCCAATACCAAAGGCTTGTGAATAAAGCCGATACTCCCAAGGCTTTCCGCCTCCTGCGACGCCCCCTTATCTTCAGTCCCGGAAACCATCACAACCTTGACCGTTATATTCCGTCGGCGCAATTCCCGCAGCACTTCGATCCCGCTCATCCCCTCCATCCGCACATCAAGAAGGACAAGGTCAAAAACATCCTGCTCGATAAGACGGATCGCCTCCTTGCCGTCGGCAGCGGTCAAGGCATCAACCCCCCGTTTCCTGAAAAAGCTCCGCGAGAACTCACGCACATCAAGCTCATCATCAACAACCAGTATTTTCGGCATAAAGACCTTGGCGAGACCTCAATAATTCACAAAGAAGATAACTATAATTATAAACATCCGTACATTATTTCAATAAAAAAAACATATAACTATCCGGCATTCCCGGCCGCGGAAAGCGTTAACGACATCCTTGTCCCGGACATATAAGCCGAATCGACCTCAATACGGCCGCCATGATCTTCCTCCACGATCTTGCGGATAACATAAAGCCCGAGCCCGGTGCCTTTGCGGGCCGTCGGCTTGGTCGTAAAGAACGGCGTAAAAAGCTTTGGCCTGTCCTGATCCCTCACTCCAATACCGTTATCGGCAAAAATGATCCGCACCTTGTCATTGAACGGCTCAACGCTCACCGCAAGCTCCGGCCGGTATTGCGATCCACCGCCGGAAGCCTGGCGCAGGGCCATCGCATCACTGGCATTATCGATCAAATTAAAGAACACTTCCTGAAGCCGGGCATAATTCCCTGTCACCTGCGGAATACGCAAAGGATCATATCGTCTGACAATGTTCATCTGTTCGGTCTTGATCTTGAACTGCGCCATTTCGCAGGCGGAATCCAGGATCTTGTCAATGTCGCACGCAGAATACCCTTCATCGCCTTTACGGGAATATTTCATCAGGCCCTGGACGATCGCACCGCCACGGGCTACATTGTCCTGAAGCCGGGACAGGGAATGCTCAAACTCCTGCTCGATATCCCTTAACTCCGGCGAATTGAACAATTCCCGCTTGAGCGCAAGCGTGTCCTTCATCCCGCCGGCAATAAACCCCATCGCATGCAACCGGTTGTTGATCTGGTGTGAAAGCCCGTCCGCCATTACGCCGATCGTCGCCATTTTCTCGGCATTAAATAACTGCTCCTGCGACTTTTTCATGTCCTCATAAAAAAGCGCATTCTCAATGGCTGTTGCCGACTGGTTCGCCACCACCGTGAACATCGAGAGGTCATCAGCGCTAAAAGACTTGCCCGATACTTTTGGGCCAAGGACCAGAAAACCCACCAGCCTGGTCTCGATCATGCTGGGGACCCCCAGAACCCCATGAAATGCCGCAAGCTCCTTACAGATCGCCGATGAAACCCTTAAATCCGTCGCTGGATTTCCGGGTTCTGCTTTATCAAACAACACCGGCCTTTTGGTCCGTATCAATTCCCGGACAAGATCCGAATCAGCCGGTATCGCCTCAGGAAAAGAAACCCGGACTCTCCTCGATACGGCAGCCCCCAACCTGTACTCCTGACCATCCTTATCCAGGATATAAACAACACTGTGTTCCACCCGGACTACGCGGATAACGATCCGGGAAATAAGCTTCAAAAGCTTGCCGATATCCCTGACCCGGCCCATACCAGCCGAAGCCTGGATCAATGCCGCCTGATAACGCCGGCGTTCCCGGAAAAACCGGTCTGCCGCCTTCTTCTGCAAGAAAAGATACGCGAACGGCCCGACAGTCGCCAAAAAAGCCATGGCGATCAAAGGGAAAAAACGTTCCTGCGGATACCTAAGGGCAATAAAGAACGGAAGCCCAAAGACCAAAGAATAAACCGCGATCAAAGCGCCAAAATGGCTGATCAACAAACGAATGCCCATATTAGAATTTATACGTCATCGTCGCGTAAAGCAGGTTCGTCCACTGCTTGTACGTCCCGTTGTTATTGCCGCCGTTAACAGTATTATCAATATCCCGGGGCATATAATAGATCCCCGACCAGGCAAGATCGAGAGTCAGGTCCTTGCGGATATCGTATCCAAACCCGGTCGTAATGCCGTGGCTGACAGTATCGGGAAGGTTCGGCTCCCAGTTATCCCCGGGAACAGGGCTCTGATGGTGATAGTACCCGCCGCGAACACGAAAGCGGTCGCTCACGTCATACTGGGCTCCCACTGCAGCGGAAATAACACTTTGCCAGTCACGCGCGACCGGATTGCCATTGTTAAGGACCGCCAGACGGGAAGGATCGGACTCGGACGGATACGCAAGCTCCTCCTCATTGACCACCGACCAGTTCATCCACTCCAGGTCCGCGTTAAAAGTCCATTTGTTCGTCGGTTTAAAACTATACCCCAAGACCAAACTGTCAGGCAATGTCGCTTTGGATACCACCTCTGTCTGATAGGAAGCTCCGCCGAATATCCCCTGGTAATTACTTTCCGGGGTGCCATCGCCGTTAAGGTCCACAACATTATTTGTATTAAGGCCATCCAGATGGATCTTGCCCTTATACTTATGCTGTATAGCGCTGCGATACATCAGGCCGAATTGATTCTGATCGTTCAACTTATACAAACCGGCAATACGAAAACCGGCCGCCGTATCACTTCCTTTAAGCTTGAAATTGCCATCAAAAGCAGTGACACCGGCCGGGCCCTGCTGAAGCTTTTTCTGCTTATCAACATTCGAATCATCAATATCAAGGCCCAACGCGAGAGAGAACTGATCATTCACTTTGTAGGCTGTCGTGATCAGATAATCCTGATTGGCGATCTCCGCCCGGGTCGTACTGTAACGCAACGAACTGGTCTGCCCCCAGTCGGTCACCAGGCCCCACGATGACATGGCCCCCAATCCCAAAGCAAAATCCTTTGTCCCCAGATCCGTTACAAAAAAACCTTCAGGAATAAGAAAGCTGTCCCGGCCCATCTTATTCTTGATCGTCCCGGCTCCATTGACGTAATCGCTTTTAGGTTGAATGATCGAAAGCCCCAGGGAAAGATTATTCCCCTTTAACTGGGTCATACCGGCAGGATTGTAATAAACAGCCGACGGATCATTCGCTTCCCCCGTGAACGCAGACCCTTTTCCGACCGCCGCGGCATCCGGCACTTCCACCCGATACCCGCCGGAACCCGCCGCAAAGACCACAGGACAATAAAGGAATGCCAGCAAGACAGCCAAAGAAAGGAAATAACGCTTGAACATAGACTTCTCCCCGTTAAATGAATGATTAGTCATGATCACTAACAATCATTCTATCGTTCTAAATAAGAGGGAAAAGACTTTTTTGATTTTTTTTCAAACAAGAATCGCATTGATATCGTCAGGGTTTTGACAATTCAACACATTCAAGGCAGGATCGATCTTGCGGATAAGGCCCTTAAGGACCTTCCCTGGGCCGATCTCGACCAGATCAGTGATCCCCCGGGAACTGATAAAACGAATGGTATCAACCCATTGAACAGAGGAATATATCTGTCTGGCAAGGTTCTCACGGATCTCTTCAACGGTTTCCTGGGGGTCCCCGGTCACATTCGTGATCACTTTTACATCAGACACCTTTAGGGGAACATCCTTGAGCGCAACGGCGAACTTATCGGCCGCAGGTCTCATCAACGACGAGTGAAATGCTCCGGCGACATCCAGCGGGAATATTTTCTTGCACCCGGACGCCGTCAGGACCGCACAGGCCTTTGCCACCTTGTCGGCCTGGCCGGTGATCACGATCTGGTCCGGCGCATTAAAATTGGCCACCTCACACCCGGCCTCACGGCAAATATCCACCAGTTTGTCCTTATCAAACCCGATGACCGCCGCCATCTTGCCGGGATTCAGTCTGGCCGCTTCATCCATGAAAGCCCCGCGTTTCTGAATGAGCCGAAGAGACTCTTCAAAAGACAGCACTCCCGCCGCACACATGGCCCCGTACTCCCCAAGGCTGAGCCCGGCAGTATATTCCACGTTCACACCCGCCAACCGGCCGCTCGCCCGTAAAGCTTCCAAGGCCGCCATACTCATTGTGAAAATTGCCGGCTGACAGTTGGAAGTGACCATCAGCTTTTCTTCCGGCCCCTGAAAAATAATATCCGCGAGGTCATAGCCCAGCACGTCATTGGCCTTGTCAAAAACAGCCTTTGCCGCCGGAACATTATCATAGAACTCCTTGCCCATCCCGACCTTCTGCGCGCCCTGGCCAGGAAAGATCAACGCGATATTCTTCACTTTAATAGCTCCATTCAATAATATTCGCCGCAGCCACAAGGCCTGCACCGAACACGACAAGAGCGACGTTATCACCCTTCCTGATACGGCCGGATTCAACAGCTTCACAAAGAGCGACCACCACTGACGCGGCGGAAATATTGCCGTATTTATCAATATTGATAAAGAACCTTTCCTTATCTATGCCCGCCCGTTTGGCAACACTGGCAATGATACGGTCATTGGCCTGATGAGGGACAACACACTTGATATCGTCAAGCAAAAGCCCCGCCCTCTGCGCCGCAATACCCACAGCCTCAGCCATGCCAGGGACCGCATGCTTGAACAGTTCCTGCCCGTTCATGACAACAAAAGGAAGCTTGGAAGAATCCAACGCCTGATCGAACGGTGTCCGCGTCTTGTCCGAAATAACACCCATCAAAGAAGCCCCGTCACCGTCGGATATCATATATTCAGACAGGATCCCGCCTTGGGCAACTTTTCCCAACACCGCCGCACCGGCCCCATCCCCGAAAAGCACGCAGGTATTCCGGTCTTTCCAGTCGATAATGCTCGTAAAACGGTCGGCCGCAATGACCAGTGCGTTCTTGGCCTGTCCAGTGGCGATGAACTGCTTGGCAGTGGTCAACGCGTAAAGGAAGCCGGAACACGCGGCGCTGATGTCATAGGCAAAAGCCTTCTTCGCGCCAATGGCTTTCTGCACCAGGCAAGCAACGGACGGAAAATTACTGTCGGGCGTGACAGTGGCCACAAAGATCGCTTCAATATCTTCGGCTTTGACAGGTGAATTCCTGAGCGCATCCAGGGCGGCCGCGACCGCAAGGTCGCTCGTCTTCTCGCCTTCAGCGGCGATCCGGCGCTCCCGGATCCCGGTCCGCGAGATGATCCACTCGTCTGTGGTTTCCACCAGTTTCTCGATATCCTGATTCGTGAGCGTCCTGAGCGGAAGATAACGGCCCAGCGCAATGATTCCGACTTTATTCATTTGAGGGATGCCTTGATCTGGTCGAGGATATTATGGTCCACCTCGCGCATGGTCGCGCGGATAGCATTCTTGATCGCTTTCGGGGATGAGCGCCCGTGACATTTCATCACGATACCATTCACGCCCAGCAAAGGGGCCCCGCCGTATTCTGAATAATCAACATTCTTCTTAAGGGTCTTCAAAGACCCCTTCATCAGCAAAGCGCCAAGCATGGCCAGAGGATTTCTCTTGATCTCCCGCTTGAGCACGATACCCGCAGACTCCATCAATCCTTCAGACAATTTAATGATCACATTACCAACAAATCCGGAACAGATGATACAATCGGCTTTATTGGAAAAGATCTTGTTCGGCTCGATATTCCCGAGGAATCCGGGGACTTTTGCTTTCAGCAGATCGTAAGACTGTTTGTCAAAACCCGACCCCTTGCCCTCTTCCTCGCCAATATTGACCAGCCCGACCGTCGGATCCTCAATCCCCATCACAATGCGCATATAAGCCCGCGCCATAAGGCCATACTGGCAAAGATGCTCAGGCTTCGGTTCGGAATTCGCGCCGACATCGATCAAAAAAGCCATCCCGTTGACCTGGGGGATCACAAGGCCTATCCCGGGACGGTCAACCCCCTCGATCATCCGAAGATAGAAAGTGGATGCGGCGACCAGCGCCCCGGTATTCCCGGCAGAAACAAAAGCGTCATAGCCTCCGCTCTTGAGAAGATTAACCCCGACGGCAATGGAACAGTCCTTCTTGCGACGGATAACATCGAGCGGATTATCATCCATGTCCACTACTTCGGAAGCGTGAACGACCTCAACCCTGTCCTTAGGATAAGAATACTTGGCAAGCTCCGCCCTGACCCTGTCTTCAATACCAACCAGGGTTATCGAGATAGAAAGCTCTTTGACAGCGTCAACGACACCAGCCACGATATTGGCCGGAGCATGATCACCGCCCATGGCGTCAACAACGATCTTCATGCGAAAAATAACCTGCCGTTAAATTACGCGCTCTTCTTAACCTTGGGCGCCACGACCTGCCTGCCTTTATAACAGCCGGTGATCGGACAAATACGATGAGAGATCCCCGCCTTGCTGCCTTCGCTCTTCGTGCTGGCCGTTGTGATCACCAGCTTCTGATGCGTACGGCGCCTGCGCGCGCGGGCCTTGGAATGTTGTCTTTTTGGATTTGGCATTTCACTTACTCCCTTTTACAGTTTATCTTTTTCACACTTGCATTCTTCTTTGTTCAATTCCGCGCCGCAACCGGCGCAGATCCCTTTACAATCTTTCCTGCACAAAGCATGCGACTGATGATCTATCAGTATTTCTTCGCGGATAGCCCGGCCGATATCCACATATTCATCCAGCGGCCCGAACTCAAATTCCAGCTCGTAATGCGCCATATGATCACTATGGATATTCTCCAAACAACGCGAACAGCAAATATCCCGCGAAAAGAAAACATCGAGCGTCGCGAGAATGTAATCATCGATCCGCGTCAATACTCCCTTGACCCGCACGGGGCACTGGAATTCATCGGCAATGTCCAGGTCCTTAGGCGTTGCCTGGTCCTGATACTCCGTTCCGGAGCTTGAGACATCGCGGATCCTGACCTTCATTCTTTAAAAGAGCCCTTCATCTTTTTAACAACACATGGAGGAACAAAAGGAGACAACTTGGCACCGAATTTTGCCACTTCCTTAAGAAGCGAGGACGAAAGGAACGAAAACCCTTCCGATGGCATCAGGAACACCGTTTCAATATCTTCCGCCAGGCGGCGATTCGTTTCCGCCATCTGGAATTCATATTCAAAATCCGCGGTCATACGCAAGCCCCTCACAAGAACGCCAGCCTTCCTGCGCCGCGCAAGGTCAACGACCAGACCGTCAAACCCCTCCACCATGATCCCCTTCATCCCTTTGGTGGCCTCCCTGACCATCGCCACCCGATCCTCAAGGGAGAACATATACTTCTTGTTCGGGTTGTTGGCAACGGCCACTACAACCTTGCCGAAAATGAACGCGGCCCGCTTCATCACATCCAGATGCCCGTAAGTCACAGGGTCGAAACTGCCGGGATAGATCGCGTTGCGCGCCATATCAAATGCCTTCTTTTGCCTGCCGCTCAAATACCGTTAGATGCGATGACCCGTAAATTTTGTCCCTAACAAGCAGAAATCTGCCTGCTATCTCCACAACACCGTCGAGTTCAGGCAGAGTTTCGTCATTGCCATACTGTGCAACCAGGAACGAATTGGGGTGTAATATATCATGCGACATCAGCGTTTTCAAGGTTTTTCTCCCCAGTCTCATATCAAAAGGCGGGTCAAAAAAGACCACATGGAATTTACGCCCCTGACGGGCCATCTCCTTGACCGATGAAAACACATCTTTGACAATAAGGCTGGCCTTCTGGCCCCGTTCCCCCGGCTTAATGATCATCAGATTCTCTTCGATACACTCAACGCATTTCGAATCACGTTCAACCATGCAAACCTCTGAAGCCCCACAAGATAAAGCTTCAAACCCCATGGCACCGCTTCCCGAAAAAAGGTCCAGGAAAGAAAGGCCGTCCAGGTCATGGCCGATGATATCAAATACCGCCTTGCGCAGAAGATTCTGCGTTGGCCTGATATGCGCAGGCATAAAAATATTACGGCCCGAATCTTTACCGTTAATGATCTTCATGATCGACCGTTCTTTTCTGTATAAATAATGATCTTGTTCATCATATCCACACACGCGGACGGGTTCACCCCCACTGCGGTCTCCCCGGAAAGCATCACATAATCCGTGCCATCCAGGATGGCATTGGCCACATCCGTCACTTCCGCACGGGTCGGAAGACGTTCTTCTGTCATTCTTTCCAGCATTTGAGTCGCTGTAATGACCGGCTTGTGCACATCATTGCATTTACGGATGATCGCTTTCTGGATCATGGGCACTTCCCAGATAGGCAGAGACACCCCCATGTCGCCACGGGCGATCATAATACCATCGCTCACACTGAGAATAGGATCAATATTACGAACGCCTTCCCGATCTTCGATCTTAGCAATGACCTGCGGCGTGTGATCATGGGACTTAATATGAGCTTTAAGCGCAAGGATATCGGCTTTATTACGCACAAAAGACTGGGCGATAAGGTCCACCTGATGCTCCAGGCAAAACGCCAGGTTAATGCGGTCTTTTTCAGTAATGCCTTTAAAACTTAATTTGGCATCGGGGATATTCACACCCTTATGCTCTTTAATGACCCCTCCAATAACGACCCGCACCTTGAGCATCTTCTTCTCGATCCCTTCAGCCTCAAAGGCGATCGTTCCATCATCAACATAAACCGGCTGGCCGTTCTTGATATCCTTCAAAGGGCCATCATAATCGAACGGGATAACACTCCCGCCGATAGCCTCCTTGTCCGGCGCAAGCCAGACCCTCTGCCCTTTCCTGACCTCGACCGGCGCGTGATCCTTAAGCGTGCCGATACGGATACGATAACCCTCAAGGTCCCCCAGGATACGGATATGCCGGTGATACTTCCTGTTCAACTGGCGGACAAGATGAATACGCTCCAGATGCTCATCGAGGCTTCCATGAGAAAAATTCAAACGCACCACATCCATACCCGCGCGCATCATTTTAAGCAGCATCGTTGAACTCGACGACGCAGGGCCTAATGTGCAAATGATCTTTGTCTTTGGCATATTCAAACCTCTTGTATTTTTTATCTTACCCGGCCAGGACTCTTTTCAAATATTCCGGATAACGCTTGCGAATAGTCCCCCTGACCAATGAATGGGCCTTTAAAGCCGGGTCAGCCTTCACCAATTCAACAGCCTCTTTGCGCGCGGCTTCAAGCACATCGATCTGCGTTAAAGGGTTCACAACGCGCAACTCATTGATCCCGTGTTGATGGCGGCCGAAATACTGCCCGGGCCCGCGGATCTCAAGGTCATTCTGGGCGATCGTAAAACCGTTCGTGGTCTGAATGATCGCCTCCAGGCGCCGCCGCCCCTCATCACTGGCAGGATCGCCAAGTAAAATACACACCGCGCTCTTTTCACTACGCCCGATACGCCCGCGCAGCTGGTGCAATTGCGCCAACCCGAACCGGTCGGCATTCTCGATGACCATCACATTCGCATTAGGCACATCGATCCCCACTTCCAAAACTGTCGTCGTCACCAGAACATCGATCTCATGACGCTTGAACCGTTCCATCACCTCGCGAGCCTGCCCCTTCGGCAGGCGCCCGTGAACCAGCCCCACTTGAAAATCCTTGAGATCGTCCTTCCTGAAGCGCTCATACATATCCGTCGCGGCTTTAAGGTCCGCCTTCTCATTCTCTTCAATAACAGGATAAACAATATACGCTTGCGTCCCTTTCTTCAGCCACTCGGCCACACGCTTGTAAACGCCTTCAGCCTGCGCGCCGGTAAAATGATAGGTCTTGATCGCGCCACGCCCTTCAGGCTTTTCATCGATCACCGACACATCCAGGTCGCCGTAAAGGGTCAGGCAAAGCGTCCGCGGGATAGGGGTCGCTGTCATCACCAGCACATCGGGATTCTCCCCCTTAGATGATAACAGCGCGCGCTGTTTAACGCCAAACTTATGCTGTTCATCCACCGCAACAAAACTCAGATCCCTGAACTCCACCCCTTCTTCCAGCAAGGCGTGCGTTCCAATAACCACATCCACCTCACCGGCCTTGATACGGGCATAAAGGGCCTCTTTATCTTTCTTCTTGAGTGCGCTGTTAAGCAACGCCACCCTGACCTCGCCAAAAGGGCCTTCGGAAAAATACTGCGTGAACGTGACAAAATGCTGTTCCGCCAATATCTCTGTCGGGCACATCAGCGCGGCCTGATGGCCATTGGTGACCGCGGCCAAACACCCGAAGAACGAGACCACGGTCTTGCCCGAACCGACATCCCCCTGCAAAAGACGAAGCATGGGAGTCTTCTTTTGCATATCCTGCGCAATTTCAGCAATGGCCCGCCCCTGGGCTGCGGTCAGGCAAAACGGAAAAGCCCGCAGGAACCGTTCATGGAATTCTTTGGGGATAAAGTGCGCAAAGCCTCTCTTCTTAAGAAAGCTCAAGCGCCTGAGGATCACCGAAACCTGAAATAAAAAAAACTCGTCAAAACACAACCGGTGATCGGCCGACTCCTGTGCCTTTTCATCATCAGGGAAATGCACCTGACGAAGACTCTTCCCGACAGGCCAAAGGGCCTGACGTTCACGCACCGCGGCAGGGATCACATCTGCCAGGTCACCCGCATAATGCTCCAACGCATACCACATCACCTTGCGCAGATACCGCTGGCCTATGCCCTTGGTCAACGGATATACCGGCACGATCCTTCCAGTCGACAACGTCTCATCCCCGTCGGTAATGATCTCATACTCGGGGCTCACGATCTGGATCTTGCTGTTAAAGACCTCGACACGTCCGTAAACCACGACTTTATCACCCGGATGAAAATAATTGGCCAGATAAGGCTGATTGAACCAGGTACAAAACACCTTGGCATCATCATCCTCCAGGATGATCTCGAAGAGGTGCTTCCTGTTAAAGAACGACCGCCGGCCTCCCTTGGCCGACACAAAACCCGCGGCCACCTGCATTTCACCGGGTTTTAACGCGCTGATAGGGGTGATCTTGCGTCTGTCCTCATAACGCCGGGGAAAAAAATATAACAAGTCCTCGATACTGTGAACACCCAGATTCCCGAACAGCTTCTTTCGAGCCGGGCCGACTCCTTTTAAGAACTGAACAGAGGTCTCATCCAATGCAGGCATTAGTTTTTCACTGCAGCAAGCTGATCGCTTTCATAAAGGCACTGCAAGATCTCGAGTTCGTCACGGTCGAACCACACCCGTGCACAAATCTTGCATTTATCGACTTCAACCGGATATTTCGGATTAATGAACCGGCGTGTCATCTTCTGACGGACATCCAGGCATGACGGACAAACAATGCTCTTCTGGTCATAGATCTGGTCGAAAGGATTGCTCCGCAAAACCACGACCTGTTCACGGGTCATCCGTGCCAGATCCCTGATCCGCTCATCAAACTGCACTTCTTTCGTAGCCACAATGTGAAGCACATCCATCTCCCCGACCAAAGCCCCCTGACAGGAGGGACATTTCTTTATCTGAACCCCCTCATAAACAGCAGGAACAAGCATAGACTGACACCGGGGGCACTGGTCCTTGGCCGCCGGAATAACGGGCTTACCGAAAACCAATGACGCGTTCCCCGGGCCAACAGGCATCCCCAGGCCTCCTGGGACAGGAAGAGGAACAGGGACAGGTATAGCCGGAATGTCTCCCAATGTCGCGGAAGTTTGCGCCGCTGGACCAGGATGAAGCGTCTCAAAGCGGGACTTGGCCCTATTGAGCGCATTATCCAAGTCGGCCTCTTTGGCGTGAGCCATATCCAGTAAAATGCCGACACGCTTCTTGATCGGAGGATGGGTCGAGAACAGATCCGAGAACAGATCCTCATTATCATCATACGCGCTCTGACGGGGGCTCAAAATAAAGATCGCGTCCATGTTCTCACCCGGGATACCGGCGCCTTTCCAGCGCTGATCAATAATATGCAGGGCTTCCGCCAATGCCAGGGGATTGCGCGTCAATTGAACAGCCATGGCATCCGCGCGGTATTCCCTCTGACGGGAAATGAACAAAGACCCCAGATACCCGATGAACTTAAGCGCCAGCGCGATCAGAAAAACGATCAGCAGCAGAACAACAAAAGAACCGCCACTATCACGCCGGGAAGAAGAACGGCTTCCGCCGGAGATATTTCCGTAAAAAAGCATCCGCCGCGAAATATCACAAATAGTATCAAAAGCCTTGAATACAACGCTGGTGACCGTGGTTTCCAGGCAGTCCCCGGTCGCGATATGCCCCGCTTCGTGCGCGACCACGGCTTCCAGTTGCTCCCGGTTAAGGCGCTTAAGAAGGCCTTCCGTGATCCCTATGACCGAACGCCCCTGAAAATCCTGCAGGGCAAAAGCGTTCATCGCCGCTGTAGGGATAAGATACGCCTCGATCCGGTACTTTCCGCCGGTAGCAACGGATGCCTCCTCGACAACATTCCGGAATACCCGTTCATCGTCTTTCTGGGGATCCGCAATGCGGCCGGACATATACTGGAGGGTTTTGTCGATCAGGGCATCGGTGGACGCGAACCAATGCACCGCGCTGAGAACAAGAGCGCCCCCCATGGTCCACGAAATGGTCGGCAGGTCCAATAAGCTTAAAGGGGAGATTCTCAGCCCGTCGAACCGGTCATGGACCGAGTTAAAAAGGTAATACTTGACCACCCAGACGATCAGCAAAGCCCCCAGGACATAAAGAACTACAAGGAAAGCCAGCGACCATTGGATTGAGCGGGACTTGCTTTGCTCGATCTCAACGAAAGAGTAGGGCATTTTAAAATTTTACTTGTGGAACATTCCGCTCGGCGACATCATCAAGCTTGAAAAATTCTGCGGGCTGGAACGCGAACTGCCCGGCGATAATACTATTAGGGAAAGTCTGGATCGCCGTATTATAACGGCTGACCTCGTCATTATAATATTGCCGGGCGAACCCGATCTTGTTCTCGGTCGTGGTAAGCTCTTCCTGAAGGCGCAACATGGTCTGGTCGGCCTTAAGGTTCGGATAATTCTCCGCCACCGCCATCAAACTGCGCAATGTCGAGGTGAGCATATTCTCGGCCGCCAGCTTGTCCTGGATCGAGCTTGCGTCCACCGCCATCTGACGCGCTTTTGTCACACTCTCCAAAGTGCCGCGTTCATGGGTCATGTACCCCTTGGCCGTTTCTACCAGATTCGGGATAAGATCATGCCGGCGTTTAAGCTGGACATCGATCTGTGACCAGGCATTTTGAAATGACACACGCATCTGAACCAGCGCATTGTACATCCCGACAACCATCATAACAACGACAACCACGACGCCAAGAACGATCAATAGTGGTACCATTTTAACGCCCCCCTCGAATAATTTTGCCCTTACCTGATACGCCCGATCTCCCGCTCCAACTGGCGGCGGTACCCTTTATGGAACACCTCTTCAAAATCATACCCATTGCGGAAACTGTCGAATGTATCGTCATCCTGCTTTGCCAGAAGCTGATGGGAAACCATATTAAACACAATATGGCCAAAATCCTCCGTACTCTTAACCCCCCAGTGATGCAGGACATTCAAGGCCAGCGGACCGAACTTCCTGACCGTCATATCCTTGATCCCCGTCAAAAGCTGGTCTCCTGTCACATGACGCTCTTTCTTGAACCGGCGCTGCGTATAATGAAGGGCTTCCATAACGAATTCATAGGCCCCTTCCTTATAACGAGGGTCCTGTTCACAAACTTTCTCAACTTTATCGTAGAATCTCTGATCCATAAAAAGCATTGTACCACAAGATCCCTGGAATTAAAGCGACACGATGGGAACTTAATTAACGCCCGCTCCAAAGAACCGGGGAAAACTTTCCAACGGCTTTATACTATATATGACAGGGGTCAATCCCGGGGCATCCTGATAAACTTTAAGCTCTTCAGGGCTGATGTTGAAATAAAAACCACCAGCCTGTCCCTGGACCTTCATATCCATCGTCCCGGCGCCAAGGTCAATACCGCCCTTCTCGGCCTCATCCAACGGCGCATCAACACGAATGGACTCAGCCTCAGGCCCAAACCCGGGAAGGTCCAGCTGGAGATAACGGGTCGGATTATCCGCGCTGTCTTTTAACGGATATAAGCGCTGAAGGGCTCCCTCGGCATCCTTCAAAGACACCCCCCACCATTCCTCCAAAAGCTCCTCATCCCCGGGCTTAACCCCATCTTCCGGGATCTCCTCCCCCCTGAAAATAGTCCAGGACGGAACACTCCTGAAGCCCATCTTATATAATATTTTCCCGGATCGATGGCTGACCGGATTGGCCGCCACATCCGCATTGATCCCCATTACCGCAGAACGGGATACCGCCTCTTCCAGCGTCTTCAAGAACAATATCTCTCCCAAACGCTTCCCCCTGAGATCAGGGACAACTTCCAGCAGGGACAAGACATACCTCTCCTCAACATACCCGCGCCTAGAAGGAAGGCCTCCCCAAAGATGCGACAACGAGAGGCCGACCAAACTTCCGCCGGAACGCACCTCAACAAGGAACGCGCCCGGGGCATGGGCTTTGATCCTCCAGAATTCAATATTCAAACTCCCGAAATCTTTATTGATGGCAAGCCACTCCGACACCATCTTTTCGATCTGCTCCTCGCCATCGATCGGCCTCATCGAAAACTTCTCGCCGGAGGCCATCGTGATATCAACAACCCCATTCTCTTTCTTTTCAACCGAGACCGATGCGGCAGGATCAACGCTCTCCGCCGGACGCCAGCTCAAAAGCGATAACTGCGCGTCAAAACGGCCTTTCGATGCCTTTAAAATGTGCTCCCTGAAGCCTGCCTGCATGACAGCTGATCCAAACGGCGGCGTAGTTGCGACAAACTCCTCTAATCGGGGCAATCCTTTATGCTTGCGGGAAATCTGTTTGTAAAGGACTACAAAATCCCTCATCTTCTGCAATTCCCGATTCGCAATGTTTGTCAACGGCTTGCCGTCCATGACCAGATCCATACTTGAACGGAACAAGGGGAACTCGTCGATCCATCGTTGAAGGTCCTGTGCCGCCATACCTTCCGGCGACCCTGGCCTTGAGGTGTCACAGAAGTTCTTCACTCGGATATCACCGATGATCCTGGAGAACAACTCCACGGCAAAAAGCGGATTAACAATATCCGTAACTTTCACAAACCTGACCTCGGGAGGCAACGCCTTCAAAAATCCTCCAAGAATGCCCTCTCCCTGCAGATCCGCATTGATATCTACCCTGTTTATCTGGATCCCGAACTCGCCGGGCCTTAAACCAAACCCATGATCAAGCCATTTCAGCCGATGGATGGACCCCGCGGATCCGCCTGACACTCCATCGGACCCAACCGGTTTAATGACAAAACTTCGAAACTCCATCCCCTCCCTGCCCGGATCTTCCTGCAAACGGTACGTCCGGCCTTTTTTATCCTCAAACACTAACTTTTCCAGACTATTCACCGTCATCGCACGATCCCCCGCCCTTCGCAATGATAATGAAAAGAAAGGCACTTTTCTGAGCGGCTCGGCCAATACCGCCAAAGCTTTTAAGCCGGCGTCTCCATCGAAAGCTCCGGCGGCGTACTTGTACGAAAGCCAGTCAAGATAAGAAGCCATTGGAACTGTCGCCGGGCTTGTATCCCATGAGACAGGCGCGGGGACCTCCAGCGACCGGGCTCGCCACCCCTCAAAGATATCCAGCCCTACACCCAGATAAAAACGTAATGTCCTGACCGGATCACCGCCAACTGCCGTTGCGAATATCTGCACGACCGGCACACGGACCTCCCGCACTCCGCTCGCTTTCACTACAGCGGCCCTGTACACCTCATACAATTCCCGTGCTGAAAATTTCCTTGCGTCCCCTCGGAACTCGGGAAGAAGGTCAAAGGCAAGATCCGGCGGAAATCCATCAAGCTTCTCATCAATGCCATACGCCACCAACTGTTCTTGCACTGCGGTCTCCCTGCTGCGGCCATGTCCCGTAAAATACATCAAAGACAACGTCCTCTGTGCGGCGTACGGACTGAATACCGGAAGGCGCACAAGCCGGACCGTTCCCCCCGTTACCATAATTCTTGCTTCCAAGACCTTCTTTCCGCGTGCCAAAGCGGTCCGAACAGCCGTAAAATAACCGCGCGCGAACCTACTCCCCAAAGCAGGGGTTGTCTCGCGATATGCCAAAGACCGGATATACACTTCGAACCCGGAGACCGCCTTGCCGGCATCTTTTGGCGTTAGCGAATTAAAATTGATCCGTTTTGATAATAAAATAAGCCGCTCGACCCGTTTCTGCCTGAAACCCGCCGAACCCGCTGATGCCTCTTCTTTTTCCTTCTGATAATCCTGAAATGTCACCCCTTGCGGACCCGAAGGCTCCTGAATGCTTTGGGAAGGATCAGCCAAAAGCAGGTCAGCAGCCTCTGCCTTCTGCGCCTCACCACTTAATTCCCCAAGGCGAAGCATCTGCCTGGAAAGAATATCCGCAACCTGCCCGTAGTGATCCCCAAGGTCTCTTCGCCTTCCTTTGACATAAAAAGCGGAAATACGGGATATGATCCCGTTCGCCCTGCCGATCTCCGCGATGACCGTTTCGATCGCGTCAAAACCATATTGTCCCCTAAGCCTCTCCCGCTCATTCTCATCTTTATCCTGGGCACCGCGCAAACCGTAAGCTCGCTCCACCTGCGATGCCTGCTCCAACAGGCTCCCCAGCCTCCGGCCTAACCCCGGGACCACCTGATCGAGAAGATCCAGGTTATACCCGATGATCGATCCATTGGTTGGTAACCACGAAAGAGCCATCCCGCTGATAAAAGTACGGCCAAATAATGTTTGACGGAGCTGCGAATTCGCAAGGCCGCCCCACCCGGACTCGGGACCGGTCTGCCTCAAAAGATTCAACGTCTCCGGCTCTTCCACACGGCTGTAAACCACCCGCCCTGCCTTAGGCTGAAGCTGCCCCATGAATGTTTTAAAAAGGCCTCCCTGCAAGCCCAACCTTTTGAAATATGCCCGCTTGATGGTCAGATCAGTGATGATGTCCCCAGGCATCGGCTTTTCATACTCCAGGGACAATACCTCCGGATCAACTTCAGTAACCTCCCCCTCAAAATGCACCTGCCCCTTGGCAACCACCGTAAGCACAAAAACATCCCCAATACGCGTCCTGCTCTCTTCTTCGGATAACCGGCTGTAACGAGCCTCAAAAAGCATCTCTTTCTCTTTAACCCGCATCATAAATGAATGTGTGACTCTCGGGCGGGTCGCAGTGATCCTGCGAATATTGGCCTCGATATCAAGAACGTTTTCAGGCTTTATTGCTTCAACGAAATTCCCCGGCGGGCCAGCCCAACCCGCTGGCCTGGCCAAAGAAGAGACCACCACACACCTGTCGGGAATGAATTTCCCCCCGTTAAGAATATCCTCAACCTGCAAGACACGCATTGAACTGTCCGACAGGACGATCCCGCCGGAAAAATATTTACGCGGCAGGACATCTCCGGAATATCCGTCTTTTTCCTCCTTGATAAAATTAAAAACCCCCTTGCGAAATGATTCCAGATACTGCTCGTAAACCCTCTGAGGAGCATCCGGCTCCCCCGTATCCACCCCCGCGATCTTGTTCTTGTCAACATAGATAGATGCCGCGATCGAATCCTTAAGCTTCTTTTTATACCAGGCCGCAAGAATAAATGAATGATACACCTGCCGCAGGCGCGAGAAATGTTCTCCTTCATTGACCTCTTTCTCCAGCGCCGGGATAACAATATCCCGCATGACCTGATTGGCCAGGCCATCAACATTCGCCGGATCCCCGCCCGTCTCTGCAACGGTCTTCCTGGAAAGCGCCAGGTAATCCACCTCCAGCATGACCTTTAGCCTCGCGCCGACAACCAATGCGGCCGCCGATCCTTTCGCCGCATCCGGCTTCTCGTTCACCGTCACCTCTGACGGAACGATCCACACCCGATGCCGGGTATCGACCGGAATATCCGTTGTCCCGAACTTCGCTTGCGCCTGACGGTATACCTCGTCCCAAAATTCCCTGCCCAAAGCCTCATCCGGATTCAATGCCGACGCAGCGATCTGCTTTAAGAGATAATCCTGCTGCAAAAGATCGCGGCCCATTTCTGTCAGGCCAAACGCCTCGGGGACGATACGGTCTTTTTCTTCAGGAGAAAGGTTAACCCAAAGGTCTTTTTCGGGGATCGTAAGGGACGCAAGAAAATACTTGATCAATCGTTGCGATTCATCCTGCCAATCATGGCCATCGTCCGGCGTGTCGCCTTTATCCAGAATAAAATCGAACCGGAACGGCTGATCCGAATAAACACGCACTCCCACAAGCTCCGGAGCGGTAAAAGCCCCGGAAAAATGGACCATCTGTCCTGCCGCAGGTAAAAATTCAGAACCCCGGGCCGGAGCTACACCCGTTAAGATGAAGATCCCGGACAAGAATATGGAAAGGCATTTTCTCAACAGCGTCATTCTCATAAAATACTTATTTAAAATGTTTAAAGTACAACATCATAAGTATTTACTATAAAGTATAAGAAAACAAGAGGATGACGCGATTTGTGCGGATAAATCATGCTATAATGCAGACTATGAAATTACCGGAACGATTATTTGAAAAATCCTATTTTATCCTCTTTGCCTGGCTGTGCCTGGAAGAGCTGGCTGTTCTGTGGACACCTCACTCTGAAGCGTTCGTCTATTACCACATCCTCGGGGCCTTCCATCCACCGGCCAGGATATTCTACTATCTGGCCATTATGAGGACAGGGATCACCATCATCTGCCTGCCCCCCCTGTTCAATTACGCCTTTAACAAAAAGAGGGACTGGGCCTGGTTCTTCAAACCTCTCCTGTTCGTAAGGATCGTCCTTGATGTAACGGGCCACAACCACGAATTCCAGTTCCTGAAGATCCTGTCCCACACCAGCACCTTCCTGCCACTGGCCGCCATCTCCATCTGGATAGGCATCACATTCCTGTCATATAAAGCGCACTTCCTCTGCGCATTCCCTGAAAACAAAACCGGGGCACATTAGGTCCCCTCTGCACTTTCAGAGGAAGATCCGATGCACCCCGGCCCTTACAACAATACCTGCTCAATACTTCAACAAACAATACTTCCTTTTATTGCCACTTATTCCAGAACAAACGGGCAGGATCAAATTTGTCACGCGGTTTATCTTCGCCTGTCGGGCAGCCGACAGCAATAACAGCCAAAGGAATAACTTTATCCGGCATGCCAAGAGCCTGTTTTACAAAAGCGACCCTTTCCGGACGGGGATGCGCTGCGGTCCAGCAGGCGCCAAGCCCCAGCGACTGGGCCGCCAGCAGGATATTCTGCACAGCCGCTGAACAATCCTGCACCCAATAATCAACATCTGTGCCCCCATGCGCCTGATCCATATCGCTGGCGACAACAATGGCATGCTTCGCTGTCAAGATCATCTTGGCATACGGCAAACCTTCCACCAGCCCATTCAAGATGCTCTCATCATCAATAACAATAAAATACCAATGACGGGTATCACGTGACGAGGGAGCGGCCATCCCCGCGCGGACCAGGGTCTCAAGATCTTGACGGGATACCGGCCGCCCGGTATAGCGGCGGATACTACGACGATTCGCAATAGTTTCAAGAACAGGATTAACTGCCATAAAAACTCCGTTTAAAGGATGATCCGGGCATCAACGGCAAAAGAACCGTCTTTATTCGTGATCAACGGGTTAATATCCACTTCTTTCACGTGCGCAGCGATCTTTTGAATGGCCATCAAGGTCTTGATGATCGATTCTTTATGCGCGCCTTGACCACGGTAACCATCCAGAAGTTTCTTGGCCTTGATCTCACCCACCAAACGCTGAGCCTCATTCTCATTGAAAGGGACAATACGGAACGACACATCCTTGAGTACCTCAACAAAAATACCGCCAAGGCCGAACATGACAGCCGGGCCGAACTGCGGGTCTTTATTCATCCCCACGATGCACTGAAGGCCGTCGACCATCTGACAAAGGTTCACACCCAGAAGATCCGCCTTGGGGGCATTCCTCCTGACCGTCTCCATCATCAGCGCGAACTTGGCTTTAAGTTCCTCCGCATTCTTGATGTTAAGGATAACGCCACCCACATCCGACTTATGGATAATATCAACCGACGCGATCTTCATGGCGATCGGGTACATCTTCTTTGCTTCAGCCTCTTTCACCGCTTCTTCCGCCGTCGTGGCAAAACCCCACTTGGGCATCGGAACGCCGCAGATCTCAAGGACCTTGCGGGATTCATGCTCGAGCAGGAACGTGCGCCCTTCCTTGCGGATAGACTCAATGATCGCAAGCGCAGCCGCCGGGATCTCGGGGACCTGCGCTTTCTCCTTTGAACGCAAAGAAATTTCCTGCCAGGTATAAAGGGCTTTCAAGCCCGCCACGGCTTCGCGCACCTCGGTCATGGCGGGGATCTGCGCTTCATGAAAAACCTGGATGGCCTCACGCGAACGTTCACCGCCAACGATCGCCACCACCAAGGGCTTGTTGCGGCCGCCGGCATCATATTCTTCCACGATCGCCTTGGCCACCTGCACCGGGTCCGTGACCGCAGTCTCGCAGTAAAGAACGATCAACGACTTGACCTTGTCTTCCGCCAGCGCGATCCTGACCGCCTTGCGATAACTTTCACAACCGCCGCCGCCCGTCACATCAATGGGATTCTTTGTGCTTCCGAACTCGGGCATGGTCTGACGGAATTTTGCTTCCAACCACACAGGGTCTTCCAAGAGCTTGATGCCAAAGACCTCACATTCGTCGGTAGCGCTCACGCCAATACCACCGCCGTTCGTAATGATCAGCGAATCCTCACCCTTGGGCATAGGCTGTGAAAGCGTACACGCCGCGCCGAACGCCTCGGTAAAGGTCCGGCAGCGCATCATGCCAAGCTGATTGAACACCGCTGAATAGATCTTGTCGGAACCCGACAATGAACCCGTATGGGATGCCGCCGCCTGCGCACCGCGCGAAGATGAACCGGACTTCAGGATCACGACAGGCTTTCTGATCTCCGTCGACAGGAACTTGCGCCCGTCCTTGATACCTTCCATATAGATCAGGATCACTTTTACATGCGGGTCATCATTAAAATACTCAATGAGCTCTTTCTCCCCGATATCCGCCTTGTTCCCCAGGCTGACAACCGCCGCAAGGCCGATCTTCTCCATCATCGTCCAACCCATGAGCGAGATCGCCATGGCGCCGCTCTGCGAAACAAACGCGATCGTACCCGGCAAAACCTCTGTCGGGCCGAAAGACGCGTTCAATTTCGCCGGAGAATAAACGAACCCGAACGTATTGGGCCCCAGCATCGCGATATTATGCTTGTCCGCAATATCTTTTAACACCTGCTCTTCCTTGACCTTGCCGATCTCGGAGAATCCGGAAGTAATAATAACCGTCCCCTTCACATTCTTCTGTACACACTCCTTGAGAATGCCCTCGACCAGGGGAGCCGGAACCGCGATCACCGCAAAATCAATATCACCGGGAACATCCAGCAATGACGGAAAACACGGCAGGCCAAGAAGCTCGGTCGCCTTTCTGTTAACAGGATAGATCTTTCCCTTATAGCCGTTCTGGATCACATTGTTCAATATCTGATACCCGACCTTGCCCGGTTCAGATGACGCGCCGACAATGGCAACGCTTTTCGGATTAAAGACCTTCTCCAAATTCTGGATCTTTTGCGGAATATCCCCTGCCATAAAAACCTGCTTTCATTATTTTATATTCAATCAAAAAATACCATAGGGGAGGGTTTGGGACCCTCCCCTACATTATTACGGTTGAACCGTTTTTACGACCGCTGCTGCCTGAGCCGCCAGTGTTTCATAGATCGCCCATTTACGGTCAATATCCTCCTGGCCAAGCTTAATAAGCCGCTCGGCTTCCGCAGGATTTGACTTCTGAAGGACCTTGAACCGCTGCTGGCGGTTGGCTTCCTCACTGAACTTGACCTTCGGAGCCGCAGAATCCAGCGTAAGCGGATTCTTGCCTTCATTAATGAGGGACGGATTATAACGGAATAACGGCCAATGACCCGTCTCAACCGCCATCTTCTGTTCCGTCAACCCGCCCGCCATGTTGATACCATGGGCGATACAATGACTGTAGGCAATGATCAACGACGCACCCGGATACTTCTCGGCTTCCATGAACGCCTTGACCGTGTGCTCATCTTTAGCGCCGACCGCAACCGTCGCCACATACACATGGCCATAGGTCATAATAATGCGCGCAAGGTCTTTCTTGGGGAGGGTCTTTCCGCCCGCCGCAAACTTCGCCACCGCGCCGCGAGGCGTAGACTTGGAAGCCTGCCCTCCGGTATTTGAATAGACCTCGGTATCCAGCACAAGGACATTCACGTTACGGCCCTGCGCCAGCACATGATCAAGCCCGCCGAAACCGATATCATAGGCCCAGCCATCGCCGCCGAAGATCCAGACGCTCTTTTGAGCCAGATAATCCACCAGCGACAACAAATGCTTCGCATCCGAACTGCTGTTACCCTTGAGTTTAGCCTTAAGGATCGCGATACGCTTGCGCTGTTCAACGATCCCCGCCTCCTCGCTCTGATCCGCCCCGAGAAGCGCACTGACCAGATCAGCGCCGATCTGTCCTTCCATCTTTTTAAGAAGTTCGGAAGCATTCTCGGCTTTCTTGTCGATCGCCAGACGGAACCCAAGCCCGAATTCGGCATTGTCCTCGAACAAGGAATTCGACCAGGCCGGGCCATGCCCTGCCAGGTTCTTGGTATAAGGCGTAGTCGGAAGGTTCCCGCCGTAGATCGATGTGCATCCCGTCGCATTCGCAATGACCGCACGGTCGCCGAAAAGCTGGGTGACCAGTTTAATATACGGTGTTTCACCGCAACCGGCACAGGCGCCGGAGAACTCGAACAACGGCTGCAGGAACTGCACGCCGCGCACTGTGTTCTGCTTGACCTTCGTACGATCCACCTCGGGAAGGGCAAAGAAGAAATCCCAATTCCTTGCTTCCTGTTCACGAATAGGCAGGATCGGCGTCATATTGATCGCTTTTTTCGTCGGATCCTTTTTGCTCTTTGCAGGGCACGCGGAAACACAAACACCGCACCCTGTGCAATCTTCCGCGGCGATCTGGATACGGAACTGCTGCCCGGCGAATTCCTTATCCTTCGCACCGACAGTAATAAACGACGCGGGAGCGCCTTTCAGGTTTGCCGGATCAATGACTTTACTGCGGATAACCGCATGCGGGCAAACAAGCACGCACTTGCCGCACTGAATACACGTCTCGGAATCCCAGGCAGGACATTCCAGCGCAATACAGCGCTTTTCATACATCGTCGTCCCCGTCGGAAATGTGCCATCAACGGGCATTTTACTGACCGGCAACTTGTCGCCGCGGCCGGCAATGATCTCGGAGGTGACCGTCTTCACGAATTCGGTCGGCATTCCGGAAACAGGCGACTTCAATTCGATCTTGCTGGAAACAGCCGCCGGCACCTTCACTTCGTGCAAATTGGCAATGGTCGTGTCGACCGCCTTGAAATTCTGGGCAACAACATCCGCCCCCTTCTTGCCATACGCCTTTTCGATCGACTTCTTGATCTGGGCAATGGCCTCCTCTTTCGGCAGGACGCCGGAGATATAAAAGAAACTGGTCTGCATGATCGTATTGATCCTGCCGCCCATGCCGGTCTCATTAGCGACCGCGTAAGCGTCAATAACAAAGAACTTGAGCTTCTTTTCAATAATATGCTGCTGGGTCAAACGGGTCAGGTTATCCCAAACCTTGTCCGCGGCGAACTGGCTGTTAAGCAGAAAGACCGCGCCTTCCGCCGCATCCTTAAGGACATCATACCTCTCCAGGAAAACGAACTGATGGCAACCGATAAAATTCGCCTTACCGATCAGGTACGGAGCGTGGATCGGGTTTGGCCCGAACCGCAAATGCGAAAAGGTCATTGACCCTGACTTTTTGGAATCATAAACAAAATAACCCTGGCCGTAATTCGGGGTATTCTCGCTGATGATCTTGATGGTCGCCTTGTTCGCGCCGACCGTTCCATCCGCCCCAAGACCGTAGAACAGACAGCACACGCTCTTGGGGTCCTCAACGATAAAAGATTCATCCACTTCCAGGCTGGTATGGGAAACGTCATCATTAATGCCCACCGTGAAATGATTCTTCGGGGCAGGCTTCTTCATCTCGTCAAAAACCGCCTTGACCATCGCCGGCGTAAACTCCTTGGACGAGAGGCCATAGCGCCCGCACACCACCTTGGGAACAGACTTGAGCAGGCCTTCCTGCTGAGCCTCGAACAGGGCATTGACAACATCCTGATACAAAGGCTCGCCAATGGAACCAGGTTCTTTCGTACGGTCCAGGACAGACAGGTACTTAAGCGTCTTGGGCAGGGCTGCAACAAAATGCTTAACAGAGAACGGACGGTACAGGCGGACCTTGATCACACCGACCTTTTCGCCTTTTTTAACCAGAGCATCGATCGTGGTCTGAACGGTCTCGATCCCGGAGCCCATTACGACAATAACGCGCTCGGCATCCGCCGGGCCATAATAATCAAACAGGTTATACTGACGGCCAACCAGCTTGGCGAACTTGTTCATGATGTCCTGGACGATCCCGGGGCACTTGGAATAAAAGGGATTCACGGTCTCGCGGCCCTGGAAATACACATCCGGGTTCTGGGCCGTACCGCGCATCACCGGAAGATCAGGCGTAAGCGCGCGATTGCGGTGCGCGATCACCAGGTCATCGGTAATAAAAGCCTTGATATCATTCTCATCAAGCATCTCGATCTTGGCAACTTCGTGGGATGTACGAAAACCATCGAAGAAATGCAGGAACGGGATACGGCTTTCCAGGGTCGCAGCATGCGCGATCAGGGAAAGGTCCATCACTTCCTGGACACTGCCGGATGCCAGCATCGCGAAACCGGTCTGACGGGCCGCATAAATATCCGAATGATCGCCGAAAATAGACAACGCCTGAACCGCCAGCGAGCGAGCCGATACATGGAACACCGTCGAAGTTAACTCGCCGGCGATCTTGTACATATTGGGGATCTTCAGCAGCAGCCCTTGAGAAGCGGTAAAAGTGGTGGTCATCGCCCCTGTCTGCAGCGCTCCATGGACAGTACCGGCGGCACCGCCCTCAGACTGCATTTCCTGGATCATGGGGATAGAACCCCAGATATTCTTGATACCCGCCGCCGCCCATTCATCCGCCAATTCCCCCATCGTGGACGACGGAGTAATAGGATAGATCGCCGCCACATCCGAACAACGGTACGCGATGTACGCCGCGGCTTCATTACCATCAAGTGTATAGATCTTACGTGCCATAATCCCATCCCTCTTTCTTTATGCTTTCCCGAAGCATTAATTGTTAAACAAGCCATTAAACATGAACGCCCTGCGTTTTCGCAGGGCGTTTTTCAAACACAAGACATTAATTCACTGTCCCAAATAGACTTAACAAGAAGACAACTTTTTACGCTTGCAGACTCCATATCTGACACCGGAATTTTCCTGCTGGAAGAATTTAAATGTTGTAAACAATATACACACAATTAAAAGCCTGTAAACACTTTTTTCAGCTCTTGTTGGGAGGGCAAACGATCTTTTCGAGGGAATCAACGATCTTCTGATCGATCTTGTCTTTCATATCCCGAAGGGTCCTCATAGCCTCTGAATAAGGCAGGGCCTTGCGGTACGGACGGTCGGATGTCAGCGCATCATAGATATCCGCAATGGCAAGGATCCGGACCGGAAGGGTTATCTGATCCCCTTTTAACCCGTCGGGATACCCCGTTCCGTCAAGTTTCTCGTGATGATGGCGCACCATGTCGCACAAAGGCTGCAAGGACGATATGGGCCGAATGATCCCTTCCCCTATTTCCGGATGCCGTTTCATGATCAGCCATTCCTGGTCATTCAAAGGGGCCGGCTTGATCAGGATCTCATCCATGATCCCGATCTTGCCCACATCATGGATCCTGGCCGCGTCCCTGAGGTCCCCTACCTCTCCCGGTGGCAGCCCGATATACTGGGCTATGGAAACAGCATACTGGCCAACCCTGTCCAGATGTCCGCGCGAATAATCGTCTTTGGCCTCAACCGCCATCGCAAGAGCCGAAAGCGTTTCAAAATATGTTTTCCCGACATCCGCGCTCAATTTGGAGTTCTCGATCGCCACGGCTGTCTGTGTGGCAAGATTAAGCAAAAGCACCATTTCTTCTTCCTGGAACGGCGCCGTGACCTTACGGCCCGAAACAGCAATAACGCCCATCACTTCATTATGAAAGAGCAGGGGCGCGCAGATCACCGGGAATTCCAGGCCTTCCGCAGCCCGGTTCTCACCACCGGACAGATACTGGACTTTCGGGATAATAAGTGCCGTACGCGCAATGATCGCCGGAGCGAAAGGGCTCGTTTCCAGGGAAAACCATGTCTTGTCAAAAGACTCCATCGACGCGCCGAATACCGTCTTGACCGTCAGAGACTTCTTTTCCCTGTCGACCAAAAGCAGGAAACCCTGCTTGCCGGATAACGCCTCGGTTATTGTCTCAACAATAAGGTCAAGGAACGAATCAATGTTGCGGATATTCGAAATGCCATGCCCCACCCGGGTCAAAACCGACTGAAGCGTCTTCTTGGCGGTCTGAAGGCTGGCCACATTCTCCTCAAGGCGGGAAGTGATCTCACGGAAAGTACGCGTCAGGATCGCGATCTCGTTCTCATCCCCTTTAAGAAGGTCCTGGATCTTTTCCGTCCCCATGATCTCGCGCAGTTTCCCCGCGCTGGTCCTGGTAACATCCACCAGATTGATCAACAACGCCCGCATAGCCCAATAACCGGTCGCGATCCCCACCACCACAAAAATAAGCACCGTATTAAGGTCATCAACAGACAGGCTTACCTGCCCGTCAACTTTCAACTGATAATAAAGATACATCAGGATCGACAGCGGAAGCAGCGCCAGGACAATAAAGAAAACCTGGAACCTGACCACAACAGAGGAATTTTGAAGGGACTGCATCTGCATGTTTTTCATAAGCTCACTCTAGAATAACAGTTTTATTCCCGTAACAAAGGATCTTGTGTTCCAGATGCCAGCGGACAGCCCTGTAAAGCACCCGGCGCTCAAGGTCCTGCCCTTCATCAATAAGGTCCTGCACGGAATGACGATGGTCGATCCGCACGGTATCCTGCTCAATAATAGGCCCCTGGTCAAGGTCCGCGATCACATAATGACTGGTGGCCCCGATGATCTTGACCCCTTTTTCATACGCCTGGGCATACGGATTCCCGCCCACGAACGCCGGCAGGAACGAATGATGGATATTAATGATCCGGTCATTAAAATGCATGATAAATTCACCGGAAAGGATCTGATGATACCTGGCCAAAACAACCAGCCCAACCCCTTTGGCGCTCAAGCCCGCCAGCTGACGGCCTTCGGCCTGAACCTTGATCTCGGGAGTGACCGGCGTATGCAGGAACTCAATACCCCATTGCCGGGCAAAAGGCTCAACCTCCGCGTGATTACTGACAATAAGGCTTATCTCACAATTGGGAAGCTGCCCGGCCTGATAACGGGACATCAGGTCAAGAAGGCAATGCATATGCCTGGAGACAAAAACCGCCACACGGGTCTTCTCGTCAGAGAAATGCAGCCGCCAATTCATCCTGAAACGCAGCGCCAGCGGTTGAAAGGCCCCTTCTATCCCCTCACGCGGAACAGTAAATCCGGACATATCCCATTCAATGCGCATAAAAAAAACACCGGCCTGGGCATCGGTATGCTGGGCGGCGTGAAGGATATTCCCGCCATGCCTGAAAACAAAATCAGTAACAGCCGCAGTGATCCCTTTCTGGTCCGGACAGGAAATAAGAAGAATGGCACGGATCACTTAAACTCCTCGACAGAATTCTTGCTCTCCCGCTCGATCTTGCTGGCCCGCGAACTCCCGAAATTATAAATGGCCAGAAAAATACCCGCTGTAAGAAGAATAAAGAACAGATAGATCCATGGCCGCGGCTTGCGAGAACGAGGATCCCAAAAAATGGACATAAAACACCCCACTATTTTTGCGGAACATAGCCCATGCAGGCTTCGATCACAACACTCTTCTGATTCCAGAAATGGAACGGGATCTCCTGCTTATGATAAAGCTCATAATCAAAAGGAACGCCATCAGGAACAGTGTTTTTATATTTGGACGGCGGAGAGATCAAAAGGTCCGCATACCCGGATGATACCAGCTCTTTCTTCAAATTACCCGCCAAAAGACTGCAAAAGTCGGCGGTATTATCCAGCAATGACTCTTCATTATCCCCGTCTTTAAGAGGGCGGTCGAAAGCCTTGAGCAGCTTTTCCGCCAGGTCTTCCTTGATGAACATGATAAAAGCGCCGACGGCAGCATCATCATCAAGGTCTTTCTGGGTACGAAAAAAATTCACACAAGCAATGAGCACCGGACCGTTGAATTTTTCCATTGGAAAAACCCGCATATGGCCGTCAAATTCAATAATATCCCGCTCCATCGCCACCGGTTCGGATACCGGTTCGATACGAAGAAGCTTCTTGAATGTTTCTTTGACGACCTGGATAATGATCGTATTAAGCAATTGTTTGTCGAATTCTTTTGACATAGAGGCCTTATAAAAAATTTAGTATATGTATTTTAATATAATTATTTTACTAGACTCGATTGCAATAGAGAAGAGAAAATTGAAGAAAAACAAACGCACAAAACCCTCTCACATATAAAAAGAGGGTTTTGCGCAAAAAGATATTCGGGTCTCACTTCAAATAAAACGGAGAGGGTGAGATTCGGCGCCCTCCAGTCGCCCTTCGGGGCTCCTTTCGGGTCGGCCACTCGCCCCGCCTTAGGATGCTCCTGTTCGTCGCATCCAGCGGGGCTCAATTCGAATCTCACTCAAAGAAACACTGTAAAATAAAACGGAGAGGGTGAGATTCGAACTCACGGACCTTTTGAGTCAACGGTTTTCAAGACCGCCGCGTTCGGCCACTCTGCCACCTCTCCAAAAATTTCTACGGAATTTTTGGAGTTTCCATAAAAAAACAACGACAACAAAAAAGAGACGGGTCTGACGCAACCTTGCCGGTAACCACCTGCCTCATATGCCGATATCTTGCGCCGTTCCAGATATCTTTAAAATCCTGTTGGAATATATTACCTAAAACGTATTTGGAATGATACGTCTGACAACAAGGTAAAACATCCCCGTTAGAATGAATAGTAGGGCTTTTCCACAATTGCGAACACTGTGGATCATATTGCCTGGAATATTTCTTGTTAAAATCAGTCCCATTATATTCTTCTAACGTAGAAACATACTCCCCGAAAGCTGTAGCGTAAGCAAAATTGATCGCGATCCCCAGTTCATCCGCCATACCTTTAGCTTTTTCTATTTCATGCTGATTATGACGAAAAACAAGAAACTTCCAAATGATATTTGTGTGTTTGTTGCCCAATTCTTTTTGTTTATCAA
>CAIVRE010000010.1 GCA_903908245.1 Candidatus Omnitrophota bacterium
CCTGGTGACAGAACGCATGCTTAAAATGTTCAAAAAGAAGGATGGCGCCTGATGAACCTCGATTTCCTGGTCCAGATCACCTATATTATAGCCTCTATCCTTTTTGCTTTCGGCCTCAAATTCCTTTCCTCCCCGGTCACGGCACGCCGGGGGAACTCCCTCTCGGCAACCGGAATGCTGCTCGCGGTCATCGCGACCCTGGCCGGCCACCACATCATCAGTTACCAATGGATCATTCTTGGCCTCATCATCGGCTCGAGCCTCGGCGCGTTCGTCGCCTTCAAGGCCGCCATGACCCAGATGCCCGAAATGATCGCCCTGCTGCATGGCTGCGGCGCGCTGGCCAGTGTCTTTGTGGACTGGGTCCACTATGAAAAGCTGCTTCACCTGCCCTTCTTTGCGATCGGCGCGGTCGAGTCTTTCATGTTGTATATTTCCGTCGTTATCGGAGCCCTTACTTTTACCGGTTCTATCATCGCATGGGGCAAATTAAGCGAACGGCTCCCCGGCAAGGCCATCAAATTCCCGGGACAGCAATGGGTCAACCTGGCGATCCTCCTTGGGATCATTACTTCCGGCACATATTTTCTGATGCATCCGCAGCAGACAACGGCTTTCTACACATTCCTTGCGCTGTCGTCGTTATTCGGCATCTTCCTGGTCATCCCTATCGGCGGCGCCGACATGCCGGTGGTGATCTCGGTCCTAAACAGTTATTCCGGTATTGTGGCCTGCACGACAGGCTTTGTGATCAATAACACCCTGCTGATCGTGGTCGGCGCTCTGGTCGGCGCCAACGGGATCATTCTAAGCATCATCATGTGCAAAGCCATGAACCGTTCACTGGTCAATGTCATCTTTGGCGGGTTCGGACAAACCAAAAAGAAATCCTCGGATAGTATCAGGAAAGAAGCGCACCCCATTTCTATTGAAGACGCCCAGCTCATCCTGGAAGCCGCGAAAACCGTGATCTTCGCCCCGGGCTACGGCATGGCCGTTGCCCAGGCCCAGCATGCGGTGCGCGAGCTGACACTGGCCCTGGAAAACAACGGCTGTGAGGTCAAATTCGCCATTCATCCCGTGGCCGGCCGTATGCCGGGGCATATGAATGTCCTCCTGGCGGAAGCGAACATCCCTTATGATCAACTTTTAGAGATGGAACAGGCCAACCCGTTGATGGGATCAACGGATGTCGCCATTGTGATCGGAGCCAACGACACGGTCAACCCCGCGGCATTGAACGACAAGGCATCCCCTATCTACGGAATGCCGATCATTGAAACCTTTAAAGCCAGGACTGTCTTTGTGATCAAACGCTCGATGGCTTCAGGTTTTGCCGGGGTCGAGAACGAACTTTTTTATTACGATAATACCCGGATGATATTCGGTGATGCGAAAGATGTGGTGCAGAAACTGGTTGCCGAGTTCAAAAAGTAAATAAAGCCGGGCACGCCTTGCGCCTGCCCGGCCAATTGGACCTACCGGTGCGCCTTCGCCGAACGGGACTTCGGTTTCTCGGTGATAAATCTTACGGCGATGTCATACGATGTATCGCCCCCCTCAACGACGCGCACCACCTGCGCGCTTCCCTTAACGATATCAATAATACCCGACATCACAACGCTCACTTCGACCACATCGCCTACTTTATAGGGCTTGTCACTCAAAAAAAGCATCCCGCTGATGCTCATATTCTGTGTGGTCGACAGGCTCCAGCTGCTGTCGAGCTTTTTGGAATGACGTTTGATCAAACGATGCTGAATGGCCACAACACGATTGGCGCGAAGGGCACAGCGACGTTCGGCAGGATTTGTCATCATTTTTGCAGGCATAGGTCCCCTTAAAATGGTTTGATCATTTCTTCAGGCCGGACAATCCGGTCAAAATCCTCGGCCGAGATCACCCTCAAGAACAGCGCCGCCTCTTTCAGGGTGACCCCCTCATAATACGCTTTCCTGGCCACCTCTGCGGCCTTGTCATAACCGATGCTCGGGACCAGCGCGGTGACAAGCATAAGCGAGCGGTCAAGATGCTCCTTGATCCGCTGATGGTCCGCCTTGATCCCATCGATACAAAGCCTCTTGAACCCGGCCACGGCCCCCATCAATAACTCCATGGATTGCAGAACATTAAAAATGATAACGGGCTTATACACATTTAATTCAAAATTCCCGGATGCGCCGGCGATGGTGACCGTCACGTCATTGCCCATCACCTGCGCGCAGACCATGGTCATTGCCTCGCACTGGGTCGGGTTCACCTTGCCAGGCATGATCGAGCTGCCAGGCTCATTCGCAGGAATAAGGATCTCGCCGATCGCACAGCGCGGGCCGGAAGCCAGCCAACGGATGTCATTAGCGATCTTCATTAGTCCCACGGCCGCAGATTTCAAAGCGCCGCTCAACTCGACCATGGCATCATGAGCGGCCAGGCCTTCAAATTTGTTACGCGCCGGAATGAAAGCAAGACCGCTCATTTCAGCAATAAGACGAACAACCGTACGGTCAAAATCAATATGAGTGTTAAGCCCTGTCCCCACGGCTGTCCCCCCCAAAGGAAGCTCCAGCAACCGCGGCCAGCAGGCCTCAAGACGTTCAACAGCATTATGCACCTGTTGTGCATACCCGGAAAATTCCTGCCCGAGCGTCACCGGGGTGGCATCCATAAGATGTGTTCGCCCGATCTTGACGATATCCTTAAATTCAATCGCTTTGGCCGCAAGGCCGCCTTCAAGATCCGTCAGCACCGAAATAAGCCCCGTTTTCAAAACTTCAGCCGCAGCGATATGCATCGCAGTCGCAAAAACATCATTCGAAGACTGCCCTTTGTTAACATCATCATTGGGATGAACAGGCGTTTTTGACCCAATCACTCCCCCCAGCCGCTCGATCGCGCGATTGGAAATGACCTCATTGACATTCATATTGGTCTGTGTACCACTTCCCGTCTGCCAGATGACCAAAGGGAAATGCGCATCCCAATGGCCCGCGATCACCTCTTCTGCCGAAGAAGCGATCGCATCCGCTTTCAACCGGTCCATCAGTCCCAACCGCGCATTGGCCAATGCAGAGGCTTTCTTGACCATCCCAAGGGCACGGATAAATTCACGGGGAAAACGCTCGTTCCCGATCTTAAAGTTCTCCCGTGAACGTTGGGTCTGGGCACCATAATACATTTTCACCGGGACGTTGACCTCGCCCATACTATCCGTTTCAATACGATATTCCACAACACCTTATCCGGGCAAAATACCGCCTCGCCCCTACAGTTAATTATTCAATAAGAAATGAACACAGAGCCTGACCCCATAACCGGTGGCACCATGGCCGTAGTACCAATGCGAATCCCCGTCAACGAATGCCGTGCCGGCAATATCAAGGTGCGCCCAGGGGGTAACCCCGACGAACTGGCTTAAGAATTCAGCACCGGATATCGTACCTGCCGCTCCCCGCACATTACTGATATTGCGAATATCCGCGACCTTGGACTTTATAGCCTCTTTGTATTCAGGATACATCGGCAGCTGCCAGGCACGATCATCTGTCGCCACAGAACTAACAAGCACTTTTCTGACAAGCTCATCATTGTTGCCAAGAAGCCCAGCATAGTCATGACCCAAAGCAACCACACAAGCCCCGGTCAACGTCGCCAGGTCAATGATCCGGCCGGGATTGTAATTCTTTATCACATAAGAAAGGACATCCGCCAGGACCAGCCGGCCCTCGGCGTCGGTATTGCCGATCTCGACCGTCTTCCCGGAATAACTGGTAACGACATCCCCCGGTTTATAGGAATTGGCGTCGATCGCGTTCTCGGCCGCGCCAAAAGCAAAAATAATGTTCTTTTTTATCTTCAAAGCCAGGGCCACCTTCAATACCCCAATGACCGCCGCAGCGCCGCTCATATCCTCACGCATCGTTTCCATACTGCCTGTCGGTTTAAGGTTCAACCCGCCGGAATCAAACGTAAGGCCTTTACCGATAACCGCGGTATACGGCACATTCTTGCCCGCACCGGAATATTTCACGATCACAACCCTCGGTTTCTTGTTACTCCCCTGGTTGACCGCCTGAAGCAATCCAAGACCATGGGCGGAGATCTCTTTCTTGCCCAGGACCTCAAGCCCCGCCTGTTTCTGCCCTTTCACAAGACCGCGGACAACTTTTTCAAGAACTTCCGGGGTTATTGTATCCGCATTATCATTCACCAGGTCCCGCGCATAATTGACCCCCTCACAAACACCCACTGCCAGTTGAGCTTCCCTGACAAAACGCGTCACCAGAAGGAACTTCTTTTTTTCCACCGTTTTGTCATCTTTCTTACGGGAAATATACTTTCTCCAGGCATAAGTTCCGATGAGCGCAGCCTCAACAGCCGCAACTGCGATAGCCGCACTGTCTTTATGAAGAACGATCTCCACCGAAAAGAGTTTCTTTAACGGCGCGGAAAGAAGCGCGCGACGAAGCACAATACGAAGGCTGGTCAATGTAACGTCCTGCGTTTTACCAAGGCCGACCAGGATCACGACTTTCCCGTTGACGACCGCCGGGAACATCTCTCCCTTGGCCCCCTCGAACTGGAACGCGCTGATCGCCGAATGCAGCACATCACAAACAGGCTTCCCCTGAAAAGGGCAATGCCTTTGGATGACCTGTTCCTTCGTTAAAAGCACCACGGAAGCCTGTTGGTCAAAACCAGGCTTGCTTGCAAAAAAAACCATACCCGCACCTCTTATCGTTTATTGATCGGGACAAAATCCCTTGTTTTCGCCCCGACATAGATCTGCCGCGGACGGCCGATCTTCATCCCGCCCGGCGCTTCAACCATTTCTTTCCAGTGAGCGATCCACCCCGGCATCCGGCCGATCGCGAACATGACCGTGAACATATCCTTAGGGATGCCGATAGCCTTGTAAATGATCCCGCTGTAAAAATCCACGTTCGGATAAAGATTGCGCTCGATAAAATACGGGTCCTTGAGGACCTTCTCCTCGATCTTGATGGCGATCTCCAGCAACGGGTCATTGATGCCAAGCTTGTGCAGAAGATCATGCGCGCATTTCTTGATGATCTTGGCCCGCGGATCGAAACTTTTATAAACACGATGCCCGACACCCATCAAAAGAAAGCTGGATGACTTGTCTTTCGCCATATCAATATATTTGTCGATCCCGGAACCTTCCTTGTGAATAGTCTCAAGCATATCCAGGACCGCCTCGTTGGCCCCCCCGTGAAGCGGGCCCCACAACGCACAGATACCGGCCGAGATCGAGGCGAACAGGTTCGCTTTCGCACTGCCGACCAGGCGAACGGTCGATGTCGAACAATTCTGCTCATGGTCCGCGTGAAGGATCAGGAGGACTTTGAGCGCGGTCACCACCTCGTCGTAAATCTTGTACTGCCGTGTCGGGGACGAGAACATCATGTTCAGGAAGTTCGGAACATATTCCAGGTCTTCACGGGGATAAACAAAAGGCTCCCCGATGGACTTCTTGTACGCAAAGGCCGCAATGGTCCGGATCTTGGACATCAGCTGGGTCGCGATCCCGTCGAACTGTTTGGGCGTCGGATCGACCAGATCGATACCCGGATAATACGCCGACAGCGAACAGACCATCGACGCGAGGATACCCATCGGATGCGCGGTCGACGGATACCCCTTAAAAACATTTTTCATGTCCTCATGGATCATGGAATGATTGGTGAAAAGGCCGGAGAACTCCCTTAACTGCTTGGCCGTCGGAAGATGACCATAAATCAGAAGATAGGCGGTTTCAAGAAAACTCGAATGTTCGGCCAATTGTTCGATCGGATACCCGCGATAACGCAGGATACCGGCCTCACCGTCAAGGAAAGTGATGGCACTGGAACAACTGGCGGTATTCCCGAACCCCTGGTCGAACGTCACATAATTTGTAAGGGCACGCAACCTGGAAATATCGATCCCGCGCTCCCCTTCAGAACCGGTAATAACAGGGAGTTCATGAACGTTGTCATTGATGATGATCTTTGCCGTTTCCTGATCCATCATTACCTCCACTGAGGATAAAAATAAGTAATAAAAAGAATTATTATATTATAGGCAGACAAAAAGAGCAATACGAACAACGGACGGTCACCGGGTTTCGCCCAGCGTCAAGGGTTGACGGCGTGAAGGCCGGTGGGGCGGCGTATTGACATCCCGGCTGATCGCCTTGATCTCAGGGAGCACCCGAAGGAACCTGTCACAGACCTCAGGATCAAAATAAACCTCGCTCATCCGCTTGATCTCTTTAACAGCCGCTTCAAATGTCCAGGCTTTCTTGTACGGGCGCTCCGAAGTCAACGCATCAAAGACATCACAAATAGCACAGATACGGCCCACCAGGGGGATCGCCTCTCCCTTAAGGCCTCGAGGATATCCTTTTCCGTCCCAACGCTCATGATGGGTCAGGGCAACAGTCTCCGCCATTTTAAGAAAAGAAGATGTCCCTCCCGACAATATTTCAGCGCCTATCTCGGCATGCGTACGCATCACTGTAAGTTCTTCCGGCGTTAATGCGCCGGGCTTCAGCAGGATACTATCCGGGATCGCGATCTTGCCCACGTCATGCAAAGGGCTGGTTGCCAGGAGCAGCTCGCACTCCTCATCGGTCATCCCGAGAGCGCGCGCCAGCGTTTCGCAATAACGGCTCATGCGCACGATATGATCGCCGGTATCCGTGTCGCGGTATTCCGCCGCGTAACCAAGCCGGCGGATCACATCCAGACGGCTCTGATGCAATTCGGCCGTGCGTTCATGGATGATACTGGCCAGATTGGCATTCTGATCCTTGACGGCATTATGAAGGAGGTTCGTTTCAATAAGGTTGCGGCAACGCATAATGACCCTTGCCCGGTCATAAGGCTTGTTCAGAAAGTCTTTCGCTCCGGCGGATAATGCCCTCAAATGAACGCTGTCATCAGAGTCGCCGGTAATAATGATGATCGGCAAGTAATCGTCGGGGTAATCCCGGCGCAAACGGACCATCACATCAAAGCCGCTGACCTTGGGCATGTTCAGGTCCAGGATCAGGACATCCGGTTTGTACGAACGATAGACGTTCGCGATCCGTGTGGCATTGGGGAGGCAACGGATGTTGATAAACCCGGATGACAGAAGAATATGCTTTAATAAAACCCGGCTGGCCTTGTCGTCTTCCAGGATCAGGATCTTTGCATTCAATATTTGTTCAGACGTTATCATAAGCTTTCAATGCCGCATGATCCGTGGAATCACAATGTACAGGAGTTACTGTAGCAAATCCACGGGCTAAAATAAAGGAATCTGAGTTTTTTTCTTTGTGCGGGGCCGGCGGCCGGCCGGTAAGCCAGAAATATTCACGCCCGCCTGGATCTTTCCTTCGGCGGAATTCACCGTGAATCGGGATCCGGCACTGCCGGGCCCAGCGGATACCCTTCGAAACACCCGGCGGGACATTCACATTCAGGAACGTCCCGTGAGGCAAGCCTTTCTCGATCACCATCCGCGCGACTTTGAGCCCGATCACGGCGGAATGCGCATACTTGGGGTCTTCCCAGTCATTGAGTGAAACCGCGATCGACGGGATCCCGTTGAGGGCCCCTTCCCTTGCCGCTCCGACAGTCCCGGAATAGAACACACTGCAACCATCGTTACCGCCCCGGTTAATACCGGAAAAGATCATGTCCGGCCGGTCCTCCCTGAGAAGCACCCCCAACGCAAATTTCACACAATCTGCCGGTGTCCCGCTCAAAGCACTCCCCTTGACCCGAGGTAGAAATGCAACCGTCTTGTGATAGATCGGATGGTCAAGGGTGATCGCCTGTGAGATCGAACTTCGCTCCCCGTCGGGAGCAACAACAGTCACCCGCCCCAGTTTGATCAGGGCTTTATACAAGGCAATTATTCCGTCGGAACGGATACCATCATCATTGGTCAACAAAATATGCATTAAGACTTCCTCCTGGGGACACGGACTTCGATCACTGTAGACCCTTTGGACCCTAAAGCCCGCGTATAATCTCTTTTAAAAGCCGTTAAAGAACCCGGCGCATCATATTTAAGACCAAAAAGACTGGCCGCCGAACGGAATGAGATCCCGTGCGGTGCAGTAAAACATTTCTGAAAAACAGGGGACCTCTCATAAACAGGAAGAAGAGTAAATATCCCTCCTCCGTCATTGTTGATCGCGACAATAACAAGTTTTTGTCCCGCGCGAACTAATAATGCCAGCGCATTAAGATCATACAAGAACGCCAGATCGCCGATCACGAGTGTCGTTGTGCTCTTTAACCCTTCGGCAAAACCGATGGCCGAAGCAATGATCCCATCAATCCCGGAAGCACCGCGGTTAGCCCCCACAACGACGTCGCGGCCATCCCGCGAGGCGAAAGAATCCATATCGCGCACAGGCATGCTATTGCTTAAGAACAACCCGCTTCCTGCCGGAATGATCTTCGTCACCATACGCGCAATCGCAGGCTCAGAGAGAACGCTTCGGGATAAAGTTCTTTCGATCCTCCGCTCTTCGGTCTGATCGGCTTTCCGGAGGCCTGACAAGGCCTTTGGAAAAACCCGGTCTCCGAGTAACGGCAAAACACCGTCGATGAAAACAGCCGGTCCGACAACGAACCGCGCAGTCACTTTATGAAGCGGATCACTGCGCAGCGGATGAGCGATGACCATCAGATATTCTTTAAGCGCCATCCTTGTTAATGCCTCGTAACAACGCCTGGACGTCATTCGTCCGCCGAAATGAATAACCCCGTCGAAATCCATCGGGCCCTTTCTTGTCGAAAGGATCCGGTCAAAATACGCGATCACATTAGGATGCCGGCAACCCAGGCGAAGTCCCGATGTAACATCCGCGAATATCGGAAATCCGGTCTTTTCCGCGAACAACAAGATCGCCTGACGGTCCGCCGGAGATGACAACTTCCCGACAAGAATAAGGGCATTCCTGATTCGGCCAAGACGGCTCTGGGCATCTTTTAATGCGCTTTCAGTTACGATCGCCCCTTTCGGCTCATAAACCGTATAAGACTTGTCTGAAGCCACCCAATTCCTGAGCGAAGAAAGATATCGAGTCAAATTCTTGTTCTGCTTGACCGGTGCCAAAGGCTCACGGAACATGACATTGAGATGCACCGGCCCGGGCAATTCCCCTTTAGCCCGGCTGACGGCCAGACCTGCGGTGGTCAGGACAAATTCTGGCAGGATCTCCATCGTCGGACAAGGCATATCGAAAGCCCAGCGTACGTAAGCGCCATACATACCCGGCTGTTCAATGCACTGGGCCGCTCCGGTCTTTTGCAGTTCCGGCGGACGATCAGCGGTCAGGACGATCAAAGGCAGTTTCTTTTTTGACGCCTCAATGATCCCGGGCAAGAAATTCGCGGCCGCAGTCCCCGATGTGCATACCAGCACCGCCGGCTTTCCTGACGATGACGCATAGCCGCAGGCCATGAACGCAAGCGCCCGCTCATCAAAATGAACCACCGAATGGACCCTTTTATCATTGCCTGCCGCAAATAACAGGGGGGCCGAGCGGGAACCGGGCGCAAGAAAAAAATATTCAACCCCTTGCCGGCGCAATTCTTCCACCAGCAATGCCGCCCATAAATAATTGATGTTCGGCTGATCGATCACAGACAGCATTGAATGATCAGCGTCCATAAAGGACATCCAGGATGTTTTTCATTTTTAACCCGACCTCTTCCCATTCCGCCAGCGCGTCCGACCCCTTGACCACCCCGGCGCCACCATAAATATACCATTGAGCCTGACGAATAAGGCAAGAACGGATCCCGACCGCCATCTGGGCCTCATCACGGCTCAACCAGCCAACGGTCCCTGCGAACCATCCCCGGTCAAAAGGTTCGCTACTCAAAAGCGTTTGAACGGCTCCCGCGGTCGGCACACCGCCTACGGCCGGTGTGGGATGCAAGGCATTGATAATAACTTCATCACTGACCCCTTCCAGCAAACGGCCCCGCAGACGCTGGAAAAAATGCCGTTGATTGGGCAGTTCCATCATTGTGCCTTTTCCATCTAGCTTGGCCAGAACGCATAATTGCCGTAACCTGTCCGCCAGCATATCCACCACCTGCTTATGCTCCAGCTTGTCTTTGACAGAAGCCGCCAGCTCTGCCTTGAACCGCAGATCCTCCCACTCATCCTGGCCACGGGGACGGGTCCCGGCAACGGCAAAGGTATCAAGGCGGTCCCGGCGGCGGTGATAAAGCAGTTCCGGCGAAACCCCGAGAAAACCGGTCAACGGCGCCGGCAAACACATGAATCCATGGCCGGACTGCTCGAGCAGCTTCGCCATCACAACCTCAGGGGAAACAGGAGAACTCAGAACCAGCCTCAAACAACGGGCGAGAACGACTTTGGATATTTCACCACTGTCAATAAGCGCAAGCATTTTTCCAACGATCCCCCGCCACTCTTCATAGGATGGAGACTCCTCAAGGGATACAATATCCGGTGCAAACGCGGAAACATCTTCCACATAAAAGATCCTGTCAAGGATAGCGATCGTTTCGTCCATGGTCCCGTCATCAGCCTCGGAAAGGATCAGCTGGCATACCAGGTGCCACTTGGCGCTGGCAGGATCGCGTTCGATCCCGATCTTGGGGATATACATCGCCCAGGCATCAAAATCAGACCACTCCGGGCCGATGATCCGCGCATGAAAAGACCCGCCGCACCAACAACGCAATGACGGCACGCGCTCCATCCACTGACGCACCGTATCCCATTGTTCCGACACGCAAGTGCGGTCCGAATTCGTAAAGATATGGGCCGCGCCGGCATAAGCCAGCATCCGCCCGCCATCCTCACTGCGCCAGAAGAACTTTGGATACTCCCTCTGGGATGCCAGCCAGGACAATGGTTCATAGGCGTCGGAACACTCGGCCTGGACACGGATCACCAAGGGGTACTGCCCCGCGGTGACCGCTTTGGCACATTCCCTGATCAATGCCCGTTTTAACGCTTTGACCGGATCTGAATTCATTTCTTTGCCATATATAAGGTGACCGCGCCAAAAGCCATCGGGCGAACCGAGACCTCCCTGAAACCTGACTGGCGAAGCATTTTAAGAAAACGATCGGGCGAAGGGAACCGGATAATGCTTTCCCCAAGATGGCGATACGCCTTCCAATTCCCTGTGAACAACAAACCCGCCAAAGGGACAATGACCCCCAAATACAACCAATACAAGAACCGAGCGATCGCTCCTGCCGGACGAGAAAACTCCAGTATCCCGAAATATCCCGAAGGCTTCAGGACCCGGTACGCTGAAATTAAAAGCCTGATAATATCCGGAACATTCCGTAGAGCAAAACCAACAGTGACCGCGTCGAACGATGCGTCCTCGAACGGGACATTCAACGCATCGCCCTCGATCAAGCATGGCTTTGCCCCTGCCTTATTCAAACGAACCCTCGCCACGCCCAACATGTTCCCGGAAATATCAATGCCCGTTATATGCGTAACATCAGGACGATAACGGAAGAACGCCAAAGGGATCGCCGCGGTGCCGCAGGCAAGATCCAGCAGACAACGCGTCCCCGGGGGAAAAGCCTTTGCCAGCCGGGCTCGCCATGCCGAATGAAACCCGAACGACAATACAGAGTTCACCAGGTCATAACGAAAGGCAATGCGATCAAATATCTCATTGGAAACTGCGTTCGATAACCCCATCTTTATCCGATCAGAAAATGTTCCGCTTCCAGAGCGGCCATGCATCCCGACCCGGCTGCAACGATCGCCTGCCGATATTTCCTGTCCTGCACATCCCCGCAGGCGAAAACACCTTCAATATTTGTTGCCGTCGATCCGGGGGCTGTTTTTATATACCCCGTCTCATCGAGCTGAACCTGGCCTCCGAGAAATGCCGTATTGGGCGTATGCCCGATCGCATAAAAAAGTCCGCCGCAAGCAAGGTCGGACTTCATCCCGGTCTTGGTGTCCTGGACCTTTAATCCTGTCAACACCTTGTTCCCCACCGCTTCCAGAGGGACCGTATTCCACATAACCTCGACCTTGGGATCTCCCAGAACACGTTTTTGCATCGCCTTGGATGCGCGTAATTCATCACGACGATGCATCAGGATCACCTTGCCGGCATATTTGGTCAAATGAGTGGCTTCCTCGACCGCGGTATCTCCTCCGCCGATCACCACCAGGACCTTGTTGCGAAAAAAAGGCAGCGCCCCGTCACATACCGCGCACGCCGAGATCCCCTTCTGCCAGAATTCATCTTCTCCCGGGATATCCATCCTTTTCGCCGTCGCACCCGTGGCAATGATCAAAGCCCTGGCCTGGAACGCCTCTCCACTTTCCGTGATGACCGTCAAAGGGCGTTTGGACAGCTCGACTTTCTCAACTGTTTCGGTCTTGATGCGCGTGCCGTATTTGACAGACTGTTCCCGCATCTTGAGCATCAATTCAGGCCCGCTGACGGCATCCGGAAATCCGGGAAAATTCTCGATCTCAGTCGTTGTGGTCAATTGGCCGCCGGCCGCAACTCCGCCGGCCATCATCCCTTCGAAAAGCAATGGCGACAGATTCGCCCTCGCCGCGTAAATAGCCGCGGTATGCGCCGCTGGCCCTGAACCGATAATGATCACATTCTCCATATTTTGACGCTCCTGGTCATTGTTTCCTGAACGGCCGCAATTCTTTTATCGTCTTTATCCCGTCCTCTTCACCGTATGCCGACGCTTTCGCCAGCAATTCATCCAGCGGCACTTCCGACTTGATGGTAAATCCGGCATCCCGGATCATCTGAAGCGTCCGGGTATCCGCCGCACCGCGCACATTAAGATACCCCTGCAAAAAAAGAGAATTCGCCGCGTATAACCCCATTGCCTCAAGGGACCGCAAATGCATTTCACGCCCGGCCGCCATCCTTATTTCAGCAGAAGGATTAATGAGCCGGAAAAGACATAAAACACGCAAACAATATTCCGGGGAAAGCCCGCTGGCGCTGGTGATCGCGACTCCCGGAACGGGCATAAAAAAATTCACCGGGATCGATTCGGCCTTCAATTCTCTAAGCCGCATCGCCATATCCACCACATCGCTCGCAGCCTCCCCCATCCCCACAATAACACCCGAACAAACGGCCAATCCCGCTTCTTTAGCCGCTTTTAAAGTCCCTATCCTGTCATTGTACGAATGTGTCGTGCAAATATGGCCATAATAGCGCTCGGATGTATTAAGATTATGGTTCAGGCGATCCAGCCCGGCGGACTTGAGCCTGACAGCCTGGACAGGGCTGACAATGCCCGGTGATACGCAAACTTCAATGGGATATTTCTTCTTGATATCACGGATAATGGTGCACAGCCTGTCAATGCGCTCATCGGAAGGGCCGGTCCCGGCAAAAACCATGCAATACCGGAAAGCCCCCTGTTCATACGCCGCCTCCGCTTCCGCCAGGATCTCGCTTTCCGGCTTCATCGGGTATTGCTCGATCAAAGCATGCGAAGACCTGGATTGGGCGCAATACCGGCAGTCCTCCGGGCACAGCCCGTTCTGGACATTATTCAGGATATGGACCGTCACTTCCCTCTTATAGTGCATCTCCCTGAAATAATACGCCGCGCCAAGGCAAGACAACAGATCACAGCGCGCAGCATCAAGGACTGCAAGGCTGTCGTCCAGGGATAAACCTTCCGGCCTTTGTGCCGCTTTAATAATATGATCTACAGGATTTTTTTTCATAAAAATAAGAACTTATTGTATTATAAAGTCGGATTTAAAAATAGTAAAATCGCTCTCCCGGAAACAAGGTTTTAAACTTTTTAAAAGCTTGATTTTCGGTCAATTTGCTCTATATTGTCGTGATAAGAATACAAGTGGACAACCTATGGCGCATACATTCCACATCCCTGTAATGGGAACCGGCTTTACGATCGACTCGCCGATCCGCGTGGCCCGTTACGGCATTTCCTCTGTCGTTTCGCTGGTGGACGACACCCTCATCGAAAATGTCCGGAAATTCTACGCCCAGCGCTACGGGAAAAAATACTCCCCTATTAATAAACATGATGATGACTGGCGCGCCAAGCGTATCACCGCCTATTTGAACTTGTCTGATGAGATCGTTGCCAAACAGTTCGAGGACCTCAAGGCATCCCCTTTCACGCCTTCCAGCGAGATCACCAGGTATTTTGAATTTCTTCCGGACAGTTCCCCGTTAAAGATCCAGTACGCTCAAATGCTCGTGGAAAATGACCCCGGACAAAAGCTTGACCTGCAGAACTCCTTGCGCAGCCTGATCACTCCCGGCAAGATCGATGTCAATATCATGACCAAGATCGACCGCGCGAATTTCGCCAAAGACGGCACTCCACTCTCGGAGGAATATTCAGACGCGCTCGCAGCCCTGCGCGGCTACGCCAACAGCACGCTGCGCTCCGCCATTGTCCTTTCGGCGGGGTTCAACCGCCGGCTCTATACTTATATTGAAGATTTCGCCGACTTCTACCCTGACGCAAATGGCCAATTCAAAAAAGAGATAATCCTAAAAGTCAGCGATTACCGTTCCGCCATCACACAAGGAAAATTCCTGGCAAAAAAGGGCTTATGGGTCTCGGAGTTCCGTGTTGAGTCCGGGCTCAACTGTGGCGGCCACGCATTCGCGGGGTCAGGGAACCTGATGGGGCCTATCCTGGAAGAGTTCAAACAAAAACAGCGGGAATTGATCGAACAACTCGGCAGCACCTGTGTTGAAGCCCTGAAAGCAAAAAATAAACCAGTTCCTTCTTCCCCTCTGACGTTCCGGCTTACGGCCCAGGGCGGTATCGGAACAACCAATGAAGACAAATTCCTTCAACGTTACTACGGCGTGGTCTCAACCGGATGGGGATCTCCCTTCCTGCTTGTTCCGCAGGCTGTCCAGATCGATAATGACACCCTCACCAAACTCGCGGCCGCCGGCGAGAATGATATTTACTTAAGCGATGTCTCCCCTCTGAATGTCGCCTTCAACAATCTGCGCAATTCATTAAGCGAGATCAAGAAGTGCCTGCTCATCGATGAAGGGACTCCAGGCAGCCCGTGCATGCTTGGCCACCTGGCCACCAACACCGAATTTACCAAGAATCCCGTTTGCACCGCATCAAGAGTCTACCAGAAGTTAAAACTGGAAGCCCTTAAAGCGCTGGGCCTGTCCAAAGAAGAATACGAACGGCAATTCAAAAAGATCACCTCCAAGGCCTGTATCTGCTCCCAGCTTGGGGACGGGGTCTACATCAACGAATCCATCCCGAAAAAAGACGTCCTTGCCCCGGCGGTTTGCCCGGGCCCGAACATCGCGTATTTCAACCGGCCAGCGACCCTTAAAGAAATGATCGACCATATCTATGGCCGGCAGAACATCATGCTTTTCAAGAACCGGCCGCATATGTTCATTAAAGAACTCCGGCTGAACATTGAACAATTTGAGCTCGTCCTGGCCGATAAAAGCACGGAAGCCGCGGATAAAAGGAACGCTGTCATTAAAGAATACCAGGCCAACCTGACCGATGGCATCGCTTATTACCGGTCGCTCGTTGCGAATCTCCTGGAAGAGAATGATGCCGCCCGCGAACGCTTCCTGGCCGATCTTAATGAATGCGCCAGAAAGATCAGCCAGATATCACCCCCAACAACACCCTGATAACGTCACTCAATAACAATGCCATCACTGTTCAAAAAGATAAAAACTGCTCTGGTCGGACACGCCAAGAACCCTTTTGACCGGACGATCTTTCACAAACTCTCTCTGATCGCGTTCCTAGCATGGATCGGCCTTGGGGCCGACGGGCTTTCCTCTTCCTGTTACGGGCCGGAGTCGGCATTCCTTGCCCTTCAAGGGCATACCTATCTAAGTATCTTTGTTGCTATCGCAACCGTTATCACGGTTTTTCTCATCAGCGCCAGTTATTCCCAGATCATTGAACTGTTCCCCTCGGGCGGCGGCGGTTACCTGGTGGCCAGCAAACTGCTCAACCCGTCACTGGGAATGGTCTCGGGCTGCGCGCTGCTCATCGACTATGTCCTGACAATATCGCTTTCCATCGCCAGCGGGGCGGACGCAGTCTTCAGCTTTCTTCCACCGGGATGGCTTCCATTCAAACTTGAGGCCGGCGTCCTTGTTCTTGTTATCCTTACCATCTTGAACATGCGCGGCGTCCGCGAGACCATTGAACCGCTCATCCCCATCTTCCTGATCTTTCTGGCCACACATATTTTTGTTATCCTCTACGCATTTATAACTCACGCCGGGGAATTCCCGGTGATCGTAGCCCAGGCCAGGACAGAAGCGGTCAATGCATCCGCCCAGATCGGGGTTTTCGGTGTTATTTTGTTAATGTTGCGTTCCTACAGCCTTGGCGCCGGAACCTATACAGGGATCGAAGCCGTCAGCAACGGCCTTCCCATCTTGCGGGAACCGCAAGTGGAAACAGGAAAACGGACCATGTTGTACATGGCTATCTCACTGGCTTTTACAGTCTTCGGGCTGATGGCTGCCTATCTTCTCTTTAAAGTCGTCCCTCAATCCGGCAAGACACTCAATGCGATCCTGTTCGAGAACATATCCGCTGGCTGGGGCGCCTGGGGCAATGTATTCCTTATTACTACTCTTATTTCTGAGGCTCTGCTGCTCTTTGTGGCCGCTCAGACCGGTTTTCTCGGAGGCCCGAAAGTTATTGCCAATATGGCGCTGGACCGCTGGCTGCCCAATAAATTCACAAACTTGAGCGACCGGCTGGTCACCCAGAACGGCATCCTGATCATGGGGATCGCGGCCCTCATCACACTGGTCCTCGCCAACGGGAAAGTTCAGCTGCTGGTCATCTTTTACAGCATCAACGTTTTCATCACATTCTTTCTCTCATTGCTCGGAATGTCCCGGCACTGGTGGAATGTACGCCGGGAAGACAAAGGGTGGCAACAAAAGATCCTTATAAGCGGAGCGGGACTACTGCTCACGACTTTCATTCTGATCTCGGTTGTTATCATTAAATTCAATGAAGGCGGATGGCTTACACTGTTCGTTACCGGGACACTCATAACAGCCGCCATCCTGATCAAGCGGCATTACCTGGCTGTTGCCAAACTCCTGCACCGGCTTAACTCTCTTGTCCACGCAACAACCATAACCGCCAAACCCGAAGTCAAAGGGATACCCGAATTCAATACGACCGGACGGGTCGCGGTCATTATGGTGAACGGATTTAACGGAATGGGCCTGCACACGTTATTTAATGTCACCCGGTTCTTCGGAAAAGAATTCAAGAATTTTATCTTTGTGCAGGTGGGCGTGATCGACGCAGGGAACTTTAAAGGCGCCGCCGAAATTGCGAATCTAGAAGATCATATTAAGAAGGACCTGGCCCGTTATGTCGATTTCATGCGCAGCCAGGGTCATTTCGCGGAAGGCATCCCTTTTATGGGTGTTGATATCGTCCATGAATCGGAAAAGATCATCGCGGTCATCGCGAAGAGATATCCCAACGCGGTCGTATTCGGAGGGCAACTGGTTTTTCCCGAAGACAATCTCTTGACGCGCTGGCTGCACAATGACACCGCCTTCACCTTGCAGCGTAAATTCTACCAGGAAGGCATTCCCTTCGTGGTGCTTCCCATCCGGGTTTAACAATTATGCTCCCATTGGTCAGCACATTCCCGAATCCGGATCAATACAGGACGTCAGGATCCTGTTTTTCCCATCCTGTTTTGCCTGGTACATCAGGTCATCGGCTCTCTTGATCAGTGCATCAACAGACAGCGGCGGTGTTATGAAAGTCGCGAGGCCCATACTCAACGTCACACTCATCCCCTGTTCACTCATAACCGTATTGAACTTCCTGGAAATACGTTCCGCGATCAAATACGCCTGAGTCGCATCAGTCTCGGGGAACAGGACAGAAAACTCATCTCCTCCCATCCTCGCCATGAAATCCGTCGCGCGGATACAATCCCTTGATATATCAACGACAAGGCACAAAACACTGTCCCCCGCGTGGTGCCCGGACGAGTCATTGATGGTTTTAAAATCATCGCAATCAAAATAAAGGACCGAAAGCGGACGTTTATAACGCCGCATACGACTGATCTCCAGTTCGGCACGCTCGTAAAATGACAGCAGATTATATGCGCCCGTCTTAAAGTCGATCCGGGAAAGCCTCTTTTCACCATCCAATAATTTCTTTATAGCCCCCAACATTTGGGAAAATATGACAAAGAAGGTCAACTGGATAAAACCGTTCCAGACCAGGAGAAGCGCCGATACCTGATAATCACGTGCCATGACATCCGCAAGCATCCACACAAGGAAGGAAACAATAGAGGTCAGGATCCCCGAACGACGATCCACATACCACACCGACAGAGCGATCGGGGCCAAATAGAACACGGTCACATCGATCCCGAATCCCGTCTTCCAATCGATAAAGAAAATAATAACGACCAACGATAATACCGTCGATCTGACCCGGCCCTTTGTCCGTATAAAGAAACCGAGGAACTTCAAAAAGAAAGGATCTCTGAACATTTCTGGATCTCTCCTGTTCCCTTGTCCACTAACCCGCGATCTTTTTCCCGAGCTCGAAAGCCTGCTCACGGACGCCAGACAGCTTGACGATCTCCCCCGAAACCCCCGCATTCTTGACAACAAGCGAGGCGTAAACCATCCCGGTGTATCGGGCGGTCAACTGGAACGGCTTTTCAAAAATATCAAACCCGGCATCTTCATAGCCGCTCCCCAGGAAAACAAACGTCTTGCCCTTAAGCGGCGTTGTCATGGTGTTGGCCGCGTTGTCCCACTTGTACAAAGAAAACATCCTGTCCATCATGGCCTTCAGCTGACTGCTCGCGCCATAAAAATAAAGCGGCGAAGCCATTACGATCACATCGGCCTCTGCAAAACGAGCCACACAAACACTGACTTCATCCTTGATAACACAACGATAAACAGGGCTTTTCTGACATACGCGGCAGGAGGTACAACCCACGGCCTTATGCTCGAGGTCAGCCGCGCGGATGATCTCGGCAGTCGATCCGCCTGACCGTACGCCTTCCGCGAACCAGCCCACGAGCAAAGCCGTATTGCCATCCTTCTTCGGACTGCCCGAGATCACTAAAACATTCTTGCCCACAAAAACCACCCTTGTTACTGCCCAAGGTCCTTATACTGGGAATCCTGCTGTTTCTCGATATCGCGCAATCTCGACTTCGTTGAATTGAGGATCGCACTGTAACCTGAAGTATCAATGCCGCTCTCTTTGATGGATCCTGCCGTTGCCCTGTCCACAACGGGTTTCTGGACATACATTTTCAGAATAAAAAAATACATCGCGCAGGCAAGGGCGAGGGCCAGAAGGATCCCGATCAACGAAAAGAAACCCCGGCGGTCGGCCGAAAAAGGGGTCATCACGCCGCCTTCTTGATGCAGCAACAGCTTTCATCCGCATCACGCAGAATAATTGAAACGATCACCCCCTGGACAGGGACCAGGACCAGCATCGAAAGCGTCCAGTAAATTACCACGGTCGTATTGACAGTCATAAAAATGTACGTAGCGATCATACCAGGGACGATCCCCGCAGCCCAGATACAAAGGCCATAAAGCAACCCTTTTTTAATAGTCCCCATGCCTTCAAACGCCCTGCTGACCACTTTATACACCGCCACAAAAAGCAGCGATGCCACAAACAAACCCACGAACAAACGCTTGCTCGGTCCCATTGGCCGCCACACATTGATCGGCGCAAGGCTATACACCCAGCTGAATATCCCGCCGCACAAAACAACCCCCGTGATCATCTTGAACAGAAATACCGCCACTGCCGCTAAAAGCTTCTTTCCACAATCACATTTCATAGCTGCCTCCTTTTTTAATCCTTGATCAACCTTCAAAATCATTTTATCTCTTGCGTGATCTTCATCGCGCAAAAGTCAGGGCCGCACATCGTGCAGCAACGATCCGATGTGCCATCTTTCGGGAAAGACTCTTCCCGATAACGCCGGGCCGTTTCAGGGTCCAGCGCCAAGCGATACTGATCTTCCCAGCGGAAATCATAACGCGCCTCCGACATCGCATTATTCCAGGCAACAGCCATGGGATGGCCTTTCGCCAGATCTGCCGCAAGTGCGGCGATCTTGTGAACAATAATACCTTCCTTAACATCATCTTTATTGGGCAATGCCAGATGCTCTTTCGGCGTCACATAACACAACATCGCAGTCCCCAGCCAGCCGATCATGGCGCCTCCAATGGCCGAGGTAATATGATCCCGCCCCGCCCCAACATCAACGACCAGAGGCCCGAGCGTATAGAACGGCGCGTTATGGCATAACTCCAACTGACGGTCCATGTTCTCTTTGATCTTGTTGAGAGGAACATGGCCGGGGCCTTCGATCATGACCTGAACACCATGCTCCCAGGCGACCTTTGTCAATCCCCCCAAGGCTTCAAGCTCACCGAATTGCGCCTCATCATTGGCATCCGCAGTAGAACCAGGACGAAGCCCATCGCCCAGCGAAAAGGACACATCATAACGTTTTAGAATTTCACAAATATCTTCAAAGTGCGTATACAGAAAATTCTCGGCATTATGGATCTGCATCCATTTGGCGAGAATGGAACCGCCGCGCGACACGATCCCTGTCTTGCGTTTCTTTGCGGCTGGCACCAATGCCTTTAACAGCCCGGCATGCACGGTGAAATAATCCACCCCCTGCTCGCACTGTTCAATAAGGGTCTGCCGGTAAACATCCCAGGACAGATCCTCGATCTTTCCTCCCACCTTTTCCAAAGCCTGATAGATCGGCACCGTCCCGACAGGCACCGGGCAATTACGGATGATCCGTTCACGAGTCGCGTGGATATTCTTGCCCGTTGAAAGATCCATCACCGTATCCCCGCCCCAGCGGATGGACCAGAGCATTTTCTCAAGCTCCTCTTCCACAGAAGAGGATAACGCCGAATTCCCGATATTGGCATTGATCTTTACCAGAAAATTACGGCCAATGGCCATCGGTTCGCATTCGGGATGATTGATATTCACCGGAATGATCGCCCGTCCTTCGGCCACTTCCTTGCAAACAAACTCAGGCGCAAGGCCTTCACGGATAGCCACAAACTCCATCTCGGGTGTCACAACCCCCTGACGAGCCTGGATCATTTGAGTAGGCCTGCAGCCAGCAGACCAGGAACGACGTAAGGGCGCCAGGCCCGAATGAAGGTCTGGCCTGGCATCAGGATCCGTATACGGTCCGGTAACATCATATAAACGCAACGACTTCTTCCCCGAATCCAACATAACCTCACGGGCAGGCACCCGCAAATCCTTAAAAATAACACCCGGCGTAAACGCCTTCCGCGAGCCTTCAAATAGAGGCATCAACAAAGGCCAGGACAGATCTTTATTATGTTTGGGGCACGACGATAAAGGCAAGAGACACTCCATTAAGATTGAATGAAATATTATGGGATTATAATATAGGCGACATCGGAAAGCAACCCTTAAGCCCGGTGCTTATATTGACGAGTTCTCCGGCAAAATGAGCTCCACAGGGATGTATTCAGGCTTGATATTCTTTATACTGTTAAAGATATTGATCTTCAAAGACGGGGTCACCTTTTCCATTTCCGCGATGATCTTCTTGATCGCCGCGCGCTGAGTATGCCCTGAAACCGGACAACGACACCCGCCCAAACCCCCGATCCCAGCGGCTTTGGCAAAAGTACGGATCATGCTCTCATTCTCATAGGCCAGCGGACGAATAAGGGTAAGCGCACCATCAAAGATCTCCTGACTGGGACACATCGCGCTAAGCTCACCTTTAAAAAACTGATTAAGAAGGATCGTCTCGACAATATCGTCCAAATGATGCCCGAAAGCGATCTTGTTAAACCCGTGGCATTGCGCATACTTGAATAATATCTTCCGGCGATTCCAGGAACACCAGAAACAATTCAGGTCAGGATGTTTCTTCCCATCGGATGTCTCGAACAGATTTGTCCGTTCAATATGACAGAACACCCCCGTGGACTTTACATACGCCTCCAGAAGCCCGAGGTCAGGCCCGGGCATCCCCAGGTCCACATGCATGGCCATCAACTCAAAACTGACAGGCGCGATCGCCTGGCGGTGCAGCATCACATTGAGCAAGGTCAGGCTGTCCTTGCCGCCGGAAACAGCAACCAGGACCCTGTCGCCTTCGTTGATCATCCCGTAATCCCCGATGGCCTTTCCGGCACGACGGGATATTTGATCGAAAACAACAAAAGTGTCCTTGTCAAAATAACTAAACAGGCGTTCCATTATCCCCTCCCAAACGAGCCGACGAAACCAACACGTCAAAATAATCAAACTCCATCTGGATCATTTCATCATCCTTTTTCCGAAGCCACTCGGAAATCCAGGCAAAACGAAGAGCGATCATCAAGTCCGTAAAATGCTTGAAACTGATCCCGGCATATTCCCCCGAAGCCCGCAGCCGCCTAAGAAAAGACACCGGCGCCCCCGACCATAAACATTCGGGATCCTCGATCCCCAAGCAAGATACCATATTCGCCGCGTCATACAGCTCGGGCTTGAGGCCGCAAAACTCCCAGTCAATGACCGCCGCGATGCCGCCTTCATTCCAGATAATATTGATGGAATGATAATCCCCATGCGCAAAACACACCGGCAATTGATCGTAAACTGGATACAAATGCTCCCTGGCATAACGATACATCTTTTCGACCCCAGGCAAGACATCCGGGCGGTTCTTGCGGATAGCCATCATTAATTGATCGATATACCGAGGCAAAGAAAACACGGGCCCGTCAATGACCGGTGAAACATCACGCAACCGCAATAAGAAATCCGCCGCCGCGTCCCCACGCCAGGCATCAAATATATATCCCGGCCGATCAAGTTGAACGCCAGGGACATAAGGAACGACCTGCCAGTGCCGCCCATCATGCTCGTGAAGAAAAACACCCGATGTATCGCGGCGATAAGGCACGGCTTCACTCAAACCTTTTGTCCTCAAATGCTCAAGGATTTCCGCAATATGGAGCTTTTTTGATAGCAGATCCGCCGCCACGGCTTCCACAATGAACAATGACCCCTGCCGGTCTTCAACGACCATCCGAAGATCTGTCCGCTCCGGGCTTCCGGCGATAACAATATCCGGCCGCTCACAGGATACATCAATATCCCAAAATTTAAATACCAATGGATCGATCATTGTTTCCTGAATTTTGCCATAAAGAACCCGGAAAAGACACCATCAGGCAACACCCGCCAACAGGCCAAAAGATCCTGCTTATACTCGCGCCGTTCATAATTCTTTAACGCGGGATACCTTGGAACTCCAGGAAGATCAAAAACCTCAAGCGCGAACTCCCCCTCACTTTTCTTCAAGAACCAGTCCACCACGGCCTCATTCTCTTCCGGCGCAAAAGTACAGGTCGAATAGACCAAAACTCCCCCGGGCTTCACGCAACGCCCGGCATTGAGCAAAAGACCTTTTTGTTTATGCGCCATTTCCTTGATCTTGTGCGGGCTCCAATAACCGAACGATTTCTTGTCATTGATATCAAAACGGCCTTCTGAACTGCATGGCGCGTCCACCAGGACTTTGTCAAACAACCCTTCCGGAGGGCGGAACCTCCGCCCGTCCTTCAACAGGCATTTGACATTCTCCGCGCCGGTCAACGCGCAAACAGACTTCAACTTAAAGAATCGTCCTTTGACCACTTCGACCGCGGTGATCTCTCCCTGATTCTGCATCATCGCGGCCATTTGAGTTGTCTTGCTGCCAGGCGCTGCGCAAAGATCAAGGACCCTGTCCCGGGCAACCGGATCCAAAAGGCACGCAGGAAGCACACTGGAAGGCGATTGCCAATACAACCTGCCGTCAGTGAATTGTTCAAGATCGCGCAATCGATCCCTGTCCGCTGCGCCAATAATAAGGACATCCCCAACCGACGGATGAACACGGGCTGTTATACCCCCAAGGCCTTTTAAAAGCGCAACAGCATCCGCTGTTCTCATCTTCAAAGTATTAACACGGATCGCAAAGGCCAAAGGAGATATAAAAGACGCGAGCACACTGTCGTATCGATCAACAGGGATAATATTCTTTAAACGCTCGATGAACAGGACCGGCAGGAAAGGCATACTGGCTTGGAGGTCAGGCTTTAACAATACCCATCAAGGCATGCACTTGATCTAAAAGTGCATCTGAATTAAATGGTTTATCGATACACGCATCAACCCCGATATCAAGAAGCCGCTTCTTGTCCGCTTCCTCAAAATACGCGGAAACACCAATGATCGATGTGTGCACACAATTAGGCGACCGTTTAACTTTCTGGGCAACTTCATAGCCATTCATCCCGGGCATTTTCATATCAAGGATGATCACATCCGGCTTGAACAACAAAAGCTTGATCCCTGCCTCGAAACCGTCATAGGCCACATCAACTTCGAAAGAAAGATCTTTCTTGAAAAGCCGCTTTAATGAACTCACCATATTCGCATCATCGTCCACGATCAGGATCTTGCGCGTATTCCCCCGGGTGGAAAGGCTGTCCGGAATAGGCATATTATAATGCTTGAGGAACTCAACAAAATCAACTGTCTGAACACGGCTATGATTACCGGGCGTGCGATAAGCTTTCAGTTTGCCATCGTGGATCCACTGCAAAACCGTCCTGAGATGGACATGGCAAAGCTCAGCAATTTCACCGGTTGTTAAAGGCTTTTCATTTGACATAGAGGGTTCCTATTTTTCCATTTTCTCCGCTTTAAAGATATAACGGATGCTGCCTGTTGTCAAGAGATCTCACGGATGCGCTCAATATTTTCTTTAAGGCCAAGCAATATCATGACATCGCTATCCTTGATATATTCTACGAAGTTTTAAAGGGAGGTCCCAGAGAATTATGGAATCAAAATGGGGGCGGAATCCCCGGCATCAAGCAGAATAGAAACAACATTTCTCTTCACTTCAATAAAACCGGCTTTTTGCGTCTTAAAAAAGACAGCCTTTTCGGAAGAAGGAATGCGCAACTCGAACCGCCCGGGCATCAGCGTTGACAACAAAGGAGCATGATCGGGAAGGATCCCCATGCTCCCCGCCCCACCCGGAACAGAAAGGTACAGCGCCTCTCCATCAAAGAGGCTGCGCTCAGGCGTTATGATCGAAACAGCGAATGTTCTGCCCATAAAAAGACTCAGGCCTCTTTCCGGAATGTTTTAGCTTTCTCAATGGCCTCTTCGATCGTTCCGACCATATAAAAAGCCTGCTCCGGAAGATCATCAAGCTTCCCATCAATGATCATCTGGAAACCCTTGATCGTATCTTCCAACTTGACATAACGGCCCTTCATCCCGCTGAAGTTCTCCGCCACGAACATCGGCTGGGAAAAGAACCTCTGCACTTTACGGGCACGATAAACGATCAGTTTGTCTTCTTCAGCCAACTCGTCGATACCCAGGATCGAAATGATATCCCGCAGGTCTTTATAGCGCTGAAGGACCTTCTGGACATGGATCGCGACCTGGTAATGCTCATCCCCGATAATATGCGGATCGAGCATGCGCGAGGAAGAATCGAGCGGATCTACCGCCGGATAAAGCCCGAGCTCCGCGATCTGGCGCGAAAGAACGATCTTGGCATCCAGATGCGCAAAGACAGTGGCCGGCGCAGGATCGGTCAGATCGTCTGCCGGGACATAAACCGCCTGGACAGAGGTAATGGACCCCTGGCGCGTGGTCGCGATGCGTTCTTCCAGCTGTGCCACTTCCGTCGCAAGCGACGGCTGATACCCGACAGCGGAAGGCATGCGGCCCAAAAGAGTGGATACTTCGGAACCGGCCTGGACAAAACGGAACACATTATCAATAAAAAGAAGCACATCCTTGCGCTCTTCATCGCGGAAATACTCGGCCATGGTGAGCGCCGACATCCCCACACGGAAACGCGCTCCCGGAGGTTCATTCATCTGGCCAAACACCAGGGCTGTCTTTTCCATAACCCCGGATGCCTTAAGCTCAAGATAAAGTTCATTGCCTTCCCTGGTGCGTTCGCCGACACCCGCAAAAACAGACACACCGCCATGCTCGGTCGCGATCGTCCGGATCAATTCCATAACAACAACGGTCTTGCCTACGCCTGCCCCGCCGAACAACCCGATCTTTCCGCCTCTGGGCAAAGGCGCCAACAGGTCAAGGACCTTGATCCCTGTCGCCAGGATCTGGGTGATCGCCAGCTGTTCTTCGAAATTGGGAGCTTCCCGGTGAATAGGCATAGTCTTCTGTGCGTCAGCGACCGGGCCATTTCCGTCAATCGTTTCCCCGAGGACATTGAATATCCTCCCAAGCGTCTGAGGCCCGACAGGAACGCGCACGGGCGCACCCGTATCCCGGACCTTCATCCCGCGGACCAGTCCGTCCGTCGCGCCCAACGCGATGCAGCGGACCGTATTATTCCCGATCTGCTGCGCAACCTCGAGCGTAAGGTCGACCCCTTTGTCAGGATATTCAACCTTAACGGCATTAAGCAGACTGGGAAGCTCGTCATGCCCGAACTTAATATCGATACTGGGACCGATAACCTGAATGATCTCGCCGTACGCCATAATATTTTACCCTTTCAATGCCTCAACAGAAGAAATGATCTCGATGACCTCTCTGGTGATCACCGCTTGCCTGACTTTATTCCTCAGGAGGACCAGGTCCCCCATCAGCTCTTTCGCATTATCCTTGGACGACTTCATCGCGACCATCCGCGCGGAATGCTCGCAAATGAACGATTCGAGCAGCATCAGGCGGAACCAGCTCGAAAGATACAACGGCAGTAACTCGGTCAACATGCCGTCACGATTCGATTCCAGAATGAAATTCATGTTGTTCGCCGGCGGAAGGTCAACATGCAGGAACTTGACCACCTTGGGGTGATGCTTCATCGGATTCTCAAAGACCGAATACGCCACATGCACTTCAGCGACCTTGCGCTCCAGAAAATCAGACACCAGCGTATCGAACATCTTCTGGTGAAAATTCCCTGTTAAACGCCCGTGGGCACCGGGAAAAGAATGGGCGATATCCATCCCTTTCTTGCGAAAATGTCCGCTGCCCTTACGGCCATAAACATAAAGCCTGATCGCACGGCCCGGGTTTTTTTCTATAAAACGTTCTACAGTACGCATCACCTGATAATTATAAACGCCACACAGGCCGGTATCCGCACTGACCACGAACAATGCCAATGGCCCGTCGCGCTTGACCATAAAAGGGTTTTTGGTCATGGTCTCGACGCCCGCCACATTCGCGAAAATGGAACTGATCTTCTCAAAATAAGAACGCCCCCTCTTAAGCGGCGCATCCAAAGACTTAAATTTGGACATCGACACCATCTCCATTGCCCGGGTCACCTTCCAGGTGCCCTCAACAGAACGGATACGCGACTTTAATTGCCTAAGCTGCTGGGACATAGATTATTTCGTTTTAAACTCGACCTTATATTCACCGATGGCCTTCTTCAGGGCCTCGGAGCTTTCATCCGAGAGATCCCCCGTCTTCTGGATCTCGTCCTCAAGCGCGGGATAATTGGCTTCAATGAACTTGAAGAACCCGGGCTCAAAACAACGAACCTGCTCAACGGAAAGGTCATCCAGAAGCCCGTTAACACCGGCATAAATGATCATGATCTGCAGCCCGAGCGACAATGGCTCGTACTGGCCCTGCTTTAAGATCTCAACAACACGCTCACCACGGGTGATCTGGTCCTGTGTCGCTTTATCAAGCTCGGAGCCGAACTGAAGGAATGTCACGAGTTCCCGATACTGCGCGAGGTCCAGCCGCAGCTTTCCGGAAACCTTGCGCATCGCCTTGGCCTGGCCCTTCCCGCCGACACGGGAAACAGAAAGCCCAACGTTGATCGCAGGGCGCACGCCTGAATAAAACAGGTCCGACTCCAGGTAGATCTGTCCATCCGTGATCGAAATGACATTGGTCGGGATATAACTGGTGATATCCCCTCCCTGGGTCTCGATGATCGGGAGCGCCGTCAATGACCCGCCGCCAAGCTTGTCGGAAAGTTTTGCCGCACGCTCAAGAAGACGGGAATGAAGATAAAAGATATCGCCCGGATACGCTTCCCGCCCCGGAGGCCGGCGTAACAGCAGCGAAAGCTGACGGTAAGCCTGGGCGTGCTTTGAAAGGTCATCATAAACCACCAGGACATCTTTACCGGCGAACATCTGCTCCTCACCGATCGCACAGGCGGAATACGGCGCCAGGTATTGCGACGAAGCGGTAGCACGCGAGGACGCGCTGATAACGGTGGTATAATCCATCGCGCCATGTTTTTTTAATGTTTCAACCACCGAGACAATGCTCGAGATCTTCTGCCCGATCGCGACATAAATGCAATAAACACCCTTGCCGCGCTGATTGATGATGGTATCAATGGCAATGGCCGTCTTCCCCGTCTGACGGTCCCCGATAATGAGCTCGCGCTGTCCGCGGCCGATCGGGATCATCGAATCAACCGACTTGATGCCCGTTTGCAACGGAGTATTAATAGGTTGACGGGAAACAACGTCCGGAGCATTGAATTCAACGGCACGATAACGGTCGGTCACGATCGGCCCCCGGCCATCAATAGGATGCCCCAAAGCATTGACAACACGGCCTTTGAGCGCATCCCCCACCGGGATCTGAACGATCTTGCCCGTACGTTTGACCGTATCCCCTTCTTTGATCAACCGGTCGGCATTGTCCTTGCCGAAAATAATAACACCGACACTGTCCTCTTCCAGGTTGATCGCCATCCCGAAAACATCATGCGGGAACTCGACGATCTCGCCGACCATGACATCATCGAGGCCATAGATCCGCGCGATCGCATCGCCCACCTGAAGGACCGTCCCGGTCGACTCCGTGCGAAGGTTGGTCTTGAAATTTTCCAGTTCTTTCTTAATGATCGACGATATTTCTTCGGGTCTTAATGTGCTCATTTTATATCACCTGGGATTGAAGCAACTTTTTCCTAAGCTCTACGAGACGGTTGCGGACTGAACCGTCGATTATCCTGTTCCCAATAATAACCTGCACTCCGCCGAGCAAATCGGGATCAAGCTCCAAATAAAGATTCGACTTCTGCTCTAAAACACTCTCCAGCTTGACCTTGATGCGCGAGATCGTTTCAAGTTCAAGGGGGAACGTGGTCTTCAATGTCACATCAACCGAGTCCCCATGCGCAAACTGCACCCGTACCTGATCGGCGATATCCGATAATCTGGTCACCCGGTGCTTGACGATCAAATAATTGATAAAAGTGACCGTCTCATCCGAATAATACCCCTTGAACATCGCCTCCAGAACCCTGGCTTTCTCGACACGAGGGACCTCCGGAGCCAGAAGAAAATATTCAAGGTCTTTTTCTTCACGCAAAAGCCATTTGAGGCTCTTCATTTCCTCGACACAGCGCTCCAGGCCGATCCGCGGGCTAGCAAAATCCACAAAAGCCTTGGCATAACGTTTAACGATGATCTGGTCGCGCATCCACCTTGTCCATTTCGGTTAACATCCCTTCGATGATCTTCTTGTCCTGATCGAAGGTCAGCTTTTCCAATATCATCTTTTCTGTGACCGTCATCACCATGTCAACAACATCATTGCGCAAAGCCTCGCGGGCCTTGGTCATCTCAAACCGGATCTCCTTGCGGGAATCCTCAATAATATGGTCGGCTTCCGCCCGTGCTTTCTCTTTTAATTCATGCGCACTGGCCTCTGCCTGGCGTTCGATCACTTTCATCTTCTCCTGGGCTGTTTCATCGATCCGTGCCAGGGAAGCCGCGTAATCATTCTTGAGCTTGAGCACATCAAGCTTCGCGTCCTCTACCGCCTTCAACTCGGCTTGAACCCTGCTGCGGCGCTCTTCCATAACAGAAAAAACAGGCTTCCAAAGGAACTTCTTTAAAAGGAAGAGCACCAGAAAAAAACAAACCATCTGGGCGATCACCATCTGGAGGTTCAATAATTTTAATATTTCCATATTATCCTTAAAAGTTTTCACCGCCGAAACCGCGGCCTACGAAACGATCGTACAGGCAGACGTCTCCAGCCCCCGGATATCCAGGGGCAATATCAGATCTTCCCGACTAAAGGGAAAACAATGAACGCCAGAACGTAAAAAATGATCGTTTCGATAAGCGCACCGCCGATAAGCATCAGCGTCAGGATCTTGGGCAGCGCGTCCGGCTGGCGGCCAACGGACTGAAGCGCACTGGAGACCGCGTTGCCAAGGCCGAGACCGACACCGAGCGCGGTCAACCCTAACCCGATCGGTAAACTGAAAGCTAAAGCCGCATGAAAATCCATTTGTTCCTCCTCAGTTATTGATTAATGATGCGCCTCGTCATGTTTCATGACCAGGGAAAAATAAACAAGCGATAAAACACTGAATACTGCCGCCTGGATCGTGGATGTCAGGATCACAAGGATAAGATTCGGGAATAACCACAAAAAACCATCTTTTAGCCCCCAGCTGGCGAACAGGGCCAGGATCACGTCGTCTCCGTAAATATTGCTGCGCAAACGCAAGGACAAACTGATCGGCCGCACCAGCTCGCTGATAATATGAAGAACAAGCATAAAGGCTGGCACGATAAGGGTTATGGCCATCCACCCGCGCGGCTGCCCCATTAAATGATCAACATACCCTCCGACACCCAGTTCTTTGAACGCGGTATACTGAATATAAAAGAAAACGATCAGCGCCAGGGCTACGGTCGTTGAAAGGTCGGCAGTCGGCGACTTGAAGAACGGGATCAACCCGATATAGTTCATAGCCAGAATATAAAGGAACAAAGTCCCGATAAAAGGCGTGAACTCCCGGCCGCGATCCCCAAGGATACTGCGAATAAAATCATCAATGAACGAAACAACAAATTCCGCCCCGCTTTGCAAACGACCGGGGACATATTCAAGTTTCCGCGTTGCCAAACGGGAAAAAAACGCGAGTAAAGCGATCACTAACAGCGCATAGATCGCGCTTTCCCAGCGATGACAAAAATGGCCGAAAACGTTCCCGCTGTTCAATTCAGCTGCCAGCCCCACAATATGCGGGAATTCAGCGGCGGATGTTGTTGTGGCTGCTTCTGCTAACATATCGATTTTTTTGGTTAAAAGGTGAACTTATATTTTAACAATTGCGGCCAATAAAGCAATACTTCAATTAAATAACGAAAGACTATACCACTATTATTCCAGATGTCAATGCGAAGGGGCAGCCCCGCCATTCCAGGGCCACCCCCTGCAGATCTTGTCCCGCAACCGGGGCATAAACCGGATAACCCTTACCCGATCGCGATCCCGCCCCGCTCTTCTGTGCGGATACGGATACACTGATCCAACGCCAGGATGAATATCTTGCCGTCACCAGTCTCCCCTGTCTTTGCTCCTTTTACGATCGCCTTGACCGCTGTTTCAACAAAGTTATCGTTAACCGCAATATCAATGCGGACCTTCCTCAAAAGGTTCCCCATTTCTTTTGCGCCGCGATAGACCTCGGTGACCCCTTTCTGACGGCCATGCCCGAGGACTTCACTCACAGTGATCAAATTGACATCGACTTTATAAAGCTCCTCTTTCACATCATCAAGCCTGCTCGGCTGAATAATCGCAACGATCATTTTCATAATTAAACCCCTTTCTTATCGGGTAGGCACAGGGGCCTACCCCTACATGCATGTACGGGCGGCCCCCTGCGGCCGCCCTGTACTTTTATTATTCTAACATCGTATACGCACGTTCATGGTGCTGAGTAAGGTCAAGCCCGACCTCTTCATCCTTAGGCACGACCCTCATCCCCATAAAAATGTCAACCAGCTTAAAGATCACTGCTGTTACAACCGCTGAATAGACAAGCGTTACAGCCACCGCCTTGACCTGGATCATGAACTGCGCAGGATTCCCGTAAAAGAGTCCGTCATTGCCCGCAGCATTGACAAGTTTCGTGGCAAACAAGCCTGTTGCCAAAGCGCCCCAGATCCCTCCAATACAATGGACACCAAACGCGTCAAGGGCATCGTCATATCCCAATTTAGGCTTAATGATGGCCGCAGCGATGTAACAAAACACACTGACCAGAAGACCGATCACCAGAGCCCCGCTCACATTCACAAACCCGGCAGCTGGCGTAATAGCCACAAGGCCGGCAACAGCACCCGAGCAAAGACCGAACAATGTCGGTTTTCCGGTGCGGACCCATTCAATAAGCGCCCAGCTCAAACCTGCCGCAGCCGCCGCTGTATTGGTAACGACAAACGCGTTCGCTGCAAGCCCGTTAGCGGCAAGGGCAGAGCCTGCGTTAAATCCAAACCACCCGAACCATAAAAGGGCCGTCCCCAAAGCAACGAACGGAAGATTGTGCGGTGATGGAATATGCTTATCCGCGTTCTTGCGGCGTCCTATCATAAGCGCTGTGACCAATGCCGCAATACCCGCGTTGATATGAACAACCGTACCGCCTGCAAAATCCAGAGCACCCATATTACGGAGAAAACCGCCCATACCCCAGACCCAATGGCAGATCGGTGCATAGACCAGCGTTAACCACAGAACGATAAAAACCACAAAGGATGAAAACTTCATCCTTTCCGCAAAAGCACCCAGAATAAGCGCGGGCGTTATAACCGCGAACATGGCCTGAAAGATCATAAACGCCTGATGCGGGATCGTTGCCGAATAATCGTTATAAGGCTCAAGTCCGACACCGTTAAGCATCGACCAGCCAAACCCGCCCCAAAAACCGGTCCCCGGAGCGAACGACAAGCTATACCCGTAAACCACCCACAATACGCTTACCAGGCACAAAACAAAAAAACATTGCATCAAAACGCTCAGAATGTTTTTTCTCCTGACCATCCCGCCATAAAAAAATGCCAAACCAGGGGTCATCAACATGACCAGCGCTGTTGAAACCAAGACCCAAGCTGTATCTCCTGCGTTCATATTTGACTCCTTTGTTATGTGTTCCACATCAAAACTTATCCTCGGTCGTACCCCTGACCCCATTGCCAAGAACCCTGTAAAAAGAAAAAAGCGCCTTTAACTCATCAACTTTGATGACTTAAAGACGCCTTTGTCTTTTACTAATTTGTCTCGGGCTTCACTGCCCGTTGTTTGCTTGGGCCTTTTCGGCCCAATTCGCACCACAGCTCTCATTGGTACGTTAGACAATTGTAAGTATAGCCCTTCTTCGGAAAATTTCAAGGGCTTTTTTAATAAATTTTCTCTTCTCGACGGAAAAAGCCCTGCATGAACATTTCATTCATGCAGGGCTTTAAAGAACATCCTGTTGCGGTATTACTTCGCAGCCGGAGCATCAACAGCAGGAGCCTCGACGGCCGGAGCCTGCGCGGTTACAGCTGCAGCAACTTCCGCTTCAGCGATCTTGCTGAATTTCTCACCATCAGCCAAAAACTGCTCTTTGCAGCCCGGGCAACAAAGATTATAAACCTTCCCATTATACTCAACGGTGTTCTGTCCGAGAGTATCCACATCGATCACCTTCCCGGTAACAGGGCAAACCTTGTTCCCGACAACGACCGGAGCCGCAACCACAACGGCGTTTTCGACAGCCGGAGCCGCGACAGCTGCTTCCTTGGCCGCTGTCTCTTGCGCGAAAGCAAGACCGGACACGGACATGACTGCCACAATGGATAGAGCGATTACCTTGGACTTCATACACTTCCTCCTGTTTTAATAAGGTTTTAAAAGTTTTTTGGGAGCCTGTCAAACCCCAACGTGGGGGCTATTACGGGGCAGGACCAACTTAATTATTTTGTAATTGTAACACTTTCATACAAAAATCAACAAAAAAGTCGTTAATCTTCATCAATCTGCCAATTCATGAAAACCATCCGGGAGCACCACAGCCGGCGCATGATCAACGACCCGGATCTCCCTCCACTTGCCGGACCGGTAACGAAAAAAGACAATAAAAGAGAACAAAAAGAAAAGAAAAACAACACAAGCCCAGCCAACGAACGGCGACACACCCCAGACGCGCAATAAAACAAAAAGAATGATCACCAGTAACCAGTGCAATGATACCGATATGGCCATAGCCCAGAAAGTATCCCCCGCACCACGCAATGCCCCGATAAAAACAACGAACATCGCCTCAACCAGGACATAGATCGACGCCAGCCGGATCATTCTTATCGCGAGCGGGGATGCCGCAGCAAATACCTCCCCTAAACCCACCGGCTGAAATACCCGCACAAGATACCCGGGACAACAAAAAAACAGCACCAAAATGACCGAAGAATACGCCAACCCCAATTTAAACCCCGCCATAGCAGCCCGATGAGCAGTGTCCGGGTCCCCGGCCCCCATATATCGCCCGACCAGGCTGATCACCCCCACCTCAACACCGATCAATGGCACAAAAGAAACAAGGTCCCAGTTAAAAACAATGGTCGCGGCCGTCGCCGTAACCAAACCCCTGGAGTGAAAGATCAAGACCATGGCATTAAAAGCCAGGATATTAAGGAACATCTCAAGGCCGGTAGGCGATCCGAACCGGATCAACCTGGACATGACATCCCGGTCAAAACGAAACGAGGACTTAAGTCCGAATTCCGCGATGTTCTTCCTGCTGAAAAGGCCTGCCGCCAGGACAAGAGCACCGCTTATACTGCCCAGGATCGTTCCATACGCCGAACCCGTGATCCCCAGTGCCGGCATCCCGCACTTCCCGTAGATCAGGATATAATTAAGGATCAGATTCACCAGCATCGCCACAAAAGAAGAGGTCATAACAATACCGGTCCGGCCGATACCTGAGAAAAAAGACGCCAAACTGACCCTGAAAAGACTGGTAATGGTCCCATAAAGCAAAATATCAAAATAAACTTTCTGGGGTGCCAACTGCTGTAACGGCACCCCCATCAGCTGAAAGAAACCATGCGCCAGAGGACGGCAAAAAAGAATGGGAATATAAGCGATCAATGCCAACAATAACGCCTGCGCAAGAACAACCGCGCATTGTTCCTTACGGCCGGCACCGAGATACTGCGCGACCAACGCCGTGGCATAACCAATGACCCCGATGAAAAACGACATCATCATAAAAACAGTCAGCCCGCCCCCCATGGCCGCATTCATCAGCTCGGGCCCGAGCTTGGAAAGGAACAGGCGATCCGTAAAGATCATGACCGTATCACACGCCGATGAAACAACCATTGGCAAAGCAATAACAGCCATTTCCCGGATACTGCCCTTCTGATGCTCTTCTCGCGGAATGTTCATTTGGAAAGAATATCCTTAAAAGCGGGAGATCCCAGCAAACTGCCATAGTGAAAAATAACGCAAGCGCCCTGGCTCTCTTTCTCGCAAAGTTGTAATTGCTGATAAAATCCCTGCGGGGAATTGGCCTGCTGGTAGGCACCGACAGCAATATTCAATTTCCCGGGATCACTGACACGCACCTGGGCATCCGCGATAAATTTCCCCAGTTCGGAAACATCCGGCGGATAGGTCATCACAGTCACAAAGTCGACCAGCCCGCTATTCACCCAGGAAGGCCAATCCTGGAACGCCTCTTCAAGGGCGCGGACATATGGTGAACAGCCGGTCGTTGATACTTTGATTTTAGGACGAAGCAGCCGCACGCGCTTTACCAGCCGCTCAAGAAGAGCCGTCACCTGGCCGCGCTTCCAATCCTTCCACACTTTACTGCTATCAAGGACTTCGGACTGCCCCGTTGCCGCCTTAAAACGCTCCACATTCATTTTTGTATAGCCATAATGAGGGTCCTTATCGGGATAACGGATATAATCGAACTGGATCCCGTCAAGGGCCGGATACGCACGCAGCAATTCCCCAACCATATTAAGGAGTTCCGCCCTGACCCTTAGATCGCCAGGCTCCAGAAAATACTGATCATCGATCCTGTAATCGGCCAGGGACCTCTTCTTCTGGATATTACGCGTAAGAATGCTCGGCCCGTACTTTATCAACAAAGGGGCCTCGACGTTCTTGCTCAGGCTCAACAAATTGACCCAGGCATGGACCTCAATGGACTGCTCGTGAGCCCTCTTGATCAAGAGAGCAAAAGGATCCTCCCCGACCGCTTTTAACGCCGCATTATAAGGTTCCTGATCCCCGACCCTGGACGGGAACCAGGCCTGGTCGGCCCGGTAAACCTGCACAAAGAGCGTACGGACATGCACTTTCTTCGCATAATCGACCAGATCAGCTATCCCCTGGCGGCTGGCCAGGACCGGAGGGTCCTGCAAAAGCGTTACAAAGAGACCTCGCCGGGGTATGGCATCCGCCATCGTCAGGCCAGGCCACAGCAATGACATGACCAGAACAAAAAAGAAAAAATATCCACTCATACGGCCACGCCATTCTTTTTAAAGGATTTTGACACGATCAGCCTCGCACCTTGGCCCTGAACCCCCAACGCCCCGCAAAAACCGATAAAACATAACAACCGACCAGGAATAATACGATCGTCGCTCCTGAAGCTGTCCCCGAATAAAACGATGTCACGAGGCCAAAGACACCCGAAACCACACTAAAGATCATCGCCCACCATGTATAAGAACACGTACTGCGCGCAAAATTACGGCTGGCCGCGGCAGGCAGGACCAGGAGAGAATTAATGATCAGGATCCCCACCAGGCGGATCGAGATCATGACCACCACTGCCAGCAGAACGGTAAAACTTGTTTCCACCAGGAACGTTCTGATCCGCCGGCTGCGAGCCAGCGAACTGTTCACACTGGTCAGGATCAGGGCATTACCCAGAAAACACCAATAGATCAGGACGACAAGAAAGATCATGCAAAGCCAAAATATCTGCCCTGGAGCAACAGCCAGAATATCCCCTATCAGGTAAACCGTGTATTTGACAAAACCGCCGTTCCTGCTAAGCAATGTGATCCCGAGCGCCACCATAAAAGCCAGAAATACCCCGAGCACAGTATCCATCGAAGCGCGCGTCACTCCTTTGAATACATTCACTAATACCGCCAGGATAACCGCCATCATGATCATCGGCCAGGTCGGGTCATGGATCCCGCAAATAACACCGATCGCAATCCCGGCAAGTGCTGAATGCCCGAGGACATCAGTGAAAAATGCCATCCTGTTACTGACCACCATCGTACCGAGCAAAGCAAAGACCGGCGCAATAACAAGAACGGCCAAAAGGGCATTCTTCATAAATGAGTACTGCCCCCATTCAAAAGGGAGCAGCCCGTCAACCAGCCGATACCATATCTCCATTAAACCATCCCCTTCCATTGCCCCGGCGGTCCGAACGCGCCCAGCAAAGCATCATTGGATAAAACCTCTTCCGGAGACCCTTGTGCGACAATAGACTTGTTCAAGAAAACAATGCGGTCAACATAAGCCGCTATCCCCGAAAGGTCATGCGTGACCAGGATCACGGAAATATCATGCTGTTCCCTAAGGTCACGCACGATCTGATAGAAAAGAACAAGGCCCTTCTGGTCCACGCCGCTGCTCGGCTCGTCTAAAAGCAGAAGCTCGGGTTTGGCGGTCATGGCGATCGCCAGCAATACCCTTTGAAGTTCCCCTCCGGACAATTCCCCGATCCGCCTGTTGATCAAATGGTCCGCCAAAAAAACACTTAATATCTTTTTTGCCTTTCCCATATCCCGGGCAGTGACCCCAAACCACACAGGACGATGCCGTATCGCCGCGATAACAAGATCAGCCACACTGACCGGAGAATCAAGATCGAGCTGAAGCTTCTGAGGGACATAGCCGATCTTTGGCCGCCGGCGTTCCACCCCGCCGATAAGCGACGACATGCTCCCGCGGTAAGGCACTTCACCCAGGATCGCCCGAAGAAGGGTCGTTTTCCCGGCACCATTCGGTCCAACCACCGCCAGCACCTCGCCGCAATGGACATGCAAGTCGACTTTATCAAGGATCAAATTCTCCCCCAACGATACGCAGAGGCCTTCGATCCTGATGCAGCAATGCCGGCAAGCCGGATCGGTCCCGTTATTTTGAGAAAGCATCTTTGAGTCCCTCAAGGTTCTTGCGCATGATCCGGATATACGCACCGTCGTCATCTTCGCCGTTGACCGCCGGATCCAGCGTAAGGACGCGCACGTGCGTCTCGCGGGCGATCGCCGCAGCCGCACCCAAAGGATACTGCGGCTCAATGAATACTGTCCTGATCCCGGAACTCCGGATAACATCCACCGTCTCTGCCAGCTCCCTGGCGCTCGGATCGCTGCCCGGCTCCCGTTCAATAACAGCCGCGACCTCAAACCCGAATTCCCTCGCGAAATATGGGAACGCTTCATGAAAAGTAATGATCTTTTGTCCTTTATACGGGGCAAGTTCCGATTGCATCTGCGCCCGCAGTCTTTCAAGTTCCAAAATATATTCATCGGAATTCTTGCGATATCCTTTGGCGTGAACGGGGTCGATCGCCTCCATTGCCACCGACAGGCTCCTGACTTCCAGGATCGCGTTGGAAATACTGACCCAAACATGCGGATTAGGCCCTGACGCACCCTTGCCGTAAATAAGAGGTATCCCTTCCGCCAATGGAACGACCCGGACACGGGGGAACTGCGTGATGACCCGTTCCAAGAACGATTCCATCCCGGCGCCGTTCACAATAAAGACATCCGCCCCCGCCAGTTTCTTGAGGTCATCGACCGTAACCGCATAATCATGCAAACAACCGCTTACCGACGGGGTAAGACTGGTGACCGTAACCCCGGGGATATTCTTTGCCACATTGCGGGCCATAATATAGACAGGATAAAAAGACGCCACGATCCTGACGGTCCCCGGCCCTTTCCCTGACGGCTGCGCCATTACCGTTGCTGCGGCCCCCGCCATGAATATAACGATCAGGATCAACACTCGAAATGACGTTACAATAAGACCTCTCATTCTTCCCGGCAGGAAACAGGCTCGCCTTCTTTGTGCCCGAACATCTTGCTGGCCGCTTTGAACTCCTCGGCAAAACCCCATTGCCGAACCTTCCCATTGGCTTCACGCTCCGCATTGCATGTGACCCGCCCTTTACGGGCATGATCCAGCACCCGGTGCGCCAGCTCATGAGCCAGAACCCCTTCGATCGGTAACGGAGAATCCGCGTCATTAAGCGCGGAACTTAATTTAATGATCGTAAGCCCCATTTCCCCGGCAGGCGCATCTTCCGCGGAAGAAATGATCTCGGACGTATTGGCGAACCTGGCCGTACCCGAGTCATAATATTCCGTGACCAGGACCGGCCTGCGCCGGTCCGTCACATTAAGAAAATCGGGTAAAGAAATACGCCGCAGGACCTCTTTTAACGCCGCATATATCTTCGGCATACCGCGAATGATCCCCTGGGAACAGAACTCGCCCAAATACTCATCGACCACCTCGTCACGGTCATCGATCGTCCATCCCGCGACTTTCCCTTGCTGGACATGAAAAGTGGCCATATGAAGAACCGGCCCCTTCAACGGTTCATTGAACGTGATCCATTGGCCGTTCTCATCCTCGCGATAAGTCCTTGCCGACTTCCGGGGATACGCCCTGAAGAATTTCTCTTGTGTCATCCCCTGAAAAACACCGTGGAGCTTCTCGTTGCCACCCCGGGCCGCGAAAGCCTTCGGCTGTGACACAATGAAAAAGACAAGAAGAATAACGAAGAAGATCCTGGATGGATTCATAAGATTAACATTATAACAAATATTCACCATCATCAAACAAATTGCCAAAATGAGATAAAAATAAAAAAACTCATGTTATAATTCGTCTGTGAAAATCCTTCTGCTGACCAATGAATACCCGCCCAACACCTACGGAGGGGCGGGAGTCCATGTTGAATATTTAAGCCGCGCGCTAGCCTGTTTATGTTCGGTCGATGTGCGCTGTTTCGGTGAACAGGCTGTTGATCTCCCCAACCTGACGGTCAAAGGCTTCCCCAACGACCCGAACTACCCGGCACCCAAAGAACTTGCCCGGGTCTTCGATTCGATCCAGCGCTGCCTGAATTTCAACACCAGCGGCATTAACACGGATATCGTCCATGTCCATACCTGGTACACGCATCTCGGCGGGATCATCGCAAAGCTCAACTACGGCACCCCTTTGGTCCTGACCGTCCATTCGCTTGAACCTTTACGCCCCTGGAAAAAAGAACAGCTTGGCGGCGGTTACGACTTCAGCTGCTGGGTAGAAAAGACCGCCATCGAACTGGCTGACGCAGTGATCGCCGTCTCACAGGACACCAAGGACGACATCCTCCGTCACTTTAATATCGCTTCCGACAAGATCACTGTTATCCCCAACGGCATCGACCCGCAGGAATATCAACCTGTCCACGAACCCGAACGCCTCGCCCGTTTTGGAATTGACCCGAACAAGCCCTACGTGCTCTTTGTCGGAAGGATCACGCGGCAGAAAGGGATCATCCATCTGGTCAGGGCGATCAAACATTTGAGGCCAGACCTGCAAGTAGTCCTTTGCGCCAGTTCTCCCGACACTCCGGCGATCGCCAAAGAAATGGAAGACCAGTTCAACGAAGCCCGGGCGAAACACACCGGCGTGATCTGGATCGCGGAAATGGTCGACCTTCCGACCAAGAGGGCGCTGTATTCGCATGCCGCGATCTTCTGTTGTCCTTCCGTCTACGAACCGTTCGGGATCATCAACCTCGAAGCCATGGCATGTAAAACACCGGTAGTCGCAACAGCGGTCGGAGGGATCAAGGAAGCCGTAGCGGATGGCATTACAGGGATCCTGGTGCCTGTCAGGCTCAAAGACGGGATCCTGTCAGAACCCGTCGACCCTGAACAGTTCTCCAAAGACCTGGCCGAACAGATCAACTTTCTGATGGACAATGACGATTTGCGTCAACAGATGGGGGAAGCCGGACGTCACCGGGCCTGCGAACTTTTCAGCTGGGACAATGTCGCCCGCCGAACATTGAAACTCTACAAAACCCTTCGCCCTTAATATCAGGCTTTCAACTTCACATCAAAGATCAGTACCGGATGAGTCTTGACATCCAGCCTGACCTCATTCCACTCTCCCTGCCAGTGATACGTCTTGTTGGCCAAAAGATCGACAACGTCATACTTGCTGTCCAATTTAACCTTCAGGTCGTACAGGGGGACCTTGACCCAACCCGATTGATCATGGGATGGATCGAGATTCACGACCACCAGTGTATGGCTCGTAGCATCGTCGGAAGACTTTATATAGGCAATAAGCCTGGGATTCTCCAGCTCGCAGAAACGGGTATTCCAGGTCGTCTGAAGTTCCGGACGGATCTTTCTTAACTGATTCACCTTCGCGATAATATCCTTGATATTCCCGTGACGGTCCCAATCCCAGCTTTTAAGCTCGTACTTCTCGGAATGAATATATTCTTCCTTGCCTTCAACGGATTTGTTCTCACACAACTCATAGGCCGGGCCATACATCCCGTAATTGGAAGACAGTGTTGCAGCCAGCACAAAGCGGGCGATGAACATGGACCGCGGCGCGTTCTGCAAATGCCCGGCCAGGATATCCGGCGTATTTGGCCAAAAGTTCGGACGATAAACCTCTCTCGACTCCCCCGATGTCAATTGACCAATATACTGCGTTAACTCTTCCTTGGTCGAACGCCAGGTAAAATATGTATACGACTGGGTAAATCCCGCCTTGGCCAGCTGATGCATGACCTTCGGACGGGTAAATGCCTCCGCAAGGAAAATGACATCCGGATGCTTCTTGCGGACTTCCCCGATCATCCAGCTCCAGAACACGAACGGTTTCGTGTGAGGATTATCAACACGGAATATTTTAACCCCCTGCTCGATCCAAAAATCAATAACGCTCTTGAGTTCCTCCCAAAGCGCCAAATGGTCCGTGCAATTAAAATCGATCGGATAAACGTCCTCATACTTCTTGGGAGGGTTCTCGGCGTATTGAATGGAACCATCCGGCCGCTTCACGAACCATTCGGGATGTTCGTTGACATAAGGATGATCCGGAGAACACTGATAGGCCACATCCAGCGCGACCTCCAGGCCAAGGCCGGCAGCCTCTTTAACGAACCAGCGAAAATCCTCAATGGTCCCAAGGTCGGAATTCACCGCCTTATGCCCGCCGGTTGAATTGCCAACCGCCCACGGGCTGCCCGGATCCCCGGGCAAGCATTGTACAGCATTATTCTTGCCTTTACGTTTGCTGATACCCACCGGATGGACCGGCGGAAGATAGACCACATCAAAACCCATCCGGGCGATCTCTTTAAGGACCGGCAGGCAATCACGGAAACGGCCATGCTGGCCGGGCTTACCGAAAGAACGAGGAAAAAACTCATACCAGCTGCTGAAAAGAGCCTTCTTGCGGTCCACCTGAACATTGAGGATCTTGGCATATTCACGGCAGGTATCACTATCCGGGATCCTGCGGCTTAACGCACAGAGCGATCCGTCCAGTAAAGCCTGCGCGGTCATCTTTCCGGAACACAAGGCTTTAACACGAAGGAGCTCAGGATCATCCGGATCACCCGCCATAGAGCTCGAAACAAGTTTCTCAAGGATCCCCTGGCCGACCAAAATATGCGTCGCAAGGTCCTGCCCTGCCTCATAACGTTTGACAAATTCCTTCTGCCAGGTCTCAAACGGATTGACCCATGCCCGGATCGTATATTCATGATCGGTCAATGAACCGACCCTGAACTGCCCTTCCCAAAGGTCATTGCCCAAGGCGGTCATCAGGACGCCGTCCCATCGCGCCGCGCCTTTCGGACGATAGCGCAACTCGGCGCTGATATCATTATGGCCATCACTGAAAATATCCGCGCGGACCAGCACCGCTTCCCCTGGAACACGCCTGACCGCGATCGATCCGCCGTCGATCTCCGGCGTTACATTCTCAATAACGATACGGACGATCCCCTGTTTGACCTTCAATTTCTTTTCTGCCATGGACTAACTCTCTTTCTTATTAACTTCTCATCAAATCATGGACCTTTGTCCGTTAAACCGGCCTGTCAGCGGCATTGATCGTCTTCCTGGCATCCCTTTCAGAATGACTAAAAGAAAGGAACTGTGCCTCGAACTGCGACGGCGGGAGGTTAACCCCCTGACGCAGCATCGACCAGAAATATTTTGCGTACTTTGCCGTATCCGCGTTCTTGGCACTCTTGAAATCCGTAACAGGCTTTGATGTAAAAAAGACCGTGAACAATGACCCCGCGCGGTTGATCGTGACAGGCACTCCATTCCTGTCGAATTGTTCCGTCAGTCCAAGACAAAGTTCCGCGGTCATTTGATCGAGGGCGGCGTAATCTTTATTCTTCAGCACGCCAAGGACCGCCAAACCGGCAGCCACAGCAACGGGATTCCCGGACAAAGTGCCGGCCTGATACACGGGCCCTAAAGGAGCGACACAGTCCATAATATCTTTTCTTCCGCCGTAAGCACCGCTCGGCAACCCGCCGCCGATAATCTTGCCCAGGCAGGTCAGGTCCGGCCGGATCTTCTGCAAAGTCTGAACCCCGCCAAAATGGAACCGGAACCCCGAAATAACCTCGTCAAAGATCAGAACGATCCCGTGCTTTGCGGTCAACTTGCGTATTTCGCCAAGAAAATCCTCATGCGGCAAGACCACCCCCATATTCGCCGCAACCGGCTCAACAATAACACAAGCGATCTCTTCGGCATATTTCAAAACAACTTTACGGAAATATTCAATATCATTATATGGACATACAAGCGTGTCCCGGCTTAAGTCCTTCGTCACACCGGCGCTGCCAGGAATACCTTGTGTCGCCGCGCCCGAACCCGCCTTGACAAGTAAACTGTCGCAATGCCCGTGATAACAGCCGTCGAACTTAATGATCTTGTTACGGCCGGTAAACCCGCGGCTCAAACGGATCACGCTCATCGTGGCTTCCGTACCGGAACTGACAAAACGCATCCTCTGGATCGAAGGAATGGCCTGGGCAATGACCTTGGCCAGTTCGGTCTCGGCTTTTGTCGGCGCTCCAAAGCTGGACCCATTCTTCACCGCAGCCTCAACCGCCTTGACAACCTCGGGCGCTGCGTGACCGAGGATCAATGCTCCCCAGCTCATTACATAATCCAGGTAACGATTCCCATCCTCATCATAAATAGTTGACCCCAGGCCTTTTTTTATAAAAAGAGGCGTTCCACCGACAGACCCGAAAGCGCGCACAGGGCTGTTCACTCCTCCGGGAAAATACCGCGAAGCTTCTTTATAAAGTTTTCTGGAACGTTCGACCTTCATGCGAGGATCTCCTTAAGATCGCTCCTGATCTTCTTGAATTCCCTGATCGTGAACTGGACCTTGAACATTGTAACACCGGACTTTACGGACATCGACTTGATCACGGTCTCAGACTCTTTCTTGTCCCTGGCATGCACCATGGTGTAAAGATTGTATGGCCAATCAGGATAAGTCTGGCGCGCGTAACAATGCGTGACCTGCGGAAAACCGGCGAAGATCCTGCCCGCCGCTTCCAGCTTCGGCTCCTTCACCTGCCACATGACCAGCGCATTGCACTTATAACCAACCTTGAAATGCCCCAGGACAGTCCCAACCCGGCGAATGACCCCGGCATCCTTATACGCCTGGATCCTGGACAAAAGCCTTGCCTCCGGCATCCCCAAACGCCCCGCAACTGCAGCATAAGGCTTGGATACAAGTGCAAGCGGGTCACTTAAAGCCGAAATGATCTTCTTAACGTCTTTTTTCATAGCATTGGTTAGATAATGCTCGTCCGCATTATCTCAATTCAAACACAGCCTGGCTCTTGAACACCTGCCGCGTACGCAGATCAAGCATATCGTTAATACCGCTCTTCTTGCGTATCTCCGCAAGAATGGCCTTTAACTTGCGCTCAGATGCCGCACTGACCGTGAACCAGACATTATAATCATCCGCCCGAAGGTAATTATGGCTGATATTCGGATACGCGTTAATGATCTTTACGGTCTTATTTAACTTGCTCTCCGGGACTCGCAAGGCAATAAGGCTTGAGACAATGCCCAGCTTGCGCAGGTCGAACATCGCCGCAATATACCGGAGCATCCCGTCTTTCTTAAGTTTTTTAAAATACGCCAACATTTCCTTCTCTGTACAGCCCGCCTCAGCGGCCAGTGCCGCAAAAGGCCTGGAGGTTAACGGGAAATCTGTCTGTAATCCCTTGAGGAGTTTCCTGTCTTTAGTTGTCATCATCTTCTAATAAATGCACTCAGGGTCAAAATCCATATAATTCCCTGTCTGGGCATACGCCCGGGCACGGCAGCCTCCGCAGGTGGTCTTATGCTGGCATCCGCCGCAATTGCCATTATACTGCCCGCCGCGCAATTCCTTGAACAACGCATGATCCTTCCACATCAGGCTGAATTTCTGATCGCGCACATTGCCCACCTTGATCGGGAAATACGGGCACGGATGCACATCGCCATTGGGCAGGATACAGCAATAACTCACCCCGGCCAGGCAGCCGCGTGTAAAACGCGTCGGCTGGTTCATGTCCTGCGCCAAAGGGACGAACTGCGGAGCGCAAACAGGTTTTAACTCGATGGGCACTTCCAGCTGCTTCTTCATGATCTTTTTGAGCAGCGACTGATATTCACTCGAAGGGATAACAGCTGAAAGGCCCTTGCCTCTTCCCGTCGGAACAAGAAAGAACATATGATGCGCTTTTGCGCCCAGACTAACAGCCAGGTCCGTGATCTTCTCGACATCCTGATAATTATAGGTCGTCACTGTGGTATGGATCTGAAAATCCAGGCCCTCGTCCCTGCACGCCTTCATGCCTGCCAAACTGCCCTTCCACGAACCGGTATCCTGACGAAAATCATCATGAATGGCTTCTGTCGTGCTGTCGAGGCTGATCCCGGCGCGGGCAAGCCCGGCATCCTTGAGTTTCCTGGCGACAATGCGGTCGATCATGATCCCGTTGGTCCCGAGCACCGGACGCAAACCATTGGCGTTGGCATGAGCGATGAGGTCGTAAACATCCTTGCGCATCAACGGCTCACCGCCGCTAATAATGAGGATCTTGAACCCTGCCAGCGCAATCTGCCCGATAAGGTCCTTGCCCTCCTGAGGGGTCAGCTCATCCGCTTCTTTTGTGCCGGCATCACGATAGCAATGGCGACACTTCAACTGACAGGCTTTGGTAATATTCCATGAAATAATCATAATATTTTCCTGTATATCAGGCGAGGCAACGCCTCGCCCCTACACTCGTGCGTGCACGTAAGGGCGACCCGATGGGTCGCCTGGCGATTTAACGTTTTAACCAACGGGCAATATCGCAAACATGATAACCGATCACGATCCCGGCGCCAGCACGTTTTATAGCGGTATAAGTCTCCAGAACGATCTTCTTTTCATCCACCCAGCCATTCGCCGCCGCGGCCTTGACCATGGCATACTCGCCGCTCACATTATAAGCTGCAAGCGGAACATGAAATTTATCCCTTACCTGACGGATAATATCCAGATAAGGCAACGCGGGCTTGACCATCACAATATCCGCCCCCTGCGCGATATCCGCCGCTACCACATCCAATGCCGTCCGGGCATCGCCGGGGTCAAGCTGGTACGTTTTACGATCACCGAACTTCGGCGCGGAACCTGCCGCGTCACGGAAAGGCCCGTAGAACGCCGACGCGAACTTGGCGCTGTAACTCATGACCGGCGTGTCTTTGAACCCGTTCATATCAAGCATTGCGCGGATCGCCTCGACCTGAAGCGGCATCATGGCCGACGGGGCTACCATGTCCGCACCCGCTTGAGCATGCGAAAATGCTGTCCGGGCCAAACAGGAGAGTGTTTGTTTAAGATCAATGAAGTCCGTTAAACGCTGAACCTTGGCTCCCTTATGATCAGGCTTCACAACACCGCAATGCCCATGCGGAGTATATTCGCATAAACAAACATCCGTAATGACCAGAATGCCTTTAACCGCCTTCTTGACAGCGACAACGGCCTTCTGGACGACCCCCTCTTGCGCATAAGCCCCGGAGGCTAAAAGATCCTTCTTTTGAGGGACTCCGAACAAAAGAACAGCCGGGACCCCCAGGCGTTTAGCCACAGCAACTTCTTTGATCAGAAGATCGATCGAAAACTGATAAACCCCGGGCATTGACTTGACCGGATTCTTCACGCCACGCCCTTCGACCACAAAATACGGCATGACCAGAGAATCATGGGCAAAAACGCTCAGCACTTTGTTTTTCAATAAACGGGGAGACAATTTTAAGATATTTCTCATATTATAAACCTGTAGGAGGGCGCCCCGATGGGTCGCCCGGCAATTCAACGAGACGCGGGGACTTCGCTTCCAAAGACCTCATCATCCGTCAGGTAACACGCCGGATCTTCGGCCCACACATCACCGGTAGCGGCCCAGGCACGCACACGCAGGTTGCCATTACAAATATCCAGGAACTTGCATGCCGGGCATCTGCCCTTCAAAAAAGACCGGCGGTCTTTGAGCTTCCCCATCAATTCATGGGATGTGTCCATCCAGATATCACCGAACTTGCGCTGACGCACATTCCCGAAAGACACATTCTGCCAGAACTGGTCGCCATGCACATTCCCCTCGTTATCAATATTCGAAATGCCAACTCCCGACGCATTCCCGCCATTCGCCAAAAGCAGCTGATAGATCGCGTCCGCCCCGGCCGGAGACTCCTCCTTCACTTTCAGATACAAATAAGCGCCGTCCGCGTGATTGTCAACGGTCAGGACCTCTTTATTGATCCCTCTTTTCTTGAGCGATACGACCCAGTTATAAATATCATCAATGGCACGGCGGGTATCCTTATGCACAAGGTCATTGGACTTCAAATCTGAGCCACGCCCGGAATAGGCCAAATGATAAAAACAGATGCGATCCACCTCTTCTTTCTCCACGAGATCAAAAAGCCTGGTCATATCGCTGTAGTTCTCGCCCGTGATCGTAAAACGCAGGCCTGCCTTCTGCCCCACCGCCACCAGATCCCTGATGCCGGCGAGCGCCGCGTCAAAAGCCCCGATCTTGCCGCGAAAACGGTCATTGTTCATTCCGATCCCATCGAGGCTGACCCCGATATACTCAAACCCCGTGTCCTTGATCTTGCGCGCTACTTCCGGCGTGATCAAGGTGCCGTTGGTCGAAATCACCGTCCGAAGGCCAAGTCCCCTGGCATAAGCATTGAGTTCAAACAGGTCCTTGCGCATCAACGGCTCGCCGCCCGAGAACAACAGGACCGGCACATTGAATTCCTTGAGGTCACGGATCATGCCCTTGGCCTCGTCCGTCGTCAATTCATTATCGTAGGACTTCTCGCAGGAATCCGAATAACAATGCACACAATTGAGATTGCAACGGCGGGAACAATTCCAGACAGCGATCGGCCGACGCCTGGAACGATCCGTATTGCGGCGATACCGAAGATTATCGCCGTAAGAAGTAATATCATTTAAAAGGCCGGAAAAACTGATCATTTCTTTGCTTCCTTATAGTATTCAATGAGCGCATTCGCGAGCCCTTCAACAGTGAACTCGCGGCTTTCAACGGTTACCGGCAAACCGGCTTTCCTTGCCGTCGCGGCGCTGATGGGGCCGATCAGGGCAATGGTCACACCCTTGGTCTTTTCTTCAAGGCCTTTGCGCCCGAAAACATCAACAAAACTGTCAACACAGGAAGAGCTCGTCAACATGACCGCGTCGATCTCCTTTTTCGCAAACATTGTCTTGATACGCGAATGATTTTCGATCACTGGCACTGCCTTATACAGGCCAATGGTGTCAAGATTGAGCCCTGCAGAAACAAGCTGCTGCTCCAGGACGGGACGACTACCCTCGGCATTGACCAGAAGAAGCAAAGAATCCCTTGGCACTGTCTTGATCAATTCATCCGCCAGGGATTCCTGAACAAAATCTTTCGGGATCAAGGCCACCGGAATACCGGCTTTCTCGAGACCATCCGCCGTCTTACGGCCGATCGCAGCGAATTTCAGGTCATTTATAGTGCTTAGCTTGATCTTATTACGACGAAGGGTACTTAAGAACAGCTCAACCCCGTTTACGCTGGTAAAAACAATCCAGTCATACACATTCAAACTCTTTAAAGTGGCCTTGATCTCAGCGCTATCACTGACTGGGACGATCTTGATCAAAGGAACAGCCGTCACCTCAGCCCCTTGCTGCTTGAGAAGCCCGATGATCTCAGCCGCCTGATGCTCGGGGCGCGTCACCAGAATGCGTTTCCCCTGCAAGGGCAACTCAACCTTGAACCAATCCAGTTTCTTCCTTAAATTGACCACATCACCGATCACGATGATCCCCGGCGGCTTGATCCCGTCCAGCTTGACCCGGGCAACGATATTCGAAAGCCTGCCCGTGACAACCCGCTGATCCTTGCGCGTCCCGTTACTGATAACAGCAACGGGTGTTGATAGCCTGGTCTTGTCTTTAATGATCTGCGTCACGATCTTCTCTAGATTTGCCATGCCCATCAGGATGACCAGCGTCGAATTCTTGTCGAGCAGTTTATCCCAAACGATCGTCTCTTTGCCTTTATCGGGCGTCTCGTGGCCTGTCACAATATTCAAACGTGATGAAATATTCCGGCAAGTAACGGGGATCCCGGCGTAAGCCGGCACAGAATAGGATGAGCTGACGCCGGGAACGATCTCGAACGGAATACCTGCCTGGGCAAGCTCCAGCGCCTCCTCAGCCCCACGGCCGAAAAGAAGAGGATCTCCGCCTTTAAGGCGCACCACTGTCTTGCCCTGGCGTGCTTTTAACAGAAGCCGCCGGTTGATCTCTTTCTGCTGAAGGATATGATTACCGGAAAACTTGCCCGCAAAGATCATCTCGGCCTCTTTCCCGGCAAAGCCAAGGATCTCGGGATTCACCAGCTGGTCGTACACAACGACATCGGCGGCCAAAAGGCACTGCGCCGCTTTAAGCGTTACCAGCCCGATATCACCCGGACCCGCGCCAACCAGGTAAACCATCCCAGTCTTCATTTCTGCAACCTCAGGGCTCGATAAAGCCATTCACCTTCATTTTTCAAAAGCTCTCGTGCAAGCATCCTGCCGATATCATCGCCCTTATCAGGATCGCCGGAAACAGTGCGCCGCACGGTCTTGGCACCGTCAGGACTGACCACCTGGACCTTCAACGTAAGAACACCCGACGCCACCGAGGCCAAAGCACCGACCGGCAGGCTGCACCCGCCGCCTAACCCCCTCAAGAACGCCCTCTCCGCGGCAATAGACGCCCTTGTTGGCCCGTGATCAATACGGCGGACCAGATCTCTTAACCTTTGATCTCCCCGACGGATCTCGATCGCCAGAGCCCCCTGACATGGAGCGGGGAGCATAATATCCAACGGCATGAGTTCCGTGATCAGGCTTTGAAGGCCCAATCTGTTAACGCCAGCGGCCGCAATAATAATGGCGTCCACTTCCCCGTCCCGAAGTTTACGGATACGCGTATCCACATTCCCGCGAAGATCCGCGACCACCAGATCTTTTCTGGCCAGTAAAACTTGCGCCCGACGGCGGATACTGCTGGTGCCAATGCGCGCTCCTGACTTTAGATCACTGAATTCAATATGCTCACGGGAAAGAAGAGCGTCCTGCGGGTTCAGCCGTTCGCAAACAGCGCCAAGTTCAAGCCCGGAAGTAATATCACAGGGCATATCCTTCAAACTGTGTACCGCAAGGTCGATCTCGCCTTTCAGGAGCGCATCTTCCAGCTCTTTAACAAAGATCCCCTGATGATCCGGCAATGCGGAGCAGTCCGGCACCCGGTCACCGGCAGTTGAAATGGTCTTGACCTGAAATTCCTGCCCCGGACAAAAAAATTTTAACACGTCGATCGCCTGGCCGGTCTGCGTTACTGCCAGCTGGCTCTTTCTGGTCCCGACAACGATCACTTGCTCTCCTGTCCTTTTTTAAGGATATTATGCAAAGTCTGCCTGGCCTCGCGCACCTTGCCCTGTTCAAGCAATGACAACATGGGCGAATTGATCATCTCAAGATACATGACTTTACGCTTGGAGATTGTGTCGCAACAGGCTTTTACTTCCTTACGGGACGTCCCCATCATTTTTATGAACGATCCAAGCGCCGGCGTCGCGCATTTTGCACACTTGGCCCTCATCTTTTGAGCGAACATCGGGCTGTGACCGCTCGTTGAGATCCCCATCACCAAAGGGCCACGCCGGATAACAGCAGGGACAATGAAATTACACAAAGACGGGGCATCAACGACATTGACAAGCATTCCCCTGTCCCCGGCATGACGGGCGATCAGGGTATTAACGCTCTCATCATCAGTCGCGGCAATAACAAGAAAAACGCCTTTCAAATGCTTTTCCTGATACTTCTGCTTAATATAACAGGCCTTCCCACTTTTAATAAGTACCCCCATCTTCTTCTTGATCTCAGGGCTTACAACAATCACGGCCGCCCCGCATTCCAACAGCGAGCGGGCCTTGTGTTCGGCGACATCTCCCCCGCCGACGACAAGGCATTTACGCCCCTGAAGATCAAGATTGATAGGGAAAAAGTTCTTTAAGCGCATCGAAACACTTTCACATCTTTCTTTTGAAAAAAACAAACCCTAAAAAACACGCTTCAAAGACCAGAAAACAGACGATCCACTGCAGCCCGCCGGAACCGGGGCCATAACTGTGCATCCCGCGGCCAAGAACGAAATTCATCCCGTACCAGCTCATCACGACCAGCAGGAACCCCAGGATAGCACCGGCAGCCAACGCAAAATTGTTCAGTTTTTTACTATAACGTAAATGCAGGACCGTCATATACCCGAGGAATGTGATGACCGCCCATGTTTCCTTCGGGTTCAAACCCCAAAAACGGCCACAGGCTTCATTGGCCAAAACACCGCCGAGGATCGTTCCAGCGACCAGCGCGATCTGCCCTGCCTGCAGCAAACGATCGATCGTATGCGCCGAGAGCTGATCTTCCTGCGGAGTCATTTTCCCCCGCACCGATAAAAACAAATGCCGGTGGGCAACCGCCATCGCGAACGCGAACAAGCTGTAACTGGAAATGATCATGATCTCCTGCACCATTAACCAGTAACTGCTGCGCAGGACCGGCGACAGGATATCCAGCGACTGGTCCATCGGAAGGAGCCTAGCATAAAGCATGCCCAATGCACTCACGAACGCCCCGCTGGAGAGCAACGATTGCCGGTTCTTGATCACCACAAATATCCCCACCATAAGCATCAGGACCCAATCCATAAAGATGATGGTCTCATACATGTTCGCCACCGGAGGCCGTTCCAGGATAAGCCAGCGCAAAAGGATCCCGTTCGTATGCGCCGTGAAACCGGCCATGACCAGGAACATACCCAAACCTTGAGCAAAAGGTTTGGCCAACAGCAAAGATACAAAACCCAGGAAATAAAAGATCCCCGTGTAATAAAAAGGCTGGAACATATAATACGCCGTCTCCATCCTTAACTTCACACTCATCCCTTTCGCCAACAAAGGCTCCACCTCCTTCTGCCACTGCGCGACAGACTGATCGAGCGTGGGCAATTTAGCCGCACAATCTGTGGCCAGCTTTTTAAATTCAACCGACTTTAGGCCGGAAACTTTATACGGAGATAGCCATGCTCCCTCTGTTACCGGAATGACCGTGATCAATTCCCCTGTACCCAAGTGCTGCACCGTTGTAACCCGCTGATATACCACCTCTGCCTGCTGCTCAAGTACCGACAGGCGCTCATCTTTTTCCCGCTTTTGGGCGGCCGCCTGAACCAGCACCTCCAACGTATGGAACGCCGGCTTTATCTGCTGATAGGAAAAGTTGTTCACTTCCGGACGAAGCTGCAATAACTGCTTCAGGCCGGGATGATCGACCAGGATCAAAGGCAGGTCCAGAAAGATATGCGGATGCTCCAGATCGGCAAGAAAGAAAACCGAAGCATCCTGGCGATGCCAGTTACTCTTACCGCTCACAAATTGAAGTGTTTCCTGGGCAAAAGCCGAGAACGGCTTGATACGCCCGTGGTGCTGGATCGGTATCCCGCCGATATTTCCAGCCGCATTCGCACCGTCACAAAGGAACATCGCCGAAACAAACCACAATACAATAAGAGATCTTTTCATTGATCGTCTTCCTTTTTTGTCCAATAAAACAAGAGCAGAGCGCCAAGACAGCCAAGGATCGACCCTTTGCCTGACGTCCGATCATTCATATACGAAGAGAGATCCCACCTCTTGGGAAACCCCGGGCTCATTCATCAATTCAAATGCGGCCGCTTTATCCAAAGCTTTATACAATTCCCTGATCTTGGAACAAATGATCTTCTCCGCCTGATCAACCGCCGCCACACGCTTGGCCTTTGTATCCAGGACTGTTTGCGATAAACCGTCAACAGACAACAACGTGACTCCGGGGATCACAGAAACATGAGGATCGATATTGCGAGGGACCGCGATATCAATAACCGCGAATTCCCTGTCCGGACGAGCATACATAACCTGCTGCATAAGCTCTTTATCCACCAGATAATGCGGAGCTCCAGTCGAGCAGATACACACGTCCGATCTTTCCAGGGCCTCTTTGATCTGCCAGAACATCACCGCCTGCGCGCCGCACTGCTCGGCCAATGCGAGCGCCTTATCATGCGTACGGTTCATAATATAGATCTTTTCAACACCTTTATTCCTCAATTCCTGTACCGCCAGAAACCCCATTTTCCCGGAACCCATGACCAGGACGGTCTTACCCTGCAGAGTCCCAAGGATGTTTTGAGCTTCGGTCACTGCCGCCCAGGAAATGGACGACCCGCCATAATCGATCAACGTATCCCGGCGGACCTTTTTCCCGGTTTCAATAGCCATGTTGGTCAAAATATTAAAAGTGCGGTTCATCATCTGTTCCTGCTGAGACCACGCCACCGCGCATTTCACCTGGCCAAGGATCTGTTTCTCACCAAGGATCATGGAATCAAGCCCGGTCACGACACGAAAAAGATGTTCAACGACCCCTCTTTCATAACGAATATAAAAATATTTATCGAGCCCGGCAGATAATGAAAGGCCTTTGACCGCAAAGAATCTGTCCAGGATAATGGAAGGATCCGCTTCCAAAAGATCAGCATAGATCTCGGTGCGGTTACATGTTGAAATAACAATAGCGGCCAGAACCCTTGGATCGTTCTTAAACTCAGCGAGCAGGAGATCTTTCTCGGTGGCTTGGACAAAAAAATTCTCCCGAACTTCCAACGGGCAGGTCTTGTGGTTTACGCCAACCAAAACAAAAGGCATTGAAGCCTCCCCTGAGATATTATATTACATCACAACCCGCTTGGCCGGCATTGCGGAGCACTGAACTTCACAACCCAGATGCTAAGCTCATATAAAACAAGCATAGGCATGGCGATCAGGCACATATTAAATGCATCCGGCGTTGGTGTCACGATCGCCGCGGCGATAAAGATCGCAAGAACAGCGTATTTCCAGTTCTTCCGCAAAAACCTGTGATCCAATACGCCTATTCTGGCAAGCAAAAAACTCAGGACCGGCATTTCAAAGACCAGCCCGCAACCAAACAGCAAGCCCGTTACAAATGACACATATTCCGAAACCGAGATCATCGGTTCCAGAACCCCTTGCGCAAACCCGATCAGAAATTTAATGGCTGCAGGCAAAAGACAAAAATAACCAAACGCGATCCCCGAAAAGAAAGCAGCCACCGTAAACGTCAGAAAAAGAACTCCTTCCTTTTTTGCCCTCTCCCCGAGCCCCGGAGCAATAAAAGCCCAGAACTGATACAAGATCACCGGTGAACTGACCGCGATGGCCATGAAAAAAGAGATCTTTAAATACACCAGAAAAGCTTCCGTCGGACTAAAGAAAACAAGCTTGTCGATAAGACCGGCCGCCGGAAACTTTAAAAATACAAGGATCTCCGGTACACGCGTGAACGCGAATAACGCAACAAGGATAACCACCGCCAGGGACAGAAGGATCCGACGGCGCAATTCTGCAAGATGCCCGACCAGTGTCAGCTCTTTATCCATCCTCTATTTCTTCTCGACCTTGTCGATATCATCCGTCCGATCTTCTTTCATGCCCTTTTTAAACTCGCTAATGGTCTTGCCCATGGCCCTCCCCAATCCGGGGAGCTTTTCAGCACCAAAGATTAAGAGCCCGACCAACAGGATAACAACCAGCTCAGGTAACCCTATTCCGAACATAATGTTCCTCCTTAAGTGTTTTTCCCTGAAGAATCCCCAACTCCCGAAAACTACAACAACCAGATCAATAATTCAAGTCGGAATGCTCAACACGTTTACGCAGGATCCAGTAGGTCCAGCCCTGATACAACAATGTGGTCGGAATAAAAAATAAGGCCACGATGCTCATCACCTTCAATGCATACGGCGATGAACTGGAATTATATATCGTTAAGGTCCATCGCGGATCCAGTGTTGAGATCAATACCCTGGGATACAAGTGCGTAAAGACCAGCCCGCCGACCAGAATGATCGTGGCCCCACTGGTCCAGAACGCCGCCAAAGAGGCCTTGCGCAGCAAGGACACTCCACACAAAGCCAATGCCACAACCGCCAGCCCGGCGAAGGTCATTTCAACTGCCGTGTGCATCATCCCCAACTTCAGGGATCCGAACAGAAGAAGCCCGGCGGCCATGATCAACGCGATAAAAAATACCACAGGCAATACCCTCTCCACTCTTTTAAGCACATCACCCGAAACCTTGATATTCAAATAAACCGCACCATGCAAAAGGAACAACACCACAACAGCCAGCGCCGTCACCAGGCTAAACGGCGTAAACACGTCCTTCATCCCTCCGATAAATACCATCTGATCATTGATCGGGACCCCTTGTAAAAGATCCCCCACCACAACTCCCCAAAAGAACGCGGCTGTAAAACTCCCCAAACAGATCATCCAGTCCCAGGTGGAGCGCCAGAACCGGTCCTCTCGCAAATTACGGAACTTGAGACCGATCCCGCGCAAAATAAGCCCACACAAAATAAGCGTAAAGATCATATAAAGACTGCTGAAAAGCGTGGCATACCAGGCGGGAAAAGACGCAAAAAGCACCGCACCGGCCGAGACCATCCAAACCTCGTTGCCATCCCATACCCCGCCGATCGAACTTAAGATCATCCGGCGATGTTCATCTTCCCTGGATAAAAAAGGCAGCAGCATCCCGACGCCATAATCAAAGCCCTCAAGGAACAGGAATCCGGCAAAAAGATACGCAACAATTACAAACCAGAGCGTTGGAAGATCCATTCTTAAGGTCCCTTCTTGATCTGACGAATGATCAGTGATCCTGCAATGAACGCCAACAGGCTGTAAATGAGCGTATAAAGGATCAGCGACGATAATGCTGTCCCGGCATCCAGATTCAATGTTGATCCGGCGGACGTCTTGAGCAGCCCATAAACCGCCCAGGGCTGACGCCCCACTTCCGTTACGATCCATCCCGTAATATTGGCAATATGCGGCAAACCCATTGAGCCTAGCAACATCCAAAGAAACCATACCGGGAGAAGATGCTGTTTACGAAAGGTCATCACAACCAGGATAACCAACAAGAAAAACATGGCAATACCCGAAAAGATCATCAACCTGAATGACCAATATGTAAGCGTTACCGGCGGAATATAATCCCCCGGCCCATATTTTAAAACATGCTCTTTCTGGATATCGTTCATACCCGCAATGGTCCCGGTAAAACGATCAAAGACCAGCACATTCAAGAGCCATGGGACAGTAATGTCAACTTGATTGACTTTGGACGCTTCATCAATAATAGCAAAAAGCGACAAACGTCCATCCGTCCTTGTCTCCCATGCCGCTTCCGCCGCCGCCAGCTTCATCGGCTGATGTTCCGCCATGTTCTTTGCCATAAAATGGCCGAGAAGAATGACCGCGATCATAGCCGCGAGGCCCATCACAACCGCCATACGCAATGAACGCCGGAAAAAATCAAGTTCAACGGTCTTCCTAATGCCATGCCAGGCGCAAACCCCGATGACAAAGAACGAGGACGTCACGATGCAGGCAAAAACAGTATGCCAGAACATAAAATGGGCTTTGGGATTGAAAATGACCGCCGGGAAATCCACCAACTCAACACGGCCGTTGCGCAAAACATACCCCACTGGTTCCTGCATGAACCCGTTGGCACTAATGATCCAAAAAGCGGAAAGCATCGCCCCCAACGTAACCATCCAGATCGAGAAAACATGAAGTTTAACGGGAAGCTTCTTCCAGCCATAAAGCCAGACACCAATAAAAACAGACTCAAGAAAGAACGCCACCCAGGACTCGATCGCCAGCGGCGGGCCGAAAACATCACCGACATAACGGGAAAACCTGGCCCAATTAAGCCCGAACTGGAATTCCAGGACAATCCCGGTTACGATCCCCATGGCCACGCTGACCAGGAAGAACTGCCCCCAGAATTTGGTCATGCGAAGATATACCTCCCGTTTCTTGTTCATGTAAAGCGTTTCCATGATCGCGACAAAAAGGCCAAGGCCAATGGACAATGGAACGAACAGAAAGTGATAGGAAGTCGTAATAGCGAACTGCCACCGGGAGATCACAAGCGGATCCATGGAATACCTTTCTCAGTAAAGATCAACCGCACAACTTTTGGCAAATAGCTTGCGCCATTTCCTGAGTGCCGACCGCGGTCGGGTCATTACGGTCCGATTTAAGGTCGTACGTAACATCCTTGCCCTGTTTAATGACCTCAAAAAGGGCTCGCTCAAGGGCGGCGGCCGCGGATTTTTCCCCAATATGCTCCAGCATCATGATCCCCGACAGGATAGTCGCCGTCGGGTTCACCTTGTTCTGCCCCGCATACTTGGGGGCCGAACCATGGACCGGCTCAAAAAGAGCCGCGTCAGCGCCGATATTGGCACCCGGTGCTATGCCCAATCCACCGACCAGCCCTGCGCAAAGGTCTGAAACAATATCGCCATAAAGGTTCGGCAGGACAAGGACATCATAAAGCTCCGGTTTCTGCACAAGCTGCATACACATATTATCAACGATCACATCTTCAAATGCGATGCGGCCGGCATATTCCTGCGCGATCTTCTGGCCGGTATGCAAAAAAAGCCCGTCCGTGAACTTCATGATATTCGCCTTGTGGACCAGAGAGACTTTCTTGCGGCCGCTCTTGAGCGCATATTCAAAGGCATAGCGGATGATCCGTTCCGATCCAAACACAGATATCGGCTTAATAGATATCGCCGAGTCCTCGCGGACTTTCTTTTTGGAAAGACCATTGATCTCTTTGATAAGATGCCTGGCCTCATCGGAATAAACATCGAACTCAACCCCCATGTAGAGGTCTTCCGTGTTCTCACGAATGATCGTAAGATCAACTTTAGTATTGACCGCCCGGGTGCCTTCAATAAATCTTGCCGGACGGACACAGGCATAAAGGTCCAGTTCCTGACGCAGTTGGACATTCACCGAGCGAAAACCCTTGCCAACAGGTGTTTCAATGGGGCCCTTGATGGCGACCTTGTTCTTCTTAATAGAGTCGATCGCCGCCTGCGGAAGCGGCGTGCCGAACTTCTCAATGGCCGGTGCGCCGACACACTGCTCTTCCCAATCGATCCTGACCCCCGTCGCATCGACACATTTCCTCATGGCCAGCGCCACTTCCGGACCGATCCCGTCCCCTGCCAGTAAAGTTACCCGAGTGCTCATCCCCGTCTCCCTTTTAACTTTTCAAAAGATCCAATATTTTCTGCACATCAACATACTGCTCCACCAGGCTCTCAATAGCCTGGATCTTTTTCACCGCACTGGGGCGGATCTTGACAATAAGGTTGTCGATCCTTGATGCAAGGGCAAATGTATCCTCTTTAACCTGGATGATCGGGATCGAAAGTTCATTGATCAAATGCATCACGTTCTTATGCGGCGTGATCCCGCAAGTCAAGAAGATCCCCGCAACGCAGAACTTCTGGGTAACGCCCGTTAAAGATCCGCTCATGGCGGCTAAAATAATATCCTCCCGGTTACCCGGCGTAATAAGCAGTGTCCCCCTCCCCAAATAATCCAGGACTTCATGCGGCGGCATGGCGCCGACCACAATCCGGCTGACCGTATTATCCAGAAAATCCTTCCCGCTTAATAATGTCCCTCCCGTATCATCCAGAAGCTCCTGCATGGTAGGATCGGAAAGAATTTCATTATACGGGATCACACCCAGGACCTCAACCCCCTGGTTCGCGAGCCCCCGGCGAACAACGGGAGCGACCTTATCGTATTTCTCGGGCTGGACCTTATTAATGATCGCGCCAAGCACCTTGACCCCTTTGGCGTCGAACATCGACTTGTTGAGCATGATCTCGTCGATCGGCCGCCCGATCCCCCCGCAGCTCACCAGAATTACCGACGCCCCCAGGAGCCTGGCGACCTCGGCATTCGACATGTCAAAGACCGAACCGACCCCGGCATGCCCGGTGCCTTCAAGAACAACAATGTCTTTCCCCTGCGCGACCCGGCCATAAGCATCCCGCACTTTCCTCTGCAGAACATCCTTGTCGGGATTCATCACATAATTTTCCGTAAACCCCCGGGGAACGGCAATAGGGCTCATGTCCTTTAGATTCCCGCTCAACTTATAGACCTCTTTCATCAGGACAACATCCTTGTCGATCTCCTCCCCGTCGATCAGCTGGAATTGCTGCCCTACAGGCTTGATATAACCCACATTGGAGAACCTGTTGAAAAAAGCGCGCAAAAGGCCAAGCGAAACAATGGTCTTCCCGTCGTTCTGCCGTGTTGCCGCGACAAATATCTTTTTGGCTGGGCCATCCATGATCGGTCTCTCCGCAGAAGATTACTTGTTGAACATTTTCCTGATGAACATCAGAAGCGGATCATAGAACCGGTCCGCAATACGCTCCTTGAGCGGGATAATAGCGTTATCCGTGATCCTTATCTTCTCCGGGCAATTGTCCGTGCAGCAATGCGTCACATTGCACAGGCCGATACCCCCGTTATCCTTGATCATCTGCAACCTGTCCACACTATCCAAAGGATGCATGACCAGGCCGGCCAGACGCACAAAGAACCGCGGGCCGAAGAATTCTTTTTTCTTGTCATGGGAACGGATCACATGACAAGTATCCTGGCAAAGAAAACATTCAATGCATTTGCGGTATTCCTGGATCCGGTCAACATCATACTGCTGCATACGCCAATCCGTGTCCCTGGCGGGAGTAAAAGGCGTTATCTTCTTGTTAACCTCATAATTCCACGAAACATCCGTCACCAGGTCCTTGATGACAGGGAACGCCTTGAGCGGCCCCACCGTGATCGGCTTATCCAATGGCAGATCGCTCAAACGGGTCTTGCACATAAGCCGCGGGATCCCGTTGATCTCCGCCGAACAGGATCCGCATTTTCCCGCACTGCAATTACAGCGGATCCCGAGGTCCGCCGCGTATTTAGCCTGCACTTCAAGGATCGCATCGAGCACCACAGTCCCGTGGGATACCTCAATACGGAAATCCTCATAGCGCCCGCCTTGAACATCCCCCCTGAAAATAGAAAAAACAACTTCCCGCTTTTCGCTGGTCATTTGGCCTCGTCTCCCAGTAACTGGCGAAGTTCTTCCGGCATTGCCGGCAAAAGCTCGGTTGTGATCTGCACAGCGCCGTTGACCTTTTTAACAATAAGGCTTTTCTTCCTCCACTCAGAATCCATCTTCGGGAAATCCTCCCTGGTCTGGGCGCTCCGGCTTTCTTTGCGTTCAAGAGCTGCCCTGGTAACGATCTCCGCCACCGAAAGCATGGATGCCAGCGAAAGGTACAAATGCCAGCCGAAATTATACCCGATCCCTCCATCCACATGAATATGCTTATAGCGTTCATTCAGGTCCTTTAACGCCTCGAGAGCCTTATTAAGCCTGTCCGCGTGACGGATGATCCCCACATTCGCTTCCATCACTTCTTGCAGGTCCCGATGAACAGCCGCAGGCGTTTCTTTGCCAGGCCTGTCAAATGCAACAACCAGATCTTTCTGATATTGGGCTATCTTCACCGGATCAACCGATAAAAGGTTATTGGTCTTTTTAACATAGGCTGCCGCGCTGATCCCGGCTCTTTTTCCAAACACCAGAAGGTCCGACAGGGAATTGCCGCCAAGCCTGTTACCACCATGAAGCCCAGCCGCGGCCTCGCCGGCCGCGAACAGCCCCTTGACCGTGCTTTCCTGGGTCTCGGGGTCCACCTTGACCCCTCCCATGGTGTAATGGCATGTAGGCCCGACTTCCATCGGCTGTTTTGTAATATCAATATCGGCAAATTCCATGAACTGCTGGTACATACTAGGCAACTTTGACTTCACATACGCCGCCGGCTTATGGGAAATATCCAAATAAACACCGCCGTGTTCCGAACCCCGGCCTTCCACGATCTCCTGATTGATGGAACGGGCCACCATATCGCGCGTGGAAAGCTCCATGCGCTTGGGATCATACTTGGACATGAACCGCTCGCCGAACTTGTTCTTGAGAAGCCCGCCCTCACCGCGAACGGCCTCCGTGACCAGCAAACCCTTCACCCCTGGCGGCCAGACCATCCCCGTCGGATGGAATTGAACAAACTCCATGTCCTTCAATTCTGCCCCGGCATTATAAGCCAGCGCCTGGCCATCCCCGGTACAATCCCAGGAGTTTGAAGTTACACGCCATATCTTCCCAATACCGCCGGTAGAAATAATGACCGCCTTGGCCCGAAAAACAAACATCTTGCCTGTACTTTTAAAGAAACCGAATGCCCCCGCGATCGCCCCCTGATCCATCAATAATTGAGTAACGATACATTCCGTGAAAACCTCGACACCCAAAGCCACAGTCCTGTCCTGAAGCGCGCGGATCATCTCGAGCCCCGTACGGTCCCCCACATGACAAAGGCGAGGATGAGTATGCCCGCCGAAAGCTCTCTGTAAAATACGGCCGTCTTTGGTCCTGTCAAAGATCGCGCCCCAACGCTCAAGTTCACGGACAGCCTCCGGAGATTCCTTGGCATGGATCACGGCCATCCGCCAGTCATTCACATATTTCCCGCCGAACATCGTATCTTTAAAGTGCGGCTGCCAACCGTCTTTTGCATCCACATTGGCCAGCGCCGCGGCAATGCCGCCCTCCGCCATGACCGTATGCGCTTTCCCTAAAAGACATTTGGACAACACGACTGTTTTTGCCCCGGACTCCTGGGCGGCAACGGCCGCGCGCATCCCCGCACCGCCTGATCCGATCACCAGCACATCATATTCATAAGTATCGTATATGTTCACATAGGCCTCAAAATTTTTTCCAGGTATTAAGATCAACGATCACCCCGCGGGCGAGCAAACGGACATACATATCCGCAATGATAATACTGACCAGGCTGATCCAGGCCCACAAACCATGGCGCTCGTTAAGAATACTGATAATATTCCATGCCTGATAACGGGCCTGGCCGCAATGAGAACAGGAGAACTTGTTGATATTCCCGCCGAGAAAATTCCTTAAGGCGTGACACGAAAGCACGTAGATCGTCAGGAAGACGCTATCACATAAAAGGATGACATTCCCCACACCGACCCCGAAAGACCCCTGATAAAAGAAAGACGCAAACGTCTCCTTCCAATGAAAGGTCAAAAGAATAAGGGCAAGAACAACAAAATAACGATGAAAATTCTGAAGGATGAAAGGGAACAGGGTTTCCCCGGTATAATTCCGCTTTAACTCCGGAACAGCGCAAGCCGCGGGATCAAGCAGGTAACTGCGGTAATACGTCTTTCTCCAATAATAACAGGTCAACCGGAAAAGCACCGGCATCCAGAAAACGAAGAACGCGGGCGACAAATTTCCGACCGTAAAGTCAAACGGATAGAATGGCGAGCGATACGGCCCCGCAATATAACCCTTACCCTGAAATACTGTCCATGTGGAATACGCCAGGAACACCGTCAACGCGGACGCCATCAACAGCCATTTTACGAACCAGGGGTCTTTGCGCGTATCATCCATCAGGCAACTCCCCGTTTCTCTTTCAACAACAGAGGGATCTGGCTCGGGCAATCCGCAACAGGGATCCCGGCCTTGTTAAGGGCTTCGATCTTGGCCTTCGCCGTTCCCCTTCCCTGGGAAATAATAGCCCCGGCATGCCCCATCTTTTTATCCGCCGGCGCCGAACGGCCTGAAATAAAAGACACGACCGGCTTTGTCACATGAGCCTTGATGTATTCCGCGGCTTTCTCCTCTTCCTCGCCGCCGATCTCGCCGATCAGAACAATGGCCTTTGTCTCGGGATCTTTTTCAAACATTGAAAGAAGATCGATATATCCGGTGCCGACCACCGCGTCTCCACCGATACCAACACAAGTCGACTGCCCCATTTTATTGACCGTTAAATTATAAACCAGCTCGTAGGTCAACGTGCCACTGCGGGAAATAACCCCGATATCCCCGGGCAAATGGATCCTCGCCGGCATGATCCCGACCTTGGCTTTTCCGGGAGAGATAAGCCCGGGACAATTCGGCCCGATCAGCCTCACGCCTTTATCCTGCACATAATAATAATTCTCCAACATTTCATTCACAGGAACGCCTTCGGTAATACAAACGATCAACGGAACTCTGTTATCCGCCGCTTCCCTGACCGCCGATGAAGCAAAACGGGCCGGCACAAAAATAATGGAGCAATCCACCGTCTTCGCCGCCAGGGCCTCTTTCACCGAATTATAAACCGGCAATTCCCCGGACTTCTGTCCGCCTTTACCGGGGGTTACCCCGCCAACAACATTGGTGCCATACTCCAGCATGGAAAGAGCATGGAACGCGCCGTCACGTCCAGTGATCCCCTGTACAAGAACCTTTGTGTTTTTATCGATGAGAATGCTCATACCAGTTCCACCACCCTCTTCACGGCCTCTTCCATGTTCTCCGCCACCACAAAACCCGACTTAACAAGGATCTCTTTCCCTTCAGGCTCCTTGGTACCGATCAGGCGGATGACCATCGGCAATTTAAGATCAAGTTTCTTGACCGCCATCAGGATCCCGTTGGCTACATCATCGCAACGGGTGATCCCTCCAAAAATATTGATCAAAACAGCTTTAACCTTCTTGTTTGAAGTAATGATCTCGAGCGCCAGGAGGACCTTATTAGGATTTGAACTGCCCCCGACATCCAGGAAATTGGCCGGTTCTCCGCCGAAAAGCTTGATGACATCCATCGTGGCCATGGCAAGCCCGGCGCCGTTAACGATGCAGCCGATATTCCCGTCAAGATTAACAAAGCTCAAACCCGCTTCCCTAGCGCGGACCTCATCCGCGGTCAACTCTTCCGGGTCACGCAACCGCTCGATCTCCGGATGCTTGAAAACCCCGTTATCATCAAAGTTGATCTTGGCATCAAGCGCGATCAGCGTATCAGGGCCTGACTTTGCATAGGGGTTGATCTCAACCAAGGAACAATCTTTTTCAATGAACAACCGGTACATCTTCAAAAGCGTATCCAAAGCCTGAACGGAAAGTTCTGGATCAATAAAAACCCCCGCAACCGCCTTCTTCAACTCCGCTTCCGAAGGGCCTTTCAACGGGTCCACGTACAATTTTAATATCTTTTCCGGATTATTTTTAGCCAGCTCTTCGATCTCAACGCCGCCCGCCGCACTGATCATCAGGACAGCCTTCTTCATGGCGCGATCGACCGTGATCCCCAGATAATACTCCTGAAGGATATCCACGGACTTGGCCACCAGAACTTTCCTGACAGGAATATCCTTGATATGAAGGGAGAAAATGTCTTTGGCAACCTTGAATGCTTCCTGCGCAGAATGGGCCAATTTGACCCCGCCGGCTTTCCCACGGCCGCCGACCAGAACCTGTGCCTTGACCACCACAGTACCGCCGATCTTCCCGGCAATATCGGCAGCCTGTTGAGGCGTTTGCGCCAGCTCCCAGGCCGGGCTCTTGATCCCGTACTCTGAAAGCAACGACCTGGCCTGATATTCATGGATCTTCATGCATGTCTCCCGGCAATGAAAAGCCCGGAAGAATACCTCTTCCGGGCTTTTATATATTGAAAATCCTGTACGTTAACGGCTGCTCTCTTTGCGCTTTGAGAAACAATCCTTACAATAAACCGGACGATCTCCGGTCGGCTTGAAAGGGACTTCAGTCTCTTTGCTGCAATCTGAACACGTTACCTTGTGCATCTCTCTTGGACGACCGTCATACTTCCCACCACCATTTTGAAAACCCATAATACCTCCGATAATTAAAATTGTTAGCTTGGATATATCTTACTTCTTTGGCAAAGCAACGGCAAGACATTTAAATAAAAAGCCATAAAAGGCTTTCAGCCCCATGCCACAGCTTGGCAATAGGGTCGGCAACAGAACATCATGGCCCGGGCATTTCCTTTTTCTGTGTCCCCGTCTCTCTCTTCCCGCGATTGCGCACAATAAGGCCATCAAGAAAACGCCTCAACAGCTGGTCTCCGCAAGGCATATAATTCGGATGGTCCTCCCGGCGAAAGAACGCCGAAAGCTCGGTCTCTGAAATATCAAAATCCGCCAGTTTCAGGATCGCCACAATGTCGCTGTCCCTTAAATGCAAGGCGACCCTTAGCTTTTTCATGATATCATTATTGGTTATCATTTCTTCCCGCTTTTAAGAGTTTGTGTCAGTTTAATCCCACCCGGTTCAATGACCAGCATCCGCTGTTTATACAAAATGCCCACCGCCATCTTAAATTTCTTCTTGCTCACGCCAAACAACCTGTGGATCTCCTCCGGAGGAGTCTTGTCCGTAAGCGGGCAGCTGCCGCCAGAAGCCTGAAGATGACTCATGATCTTCCCTGACAGGTCAGGAACGCCGCGAAACCCGGCCTTCTGCAAGGAAAGGTCGATCCGGCCATCCGGCCTGATCTTCTTAATATACCCCTCGATCTTCTGCCCGATGTGAAGTTCCTGAAATATCTCGTTCTTGTACAGCACTCCCCAGCAATCACTATTAATGACTGCCTTAAAACCAAGATCGGTCACGGTATAAATGATCAGGTCAACCGCATCGCCATCCATCATGCCGTCAGGAGCGTCATCGTATAAATATTTATTAAGCCTGGATGATCCCGCGACCCGGCCCGTCTTCTCATCACGATAGACATAAATGATATGCGACTCGCCTTCTTTCATGATCCTGAGCTGTTCGCCTATCGGAATGAACAGGTCCTTGGCAAGGCCGCAATACACAAAAGCCCCGCTCTCAATAACAGAAATAACTTTAAAGAGATCACATCTCCCCACCAGCGCATCAAGAACCTCTGTCTTGTCTGTTTCTTTCATGCTTACCATATCCTGATATTGATCAATGGCGTACGCAATTTATGAAAAATATCCGTATCATCCATCCAGGCGTTTTGTGTTACGAATGGCGGGGCCTCGGATAAAAGCCCTGCCGACAAAAGGCCCTCCCCTGAAACAGCCGGGGCCGTCCCGGTCACAACCGCCTGACCCAGATCCTGCATCGCCTGGCCATAAAGCGCCCCACCAAGGACATTCCCGTTATAAAAAACAAGACCTGGCGCAACATTGCCAAGGTTCACGGCAGTCCTGGAAATATTGCCTTTTAAGATAGCCGAGAAAGAGTCTGTCACCCCTGATGCTGAAATATAAGCCTGTCCATTCGAAATATTAAAATTGACCGGACGCCCGATCTCTCCGATAACGCCACCCGCTGTCAACGTGAGGTTATCTGTCAACTTCAGGGCCGAATCGCCTGTCAAAGAAACAATGTCCTGTAAGGACTCAAGGAATACCCCCCCTTGCTGTGCTTCCCCATTCACGATCGTAATATCCTGCGTTGACCGGACCTCAATATCTCCGGTCTTAGCGACCAGATCCAGACTCACATCATTGACCGTATCACTGTAATAGGCCGATCCAGCCCCCCGGACAAGAATGCTCAAATGATCCGCCGTAAGCTCAATGGGATCGTTCACCGACCCCATTTCGCCCCAAGTCGTAATATCCAGCTGACCGGCCAGGATATTACGCGCCGATCCATTGGCATCGGTGATCCGGCCTAATGTCCCGCCGGCACCATCCGCTATCCCAGCCGTGATCGTAACATTGCCCATCACGCCGTCCGCATTGCTGTCCGCGTTAACGATCCCCAAAGCAATGCTGTCCCGGGCAGAGAGGACAAGGTCCCCATCTTCGGATTCGACCCGGGCGGTTGAACCCATCACAATATCCCCGCCATCATTGCCCGCCATTTCAGAACCGGTCGTATAATCCGTTCCCGCCTTGACCGTCACTACCCCGGTCATATCCACGCCAACGGTTTTCCCGGCATTAATGGCCACCGTATCTCCGGCATAGATCGTCACATTCCCCGCGCCGCCACTGGCCGTCACGTTGGCATTGACCGTAACATCATCCGCCGCGCCGCTTCCGAGCGAAGCGAGCAGCACGTTTCCTCCGCCCGAATTATCCACGGCTTCGTTGACCGTCAACGCGCCAGCCGAACGGATATCCACCGCGTCCGTGACCGCCCCCGCGGTCTGAGAAACACCCACCATGGCCGTAAGGCCGCCGATCGCAAGATCACCGTTATTCCTGATATAGATCCCGCCGCTCTGGGTCTGCGCCTCAAGGTTCGCGACCTGCACCTGGAGATAATTGGCAGATGTCGCGATCCCGGCCACCGCCTGGGCCACCAGGTCCCGGGCCGTGATATCCACGGCCCCCGTACCGCCGATGATATTCGCCGTATCCGCGGTCAATGTCGCGCGGCCTGTCCCGCCAGTAACGATATTCCCGATAGAATTAAAGACAATAGATCCGCCTGTTGCCGTTATATTTCCCACAACCCAGATCGTTCCTGTGTCAAAGGTAACAACACCCCCCGTACCCGCGCCGGTCTTGGCCGCATTCACCGCAAGATCGTTCACATACTGCCCGCCGCTGTTCACAGCGCCGGTCAGTGTAACATTCCCGGCATCGGCCAGACCCCGTGTATTAATGGTAAAGCCACAGCCAATGGCATTGGCTGTTAACGCAACAGGGTCCGTGCCTGTTCCAAAAACAACCGCGCCACCGGTAGCGTCCCCGCCCTGCTCGGTATCGATCAATGTGGTCTGGATCAGTGTCACTGTTCCGCCGCCAATGATCGACAGGCTTGCAAGGTCTCCGCCATTGTTATCCAAGAGATAAGAATTGCCATTCAATGTCGTATTCCCGGCTGTTCCACCCGCGCCCGGTGTTGTCACGATCGAAACATCGTTAAGGTAAGCGCCATGACCATTGCCCATATTCCCCAACGAAACCGCTCCGCCATTCCCGCCGGCAAATGCTGTCGAGGTATTGATCGTCAGATCCCGTCCGGGCGCGTCACCTGAAATAGTGGATACCCCGAAATCAACCGCCCCTCCCGATGCGTCATTACCGTTTTCCGTATCGATCGTCAGTGTCGCTCCAAGAATTATATCCGCCCCGCCGGTCACTATGAAATCCCCGGGATCCCCTGCGGCATCAAGGTTGATGTCCGCTAAAAGCGTCACCCGGTCCGACGCCGCGATCGTCAGGTCCGTCGGTCGGGTCACGCTGCCGATCGCCGCGTGCAAGGTAATATCCCCCGTACCATGGACCGACAATGCCAGATCCTGAGCGCCATCGATCTTACTGTAAAAATCAATATTGCCGTTATTCGCCGTTGTATTAACGGCGACCGCAGCGGAACTGAGCGTCACCTGATCGGTCGACGCGTTACCGAACGAAATGTCCCGGCCGGCATTCATCGTTAAACCATCGAGAACAACATTAGCATAAAAATTAGTTGCGGTATTCCCGGCACCGATCGTGACATTATCACGCAAGGTAAGCAGTCCTGCACCGTTAGCTTGCGTAATTCCAGAAGCCGTGCCAAGCGTGCTGGCAAACGTTGTTACACCGGCCGAATTGATCGTCAAGGCCGCCCCTGTCGCATCACCGATCGGCGTTGTAAACCCAACAGCCGCATTGAACGCGGTGGTGTCGGTCACGTTCAGCGTCAGATCACGACCGCCATCGACCTTGGAATTCACCGTCAAACCATTACCCGCACCAATGTAAGTATTGATGATCGCAACGTCACCACCGGACAATGTCACCTGGTCCGTCCCGGCGCTCCCGAATGTGATCTGGTTGTCGGACGTCAGTGTCAGTCCATCGAGCACTACATTGGCATTAAAAACAGAAGCCGAATCACCTCCGGTCATTGTGACATTCTCACGGAACGTTACCGCCCCGGCGCCATCAGCCTGCGTGATGCCCGATGCCGTATCCAGCGTACCGGCGAAAACCGTGGCCCCTGTTGAATTGATCGTTAGCGCAGCTCCGGTGCCATCGCCGATCTTGGTATTCGCCCCTGCATTGGCGCTGAACGTAGCGGTCCCGTCAACATCGAGCGTCAGGTCCACGCCGCCATCTATAAGGGAAGAAACCGTCAGGTCACCGGTCGTTTTCACCAGCGTATCCCCGCCGCCAGCAAGCGTGACCTGATTGGTAAGCGCACCCGCGTTAAACGTGATCGTGCCGCTGGCGCGGTAATTCGTTCCGGTCAGGTTAATGGCGCCGGCCGTTGGGCCGGCGATATCTGAAGCGGTAAGGCTGACGACGCTCGCACCCGCAGCACCGGCAGTCCCAATATTATTGATCGAAAGGATGTTCCCCGTAACGGTCAGTGTACCGATCGGGCTAGCCGCCCCGATCGCCCCGGTGACCGTCACATTCCCGGTGCCTGCATCAAGGCCCAAATTAAAACCGCCATTGATCGTTCCGGAAACCAGGATGTTCCCGGAACCAGCACCTGTACTGAGCGCCGTATCTGATCCAAGAGTAATTGCCCCAAAGGTCATGGGGGTGTTCAGCGACTGGATCGTCCCGTTCACCGTGACCGTCCCCACCACCCCTGTCGTGGTCAACCCGGCCGTATAGGTCTGCGTCCCGCCGTTCTGCCCCAAAGTCAACGTACCAAGGCTCACCGGAATAAACGCATTGGTAATCGAAGTCCCATTGCCCGTCATGTTCACATTCGCATCAACCGTCGCCGGAAGGTTTAAAGTCGTCGCCGTGATCGCGCCCTGCAGGTCAATCAGCGTTAACCCGTCCGTCAACGTCACCGTGGTCGCCCCGATCGTCCCGGTCAATGTCGCAGTACCCACATCCCGGATGGTGAGCGTGCCGACATTCGCAACACTCGTGCCGCTGATATCCGCGCCGGCAACATGGCCGGTATCCAGGATCAGGTCATGCGTCGCGCCTGTAACAACACCGATCGCAAGGTCCCCTGCCGTTGTTGTCGCCTGTGTGTCTAGCACCACGTTCGATCCCAGCGTGATCGCCCCAAAGGTCATGGGCGTATTCGTCGACTGGATCGTCCCGTTCACCGTGACCGTCCCCACCACCCCTGTCATGGTCAACCCGGCCGTATAGGTCTGCGTCCCGCCGTTCTGCCCCAGCGTCAACGTGCCAAGGCCTGCCGGGACAAACGCGTTGGTGATCGTACTGCCGTTACCCGTTAAATTTACATTCGCATCAACCGTCGCCGGAAGGTTTAAAGTCGTCGCCGTGATCGCGCCC
>CAIVRE010000011.1 GCA_903908245.1 Candidatus Omnitrophota bacterium
GTGGTTTGGTGCCGCGAGATCCTGACCAAATCGCCGTTGGCACTGCGCTGCCTTAAATCCGCGCTGAACGCTGATTGCGACGGACAGGCTGGCCTTCAGGAGCTTGCCGGGAACGCAACGCTTTTATACTATATGTCGGAAGAAGCCCGGGAAGGCAAGAAAGCGTTCATTGAGAAACGGAAACCGGATTTTACAAAATTCCAGAGGCATCCATGACCGATAATCCATTCTCTTATTCAAAAGCGTTAAGCCGTTCCATGCGGCATTATAGTGACCATTTTATTCTTTTTCTGACACTATCATTCTTTGCGTCCATACTGCCTCTATGCAGTCTGATCCTTGAAGTTTTTCTGCCGGATTTGTCTTCAGATATCTCTTGGATGTTCCTGCCGGCGATATTCGGCCTTTATGTGCTTTCTCTGATGGCGCTTATTGAAGCGGTGGGGCGTACTTTCGGCGGGGAGATCGTTTCGCTCAAGGAAGTCATGCTTTCGTCCTGGGGCCGGTTCTGGCCGGGACTGCAGGGGTATCTGTTATTTATTCTGATCGTGCTCCTTGGCCTGGTCATGTTGGTTGTGCCGGCTATTTACTGGATGACGATATTCACATTCTTTCTCTTTGTCCTGGTCCTTGAAGATAAAAAGCCGTGGGCTTCTTTTCGCCGAAGCCATGAACTGGTGAAGGTTGATTTCCTGAAGGTTTTCAGAGCGCATGTGATCGTCCTTACAATAACGATCGCGTTATTCCTTCCATTGTTCATCGGGATGTTCCTGTTATTTATGCCGTTACCCGTAAAAAAGATCTTTACCGGGCTGCTCGAGGTCTTATTGCTCCCGTTTTATATGGGTTTTTATTACCAATTATATGACCATCTGCGCTGCCTTAAGGACGGCCGTTCAAACATTCATGAAAGCCTGGCTCCTCGCAATTCGCCCTAAGACCCTTTGGGCTTCGGTCGCACCTGTTCTCATTGGCACGGCAATGGCCTATGGCGACGGAGTGTCTCATTTTCCTTCCGCCTTGGCCGCGTTACTGGGTGCATTGTTCGTCCAGGTGGGGACGAATCTTGCCAATGATTATTTTGATGGAAAAAGCGGGGTGGATGCCCCCGACCGTAAAGGCCCTGTCCGCGTAACGCAATCGGGCCTGATCGCGCCTGTTGCCGTTAAATGGGCGTTCATTCTTTGTTTTTTCGCCGCGGGGCTTGTTTCGAGCTATCTGGTGGCCCGCGCGGGGATGCCGGTCCTGGTGATAGGGGTGGTTTCGATCCTTTCGGGTTTGCTGTATACGGCCGGGCCAAGGCCTTTGTCTCATCTGGGGCTGGGAGATATTTTTGTGCTGGTTTTCTTCGGCCCCGTTGCGGTGGCCGGGACTTATTTTGTACAATCGTTTGAATTTAATAATGCGGTCCTGGTCGCCGGTCTTGCTCCGGGCCTTTTTTCCGCGGCGATCCTGGCCGTGAATAACCTGCGTGATATTGAGACCGACCACCGTGCCGGGAAAAGAACGCTGGCTGTTCGTTTTGGCAAGGCGTTCGTCCGGATGGAATATCTCTTTTGTGTTGTTCTGGCTTGTTTTATCCCGGCCATTGTTTTTCTGATCACGGCCCAATTGCCGATGGTCTTTTTGTCGTCGCTGGTTTTCTTTTTTCTTCTTCCGGTGATAAATACTGTTTTTACCAGCGATGACGGCGAGGCGTTGAACAATGCCCTGGCGCGGACAAGCCAGGCACTTTTTATTTACGCGGTGATCTTTTCTGTCGCGTGGGTCCTATGACAATGATCCATATTGAACAGTTCCTTCTCAAGCCGTATCGGTTCCCTTTGGCCAGGCCTTTTGTTGTCGGCGGACAGGCTTTGTCCATTCGGGAAGGATTGATCGTTGAAATTGTCGGGCGTGATGGCAACAGGGGCCTGGGGGAGGCTGCGCCGCTTCCGGGGGTCAGTACGGAAGAATTAAAAAAGGCGGCGCATCAGTTAAAATGCCTGGAACGGGAATGGGTTGGCCGTACGCTTCCGGTTTCTTGCGAGGCTCTTTGCGCACGTTTGCAGAAGGACCTTGACCGGTCTGTCCTGGCGCCTTCCGTTATATTCGCGCTGGAATCCGCACTGGTGTCCCTGGCTGCAGGGATGCAGGGGGTATCGGTGGCGGAATTTCTCGGGGATGGACCGCCGAAAGTTGTCCGGTCTGCCTGTCTGATCCAGGGCGATCTTGAGGTCGTGCGCGCTTACGGGGCTAAATATTCCGCCGATGGCTTCTCGATATTCAAGCTCAAGGTGGGTAATCGGAATATCCCTCTGGATGTCCTGAAAGTGCGGGCTTTGAAAGAAATGATCGGGTTCGATGACAGGATCCGCCTGGATGCGAATGCCGCCTGGAGCCTGGAGGAAGCGGTGGCTTTTGCCTGCGCGATCGGCAAGGAACAGATCGATTTTATTGAAGAGCCTTGCAGCGGGCAGAATGATCACGAGAAGTTCTTCAGGCGTACGGATATGCCTTGGGCGGTTGAAGCGCATTCTTCCGTGCGTCCTTTGAGCGATTGGGAGGGGATCCAGGGGCTTAAAGCCGTGGTCATTAAACCGATGCTTTCGGGAGGGATCAACGGTTTCTTGTCGGTCAAGGACATTGCTTATCGCCTGGGCGCACAGGTGGTCGTGAGTTCATTATTTGAAACTTCGGTAGGGTTTAGAATGCTGGCGAATTGCGCGGCATTGACGGACACTTGCTGCGGCCTTGGGACAGCGGACTGGTTCGGATCGCCCGCCGCGGGGATCATGCAAAAAGGCGGATTGATCCCGCCGGTCAATTTGATCGCGTAAACTATGCACCCTTTGGATAGTGCCAGCAATGAAGCGATGGTCTGGAATGACCGGGTATTTTCCTGGTCGCTTCTTGATGAGTATGTTCACAGCACGTCACGCCGTTTAAAGGAGATCGGCGTTAAATATGGGGCAAGGGTGCTGGTTGAAGCGGTGCCGTCGGCCGGGACAGTGATCGTTCTTCTTTCGCTTTGGCATATTGGCGCGGTTGCCTGTCCTTTTGACCCCAGGTTACCGGAAGGCCTGGCGCAGGCGATACGGCGAAAGGTCGCCCCTTTTCTTCTTTTGACCGCGTCTTCTTCCGACAAGCGTTTTCCAGGCCTGCGCACGTTCATGACCGATGATGTTATTTGTCTTGAACCGGTGGAAAGGTTTATGGCGGGATCCTCGGGGAGTAATGGCCTCTCCGACGGGAGGGAGGCCACCGTCCTTTTTACCAGCGGGTCGAGCGGCGATCCAAAAGCGGTCCTGCATACATTCAAGGCGCATTGGATGAACGCCAAAGGAGCGGGGCAGGTCATTCCGTTTGCCGCAGGGGATCGCTGGCTTATGGCGTTGCCTTTACATCGTATTTCCGGGATCGCCGTGATCTTTCGGGCGTTGTACGGCAGGGGGGCAATGGTCCTGCCGGGCAAGAATTTTCCGGATATCGCGGATGCGATATTGAAATACAAACCTACCCATATTTCCCTCGTTTCCTCACAATTCCTGCGCCTTCTCGAAGTTCTTCCCCAAGAGGCCTGGAAGCCTTTAAAAGCTGTTTTGATCGGAGGGGCTCCGGTTCCCGAACGATTAATGGAAAGAGCGGCGCAATATTCTCTTCCTGTTTTTCTTACTTATGGCATGACCGAGACAGGGTCTCAGATCGCGACCAGTCCGCTCAATGAGGCGCGGGAATGCGGTGGCGCGAGGGTGATCCCTTTCAGGGAGGTCAATCTTATCAACGGGGAGATCTGTGTCCGGGGGGATATTCTTTTTAAAGGTTATATTGACGGAGATGATACGGAGATCCCTTTGGATGAGAATGGCTGGTTCCATACCGGGGATGAGGGGACATTTGCCCCTCCTTTCCTGACGGTAACGGGCCGCAGGGACCGGATGTTCATATCCGGTGGAGAAAATGTTTTTCCCGAGGTGATCGAGAAAGCGCTTTTGAGCCTTGATCAGGTCGTTTCCGCCAGGGTTGAGCCAAAAGATGATCCTTTGTTCGGCCGTGTATCCAAAGCGTATATTCGTCTTAAACAAGGCGTTGCGTTTGATGACACGCAGTTTAAAAGGTTGTTAAAGGAGCGCCTTTTTCCGTTCCAGGTCCCGAAAGAGTTCATTGTTGACCCAGACTATCCGTTCCCGGAAAAATGATTCGCAGGAGAAAAGCCATGTTCGAATATAAAACACAGATCTTTATTCACCATACCGATGCGGCCGGCCGTTTGTTCTTTGCGAACCAGTTCTATCTTATTCATGAGGCCAAAGAAAGATTTCTTGAGTCGCTGGGGCTTTCCATCAGACACATTTTGGATGATCCCAGGTTCACTTTCCCTTTGGTTCATGCCGAATCGGATTATAAAGCCCTGCTCCAGGCAGGTGACAGGATCACCATCCGTGCCGGCATAGAAAGGATCGGGGAGACGTCGGTTACGTTCATTTTCTCTATTTTTAAGGCTGACGGCTCTTTGGCAGGGACTTCCCGGACTGTCAGCGTTGCTGTTGATCGAAAAACCCAGGCCAAGACGCGTATTCCTGCGGAGTGGCGGGTAAAGTTTGAACGAGCGATTTAATTCGTCTCTGCCTTGCAATATATTGTTATAAATGTTATCTTCTAGTATTCAATGACATTTTCCTGCTATGGAGATACTCATGAAGAAAATCGTTTCTTTGTTTCTTGCCTTAATCCTTTCGGTTAACCCTGTTATCGTTCATGCGGATGTTCTTGCAGCGGCCCTTCAATTGCCGGCTCCCGGTGTTATGGTCGGCTTGTCGGAGGCATTTACGCCTTCTCTTCTGCGGGGCATGATCATTCATCCGGACAAGCCACTTCAATTTGACTTTATCGTTGATCATGGGGACAGCCGTCTTGAGGGAGATGCTTTTTCTGCGGAATCCCAACGGATGGTGAATTATTTTCTTGCTTCCCTGACCACTCCTCAGAAGGACCTTTGGGTCAACCTTTCACCGGTGGAACAGGATCGTATTATTCCTGACGCTCTTATCAGAACGGAACTCGGGAGGGACCTCCTGGCGCAGGATTATATGTTAAAACAGATCACGGCGTCATTGATCTATCCGGAGAGTGACCTTGGCAAGGGGTTTTGGAAGAGGATCTATGATGAGGCTTACCAGAAATTCGGAGTGACGGAGATCCCTGTGGATGTGTTCAATAAGGTATGGATCGTTCCCCAGACCGCATCGGTTTTTGAAAAAGGCAATGCGGTTTATATTGTGAGCGCCCATTTGAAAGTCATGCTTGAGGCGGATTATTTTGCCCAGGGAGCCGAAGGCAATAAAGAACAAGTTTCGGAGGAGGCCGCTCCGGTGGAGGGGCTTTCAAAGCAGGTATTGCGGGAGGTTATTGTCCCGGCGATCGAAAAAGAGGTCAATCAGGGGAAGAATTTTGCAAAACTCCGTCAGGTTGTTTATGCCATGGTGCTGGCGCAATGGTATCAGGAAGTGCTCAAAGAAAGTGTGTTGAACAAGGTTTATTCCGGCCGGAATAAAGTGGCGGGGATCGACCTGAGTGACCCGAAGAATAAAGAGGTCATTTATCAGCAATATATGGACGCCTATAAGAAGGGCGTGTTCAACTATATTAAGGAAGAGAATGACCGTGTTACAAATGAGCCTGTTCCGAAAAAGTATTTCTCCGGCGGGTTTCAGGAACAGCCGGTTGCCCGGACCCCTGTAACAGAGGCGGCGCTGGGTTCGTCGGTAAATGATACGGAAGTTTCCCGGGTCATGGTCGAGATCGGACGTTCTGGCGAAGAGTCACAGGGTGAAATACCGCAAGCCGATGCCCCGAATGCATCGCAAAAAACCGAATCCCATCAGGATTGGAGTAGCCCGGACCGTCCGATCGCTTTGTTGGAAGAGTTGAGGGACTGTTGGAAGGGCGGCGGGTTTGATCGTGCCAGGATGTTGCAGTTCCTGGCGGAATATTCGCCGCAAGTGGAGCGTGAGACGGATCTGTATCCGGTAGAGGCTCCGTGGCCGGTGTTCAAAGCGTTTGCCTTGCTGACAAAGGCACAGAAGAAAGAAATGGTGCAGGCTCTCCAGGAGGAGTTCCAGGGGAAAAAGATGACACCATTGGTCGAGGGGCTCCTGCTTGTTAATAATATTTATTCGAAAGACTGGGTAAAGGGGCGGACGCCGCATCTTCTTAGAAAACAGGTTTATTTGATAGCGGCAGAGATCCATCACTGGGCCGGCGGCCTTGGCCCGGTCATGAAGTTCCTGGGGAAAATGATGAAAGAACTGGGAGTGAACGCGGCCTATATTGCGCCATGGTATCAGAATACGCGGGAGAACGGTAAGACGGTAAGCCTGGATTATTTCAAGAACGCCGGGGTTACGATCACGAATGAGGACCTTGATGAGTTCCAGGTCGAGGTGGGGGACTTGAGGGATGAGAATCTGATCCATCATCTTAATGTTAAAGTCGCGGAAGGGATCGACGAGAACGGGGTTACGGTCTATATGTTCAAGGATGTCGGGGCGGATGGCAAGTCCCGGTATACGAACATGCTTTATAATTATGATCAGGAATATAATTATTATTTAACAAAAGAAGAGTCCATGGCTTTTATTAACGTGGCGAGCGCGAAGTTGCTGCTGCGTCTGGAAGAAAAGAGGAAGAGGGAGGATCCGAAGGCTGAGCCGGCAGTTGTCCATTCCAATGACGGTCAATTTGCGCCTTTGCAAGCGGTTACGATGAGCTGGTACGGGCGGCGGAGCGTCATCAAGGATATTGTGTGGGCATTTACGACGCATACGTATTTGAACCGGGGGAATAATGATAATGTCTCGTGGGGGATCGGGACCTTTTTGAAGCATATGATGGGGGTCACGGGGCGTTATGTTAATGCGTTCCGGCAGTACAAGCGTTTTGGCCCCAAGGATGGGTCGTTGACCCAGGGCGCGGAATTCATTGACCATACCAGTGGCGGCGTGGGGTTGGCGGATGTTGTCCTTGCGGTTGCCGGTCAGCATCGTGACCGGGTGGCGCAGGTTGACAGCGGGACGCCGATCAGGGCGGCTACCAATGGAGCAGCTCCGGAGGAAATGGCAAAGTATCTTAATCTGGAACTCAAGGCAATGGGCGCCGATCTTGAGGACCCGACGGCAGCGCAGATAGCGCAAGCCAAAAGGGCCAGCAAGAAAAATCTTAACGAGGCGGGGATCAAAAGGCATAACGGGAAGATATTCCATGTGGATGAGGATGCGGTCCTGATCGGGTGTGCCAGGCGAGGGGTTTTTGAGAAATCGGGGATCTATGATGCTTTTACGCGCAGGAATCTTTATCGTCTTGCGCAGGGGATCCTGGACAGGAAGCATCTCGAGATCAAGTTCGCGAAGTTGTCGCTGGATGGAGGAAGTATTTTCGATTGGTTGTTGCGCAGCGGGTATTTGAAAACAGTCGCAGTGACACAGGAAGGCCGTTATTACGATACGGAAAAAGAATATTCTGCGACTGAGGGGCGGTTGTACGGCGTCGATATGTCGGCGTTGAGGAGTAGCCTGGAGAAGGAGTATCCCGGGAAAGCCCGGCAGATCTTTGATGTTTTGCAAAGGGTGCTCAACAGAAGAAAAGCGAGTGTGGGGCCGTTCCTCAATGATCAGGGGGGCGGCAGTGTCGGAGTTTTAAGGTATTTTGGCCCTCTGGAGATGGAAATAGAAAAAGCCAAAGCTGAATCTCCGGATCAATTCCCGGGTGATTTTCAGCTGGTCAGTTCTTTTGTTGCGGAAAACAAGAAGAGAGAGTTGTCCGGTGCCGATGCGGATGTCAAGTCGTCCTGGCTGGGGGCGAATGAGGTGACGGAGGAAGATATTGCCGCGAATGGCGGGATCCAGATCGGGACCGATGAGGGGGCGATCATAAGGCAGGGGATCCGTTTAACGGAAGACCATCCTGGCAATGTTCTGCCTGCGTCCAGCGAGGATGGTTTTTGGGAATCGTTCCTGACCATACTGGAAATGACGCCGGAAGAGCTCTCCGAGAATCAGCGGGTTTCTTATCAGTTGGGAAGGACGGTCATGCTGGCAGTGCGTACGGCGGGTGTTAATGCGGAGGCGTATGAAGATGTTCTGGCGCGCAGGGAGAGGGAGTCCAAAGCAGACACGAAGGCACGGGTTGTGATCGTTGATGGTTTGAAGGGGGACGGAGCGTTGGTGAAGAGTATCCTGGAACAGGGCCGTAATGGCGTGAAGGCAAGTTTTGTGTTCCAGGTCAAAGACCAGGGGCGGTTCCCGGCCGATGAGGCGAACAAGCTTAATGGTTTGAGAAGTTTTATTGAGAAAAAGAACGCCTTGGAAGAGATCTATGGGTATGATTCGCTGCTGGGCCATTTTAAGAGCGGGGACTTTCAAAGATATTTGCTGGAATTGTTCAGCAAGCTTGATTCCGTCAGCACGTTGAGAGATTGGCTGGCTGCGTTGGACAAGGGGTCCGGGACCGAGATCGAGAAGTACAAGCGCTTCGGGAGATTCCTCGAAGACCTGGAGGCGGCCCTGGAAGACAGGGTGACCGTCATCACGGTGGACCAGGCAAAGGCGAAATTCCTGTTGGGTGAGGCCGGCGGTCAGGGCATGAATTTCATCTGGAGAAGCAATATGGGCAATGAGTTGGACCGTAACGGCCCGGGGTTGCTGGCGTTTGTTGATGCTTTTGACCGGATCCAGGAGCGGCGGGATCGGGAAGATGTCCTGCGGTTCCACAGTATGAACGGGTCGTCGCATATTTTGACTTATTTAAGGGATATTTTAAAAACTGACCCGTTGATGGCGGGGTTGCAGTATAAGGTTGAGCAGATGCTGGCGTTGATCGGGAATATCCCGGCGAATCATGTTGAGGAACGGATCGACCTCACTTTCCAAATGATGGCCCAGTTGCGGCATTATACGGGGGTCCTGGAGAAGATCGCGGATCCTGCGGGAAAGACAGGAACGGATCCGGTGGACGTCGCGGCCACGGCGGATACCGGGGGTATCGATGCCCGTAATATCGGCGTGGACCGTCGGGGGGATCTTGTACCAGGGGTTCTGAGCGATCGGGCCCTTGAGGAGGTGCTGATGAATACGCCGGGTTTGCGCGGGGTTATCGTCAGTATTACCCCGATCGTGGATCTGCCTGCGATCCTGAAATAAAGATAAAGAAAAGGCGCGCTATTTTTACATTGAGAATGTAATGATAGCGCGCTTTATTTCTTGTTACGTTGTTTCTTTTCCCTTGAGCATCAGGAGTTTGCCTGTCCTCACCACTTCAATGAGCCCGTATCTGGTCATCAGGGTTTCCAGGGCATTGAGTTCTTCCGTTGATCCGGTATGGGCAAGGATCATAAGCCTGTCCGTCTCGTCCACGACCTTGGCATGCTGTTCTTTGGCGTGCTTGAGGATGATCGTCCGGTAGGAAGGCGTCACTTTCACTTTGAGAAGGGAAAGTTCGCGGTCCACCGCGTTGGAGGTGTCGTGTTCGCTGGCATGGATGACATCGATCAGTTTATTGACCTGTTTGATGATCTGCTCGAGGATCGTCGGGTCTCCCTTGGCCGTTATGGTCATGCGCGAGAATTTCGGGTTGTGGACGGGCGAGACCACCAGGGAGTCGATGTTGTAGCCGCGCCGTGCGAACACGAGCGCCACGCGCACCAGTACGCCGGGCTTATTGGCCACCAGGATACTTAATGTATGGATATCGGTCGATTTCATAGGGTTCCCTTTTATTATGTCGAACCTGTTGGTTTTTCCATTTTGGTCTTCGGCGCTTCAATGATCATGTGGTACGCTGACTTTCCCGCCGGGACCATGGGAAAGACATTCCCCTCTTTGATGACCTCCGCGTGAATTAGGGCTGGCCCGGGATGCTTCATGGCCTGTTCCAGCACCGATTTGCATTCGTCGACTTTCGAAATGTGGAATCCTTTGATCCCGTAAGCTTCGGCCAGTTTCACAAAGTCGGGGTTGCCTTTAAGGTCAACGCCGGAAAGCCTGTTGTCGAAGAACAGTTCCTGCCACTGGCGAACCATCCCTAAATATTTGTTATCGATGACGACCACTTTCACCGGTTGTTTGTTGACAGCGGCGGTCGCGAGTTCACACAATGTCATCTGGAAGCCGCCGTCGCCGACGATCGCCACCACCAGTTCGCCGGGGCGTCCGAACTGTGCGCCGATGGCCGAAGGGAACCCGAAACCCATGGTGCCGGCGCCGCCGGAAGAGATCCAGTTCACTCCGCGGTCGGTTTTGTAAAATTGCGCGGCCCACATCTGATGCTGGCCCACATCTGTTGTTACGACCGCCTTTCCCTTTGTGACGTGATAAAGGTCATCGATCACGCGCTGGGCCGTCAGGCCTTCCGCGTCGGAATAATGCAGGGGGAATTCCTGTTTGTAGAATTCGAGTTCTTTTAGCCAGTCCGCGGTATTGAGCGGGCTCACATGTTTGAGCAATTCTTCGGCGATCATTTTGGCGTCACCGATGATCGAGAGGTCCGGCTTCACGATCTTGTTGATCTCGGCCGGGTCGATGTCGATATGGATCTTTTTGGCGCCGATACAGAACTCGTCGTTGTTGCCGTTGATGCGGTCGTCCCAGCGGCAGCCGATCGAGCAGATCAGGTCGCAGGAGGTGAGCGCTTTATTGGCGTAGGCCGTACCGTGCATCCCGAGCATCCCCAGTGAAAGGGGGTGGGATTCCGGAAAGCCGCCTTTACCCAGCAGGGTCATGGTGACCGGGCAACGCATTTTTTCCGCCAGGGCTTTAATGATGTTGTCTGCGCCCGCGATGACGGCCCCGTGGCCGATCAACAGGAGCGGTTTTTTGGATTGTTTGAACATCTTGGCCAGTTTGACGATGTCCGTTTTATTCCCTTTGCCCGGGAATGAGTAGCCGGGCAGGTCCATTTCCGCATCCAGGGACCCGGTAAAGGCGCCGGCGGTCATGTCTTTGGGAAGGTCAATGAGGACGGGCCCTGGCCGGCCGGTCGAGGCGATATGAAAAGCTTCTTTGATAATGCGCGGGATCGAGTTGATCTCCTTGACCAGGTAGCTGTGTTTGACCACGGGCATGGTGATGCCCGAGATATCTGCTTCCTGGAAGGCGTCTTTCCCGAGCATGGGCGAAATGGTCTGCCCGCAGAGCACCACGATCGGGATCGAATCCATCATGGCGGTCATGATGCCGGTGACGGCGTTGGTGGCGCCGGGGCCGGAGGTCACGAGCGCCACTCCGACTTTCCCTGTGGCGCGCGCGTAGCCGTCGGCCATATGAGTGGCACCCTGTTCATGGCGCACCAGGATGGTCTTGATCTTTGATCCGTAGAGCGCATCGAACAGCGGGATCGCTGCGCCGCCGGGAAGGCCGAAGATGTATTGCACGCCATGGGCTTCCAGGCCTTTGATCAGGGCCTCGGCGCCGGTCATGGTGGCGTTGGACTTTGGGGTTTTCTTTGACATATTGTTTTCCTTTTCTTGGTGGAAACCCCTTCACCCCGATGGCCTATTGGCCATCAGGAGGTTCAGGGACATTTTGTGAAGAATCCTTCACAAAAAGAAAGGCGCTGACTTTGTCAGCGCCTTTTCTCTGATCATTTCCCGCTTTATTATTTCTTGAGCGGATCTTTTTTTGTGTTGATCATCGGAAGTGAAGGCGCTTTATCCTTGTTAAGCGCTACGTATTTCGCCCATTGGGCTGGTACGTCGCCATCAGGATAGATCGCCTGTACCGGGCATTCCGAAACGCAGGCGCCGCAATCGATGCAGACTTCAGGGTCGATCACGAGCATATTGGCATCCTCGCGGAAAGCTTCCACGGGGCAGACAACGCAGCAATGGGTGTTACGGCAATTCACACAGGGTTCACAAACGACATGTGCCATCTGAAATTCCTCCAGTTAGTTGATCAGAAATAACAGCTGAGAAAATATAACAGACCGGCAGGGGATTGTCAAAATAAATTTAATTTGATGACGACGGGCCGGAGGTCTTTTTCTGGCCAACGGCTTTTTTCCAGAAATAGTCCAGGAAGGCGCCAAGTCCGTAGATCTTCCTTAAGAGATCTCCGACGCTGTGGATCGTAATGAACATCCGCCAGATCTGTCCTGGGCGAAGGTAGAACTCTTTCAATCCCATATCGACATAGCGGTTGATGTCCTGCGCGGTGAATTGCGGGTAAGAGACCAGGGTCCGCTGTTCGCCTTCAGGCGTGAGCCAGTCCGACCAGTCGTTGGCCAGGATATAATTATTATCTTTGGCCCATTTGTAAAGAGCCGTGCCGGGATAGGTGGCGATGCCGGTGATCTGCATGGTATCGAGCGGTAATGATTTCGCGTAATCAATGGTCGCCTGTGCGCTGGCCCCGGTTTCGCCTGGGGCTCCGACCATGAAACATCCATGGATCGTAAAGCCCAGTTTATGCGCGGTTGTGGCAAAAGTCCGGCCCATTTCGATGCTGACGCCGCCTTTGCGGATCACACGCAGTGCTTCATTGGTCCCGAATTCGAACCCTACCATCAGCATTCGGCAGTTGGACTGTTTCATCAGGGGCAGGACGCTTAGATCGGTGTTGACGCGCATATTGCATGACCAGCCGACCTTCTTGTGGATACCGCGGCGGATGATCTCTGCGCAGACCTGTCGGACATGATCGGGGTTCGCCCCGAATGTGTCGGTCTCGAACATGATCTCGCGGATCTGTGGAAAGAGCTTGATGTCGTATTCCATTTCATCGACCACTTGAATGGCGGTGCGGTTGCGCAGGGTGTGCCCGTACATCATTTGAGGGTCGCGGCAGAAGGAACAGGCGTTGTTACATCCCCGGCCGGTCATTAATGTGAGGAAAGGATATCTTTTCCCGGCATCCGGATACCATTCCGGCTTGATCAGGTGCCAGGCAGGGAACGGAAGACCGGTTACATCCAGCGGAGGCCTGTTGGGGTTATCAATAACCCGGGTACCGTCAAACCAGGAAAGGCCTTGAATGTCATTAAGAGCAGCGCCATCGGCCAGGTCCCGCAGGGAATAGTCGTATTCAGAGCGCAGGATATAGTCCACCACGTTCGAACCGATGTCGAAAGTGTTCCGGACTTCTGCCGTGACATGTTGACCAACCAGGGCCACTTTACAGCCGGTAAGGCGTTTTATTTCCGCGGCTTGTTTGATGTCTGCGTAAATAGAAGGGGTGGTCGCGTGAATGACCAGCAGGTCCGGTTTAAAGCTGTGAATGGTCTTGTAGGCTTCTTCAACCGGCATGTTGCGGGCCGCGGCTTCCACGAAAATAACATCATGCCCCTTGTTCAGAAGGACCTGGGCAGCGGTTAAAAGGTATTCGGGATGGCGCTGGACCCGGCCGCGGGACCTGGCAGCCCAGCGCGCCACGCGGACAAAGTTGTTGCCATAAGAGGGGTTAAGGATCGCGACTTTCATGGTTTGAATATCGTACTCGTTCCTGCTGGTTTAGGCAAATAATTAGTCAAGAATGATTGTTGACGCTTGGTAGGCAAATGCCTATAATTTAACCCTTACACCAATGGAGTTAATATGAAATTCAATAAAAGAGCCCTTGTACAGCCGTTAAAGGCAGGCAATAAGACGTTTAAGATCTATCAGCTTTCGAGGCTTGGCAAGCTTGGATTGGGGGATGTTTCCCGTTTGCCCTTTTCTATCCGTATCCTTCTTGAGAGTGCGGTCCGGAATTTTGATGATTACCAGGTCACTTTTGATGATATCAGGACCATTGCGGAATGGAAGCCTGTTAATGAGCTTAAGGAGATTGCGTTCAAACCCGGCAGGGTCATCCTGCAGGATTTTACCGGCGTTCCCTGTGTGGTTGACCTGGCGGCTATGCGTGAGCAGATGAAGCGCATGGGGGGGGATGTCAAAAAGATCAACCCTCAGGTGCATTGCGACCTGGTCATTGACCACTCCCTTCAGGTGGATGCTTTTGGTTCGCCCAAAGCTTTTGACAAGAATGTGTCGCTTGAGTTCAAGCGGAATAAAGAGCGTTATGAGTTCCTGAAATGGGGCCAGAATACGTTCAATAATTTTCGGGTCATCCCTCCGGCTACAGGGATCATCCATCAGGTCAATCTTGAATATCTGGCTACCGGTGTTCTTCAAAAGAAAGAGGGGAAGGATATTGTCCTTTATCCCGATTCACTGGTAGGGACCGACAGTCATACGACCATGATCAACGGGCTTGGCATTGTGGGTTGGGGTGTGGGCGGGATCGAGGCAGAGTCGGTGATGCTGGGCGAGCCTTTGTGCATGGTCATACCTGATGTGATCGGTGTCCGGCTGACGGGCAGGATGAAGGAAGGCGTGACCGCGACCGATGTGGTGCTGACGGTCGTTGAGATGCTCAGAAAACGCGGGGTTGTTGATAAATTTGTCGAGTTTTTCGGGCCGGGGTTGAAAGGCCTGTCTTTGGCGGACAGGGCGACTATTGCCAACATGTGCCCTGAATATGGCGCCACGATCGGTATTTTCCCGGTTGATGAGGTCACGCTTGATTATTACAGGCTGACTGGCCGTGTGAAAGAGGCCGTGACCCTTGAGGCATATTCCAGGGCGCAGGGGCTTTTTGACCCTTATAAGAAGAATGAGCCGGTTTTTACAGATCTTTTAACACTTGATATCAATACTGTTCAGCCTTGCCTCTCAGGCCCCAAGCGCCCGCAGGACCGTGTGCTTTTGTCGGATCTGAAGGACGGGTTTACGCAGTCTCTTTCAATGCCGGCGGGGAATAAAGGTTTTGGGTTGCCGCCGGAGGCTTTAGGGAAAGAAGAGCTTGTTGCCGGGAGTAAAGATGCTATTACGCATGGAAGCGTGGTGTTGGCTGCGATCACCAGTTGTACGAATACATCCAATCCTTCCGTGTTGATCGGGGCGGGGTTGCTGGCGAAGAACGCTGTTGCCAGGGGGCTCAAGGTCAGGAAGTTTGTCAAGACTTCGCTTACGCCCGGCTCGCAGGTGGTCGATGAATATTTGACGAAAAGCGGGCTGATGTCCTCGCTTGAGGCTTTGGGGTTCCATAATGTCGGCTATGGTTGTGCGACATGTATCGGCAACAGCGGGCCCTTGCCGGAGCCGGTGGCTTTGGCGATCGAGAAAGGATGCCTGATCGCGGCCAGTGTTACGTCGGGCAATCGCAATTTTGAAGGGCGCATCAATCCGCATGTAAAGGCCAATTATCTGGCTTCTCCATTGTTGGTTGTTGCTTTCGCACTGGCCGGGACGGTCAATATTGACCTGTCCACAGAATCTGTCGGTAAGGATAAGGCCGGGAACGCTGTTTATCTTCGTGATATCTGGCCGACACAGGATGAGGTGTCTGAATTGACCCGGAAGTTTGTAACACCCGGGGCTTTTAAAGGCCGTTATGCCCGTGCAGTCAAAGGGAACAGGGACTGGGCGGCGATCAAAACGATCAAGAGTGAGCTGTACCGTTGGAATAAGAAGAGCTCTTATATCCAGGAACCTCCGTATTTTGAGGGAATGCTTAACGGCCCAAGGGTGGTTGAAGATATCAAGAACGCCCGGGCCCTGGTGATGGTGGGGGATTCGATCACGACCGATCATATCTCGCCGGCCGGGAATATTTCTGTCAGGAGTCCCGCGGGAGAGTATTTGATGTCCCTTGGGGTCGAGGCAAACGATTTTAACAGTTATGGCGCGCGCCGCGGCAACGACCGTGTGATGAGCCGCGGGACATTTGCCAATATTCGTCTGAAAAACATGCTTGCGCCCGGAACGGAAGGCTCCTGGACCACGCACATTCCGTCCGGCCAGAAAACAAGTATTTTTGATGCTTCGGTGCGGTATAGAAAAGAAGGCGTTGCGCTGATCGGAATCGCCGGCAAGGAATATGGAACGGGTTCAAGCCGCGACTGGGCGGCCAAGGGGCCGGCGTTATTGGGGATCAGGGCTGTTATTGCGGAAAGTTTTGAACGCATTCATCGCAGCAATCTGGCCGGAATGGGAATTATGCCGCTGCAGTTCAAGCCGGGGGAGAACGCGCAGGCCCTGGGATTGACCGGACAGGAATTGTTCGATATCCTCGGCCTTGATGAAGGGTTGAAGCCTCGCCGGGAGTTGACCGTCAGGGCAGTATCTTCCGATGGCGTAAAGAAAGAATTTAAAGTGACCGTAAGGCTCGACACGCCTGTTGAGGTTAACTATTACCGTAACGGCGGTATTTTGCAGACGGTATTGGGGAAGTTAAATGGAGGATCTTGAAATGCCGAAGACAATGTACCAGAAGATCTGGGACGCGCATGTGGTGAACGAAGGGGAGAATGGTGCGGCCGCGCTCATTTATGTTGATCGCCATTTGATCCATGAAGTGACCAGCCCCCAGGCGTTCGATGGGCTGCGTGTTGCCGGGCGAAAGGCGCGTTGTCCGAAAAAAACATTTGCCACGATGGATCATAATGTTCCGACGAGAAGCAGGGACCTGGCGCTGGCCGGAGAAGCTTCCCGCCTTCAGATAACCCAGCTTCAGAAGAATTGCGCGGAGTTCGGGATAAAGTGTTTTGATCTTGCGGATGAAGACCAGGGGGTGGTCCATATCATTGGGCCCGAGCTTGGCATTACTCAGCCGGGGATGGTCATCGTTTGCGGAGATTCCCATACGGCGACCCATGGCGCTTTCGGTTCACTCGCATTCGGGATCGGGACATCCGAGGTGGAGCATGTTCTGTCCACCCAGACGCTGCAGCAGAAAATATCGAAGACCATGCTGATCAATGTCAACGGCCGGCTGGACAACGGAGTGACCCCGAAGGATGTTATTTTATATATTATCGGCCTTATCGGCACCGCAGGGGCAACGGGGTATGTGATCGAATACGCCGGGTCAACGATTGCGGATATGTCCATGGAGGGCCGGATGACCGTTTGCAACATGTCGATCGAGGCGGGTGCGCGGGGGGGGATGATCGCTCCCGATGAAGTCACGTATACGTATTTGCAGGGAAGAGACTATTCTCCCAAGGGGAAGAACTGGGTCAATGCGGTCGCTTACTGGAAAACACTTAAAAGTGATGTGGGCGCAAAATTCGATAAAGTGATCAATATCAAGGCCGAAGCGATTGCGCCGCAGGTGACCTGGGGGACAAGTCCTGGTCAGGTGGTGAATGTTGACGCCGCGGTCCCCGCGCCTGAAAGTTTCAAGGATCCTGTGGCGCAATCCGCCGCCAGGAATGCTTTGAAATATATGGACCTCAAGGCCGGCATTAAAATGACGGATATCAGGATCGATGTTGTTTTTATCGGGTCCTGTACGAACGGGCGTATTGAAGATCTGCGTGCGGCGTCCGTTGTTGTCAAAGGCAAGGAAGTTGCTCAAGGCGTTCAGGCGATCATTGTTCCCGGTTCCGGACGGGTGAAACGCCAGGCAGAGAAGGAAGGCCTGGACAAGGTCTTTATTGCCGCCGGGTTTGAATGGCGTCACGCGGGTTGTTCCATGTGTCTCGCCATGAATGACGACCAGTTGACGCCCGGTCAGCGCTGCGCCGCCACGTCGAACCGTAATTTTGAGGGCCGTCAAGGCCCCGGCGGGCGAACTCATCTTGTCGGCCCCGAAATGGCGGCGGCCGCGGCTATTACGGGCCGGATCACGGACATCAGAGAATTCATGAAGAGAGGAAAATAACAATGACCCCTTTTACGATGCTCACGGGCGTTGCCGCGCCGTTGGACCGTTCCAATGTGGATACCGATGCCATCATCCCCAAGCAGTTCCTGAGGAAGATCGAGCGAACCGGTTTTGGCAAACATTTGTTCCATGAGTGGCGGTTCACCGACTATGAAGGCACCAAAGAGAACCCGGACTTTATCCTTAATAAAGAGCCTTTTCGCAGGGCGCCTATTCTTTTGGCCCGGGACAATTTTGGTTGTGGATCTTCGCGAGAACATGCGCCCTGGGCGCTGTACGATCATGGTTTTCGCTGCATCATCGCGCCGAGCTTTGCCGATATCTTTTATAACAATTGCATCAAGAACGGCATTCTTCTGGTCACGCTCAAATCCGATGAAGTGGACGAACTTTTCGCCGTATCCGCCTTTGGCGCTTCGGGGTTGATCGCGGTCGACCTGGAGAAGCAGGTGGTCAATGCGGCGGGGAAGAAATTTCATTTCAAGATCGACGCATTTAATAAAGAATGCCTTCTCAAAGGCCTTGACCAGATCGGCTGGTCATTGCAGTTCGCCGGAAAGATCGACGAGTACGAGGCAGCGCTTGCGGCACAAAAGCCATGGGTGATATGAGCCCGAAGGCTATTCGTACGCATTCCAGTATCGTTGTCGACGGCAAGGGCCGCGCGCCTAACCGGTCGATGCTGCGTGCCGTGGGGTTCAAGACCGCGGATTTTCAAAAGCCGCAGGTGGGTGTAGCCTCGACCTGGAGCATGGTCACTCCCTGCAATATGCATATCGACGCCCTGGCCCGCGAATCCGAGAAAGGCGTGAATGCTTCCGGTGGTAAAGCGGTCATCTTTAATACCATTACGGTCTCTGACGCCATTGGTATGGGGACCGAGGGCATGAAATATTCGCTGGTTTCCCGCGAGGTCATTGCGGATTCTATTGAAACGGTGGCCGGTTGTGAAGGGTTCGACGGTGTTGTTGCCATCGGCGGCTGCGACAAGAATATGCCAGGGTGTATCATGGCCATGGCTCGGCTCAATCGTCCTGCGGTGTTCGTTTATGGCGGGACGATCATGCCGGGCCGGCATAAGGGCAGGAATGTGGATATTGTCTCTGTGTTCGAAGCGGTAGGGGCCAATGCGAACCGCCAGATCTCCGACAGGGAGTTGAATGATATCGAGTGTGCCGCGATCCCCGGCCCGGGGTCTTGCGGCGGGATGTACACGGCCAACACGATGGCTTCGGCCATAGAGGCGCTCGGAATGTCGCTTCCGGGAAGTTCTTCCCAGGCGGCGATCTCGCCGGAAAAGAATACGGATTGCCGTTCGGCGGGAAAGGCGGTCGTGAACCTGATCGCCAGGGGGATACGCCCTCGCGATATCATGACCCGCAAGGCATTTGAAAATGCCATTACTGTCGTGATGGCCCTGGGCGGTTCAACGAATGCCGTCCTTCATTTACTGGCGATCGCGCACAGCATTGGCGTAAAACTTTCTATTGACGATTTTACATTGATCGGCCGGCGTGTGCCGGTATTGGCGGACCTTAAACCCAGCGGCCGTTTCATGATGGCAGAACTTGCCGCGATCGGGGGGGCCGTGCCACTGATGAAGATGCTGCTCGAGAAGGGACTTTTGCACGGGGATTGCCTTACGGTCACGGGCAAGACCCTTCGGGAGAATCTGAGGCTGGTCAATCCTTATCCTCAGGGGCAGGCGATCATCCGTCCGTTCAGTGATCCGGTCAAGCCGACGGGGCATCTGGTGATCCTTTACGGGAATCTGGCCGGGACGGGGGCTGTTGCCAAGATCTCGGGGAAGGAAGGCGAAGCCTTCCGCGGAAAGGCGATCGTGTTTGATTCCGAAGAACGCGCGCTCAAGGCGATCCTCGGCGGGAAAGTTAAAAAAGGGCATGTTGTCGTTATCCGTTATGAGGGGCCGAGGGGCGGCCCGGGTATGCGCGAAATGCTGGCACCTACCTCCGCTATTATGGGCCGTGGCTTGGGAAAAGATGTCGCCCTGATCACGGACGGGCGGTTCTCCGGCGGAAGCCACGGTTTCGTTGTCGGGCATATTACCCCCGAAGCTTTTGTTGGCGGAACGCTTGCTATCATTAAAAACAACGATACAATAATTATTGACGCAATAAAAAGAACGATCGATGTCGGGATATCCAAATCCGAGATCGTCCGGAGGCTGAAGGCCTGGCGTGCTCCCAGGCCGCGGTATACGCGCGGTGTCCTGGCAAAATACGCGAAGTGTGTGGCTTCAGCTCATTTGGGCGCGGTAACAGACCTTTAATCAAGGCGGGCTATGGCAGGGAACACCTTTGGTCAGATCTTTAAAGTTACGACTTTTGGCGAAAGCCACGGAGCGGGGATCGGGTGTGTGATCGACGGAGTTCCGCCGGGCATGCCTCTTTCGGCGGAAGATATCCAGCAAGACCTTGACCGCCGTAAACCGGGCCAGAGTGAAGTCACGACCCGGCGCAAGGAAAGCGATATCGTCGAGGTCCTTTCCGGCGTTTTTGAAGGCAAGTCAACCGGCGCGCCTGTGGCATTGTTGATCCGTAATGCCGATCAGCATCCCGGGGATTATGACAACATTAAAGACATTTTCCGTCCGGGGCATGCGGATCATACTTTCTTTCAGAAGTTCGGTCTTCGCGATCATCGGGGCGGAGGGCGTTCGTCCGGCCGTGAGACCGCAGCCCGTGTTGCGGCCGGGGCCATTGCCAAAAAGATCATTGCGCAAGCGGGCGTGAAGGTTACGGCGTACACTCTCTCCATCGGGGACGTTTGCGTTAAAGATATTGACCTGTCTGTTATTGAAAAGAATATTATGCGTGCGCCCGATCTTGTGGCGGCTGCAGCAATGGTCAAGGCTGTTTCTGCTGCCAGGGATGAAGGCGATTCTCTCGGGGGTGTTATCGAGGTCCTGATCGAAGGCTGTCCTGCCGGCCTGGGAGACCCTGTTTTTGACAAACTTGAAGCGTGCCTCGCGCATGCCATGATGTCGATCGGCGCTGTCAAAGGTATCGAATTTGGCGCCGGGTTCAATGCCGCCGCTAAAAAGGGGTCGCAAAACAACGACGAGGTTGTTGTCAAGGATGGCGCGATGGCGACTCGCCATAACTTCGCGGGTGGCGTTTCAGGCGGGATATCCAACGGGGAGCCTGTTGTCCTGCGGGTCGCTGTCAAGCCGACGTCGTCTATTGCGAAAAAACAGCGGTCCCTGAACAAGGATATGGTCATGACGGATATCGAGATCAAGGGCCGCCATGATCCGTGCCTGTGCCCGAGGGTGGTCCCGGTAACAGAAGCCATGGCCGCACTGGTCATCGCTGACCGCTTGCTGATCCAGCGAACATTAGGACGATAACTTCAATGTCAACACCCAAGATCATCCTGATCACCGGCTGTTCCAGTGGTTTCGGGTTGCTTACGGCCGCCCGACTTGCGTCGAGCGGGCATAAGGTTTATGCCACCATGCGCGATCCGGGCAAGAAAGAATTCCTGGAGATCGAGACAGCCGCTCGTGGCGGAGAAAAGAGACTTAATATCCTTGCAATGGACGTTTCAAGGCCCGATACCATCAAGGCGGCGGTCAAAGAGATCGTGGCGCGCGAAGGGGTCATCGATGTCCTTGTCAATAATGCCGGTTTCGGCATCGGCGGTTTTTTTGAAGACCTCAGCGATGCGGACTGGCGCGCTCAATATGATGTGAATTTCTTCGGGGTTCTCAATGTTACTCGTGAGGTGCTTCCCATCATGCGGCCGAGGCAGAAGGGCCTGGTCATTAACATTTCCAGCATGGCGGCTTTTTCCGGTACGCCGGCGTTCGGCGCGTACTGTTCAAGCAAGTTCGCGCTGGAGGGTTTTAGTGAATGCCTTTATATGGAGCTTCGTCCCCACGGGATCAGGGTGGCGCTCGTTGAGCCCGGGTCCTATCGTACCAAGATATTTGAAGAGAATGCCCGTTACGCGTCGCGGTTCTTTGATGCCGACAGCCCGTATTTCTCCTGGAGTCAGCGCCTGAAGCTTATGGTGGACCAGCATGCCCGCGCCAATCACCGTGACCCTGAAGAAGTGGCGGCGGAGATCGAGGCGATCATTGACAGCCCCGCCCCTTCGTTCCGCAATATTGTCGGGTTCCGGTCCAGGGTCCGTTACTGGTTCGTGCGCCATATCCCTTTTAAATTCTACGCCTGGATGGTCGACCTGGCCCTGCCTTCCAATGCTTAAAGCCGCTTCCTTTTTTCAGCGTTGTGCCGCGATCAAGAAGATCCCTATCTTTGCTTCGGTTGACATGTTCCGGCTTCAGAGCATCGCGGGCAGCGGGGATGTGGTCCGTTATAAAAAAGGGGACATGGTCTCGCAGAAGTCGAACGCGCCGGACTTCGTTTTTTTCGTCGTTTCCGGAAGGCTGATCTCCTACACGCTTGATTCTGACGGGAAGAAAGACGATGTGGAGTTCATTCACCGGGGGATGTTCTTCGGGATCATTTCCGCCCTGACCGGGGAAGTGCACTCGCAGAGCTTTGAGGCGATCAATGATTCCCTTGTTTTTCAGATCCCGGTGGCCAAATTCCGCAAACTGCTTAAGAAGTCCCCTGACCTGAGCCTGAAATTCAGCAAGGCTTTGTCCCAGCGCATCCGAAACAAAGTGACCAGGACGGATACCGTTTCCAGGAGCAAGATCATTTCTGTCTTCAGCCCTATTGCTGGTTCCGGGAGTTCAACATATGCGCTTAGCCTGGCGCTCAGTTTCTACCAGGAGACGGGGGATCGGGTGATCTACGTCGCGATCACCTCGCGTGATCCGGCCGGCTCTCCTATCACACCGGACATGGACGATATCCGGCCCAAATGGAAGAAAGAGCCCGAGGACCTTGTGGCGGTATCCGAAGACCTGGAGAACATATCCCGGCGCGTTGTCCGCAGCAATGTCGGGGTTGATATCATCAATGTTTCCTTTGATCCCGCGAGCCATCAGGGGCTGGTGCAGAACATCAGTGATTTTGTGGCCAATTTTCTTGATGATTACCGTTATATCGTCGTCGATCTTCCCAGTGAGCTTGATGAAGTGGTGATGAAGACATTTTCGCAGTCCGATATTATCCATTTGGTGATGATGCGCAAGCGCGAAGCGCTGGAGTCCGCCCGGGAGACCCTGGACAAGATAGAGACGTATCTGAAGGATTCTTTCACGGAAGAGCGGGTCCGGGTCGTTATCGGCGGCGCGCATTCGCACCGTAATCTGACAGACGAGGAAGTGACGGGCCTTCTTGACTATAATGTACTGGCGTTCCTTCCGCATATCCAGCGCAAAGACCTGGCGATGGAGATCGAGACGCCGGCCTTCCATTTCTGGGCCATTAATACTTCCAGCCAGTACTGGGGGATGATCACCAGGATATCCCGTCAGATGTCCGGTGTCTCGGTGGGGCTTGTGCTCGGGGGTGGCGCGGCATTCGGGCTGGCACACATCGGGGTGATCCGTGTCCTGGAAGAAGAAAATATTCCGATCGATGTGGTTGTCGGCAGTTCCATGGGAGCCCTGATCGGCGGATTATGGGCCGCAGGGTATACGGCGGACGAGCTTGAGGTCATGGCGTATGAATTCCGTGTGCGTTCGAACCTTTTTAAACTGATCGATGTTGTCTTTCCTTTGTCGGGCCTTATCAGCGGCAAGGCGGTCACGTCCTGGCTGCGCAGTAAATTCCATCAAAAGACCTTCAAGGACCTGAAAATCCCTCTGAAAGTGGTGGCCTACGACCTGATCCATCGCCGGGACCTGATCATTGAGGAGGGGCCCCTGGTCGATGCGGTGCGTAAAAGCATTTCTATCCCCGGCGTTTTTCAGCCTATTGTCAATGACGACCAGCTTATTATCGACGGAGGGGTCATGAACCCGCTTCCGATCAATGTCCTGACGTCGACGGATGTCAAGAAGATCATCGCGGTCAACGTGCTGCAATCTCCCGACGATGTTATCCGCGGTTATGAAAAGACCCGCGCCGAACTTAACAAGGCCCTTGCCGATCCTTTCCTGAAAGACCCCTGGATTTTCCTGGATATCCGTTTCCGGTTTTGGCTTAACAAGGTGTTTTTCCCGAATATTTCTGATATTATCGTCCGTACGCTTGAAGCGTCCGAATGCGTGATCGCGGAACAAAGCGCGCGCGGTGCGGATATCGTGATCCATCCGGACCTTTCCGGCCTCAACTGGTATGAACTTTACCAGGCGGATATTCTTATCAAGCGCGGGGAAGAAGCCGCCAGGCTTCAGGTCCCGAAGATCAAGTTAATGATGTCGGCCAAAAAACAAGGACCAGCGAATGTCTAAACAACCTGTTGTCAAGCGCCCCTGGGGGACATATCACAAGATCTTCCAGGAAGATGAGGTATGGGTCAAGCGTGTCGAGGTGATCTCCGGCCAGAGGATCTCGTTGCAGAAACACGGGCACCGCTCCGAGAAATGGGTTATCGTTTCCGGGCAGGGCCTGGTAACGGTCAATGAACTCACGGTCACTGTTTCCAAGGGGTCGATCATCGATATCCCTGTGGGTGTGATCCACCGGATCGCCAACCTGGGCAAGACACCTCTTGTTTTTATTGAAGTGGCCTGCGGGCGGGAGCTTACGGAAGACGATATCACCCGGTATGAAGACGACTATAAACGGGCGGGAAAACATGCAAAAAAGTGATCGTTTGCAGTGGTATAAAAATAAGACAGTCCTTGTGACTGGCGGCACGTCCGGCATCGGGCTGGAGATGGTCCGTCAACTTGCCGGGCTTGGCACCAAAGTTGTTTTTTGCGGAAGGGACCCCCAGGCGATAGAGTCTGTGTCCCGCGCGACCGGTGCGGATGGTCTGTGCGTTGACCTTTCCAGGCACGAGGAGCTTCCGCGTTTCCTTACGGCTTTGCGTGCCAAATATCGTATTGATATCCTCGTTAACAATGCCGGCCTGGGGGATATTACTGATTTTTGTCAGGCGGATACGCAAACCCTGCTTTCCATGCAGTCGGTGAATATGGACGCCGTGGTCGTCCTATGTCGTGAATTGTTGCCGGAGATCTCCCGGCAGCCTGGCGGCGGTATTTTGAATGTCGGGTCAGTGGCGTCTTTCTTCCCGACCCCGGGGTCGGCTGTTTATGGCGCGACCAAGCATTTCATCGCCGGGTTCACGGACGCCCTTCATGGGGAATTGGCCGGTAAAGGCGTTCATGTTACCGGGATCTACCCGGGCAAGACCAGTTCGCGTTTTCTGGTGCGTGCGACACGGGGAAAGAATGCCGATTGGGACAAGGCCATGGCCGCCGATGTGGTGGCCCGGGCGGCGTTGTCGGGTTTGGCGTGCAACAGGATCCGGGTCATTCCCGGGTTGTCCAATAAAGTCATTGTCCTGATCGCGAAGTTCTTGCCGACGCAGATCCTGCTTCGTGTTACAGGCGTCCGCACAAAATCGCCATCAGGCCAGGGTGGTGCGTCGTGATGGACAAAGTTTTCCGGTGGATCACCTCGTTCGGCCGGCCGTCGTATGTTGTGTTCTTTGTTACCGCCCGCTGCAATGCGCGTTGCAAGATGTGTTTTTACTCGCAGAACATGGACGCGAATACCGCCAAAGACGAGCTGACGGTCGACGAGTATTCACGGATCGCGCGCGGGCTTGGCCGTTTCAATGTCCTGGGCATCTCCGGCGGAGAGCCTTTTCTGCGGGACGACCTGCATAAAGTCGTGGCCGCGATCTATGACCACTCTTCACCTCTGGTCCTGGACCTTCCGACAAACGGGTATTTTACGGAAAGTGTTTTGAGGCAGGTTGAACTGATCGCGAAGTACTGCACCAGAATGACCGTGGATGTGCAGCTTTCCATTGACGGCCCAGAAGCGGTTCATGACGGTATTCGTCAGGTCCAGGGCGGGTTCCGCCGGATGTTCGAAACATATCACGGCCTCCTGGAATTGCGAAAGAGGTTTTCCAATTTACGTTTGAAAGCCTGTGTGGTCTATTCCGCCTATAATCAGGACAGCATGCCGGAGCTGTTCGACCTGATCGAACGGGACATGTCTGGGATCGACCGCCTTGTCTTTTCCGTCGCGCATGGCACACCGGCCAACCAGAAGGCGTTTGATTTTGACTGGGACAAGTATTTCGCTTTTTGCGACCGGCTGCGCGGTTCCCCTTTAATGCAGGGAGGACGGGACCTTCATTCGGTTTTGACCCAGGCGCTCAGGGTCGTCAAGAACGCTTTTTTGAAGGATATTTTACGGACGAAGGATATGTATCGTTATTGCGGGGCCGGTACAAGTGTGGTGGCGGTGAGCGAAACGGGCGATGTTTTCCCCTGTGAGCCGTTATGGACCCCGGTTGCCAACTTGCGAAAGTATGGGTATGATCTTTGGGCGGTCCTGCGGTCGCAGGAGATGAAGGATTTTCAAAAGGATATCCGCCGCAAGCGCTGTCATTGCCATTGGGGCCTTCCGATGACGAATGCCATCCTTTTCAGCCCGCGGTTTTATCCGCGGGTCGCCTGGGAAATGGGGCGTGTGGTGGTCCGCAACGCGTGCTGCGCGGGGAAGGGGAGCGGTGGGGTTTAAGCTGGACCTTCATGTCCATACGGAGTCTTTCGGGCGTGTTTATATGGACGAAAAGAGCCTGGCGGCCGCGCTTAAGGCGCGCGGGCTTGACGGGATCGCGGCAACGAATTTTTCCAATATTTCCCATGCCCTGTGGTTGAAAAAGCAGCTGCCTCAATATCTGATCATTGTTGGACAGGAGGTCTGGTCGTCCAAAGGGCATATCGGGGCGCTGGGGATCACGCGGAAGATCCCCAATTTTCGTTCGCCGCAGGAGACGATCGAGGAGATCCATCGGCAAGGCGGCCTGGCGGTGGCACATCATCCTTTTCTTGTGATGGGGCTCGGGCGCCTGGCATTTGATCTGCCGGTCGATCTTATCGAGGGTTATAACGGGATGATCGGGGCGCTTTGGATCCATAATTTTCTTGCGCAGCGCCGCGCGCGCGCGGCAGGGCGCGTGTGCGTGTCTTCTACGGACACGACCGCGGTTGAATTTATCGGGCAAAGCCGTGTTGAGGTGATGACGGACGACCGGATGGATGTCCTTGCGGCATTGCGGGCCGGGCGCCTTCGGATGATCCGTCGGCCCATGCCGGTCCCGGTGGGATTTATCGCCAGGAATTTTCTTGGTTTCAGGAGGCTGGCGCCGTGCCGTTTACACGCTGCGCCGTGTTTTTTGTGCGGCAATTCAATGACGGTAAGGTTATTCAACCGGAAGGTTGTTTGTGAGGACTGCCGTTGTGAGGAAGTTTCGCGCGTAGCCTGCGCGCAGGGCCATCATTTCTGCATTCCTTGTGTTATGCGCCGTATCGGCAAGGCGGATGATGCGGTTGATATTTCCAGGATCACGGTTTATCCGCACGGATACCCGGCGGAAGAATGAACGGAGATAAAATGAAAACATTGCAGAAATTCTTAGGGACTGCGCTTTTATACGCAAAAGTAGGCTTGCCGCGGATGACACCACGGAAGGCCTGGCATATGGTGTCCTATTGGGTCAAGACAACCTGCCTGGGGCAGAAGATCCCCTGGCTTGTCGAGCTTTCCGTGACATACCGATGTCAATGCCGTTGCAAGCACTGTTCGGTCTCAAATTATTTTGAACAGGCGGGGAAAAAGCCTGAGATGACCGGTGATGAGATCAAAAGCATCCTTCGCCAGTCGGCGTCAATGGGCATTCCGAAGGTTGATTTCTTCGGCGGGGAGCCTTTACTGCGTAAAGATATCATCGAACTTGTGCGTTACGCGGAAGAGTTGGGGATCTATACATCCGTGACGACCAATGCGTTGCTTCTGGACCGGCCGATGCTAGCGGCCCTTTCGGCGGCCGGGATCAGCTGTATCAATATCAGTATCGACAGCACTTCCTCTGCCGAGCATGATCAGTTAAGGGGCGTTGAAGGTATATATACGAAAGCGGTCGATGCGTTCGGTTTTTGTAATGAGGCGCGTATCCCGTGCATCTTTTCCACTTATGTCACCCGCAAGAGGATCAACGGGCTTCTTCCCGGCGAGAAGGATGGCAGTTCCTTTACGGAGCTGATCCTTCTGGCGCGCAAGGTCAAGGCGACCGCGGTGCGCGTTCTGTTCCCGATCATTTCCGGCGAGTGGGTGAAGCAGAAAGAGGTTGAGCTCAACGAGCAGGAAAAAAGTGCGGTCATTGAAGCGATTGATCCGTCTTTCGTTTTTGTTGAGGGGGCTTATTCGGTCGTTAAAGGCCGTAAAGTCTGCCAGGCGTTAAGCGGGAAGATGATCAATATTTCTCCGTACGGGGATATCCAGATCTGCGTGGCTTTCCCGAATTCTTTCGGGAATGTTGTCCGGGAGGGGTTGCGGCCTGCCCTGGAAAAGATGTGGGGGCATTCGATCTATCAGAAGAACAAGGATGGCAGTTGCTGTAGTACGGATGACCTTAAGGTGTAATTTATGAGAGTGACTCTGATCCGTCCGCCGGTTTATGGTACCGGGTTCATGGGGGTCCAGCTGGTCCCGTTCCTTGGCGTCGTGTATGTGGCCGCGGCGGCGCGTGCCGCGGGGCATGAGGTTGATGTTATTGACATGTGTGCGGAAGATATTGACCGTACGGAATGTGTCGACGGGCGTTTCGTTCAGTATGGCATGTCTTTTGACCGCCTGAGGGAACGTCTGAAGCCTTCGGATGTGATCGGTTTTACATGTATGTTCTCCCAGGAGTGGCCGTTCCATCGCAGGCTTATGGCCCATGTGGCGGGGCTTGCTCCGGAGAGCGTGATCTTTGCCGGCGGGGAACATGTGACCGCGCTGCCCGAGTTCTGCCTCCAGGACTGCCCGGAGCTTGACTATTGCATCGTCGGGGAAGGGGAACGCGCGGTGGTGGCGTTGTTAAATGCGCTGGCCCGCGGTGAAAGCCTGGACCAGGTGCCAAGCCTTGTATCCCGCCTCCCCGATAACGGCGGATATTCCCGTACGCCCCGTTCTCCCAGGATCTGCGATGTTGACAAGATCGCCCGTCCCGCCTGGGATCTGGTGCCGCTGGAAAACTATCTTTCCCGGGGGTTGAATTATCATTTGGCGCGGGGCCGTACGATCCCTGTGGTCGCGACGCGCGGATGCCCATATCAGTGCACGTTCTGTTCGAACGCCGGCATGTGGGGCCGGCAATGGGTCGAGCGCAGTGCCGCCGACCTGGCCGACGAGATCGAGGGTTATGTTGTTAAATACCACGCCGAGAATTTTGTATTCTCCGATTTGACGGCGGTGGTCTCGGCCGGGGAAATGACGGCGTTCTGCGGGGAATTGATCCGGCGGGACCTTAAGGTGACCTGGCAGCTTCCGACGCTTCGTACCGAGGCGCTTAATAAAGAGAACCTGGCATTGATGTACAAGGCCGGTTGCCGGGAGCTGGATGTGGCTATCGAGTCCGGCTCTAAGCGGGTGCTGGAGAGCGTCCATAAAAAGAACGACCCCCTCAGGATGGCGCGCGTTGTCCGGGAAGCGGTATCGGTCGGGATGAATGTCAGCAGTAATCTGGTCATCGGTCTACCGCAGGAAGGCTGGGGAGACCTGTGGCATACTTACGGGCTCCTGATGAGCCTGGCTTTTCACGGGATGCACGAGGTTAATGTTTTTCCCTTCATCCCTTATCCGGGGTCCAGCCTGTTTTATGAATTGCTGGAACAGAAGAAAATTAAATTAGATGACGCTTTTTTTCTGTCTTTATTCAGCTATGCTGATTTAAGCCGGTCGGTGTCGTGGTCGCGGACCTTCCGCCCGGGGGTGCTGGGGTTCATGCGGATTTTTCTGATGGCGAGTTTTTATATGGTCATGCTGGTTTCTCATCCGTCGCGGCTGCTGCGGCTTGTTGTTAATGCCAGGAGCGGGCGGGCCACGACCAAGCTTGAAGGCGTGCTGAAAAGGATCTTTAAGAATATGAAAGCGTCATCCCGAACAAAGGCCGGTTATGCCAAATGATATGGTGCCGTTGCAGGAGAAGGCCCGTTTTATCCGCCGGAACATCCTGGAAATGATCGTGGCCGCGAACAAGGGCCATATTGGCGGGGCATTTTCCTGTGTGGATATTTTGACCGCGCTTTATTACGCGCCTGTTCTGCGGTACGATCCCTGTTGTGCTTCGTGGCCGCAGCGGGACCGTTTCATCCTGAGTAAAGGGCATTCCTGTGAAGCGCTTTATGTGGTGCTGGCGGATCTTGGGTTTTTCCCGAAAGAGGAGTTGTCCCGTTATCAAAAGGGCGGGCTTCTCGCGGGGCATCCTGACCGCCGTGTGCCCGGGATCGAGGCGGATACCGGCTCGCTCGGGCATGGGCTTGGGCTGGCCTGCGGTATTGCTTTGCGCGCAAAAATGGATGTTCAATCTTACCTGACGGTTGCTTTAATGGGTGACGGTGAGTGTTGCGAGGGGTCGGTATGGGAAGCGGCCATGTTCGCGGCCTATCGCAAGCTTGGCCGGTTAGTGGGGATCGTGGATGCCAACGGGGTCTGTTCCACGGACCTTTTGTCGGATTGCGCGGCGGTCGAGCCGCTTGTCGATAAATGGCGGGCTTTTGGCTGGGAGGTTGTTGAGGCCAACGGTCATGATATTGCACAGCTTGTGGCGCTGCTCGGGGGATTCCGCGACCGGGATGTGAATGCCAAGCCCGTCATGGTCATCGCCCGGACGGTCAAGGGCAAGGGCGTTTCTTTTATGGAAGGCAGTCCTTCATGGCATCACGGGGTGCCCAAGGGTAAGCAGGTGGATGAAGCGCGTAAAGAACTTGGCGATACATTGTTGATCGTTTAACCCAAAGACGGTAGTGATTATGGTGGATCTAAGAGACGCCTGTTTTGACGAGATCTACGCGCTGGCAAAGAACGACCCTGATGTTGTTTTTCTGACGGCGGATATGGGCGCATTCAGTTTGCAGCGCTTCAAGAAAGACCTTCCGTTACAGTATTTCAATGTCGGCATTAGCGAACAGGTCATGATCAGCGTGGCCGCGGGGCTGGCGCTTGAGGGGAAAAAAGTTTTTGTTTACAGTATCGCGCCGTTCGTGACACTGCGTTGTTACGAGCAGATCAAGGTCGATCTTTGCTGTATGAATTTGACGGTTGTTATCATCGGGATAGGGACCGGGCTTATGTATGGCGGCGACGGCCCGACACACCATTCGGTGGATGATATTGCTGTTATGAGGGCATTGCCGAATATGCAGGTCATGGGGCCGTGCGATGTTGTGACCACCCAGGCGGCGGTACGGGCGGCTTACGCAAGTTCATCCCCGAGCTATATCCGGATCGAGCGTGGGCAACTGCCGGCCTTGTATGATCCTCAGGTCATTGATATGTCCGGCACGATGGCGCAACTGTGGACAGGCAGGGAAGTGGCTATTGTTTCTACGGGTTATATGACGCATCGGGCGATGTCGGCTGCGGCGATACTGGACGCCGATTCCATATCCACTCGGGTCATTGATGTGGTGCGTATTCATCCGTTGGATATTGAGAAGCTTTTGTTGCTGGTATCAGGGGTCAGGCTGGTGGTGACGCTGGAGGAGCACTCTTGCGTGGGCGGCCTTGGAGGGAGCCTGGCCGAGGCCTGGGTTGACCGGAGTATCGGGATCCCCCTGTTGCGGCTGGCGTTGCCTCATGAGAATTGTTTTACGGTGTCCGATCGTGACGCCCTTCTGGCGCAGTATGGCCTTGATCCGCAGGCGATCGCCCGTTCGGTGCAGGAGCGGTTGTTTAAAATCTGATCGAATACAGGAGAATTATGGATCTGAAGATCAAAGGCAAAGTTGCGCTGGTGACCGGAGGTACTCACGGGATCGGAAGAGCGATCGCACTTGCGTTGGCCGCGGAAGGCTGCAAGGTGGCCGTTTGTTCCCGCACGCCGGAGCGCGTGCAGGGCATGGGGGAAGAATTGCGGCAAACGGGCGTTGAATACCTCTCTCTTCAGGCCGATGTCATGCTCGAGGCTGACATTGACCGTGTGATGAAGACGGTAACGGACCGTTGGGGGGCATTGCACATCCTGGTCAATAATGTCGGCGGCGGCGGCCGTTGGGGCAGCGATATCATTGAAGAGACCGCTGAACGGGTCTGGACAGAAGTCTATGAAAAGAACGTGCTGGCATCTATCCGCTTTACGACCCGGGCTCTCCCCCTCATGCGCCGCCAGAAATGGGGGCGGGTCATTGCGATCACGTCCATCTTCGGGCGTGAAAGCGGCGGGCGGCCGTGGTTCTGCATGGCCAAGAGCGCCCAGACAAGTTTCATGAAGGCCATGGCCAAGAAAGATTATTTGATCAAGGACGGGTTGACATTCAACAGCGTGGCGCCGGGGGCTATCATGATCCCCTCGACGGGCTGGGAGAAGACCCAGAAGGAAAAGCCCGGTGAGATGGATGATTTTATCCGCCGCGAGCTTCCCCTGGGCCGTTTGGGCACTCCCGAAGAAGTGGGCAGTGTGGTGGCATTCCTGTGCAGTGATGTGGCGTCCCTGGTCAACGGGGCGTCCATTCCGGTCGATGGCGGACAAAGTAAAAGCATGATTTAGAAAGGGATCCATGGCAGATCAGGTGAAGGGACAGCCCAAAGTCACTCTTATTCTTTTTACGTGGAACGAGATCGACGGCATGCGTGCGGTGATGCCGGCTATCAAGAAAGAGTGGTATGACCAGTTGATCATTGTCGACGGCGGTTCTACCGACGGGACAGTGGAGTACGCGAAAGAGAACGGATATTATATTTTTCAACAGAGCGCGCCCGGAGCCGGCGTGGCTTTCCTGGAATCCATGGCGAAAGCCACGGGGGATATCGTGGTCACGTTCAGTCCCGACGGAAATTCCATGCCGGAGAAGATCCCCGAGGTGGTGGCCAAAATGCGCGAAGGCTATGATGTTGTCATTGTTTCGCGTTATCTGGACGGCGCAAAAAGTTATGATGATGATGCGGTGACGGCTTTCGGCAACTGGCTTTTTACGACGATCATCAGCGTCCTGTTCCAGGTGCGGGTCACGGATTCGCTGGTCATGTACCGCGCCATGAGGGGTGATATTGTTGAACGGCTCGGCATTAGTACGCACACTGTGTCCTGGGGGACCCAGCTTCTGGCGCGGGCCGCGCGCAAGAAGCTGCGGATCGGCGAGATCCCCGGTGACGAGCCGGCGCGTATCGGCGGTGTCCGCAAGATGCAGCCGCTGAAGAACGGCATCGCGGAGTTGACCATGATCATCAGGGAATTCTTTAACTGGAATTATTGAAATGTCTTTCTTCGCGGGTAAAAAGATCCTGGTGACAGGAGCGACGGGGTTCATTGGCTTCAACCTTCTGGAGCGCCTGTTGACGCAGGGGGCGCGTGTCCGTGCGGTGGTGCATTCCAGGGAAGCGGCCGTCCGTGACCCGCGGGTAGAATATGTCCGTGGGGACCTGACTCTCATGGATGATTGCCGGCGCGCGGCCAGCGGAGTTGAACTGGTGTTCCACTGTGCGGCCAGCACATCAGGCGCGGCGGTGATCGAACGGACACCTTTGGTGCATGTGACCCCGAATATCGTGATGAACGCGCAACTTCTGGAGGCGGCGTACCAGGCTGGCGTCAAAAAGTTCTTGTGGATCAGCAGTTCAACTGGTTATCCGGATACAGGTGACCGCCCGGTGGCGGAATCCGAGATGATGCGGGGGGATCCGTACGATAAATATTATCATGTCGGCTGGATGAAGCGTTACAGCGAGATCCTTTGCCGGACTTACGGCGAGAAGGTCACTCCGCCCATGATGACCGTTGTTTTGAGGCCGACGAATATTTACGGTGAGCATGATGATTTTGACCCGCGGACATCCCATGTCTTCGCCGCGCTTGTCCGCAAGGTCATTGAACGGCAGGCGCCTCTTGAGGTCTGGGGGACCGGCGATGATATCCGGGACCTTGTTCATGTGCAGGATCTTGTTGATGCCATGCTCATTGCCATGGAAAAGGTCCAGCGGCATGATGTTTTTAATATTGGTCTCGGGAAAGGTTATAGCGTGAAGGACCTCTTGAGGCGTATGTTGTCTGTGGAAGGGTATACACAGGCGCAGGTCGTTTTTAATTTGTCGAAGCCGACAATGATCCCCGTGCGGATGGTGGATATTTCAAAAGCGGAGAAAGTTCTGGGATTCTCGCCAAAGATCGACATTGACGACGGGATCCGCCGGACAATGGCCTGGTATAAAAAGGGAAAGGGCCTTTAGTATGCCGTTCAGCCATTTATCAACGGATGCGGATGTGATCCTGGTTTATCCAAGGACCGGCGTTGACCTTGGCGCGACCATTGCTCCGCCGCATGGGTTGCTATCCTTGGCGGCGCCTTTACTTCACAAGGGGTACAAGGTCAGGATCATTGACCAGCGGGTCGATCCGCTGTGGCGTGCCCATTTGACAGACGCCTTGCAGAAACGCCCGGTGTGTGTGGGGATATCCACGATGACGGGCACGCAGATCGCTTTTGCCCTTGAAGCGGCGAAACTTGTCCGGGAGACTGTGGGCGGGAAAGTCCCGCTGGTGTGGGGCGGGGCCCATCCGTCGAGCCTTCCGGAACAGACCGTTGAAAGTGAATATGTGGATATTGTCTGTTCCGGTGAAGGGGATATCACTTTTGTGGAATTGGTGGACGCGCTGGCAGGGCATAAGCCGTTGAACGGGGTTTCGGGCATTGTATTCAAGGATGGCGGTGCGGTGGTCACGACCCCGGCGCGCCCGCTGCTGGATGTCGAGTTGCTTTTCCCGACACCCTGGGAACTGATCGACGTCGAGAAATATATTCACCGGGATTTTTATTTAAAGAACACTTACCGCAGCATGGACATCGGGCAGACGTCCCGTGGCTGTCCCTTCCTGTGCGGGTTCTGTTCCAGCGCGAGCCTGCGCCAGCGGCGCTGGCGGGCCATGTCGATCGAAAAGTCGCTCGAGGTCATCCTGGAGCCTGTCAAAAGGTTCAAGCTCGACAGCATCTGGATACGGGATGATGAATTTTATATTTCGCCTGAACGGGTGCACGGGATCTGCGAAGGCATTATCAACAGCGGCATCAAATTGCGCTGGTATTCTTCGGGGACGCGCGTGGATGTTTTTAACCGTTCCAGTTCCGGGCTTCTGGAGATCATCAAGCGCAGCGGTGCGGATACCCTCAAACTCGGCGCCGAGTCCGGGTCGGACCGTATCCTGAAGTTGATGAACAAGGGTATTTGCCGGGCGGATACGCTTAAGGCCAACCTCAAAGCGCGTGATCACGGGATCATTCCGGTTTACGCCCTCATCATCGGGTTCCCGACGGAGACATTCGAGGACATCCACCAGACCATTGGCCTTTTTGTTCAGCTCAAGAGGGAGAATCCCCGTGCGCAGTTCGAGCTGATCGGGGCTTATACCGCTTTGCCGAAAACGCCGCTCTATGACCTGGCCATTGAGCATGGCCTTAAACCGCCGCAACGCCTGGAAGACTGGGTTGACTGGCTTTCGGATGATTATGACCTGACCGGCCAGAAGCTTCCGTGGTTCACTGCCAGGCAGCGGGAATATATCGGGAATATTACTTACATGAGTTTATTGGCGAATGCTTCGGGCAATGCCGTTAACAGTATCGGGGATCATTTTTTACGGAATCTTCTCAAGTTCTTTATTACACCGGTCAGTCATTTTGAGCGGTTCAAGCTGATACGCCGCTGGTATCAATGGGCGCCGGAGATGCAGGTCATCCGGCGTGTACGCCAGGCGGTCTTCTATAAGAAAGAATCTTCGGGTCCCGCGTGAAGATCCTTCTGATCTATCCACAGTATTCGCACAGCAGTGAATTCGATTCCCGGGCGCCGTCGATGGCGCTTTTTTATCTGGCGGCGTCCCTGGAGAAACAGGGGCATACGGTCCGTGTTTTTGACGCATCGCTCGGGCCGATTACGCGGACGGGCAATGTGTTCCGTTACGGCCTGTCGCATGAAGAAGTCGCGGATGTTTTAAAAGCGGAAATTTTTGACCTGGCGGGTATCAGTTGTTCTTTTACAGCCCGTTGGCCTTTTGTGCGCAAGGTTGCGGAACAGATCAAGGAGATATATCCCGGTAAGCCGGTTTTGATCGGGGGGTTATACCCAACCTATGCCTGGGAAGATTGCCTTCGTTCCTGCCCGTCGGTCGATGTTGTCCTTTTGGGAGAAGGAGAACAAAGTTTCGGCCAGTTGGCTTCGGGGATGCAGAAGGGGCTTGGCCTTGCTGATGCCTGCAGAGGAATTGACGGTATTTCCTGGCGAAAGGCGGATATATTTCAGGTTAACCCAAAAACGAACTATATTGATGCTCTTGATGATCTGCCGTTCCCCTCGTGGCATCTGGCGGACCTGAAAACATATTTTCGTCTGCAGAAAAGCATTTTTGAGCTGCCGGCGCCGTGCCTGCCCATCCTTTCATCGAGAAGCTGTCCGTTCCGGTGTTCTTTCTGTAACATGTATATTACCCATGGCCGGCGCTGGCGTGCCCGTTCGGCTGTTAATGTCCTTGATGAACTGCAGTATCTGGTGAAGACCTTTGGCGTCCGGCGGTTTTACTTTGTGGATGACAATTTCAGTATTGACCTTGAACGGGCGAAAACGATCTGCCGCGGGATCATAGATCGGAAACTCGGGATCAAGTATAATTTTCATAACGGTTTGAGCATCAAGACCATTGATCGCGAGTTGGTGGAGTTGATGAAAAAGAGCGGCTGTACGAGTGTTTGCCTGGCGATCGAATCCGGCAGCGAGCGGGTGCGCAACGCGATCTACCGCAAAGGCCTTCCGACACAAAAGATCAAGGATGTGGTCGGCTGGTTCCTTAAGGCGGGGATCCCGACCATCGGGTATTTCATGGTCGGGGCACCGGGAGAGACGAAGGACGATTTTTTGATGAGCCGGGACCTGGTGGCAACGCTTCCGCTGTCGCTGATAACAGTGGGGATCTATACGCCGTATCCGCAGACCGAATTGTATGATGAGTGCAAGAAGCGCGGCTGGCTCAAAGAGCCCGGGGCCAATGAAGAGGGGCGGGTGGAAATGTTCTCGACGATGCTGCAAACGCCGGATTTTACCGTTGATGAGGTGGGGGCCTGGCAAAAAGAGCTGTATTTAACATTCATTCGTCACCATTGGCCGACGTTGATCAGGGAGCTGGTGCGCCCTTGGGGCGTGGTTAACATGGATATGATCGGGAAGTTCCTGGGGATGATCCGGTTCCGGTCTTTTTTACGCAAATAAAAGCAGGCGCGCATGTTTAAATATCTTCGCTATTTTTGTTCGATCGTGGCTGGCCATGTTCTGCGCCGGGATATCCCGATCCTTGTTACTTTGTGTGTGACCCATCGTTGCAATATGCGGTGTATTTATTGTTACGGGCATTTTTACGACCGCAAGGAACCGGATATGTCGACGGAGGACATCCTTCGTTTGATCGATGAAATGGCAGCCGCGGGGACACGTTATATTTCGCTCAACGGCGGTGAGGCTCTTTTGAGGGATGATATCGGCGTGATCGTGGACAGGATCCGGTCCAAAGGCATCCTTTGCCATTTGAGTACGAACGGGTTATTGATCAGGAACAGGATCGATGTCTTAAGGAAGATCGATTCGCTGGCGGTCAGTATCGACGGGGTAGGCCGGGAGAACGATCTCAACCGCGGGCAGGGGACATATGCTAGGATCCTCGACGGGCTTTCTTTTCTGCGCGAACAGGGCATTCACTTTCATACGCATACGGTCATTACACGGCATAATGCGGGAGCGCTGGAGGCGATCCTGGGGCTGGCTGAAAAGTTCGGGTCCCGGGCGCAATTTAGCCTGTGCAGGGTGGCCGATTCGCCTTCCAAGGACATTGGGCTGGGGGATGAGCAGTTAAAGTGCGTTGTCCACAATATCCTTGAGTTGAAAAGACTGGGCCGCCCGGTATTCTTTTCCGGGCAGGCGTATGAAACGTACCTTTCCTGGCCGTTCTCTTATGATGTGATCAAAGTCGACGAAAAAAGCACGCCCTCGTTCCCTTCTGCTCCGCCGTGCTATGTCAAGCGGTTCTCCTGCCATATTGAACCTGACGGGGCCGTGTATCCCTGTATTGTATTGTCCGGTAAAGGCCCGGCGTTGAATGCCAGGAAGTCAGGCTTTGCGGAAGTCTGGCGGCAGGTCACAAAGAGCCCCTGCCGGGCGTGTTACAACATTTGTTGTAACGACCTCAATCATATCTTCAGCCTTAATTTCGATTCGATCAGGAATGCCTGTGGGGTTGTTTTGGGGCGTTTTCTTCCGGTGAAGAAATAACGGCGGGATCTAAAGGGGATCCGGACGGCGCCCGAAGCCTTGTTTGAAGAGATAAAGGACCGCTCCCGCGATCATCGATATTAAAAGTAAAAGCGCCGTGATGCTCACCCATTGGACCGTTGTCCCGAAAACAAATCGTACCGTCGAGTGCCCGTAAGGGATCATGACCGCTTTATATCCGATATTCGTTTGAATGACCGGCTGGCGCTTGCCGTTGACAAAAGCGCTCCAGTTCGGGTCGTAGGCGTCGGCGTAGTACAGGAAACCGTTCTGCCCGGGTTTTTCTTCCAGGGCCACATCCACCACCAGTTCGTTGAAAGAGAAAGTTTTGACCTTGATGGGGGCAGAGACAGCTCTGTCATTGGAGTTGGCGAACGCCCGTGAAGATGTTATACGCAGGACGTCTTTGGGAAGGGGCTGCCCGCCTTTGTTAAGGCTCGCGGGTGTTGTGAAGATCATATTCCCGGCGAATTCCGGCAGGCAGATGATCCTGAGCAGGTCGGCATTATCCGGTGCGATATTGATGTGTGAAAAAAAGGCGATCTTGTTGCTGTTGAATCCCGAGACAGCCTCCAGGATCTTGAACGCGTTTGGTTTGGCCACGATCGCGGCGTTATATTCCATGACCGACCTCTCGGCATAGTCGGTGCGAAAAATGGAAACGATATTGTCTGTGAACAGGAAAGTGTCGGTTGTGTCGTAAAGGGACCCTACCCGCGGCTCGGCGCTCAGGACAGGCAGAAGGATGGCGGAACGCCCGTTTAAGGTGTTCTTGGTGATGTCCAGGGCGCGTTGTTCGGGGAACGCGTAGGCATACGGGTCAAAGAGTTCAAGGAGGTTCTTTTCAGCGACGGGCATCCGGGTAACGATATAGGAATAGCGGTAGAACCAGAGGTCGCAGGAGAGAAGGAGCATGATAATAAAAAAGAACATTTTTGCCTGCCGGTGCTGAAGGATGAAATACAAAGAGATCAGCGAAAGCAGGAGCAGCGCGAGGAGCCTGGCCGGAAGAAGATCAATAAAGATCCTGTCAAAAGAGGTCATGTGCCAGAACGTTTCCTGGAGCTGCAGGGCATCCCTGGAAAGCCCCTGGACCGGGATGAAAAGAAAAGCCATGGGCCAGAGTTTTTTTAATTTTGGGAACATGTCTTTTTCGAAGAATTTCGCGACGCCGAAGCCGGCGTAAAAGACCATGAACAGCTTGGCGACCGGGGCGGTCAGGCCGATGTGCCGGAAACAATTCCCCATGGGGAAAGCGTAATAGAACGTCCGGCTTACGACGGAATCCATGCTGAACAGGAAGAGGATGCCGGCCGTACCAAGCAGGACAAGTGCGCGAGGTTCGCGCACATAGAAGATCGCGATGAGCGCAAAGAACCAGGTCAGGAATCCGCAGTAAAGATTGTTGTCGATATTCTGGTTGCCGGGGTAGCGGGTGAAAGCCGCGTCGAGTTTTCCGAAGCCGGTATGCCCGCCGTAGGTCAGGAAATTGTCCAGGGGGACGATCCCTGAATCCGAACGGGCGGCCCCCAGGTAATAGATATTGTTACGCCCGTAGATAAAATAATAGAGCCCTATTGCGGCAACAAGAAGGAAGGCCAACAGGACGATAATATGCCTGAGGCGGATATTTTTCAGGACCCCCTCCAGGTCATGGTGTTCCATGATGATCAGCGGTATGGCGTAAACGAGGACCACAAAGAACGTGAAGATCGAGTCTTGCGGCGGGTTATTGACAACGGATAAAAGTCCCAGTGCGAATGCACACAGCAGAAAGTTCGGCTGGCGGGAATCAAGCCAGCGGTGGATGGCGTATAAGAGGAGAGGCAGGAAATAAAAGTTCTGAAAATTCCACCATATTTGCGGATACCAGATGGTGCTGCCGATCAGCGCGAAGGTGGTGAACCAGACGGGCTTGCTTGAGCGGTAATAGACTGTCCCCAGGAGAATGGTCCCGCCGAGGAATAACATCTCGTAGCAGAATATCTGGGCGTAGACCATGTAAACGGCGTTCATTTTGATGCCGATGAACCCGAATAAATAATAGAGAGGGGAAAGAAGGTGTAAAAGGGCGGTGAAGAAATAATTCCCCGGCAGGCCGTGCGAAAGGAACGGGAACCAGAGCGGCAGGGTTTTATGCTGGACCAGTTCATTGTAATAGATGTATTGGAGTTGAAGATACTGGAATGTGTCGTGGCTTATTGGGACGCGGTTCTGGATAATAAGACAGAAATAGGTAAGCCCCAGGAAGATACTGCCGGCAAGAAGGATCCAGTGCGTCTTACGCATGGGCGGGATCTTCAATGATCCGGCGGCGCAAAGGGGTTTTGATCATATTTAAAATGTGTTCGCGGGTCTGGAGGCCGAACTTGCGTTCGATCATATCCAGATATTCCGGCCGGCTGTGGTAGCGTATAAAAGAATCATCGCGGAACTTCAGGACTTGAGCTGGAGAAAGTTCCCGGCTGCCCATGGGGATACATTCGTAGCCGTAAAGGGAGTATTCTTTCCAGGTCTTTGGGATCTTGAGCTGGTTGAAAAGGACAGTGCCGGGGTAGGCGAAGACCGGGTATATATTGGCCCATTCGAAATTGTAACGGACCAGGAAGTCGTAGGTTTGCTGCATGGTGTTGGCCGTTTCTTCCCAAAGCCCGCAAACGACATCGGCACAAATGGAAAGGCCTTCTTCCTGGGTATCCCGAATAACGCGGTCCACATCGGTATCATGGATCCCTTTGCGGGCGTCTTTTAACAGGGCTGCTGCCGAGGATTCGAAACCATAGGAGATCCAGTTCAGCCCGACTTTCTTGAGGCGTTTGAGCAGGCGGCGGTTGATGGTGTCAACGCGTGAATAGGCCCACATATTGAGATCGTAACCTTTGGGCTCCAGGAGGTCGCAGAATTCATCCATGCGTTTGTCATTCACTACGAAAAGTTCGTCGAGGATCTTGATGTGGCGGACGCCGTATTTTTCCCTCAGCAGGCTTATCTCGTCGACAACATTGGCCATGCTGCGGAAGCGCTGGGTGCGTTTTCCAAAAAGATTATTGATGGAACAGAAATTGCACGAGAACGGACAGCCGAAGCTGGTCCAGACAATGGCGTAAGGGGTGCGGTGGTCCAGGTCGCCGAACGTGTGCCAGTTGTGCGCGCGGTAATTCGCGGGCTTCATAAGCTCCCAGTCGATCGGGGGGAGCGTGTTCAGGTCATTCAAGAGGACGGCATCCGGTGTCTGATGATACCCGGCTTGCGCGTCAAGATAGGAAATCCCGGGGATATTGTCGACCGGAAGTCTTTCTTTAACAGAGCGGAATAAAGCCGGAATGGTTTCCCAGCCTTCATTGCGGACGACAAAGTCGGCGCCTGTTTCCCGCAGGGTCCTCTCCGGCAGTACTGTCGGATGCGGGCCCCAGACAAATGTTTTCAGTCCGGTGTTGCGGGCGTTGAACTTTTCATAGAATGCGTTGACCCCGGCCATCGCCATGGTGGAAGACGCCGGGTTGGCGCCCGTGCAGATAACGCCGGTGAGCGCCGGTTTCTTTGTTTCGATGATGGCGATCAACTCGTCGATAAGGATATTGTCGACGTCAGCTTCAATGATCTCAACGTGAAGGCCTTTGGCTTTAAGGGAACTGTTCAAAAGCCCTTGCTGGATGTTGGGAGGGACTGAAGAATATACGTCGGAAGTGGCGGCGTAAAGGTCTTTTTTGAAATTGATCGTTGTCAGCAGAATGAGGTCGTTCATAAATATTGCGGTTATATTAACATGAGTAAAATTTTCCCGGAAGCACTATTTCCAGATTTATACCTTCCTTCATCCCGGGGATGAAGGAGGGGGAATGCCTCTTGTTTGGAAAAATAGTCTTGTTTGTTGCTGTATAGTTTTGTATGCTCTTTTTTCAGAGGATTTAACGGAGATCAGGGATCATTAGGTAAAGGCGTGCCATGCCGGTCAAAAGTTTTCTTAGAAGCAAGGTCGCGATTATCGTTGTTTTGGCTTTGGCCACGGCATTGACATTTCAATGCGTCCGGCGGTTTCAGTTCCTGGGCATGGACGATCATGTTTATGTCTGGAACAATGACGCTGTCAAGAAGGGCTTCACGCCCGAAGGCATTCGATGGGCGTTGTGCGCCGACCTGTGTTTTCCCGACAATCAGGCCGATTATTGGCAGCCCATGACGTTCCTTTCCAGGATGCTGGATGTTCAGCTTTTCGGGATGGATCCGGGGGCGCATCATCTGGTCAATTTGTTCTTCCATATTCTTAATGCCAGCCTTTTATTCATCATCCTCTGGCTTTTTACCCGACGACAATACTTGAGCTTTCTGGCCGCATTATTATTTGCCCTGCACCCTTTGAACAGTGAGGTTTTGGGGTGGGTTACCGCGCGGAAAGACGTCTTGTCCCATTTCTTTGCTTTAACGTCCATGGCCTTATATTTTTATTGGGGGAAGATCTCCTGGAAAAAATACGCGCTGCTCGTTGTCATCTTTGCTTTTGGCCTGATGTCCAAGCCGACAGTGATCGTCTTGCCTGCGCTTTTGTTCATGATGGAATGCATGCGTTTTGACGGCCAGTTTTGGCTGGAGAATATAAAGAGCGCCTTGCGCAAGACCTGGCCGTTCTTCTTGGTCGCACTGGCGTATTTCCCAATCCCATGGATAGGCCAGCCGCATGCATTTAAGGACGCTGTTAATCCGCCGGTTCTAAAGGCGGTGTCCGCTTATGGGTTTTATCTTCAAAAGATCCTTTGGCCATCGGATTTAACATTGTACGGCCCTGTGCCGTATAGTCCGGTGAATGGGAGGGGGGTTGGCATTACTGTTTTTGTTCTTGGTTCCATCACGGCGCTGGCCATGAAATTCTATCGACGGGAGAAAATGCTGGCGGTGGGGTGGGGGGTGTTCCTGATATGTATGTTGCCGTCTGTTTTTATCGACTGGCCGGCAGATCGGTTCACCTATTTATCCAAGGCCGGGATATTGATCATGCTTGTCTGGGCTTTTGCCTTATGGCGTCCGAAGGTTCGGCTTCTCTGCCTGGCATTGGCGGGTGTTATTGCCTATATTGTTTTATCTGTACATGCCATTATGTTTTGGCAGAATGACCAGATCCTTATGGAACGCGCGCTGAGGTTCTACCCCAATAATTACGCGGCGCATAACCTTTTAGGCGTCTGGTATGGCCAAAGGAGCGATCTGGTCAAGGCGGAGGGCCATCTTCAGAATGCGATCGATATTTATCCCGGCCGCGATAAGCCCTGGGCTAACTTGGGCAATATCCGCATGGAACAAAAACGCTACGATGAGGCCAGGCGCTTGTTTCGGGAATCCTTGAAACGCAACCCTGATGACTATCAAACGATCACAAATCTGGGTAATGCGTACATCAATTTAAAGGATTATAAAAGGGCTATAGAGGTTTATCAGGAAGCCCTGAAGCTGCGGCCTAATGAGCGTCAGATCCTTAATAATATGGCTATAGCGTATTTGGCGGATGGTGATCCTCAAGAGGCCTTAAAGCTTGCGGAAGGCCTTCAGGATGCCCGGTTGTATTTTTTTCTGGGAGCCAGGGCTTATGAGGCGGGCGATAAGTCGTTGGCCATTGAAATGCTGGAAAGGTCTGTTAACTTAAACCCGGAGAGTGGCGCCAGGGCTGTTGAATTGATCAGAAAGATCCAAGGGGGCGATTCCAATTGATCTAATATGTTATGTTCACTGTACCAAAAGGCGTTTCCCTGTGTGCGTAGTTAACATAACACATATTATAGGAAGTTGTCGGGATGTGAAAAAGTCGGCCTTCCTGGGCCGCTGAAGCTTATATTAAGCCCGCATCAGAATGATCTTTTCTGCCGCTTCTGGCGTAATGTCCCCATGTTCGCCAAAGACAACACCCCGTTTGGTGAATCGTGCGCGGATTTCACGGCCCGCCTCTTCGGCGTTGATCTTATACTCCGAGAAGCGCGTCTTCATCCCTAATGACCTGAAGAATGCCTCTGTCCGATCGATGGCATCCTGGGCTGAATTGGCCTGCCAGACATTCCGGCCGTATTGTTCCAGTTTGGCCTGTTTGTCCTTGAATTTGTATTCCCAGACTCCAAAGAGCACAATTGCGAGGGTTTCGGCATGGTCCAGGCCGTATAAAGCCGTTATTTCAACGGAAATACGATGGGTGGACCAATCCTGCGGAACTCCGACGCTGATAAGGTAATTTAAGGCCAATGTGGCGCTCCACATGAAAGTCGCGCGGGCTTCATAATTGGCCGGATCCTTTAAAGTAACGGGCCCGACTTCAGCCAAAGTCTGCAATAACGATTCAGCCCAGCGGTCCTGTAAAGGTGCCGACGACGGATAAGTGATGTATTGTTCCAGGACATGCGTGAATGCATCGACAATACCGTTACGGACCTGTTTTTGAGGAATTGTCAAAGTCACTGCCGGATCCAGAATAGCGAACCTTGGATATACATGCGGCGATACGAACATTAATTTTTCCTGAGTGTCTCGTCGGGAAATGACTGCGTTGCCGTTATTCTCGGATCCCGTGGCCGGGATGGTGAGCACAACGCCCACCGGCAGGGCTTTCGTGATATTGGCCCCTTTATGCAGAATGATCTCCCAGGGGTCTTTGCCCTGGAAATAGGCTGCCGCCGCAATGAACTTCCCGGAATCGATCACTGACCCTCCCCCGACCGCCAGAATAAATCCGACGGACTCGCGTCGGACAATATCCAAAGCTTTCAGGCAGGTTCCTAGCTGGGGGTTGGGCTCTACCCCGCCGAATTCAATGATATTTCGCCCGGCCAATGCTGCCCGGACCTGGTCATAGACGCCGTTCTTCTTGATCGACCCGCCGCCGTACAGGAATAGGACGGGCTTGTCCGCAGGAACGCGTGTAACAAGTTCTTTGATCATGCCCTGGCCGAAAATGATCTCGGTTGGATTTTTATAAATAAAATTCTTCATGTATCCTTTCCGTTATAGTTCTTTCTTTCGCGCCCAACGTAATGTTGCACTCTTGGAGCGTGGATTGTCATATCGTTCCTCGGATGTAGCCCGGATAGGTTCGCGGCTTATATCGGCATACACCCCGGATTTTAATCCTTCCTGGAAGGAATGGACAACGCGATCATCCTCTCCGGAATGGAAAGTAAGAATAGCAACCTTACCATTGGGCTTAAGGCATGCGGGCAGGTTCTTCAGGAATTGTTCCAGGACAAAGAATTCGTCATTAACAGCGATACGCAAAGCCTGGAATGTCCTTCGGATAGACCGTATCCGTTCTTCTTTGTCGGCATCGGAGAATGCACGGGGCAGTGCCCGCCGTACGGCCTCAGCCAGTTCTGTGGTGGTGGATATCTTCATGCGCGATTTAAAAACAATTTTTGCGATCTGTTGTGCGTATGGTTCATCCGAATTGGTCTGTAGCATTTCTTCGAGGCCTTGTTCCGACAGTGACTGCAGCAGGGTTGATGCCGGTTGGCCGCGTTCGGGGTTGAGCCGCAGATCAAGCGGCCCTTCCCTTTTGAAGGTGAACCCTCGCGCAGGGTCGTCCAACTGCATGGAGGATATGCCCAGGTCCGCCAGGATGAGGTCAAACCCGCCCCCTGCTTCGGGCAGGATCTTTTGGACGCCGGCGAAGTTGATCCGCCTGAGAATGAGGCTCTGTTCGGTGTATCCCTGTGCCCGCAGACGTGCTTGAGTCCGTTTTATTTCAATAGGATCAACATCGATCCCCCACAGGCATCCATTCGGGGTGATGCGCGCAAGGATCTCGCGGGCATGTCCGCCGTACCCGAGCGTTGCGTCAAGGGCGGTCTGGCCTGGGCATGGATCAAGGACCTTAAGGATCTCCTGGACGAGGATCGGACGGTGCGAGCCTGCCGGAGTTTTCCCGCTTTGAATGATCTTTTGCACATCATCCGCATAGTGTTCAGGGTCGAGCTCCTTGTATTTCTCGTTGAACCGGCGCGGATTCTTGCCTTTGTAACGTTCACGGCGCTTTTTTTGTGGGGCTTCGCTGCCCATGGAGCACTTTCCTTTTTATTTTGCCTGGCTTTGACCCATTGGCTGAGTTTGGACTGTTACTTTCCCTTGTTGCCCCTGTTGTTCCTTCATTTCCTGGTGATGTTCCCTGCGGTTTTCATCAAAATGACGCAGGCTTCTTTCGTCTTTTTCGATATTCTTGTGGATAAAGCGCATCTGTTTTTCCAGCGGATTAGCCTTTGCCTGTATTTTCTGAACCTGTTCCCTTAATGGACTTATTTGTGCCTGGAGTTTCTTGATTTGATCATTCAACGGTTTCATTTGGGCCTGAAGAGGTTGAAGTTGGTCCTGTAATTGCTTTTCTTGTATACGTAATAACTGGATCTGCTGGCGAATTTCCTTGGCTTCTCCTTGTTTCCCATATTCGTTCACCGCAGGGGTTGCTGTCTGTTGGGCACGGACTGGGGATACAGCAATAAATATCATGGGCAGAGCAATGATCGTCGTTAAGAATGCTTTTGATACCTTCATATTACCTCCATTGGTTGTCCTGACATGAGTTGTCCCTGTGTAATTGTATTATTATTTGCTAGTTCCAGTCTTAGTTAAGGGCGGCTTCTGGGTTTCGTTCTTTTGAGGAACTTCTTTGGAAGAAGATTCTTTACTTAACAGCTCTTGTGCTTTTTGAAGGTCGCTCTTGTCTTGATAACAACGAGCAAGTTCCTCTTTGGTGCTCTGCAATTCACTTTTTGCCGCGCCCGAATTCTTACTCAAAGCACTCAGGTCTTTTTGAAGGGAGTCTTTGTCTTTTTGGGTAGCTTGTAATTCATTCGTTGTTGCCTTTAATGCGTCATTTAACTGATCCTGCTTTTTTTGAAGCGTGTCCCTGTCCTCTTTAGTGGTCTGCAATCTGTCTTTTATCGCATCCATATCTTTGGTTAACTCATCTTGTTTTTTCTGAAGAGAGTCCTTGTCTTGTTTAATGCGGGCCATTTCGGTTTTTGTCCCGGACAGTTGTTCGTTTGTATCGTCCAACTCTTTTTGTTTCGCGTTCAATGCTCCGTTACAAATAAAATATATACTCCCCAAAAACAGAAGCACGACAACTAAAAATACGATAAAGATCATTTTCTTCTTTTCCATATATCCTCCTGGTTTTATTAATTAAAGATCATTTCTTTTTCTCGTCCGGGTGGGGCAAAATATCAGTTGTGGCTGAAAGCGGCGGAGCTTTTTCTTCTTTCATCTTTTTTTGATGGTGATGGGTCACCCGTTCTTCAGCCAGAACTTTTAACTTTGCCTGGGATTCAGTCCGTATCGCGTACAGTTTCTTTCGCTGTTCCGGCGTTAAGATCCCCCGGAGCTTGAACAAATAGTCAATGCGATTATCGATAAGCTTCTCTTGAACTGCCAGGATCTCGTGTGCCATGGAATGAAGTTGGGCTTGATCAGGATCTTCCAATGATAATTCCTGCCTCAGGGCCGCATGTTTTGTCTTTATCTGCTCCCGCAAGGTGCTTTGATCGGCCAGAAATCCCTTGCTGAGTGCCTCTTTTTTCTGCGACTGCAGATTGGAAAATCCAAAGCCCCCCTCTTCCAGCGTATTTATGTCATAGCCGACCGCAGCAATGTCCACTTCGACAGATTGTGCTGACGCCCGTCCTGTCAAAGGAAGGGTCATGGCCAAAGCCAAGAAAAGAGTACTTAAATTAAGGCTTGATCGCACGGCCGTTCAACCTTTGCTGAGAATGACGATAATAATGCCAACCAGGATAAGCCCTGTGCCCAGGATCCGTTTCTTGGTGATGTGTTCTTTAAAGATGAAGTGTGATGCCGCCAGGATCATGATGTACTGAATGCTGTCGAGCGGGAAGGCAATGCTCAGGTCCATTTGAGCCAGGACCGTCATCCAGATCGTCATCCCGCAAGCCACAGACAACAGGCCCAGCCATGTTGTTGGCAGCCGGAGGACGGATTTGAAAAAGAGCAGGTATCCCCTGATATCCTCAGGATGAGTGTCGGGTAGGCTGTTGACGCTCTTTTTAAAGAGAACGTGCATGCAGGCGCCGAACAATTCAGTGAGAAGGATAAGACAAAAAACTTTAATCATGATCCGATCCTGCCCGTTTGCGCGTTGATTGAAAGATGAAATAAATGCCAAGGATAATAAAACAAACTCCTACCCACCTTAACGGACTGATATTTTCATGCAGGAAGACCAGTGATAATACCATGACGATAATGTAGTTCGTGCTGCCGATCGGGTAAACAACGCTTAGGTCCGCCTTGGAAAGAGCCGTGATCCAAAAGAAGAAGTTGAGGATATAGAGGCTGATGCCGATCCATAAATAACCGCTGTGGCATATTCCTGTTATGAATAATGCGAGATTGCTGAAGGTGATATTGTCGAGCCCCGAAGCCAGGGCGGCTTTCTTATAAAACAGTTCTCCGAGGGATTCAAGGATATCCGAAAAGAGGACAAGGAATATGATGCCAAAAGATAGAATATTGATGTTAGGCTTTTTCATGATGATCCGGCTTTCACGGATTTTAGGACAGGGTCGAAATTCTCCGGTTTAAGAACAAGGCCTAAAAGCCCGAAGAAAATATTGATAACAGGATTTCTGTGTTTCGCGTAGATATATTGTGGGGTAAAAACAAAATCCAGGCGTTTCTTGGGTTCGTAATTCAAGGCTCCGGCTTCGTAACTTTGAATGCCGTTCTCGATACACCATCGGATAATAACACGGTATGTGTCAAAGTAAAGGTGGTATTGATAAGCTACGGAATAATCCAGGCCGATATATTCATCGACCATTTGGTTATGGGATACCAGACAAAGGTCAAAGGCCACTAATTTCCCGTTGAGTTTCCAAAGAAAGAATTTTGCCTCCCCTGGCATGCGGGCAGCGATCTGCTCAAAGAATGATCTGGGCAGGACTTCAAACTGGATTTCGCTTTTTTGAAGAGTGTTCAGGTAAAGCTGGTAAGCGTCATCTGCCAATTCCCCGAGGTTGTCCTGCACTTCCACTTTCAGGAGTGGCTGGTCGTCAATTTCTTTAAACTTCTTTTTAAGGCTTTTGCGGGTAGATTTGCTGAGTGAGGCGAGGTAATCATCGAAAGATCTGAAGTTTATCTTCAGTTCAACTGAAGGGAAACTGCGTATTTTATGGAAACTGTAAGTTGAAAGGTTGTCGAGGAATCCTGTATAGGCCTGATGAAAATCTTTAAAGGCTAAAATATTGATCTTTTCCTGGCGGGCCAGTGAAGAAATGGTTTCATTCAGGGCCCGGGCGATCTCCGGCTGATCCTGCCCGATCACCCCCAGCTTTCCACCGGACAAGGGGGATCCGCAAATAAACACCTTAAGGTTGAACAAATGCGGCAGTCTTTTTTTAATTGCGCGGGTGAGCTTTTTGAAGGGGCCCTTGATCGTTGTATCAAGAGCAACTTCGGTGACGAACGCGGGAACAAGGCATATGATCTGGGAGCCTTTGCAGATCGTCAGGTAATAAAATTTATATTCATCGGAGAAGGATTCCTCGACAACTTTATAGAAGGCATAGTTCTCTGGAACAGAAGGAAAGATGCTCGCCCATGTCGCCGGGGCGATCTCATCAATCGATCGAAAGATCACAGTTGTTAATCCGGGTCTTTCCATTCTACATAGCCGTGGCTATCGCTTTTTGTAGTGCTTCTTCAAAAAGGTCCACCGCCAGGTCGATCTCCTGTTCCGTGATGTAAAGCGATGGCGCGAGCGTAAAAACGTTCTTGTAGTATCCGCCCACATCCAGGACAAGCCCGTGTTTTTTGCCGCCGGCTTTTAATTCACCGCTGAGCCCGATGTTCATGATCGCATCCGTTAACTCCCGGTTTGGCGTAAATCCGTCTTTCTGGCATATTTCGATCCGCAGGGCCAATCCCATCCCTTCGACTTCGCCGATCTGCGGATATTTCTTTTGGAGGTTTTTAAGCCGGGACACGAAATACCGGCCTTTAAGCGGAACGGATGTCGCGAAGTCCGATCCCTCGATCAGGTCCATGACTTCCAGCCCGACCGCGGTCCCCAGCGGATTCGAAGAGAATGTTGCGTGGGTCATCCCCGGAGGAAAGACTTCCGGCGAGATCAGTTCTTCTTTTGCCCAGATCGCCGAGATCGGGTTAAGGCCATTGGTCAGGGCTTTGCCGAACACCATGATATCCGGTGTAACTCCGTAATTTTCGATCGCCCAAAGTTTGCCTGTCCGATAAAATCCCATTTGGATCTCGTCATCCACCAGCAGGATCTTGTAGCGGTCGAGGATCTTCTTCAATTCCACAAAATAATCTTTTGGCGGGATGACATAACCGCCTGTTGCCTGGATCGGTTCCACGAAGAATGCGCCGTATTCACACTGGCGCGTTTTTGTATTAACAAGCGAATAATATTCCGACTCAAAAAGCCGTTCGAACTGCCGCAGGCATGCGAACTGGCAGGTCTCTTTCTTCTTCCCCAGCGGGCAGCGGAAACAATACGGATACGGGACAAAATTGGCCCGGTCCGCGAAATGCCCGAACTTTTCACGGTAGCGATAACTCGAGGTGATCGCGGTCGCGCCCAATGTACGGCCATGGTAGCTTCCCATGAACGCAAAGACCGGATTCTTTTTTGTATGATTACGGACGACCTTGATGGCATCTTCGATCGCAGAGGCCCCTCCGACATTAAAATGCACCCGGCCTTTGGCTTTGAATTTTTGCTCAATATCCCGGGAGATCTTGGCCGACAACAGGATCTTTTCTTTGTGCAGATACTGACAGGCCAGTTGAGGTAAAGTATTGACCTGCCTGGTAAGCGCCGTTCTCAGGCGTGGATGGTTATAGCCGAATGTCGCCGCCGAATACCACATCTGAAGGTCAAAGAACGGGGTGCCTTTTTCATCGTAGAGATAGCTGCCTTCACAGCGGGTAAAAATATTCAGTTCTTTGGCATAATGGACCGTATCACCCCATGAGCAATACTGCGACTCCAGTTTCAATAATTCCTGATCAGAGAGCTTCTTGTCTTCTTTTTTCGTTTTATTCATGTGACAATCCTTTCAAAACTTTGTACACATCTTTTAAAGTTTCATACGGAATGAATTTCTTGCCCTTATTGCGTAGATATTCGGCCAGGCTGTCTTTGGCAAAAACCATGTGCGCTGAAAGAGAGGCGCAATAATCCGAACGGCCGTCACCGATATAAACCAGCACTTTCTTAAGGCTGTCTTCATTGCACAAGAGTGATGTCTTACAGTTGGCGCAACGCAGGCATGCCTGGTTTCGATATGGGAATGAGGGAATAAGGCGGTCCCCTTCAATGCGCAGAGAGTTCGCCAGGATATTGATCCCCTGTACGTCATGATTTTTCAATATTGTTTCGATCAGCAGATCAAAACTGTCGCTGGCGATCAGCGGGGCCACCCCCGCCTTCTTTAAAAGATTAAAAATGCGATAAAAATCAGGGTCGATCGCGATGCCCAGGAGATATTCTCTCAGTTTCTCTTGTGTAACGCGTACCGATCGGAATTGGCCGCGCAGGCATTCTTCCGAACCGATCTCGCCGGACTGCCAGCGCTGCTCAAGATCCCGCCATTTTTGGTCGACGGCAAAATGTTCGATCAGGTCATCGATCACATCGATCTTTGATATTGTGTGGTCAAAATCAAAGAAAAAACGGCACTGGGACAGGTTCAGGCGTTGTTCTATGGCGTCCGACATGTCCCATCCGGTGGATGAAGCGCGTAACAGGGAACTTGTCTTTTCAGAGAGAGACAGATCAAGCATGTGCCGGCTCCAAGTGCGGGACAATGTGTTCAAAAAATTGCTGCATTTTTTCTAAGACGGTGCCCCGTTCCTGGTCTGCAGTAATTATATGGTAGGAATTTTCCAGGATCACAAGTTCCTTTTGCCGGGAAGCCACATGGTCATAAATAAATTGGCCGTTCTTTACGCTGGTCATGTCGTCATCTTTTGCCTGAATGACCTGGACCGGTGTTGTGATCCGGGGAAGCCTGGTCCTAAGATGCTTCACCAGGAGTTCCATCTGTCGCAGAAGGCTGACCGGAAAGTAGGGGTAGCCAAAACGATCAATATCAGAAGTGTCATCGGCATTGATCTTGGTAAAATATTCGTGTGCTTTTTGACGGACGGCCGCATTCTTTATTCCGTATGGAGGGCTTTCCTGAAAAAAAACGACACGATGGAGCTGAGACCAGTACAGGGCCGGGAGAAAACAGCGGTACCACGGGCAATTCCATCCGTCATAAAACAGTGTCGGAGACAGGCAACTTACGCCGGAAATCGCCTGCGGGAATTCATCGGCTAACAAAAGCGCCAATAAAGCGCCCATCGAGAGCCCCCCGACGAAAATAGTGTCGCTGTGCTCCCTGGCTTTGAAATACGCCTGGCGGACGGTTGCGTAAAAATCCTGCCACGGGGTATTTTTTAGTACGTTTAAGGGACGGTCATGATTGGCCAGCCGCGGGCATGATATTGAGAAACCGCCGCGATTGAGCCGGCTGGCAAGGAAACGCATTTCGTTCGGTGTCCCGGTCAAGCCATGAATAAGAATGACCGCCTTGCCGTTGCGGCCACGAATGGAGATATTGCGTCCAACGGGAATAGTGATCGATTCCTTGAGGGCTTTGGAGATCTGGAAAGAGAATTTAACGGCCATAGGTTGATCGCGAACAGAGATCGACAGATCAGGCTGCTCTTGTTTAAAGATTTATGCGTTAAGTATAACTTAATGAACATTAAGTTAAGATTAAGAATGTCTTTGATTTTCTTAATGTTGGGAATGGCGATCTGTGCGCGAATGGACTTCAGGTCTGGTGGATCGGGATAGAAATAATGAATGTTGTGCCTTGGGCAGGTTCACTTTCGACCCGGATGGTCCCTTTGTGCGCGGTCACGATCCCTTTGGCAATACTTAGGCCAAGGCCGAATCCCGGGCTGCTTCGTGATTTCTCAGCGCGGAAGAATCTGTCAAAGACCCGTGGCAGATCTTCTTTGGCGATGCCTATTCCTGTGTCATTGACCGTGATCTCACCCAAAGGACCCTTTTGACTGACCCTGATGGAGATATGGCCATCCTGAGGAGTGTATTTCACAGCATTATCGATAATATTGCAAAGCACCCGCCTAAGCTGGCCTTTATCTGCGTCTATCACCACCTCATTACTTGATAACAGGGCTAATGTTATCCCTTTCTGCTCGGCCTGAGGCTGGGCATCACTGATAACCTGCCGCATTATGTCTGTCAGGTCTTCTTTCTGGAATTTTAGATTGATCTCAGCGCTGTCGAGCTGTGCCAGGGTCAGCAGGTTCTCGACCAGTGCGTTCATTTTATCGATCTCTTCGAGGTTGACAGACAGGATATCCTGGTATTCCTCCTGGGTCCGTTGTTTGTTCAGGGCGATCTCCTGTTTCCCTTTTAGGACGGTCAGCGGAGTCCTTAATTCGTGTGAAACATCCTGGATGAGTTGTTGCTGAAGAGAAAAAGCATTGTCAAGACGGGTAAGCATGTCATTGAAGGTTTCGGCAAGCCTTCGGGTCTCATCATTGACAGCGGGGATATTGATCCGTTGTTTTAAATTCCGGGAGGTGATCTGGCGCATGGTCCTGGTCATATTATCGACCGGTTTCAGTGTTGCCCTGGTCAGGAAGAATCCCATTATCGTAACCAGGATCATGGCTAAAGGCAGGAAGAATACCAGGACGGTCTTGATCCGGCCCAGTTTGACACATAGCGGCCTTAAAGACGCCGTGACCTGAATGAAATGGGAATTGCCGTCTTCTTTGACACGCAGGACGAGCGTTCTAAAAGGCCAAATTTCATTCTTGGACGAAGGAAATCCGGGAGTGTCAAAGAATGTTTCCCCGGGGACCGAGGCTTTCATCAGTGACATTGGGAAGAACATATTACTGGACCGGACCACTTCTTTGCCATCCTGGCGGAAGACCTGGATGAACAGCCCGTCTCCCCTGCTCCATTCCACGGCATTATGAAGAGTGCTTGTAAATTCCACGTTGGAGAAATCAACAGTCGTTTCATTCTTTTTGTTACGTATTGCGTCTTTAAGCTCTTCATCAATGACCTGCGCGATGTCCTGGGCTCTGGATTCCAGTAAATGATCGAAATCTTTGTTTAAAACGCGGCTGAAATTAACATACAGGAATATGCTCAAAATACCGGCGATGACCCCCAGGGCAAGGACATACCAGAATGTCATCCTGAAATATATCGAATTGATCAGCATGTCATGTCCTTATCATGTATCCGCGGCCTCTGATGGTCTCGATGAGCTGTTTCTTGCGGCCGGAATCGATCTTTTTACGCAAAGCGTTGATATGGACATCAATGACATTGGTGGTTGTATCAAAATTGACATCCCACACATGTTCCGAGATCGCTGTCCTCGTGACCACTTCGTTCGCGTGTTGTAGCAGGAATTCAAGAAGAAAGAATTCTTTTGTCGTCAGAATGATCTCTTCCCCTCCTCTTATGGTTTTGTGTGCGGCTACATCTATCATGAGATCGTCGGCCTGCAGAATGAGCGCTGTTTCGACACGGCTTTGTCTTAACAGGGCACGGATCCTGGCCAGCAGCTCTTTAAAGGCAAAAGGTTTTGTCAGGTAATCGTTGGCTCCGGCATCCAGCCCGGCGACTTTATTGTCCACGCTGTGTTTTGCGGTCAGCATAATGATCGGGATACTGATCTTGTCCCGCCGAAGGTTCTTGCAAAGGGTAAGGCCGTCGATCTTCGGGATCATCAGGTCCAGGATAATGACGTCATAAGATTCCGTGCCGGCCAGAAAATATCCTTTTTCGCCGTCATAAGCCACATCGACGGCATAGCCTTCTTCTTTTAAACCCTGCCGGATAAAGTCGGCAATATGTTTCTCATCTTCAATGACAAGTATCCGCATCCTGGCTCCAGTCCATATTATGTTTCTCCGGCAGTATCCGGACCCCTTCCACCCAGCATTCTCTTGAGGCTTTGGAAGGGGTTTTGGCGATCCTGGCCTTCAGTTTTTGAAGAGCCGCCTGTTGACCTTCGCACAGCGGGTTAAAAAGCGGTACTGCACTCATGTCGTTAACCAGGATCGTGGCCGGCGACGTAATATCCCCGGCCTTCTTCAAGGCCCGCCCCATCAGTGAGTAGAGGCTCCCCGGTTCATCGGCCAGGATCTCGGCAGAGGCAGTAAGACTTATTTTACCCCAGGCCTCCTCCACCAGTTTGCGCAGGATACCATATACCGAGGAATAACGGATCATTATTTCTTCACCCGGGCGTAATCTGAGGGAGGAATTCACCAGGACCTGGGCAAGTTCATTGAAATTGAAACTGCGCAATTCCTTGAGGGCATTGAATGCCAGCAGTTCAAAGGAATAGATCCCCCTGGCACGGCCAGCCGCGTCTTTGACCGCCCGATTTAAAAGGTCTTTGGCCCCTTCCCACATCAATGCTTCATCCCGGCGGATAATGTTGGCGACAAGAATGACGTGGTCTGTCCCATGTGTAACCGCTTTATATTTTTGGAAATGCGGCAGAAGGATACCCTGATAAAGAAGCGTTTCGTTCTTCGGCAGTCCCGAAAAGAGGCAGCAGGAAGAGAACTCTGTTGTCATCAGGTCGATCGGCATATTATCTCAACGATTTGAATAATCTTATCGAGGCGTGAAGATACTTGTTCTGGAGGACCTCATGGGTCCACTTCATCCTGACGAACTCGTTGGCCTGGACCCTGGCGTCGCCCCAGCCTTGCCCTTTGAACATCGGGATGGCTTCCCAGTCAAAATTGATATAGGAAACGATCTGGACCTTCTCATCGGTGATGAATTGAAAGAATGGGGCGAACCAATGATCCCAGGAGGCTTCGCCATAACCTGTTCCGATGCCTTTAGGGGTTGATTCCGCGATCATGAACCCTTTATGATGTTCGCGCGCGAGCGCCGCAAATCCTTTCATGTAACTGTTCGGCTTTCCGAAGACGGAGACGGCGAACCAGTCCACATAATCATCCCCCGGGTACCAGTCTTCCCAGGGATGTTGCGGGAGGTTGGCATAGGAATGCCAGACAAAAGCCGCATTGGTGACCGCGGATTTCCTGAACCGGTCGACGATATAACGGAAGGCCTGGCGGTAGGCTTCGGGGGCATACCTGTTCTCCGGAAGGTCGAATTCATAACCGATACGCAGGAATACCGGCCTTTTTGCTTTTTTGATCCATGCACCGAGCCTGTCGATATTCCCGTCGTATTTGCCCTGGATGATCCCGTCAAGGCCGTCGACCATCCAGAGGCCGATCTGAAGGACGCTGTTCGGGTACTGATCGAGCAGATACTGCCCATGATGGATCCCGCCGCCATTATTCACGGCTGTTTCCAGCCCTTCGGTATCCTGGATCGAGGTATACAGCATTGTCCCTCCGGGGACAGCTTTGATGGCGGCAACATAATCATCGATCGAGGCTTTATCCTGTCCGATAATAAGAAGGACCTGCCCTTCCGGCGGAGCGAAGGGCACCTTGCGGGTTTCCGCTGCGCAATCGCTTGTGCCTGTGAAAGACAGTATCCCGATCAGGGAGAATAATATCGGGATCAGTTTCATGTGCTTTTGATCCCGGGATTTAAAGAGTGGATATACAGGGCTTCGACCTTCTTTCTGGCCCACGGCGTCTGGCGCAGGAATGCCAGGCTGGACTTCATACTGGGGCCTTTGGCAAAGCAATTGATCCTGATCCGCCGGGACATATTCTCCCAGCCGTATTTTTCGACGAGAGATGTCAGGATCGCTTCGAGAGTTATTCCATGCAATGGGTCTTTATGTTTTATGTCGGGCATACAGGTTCCGGGAGCGGGGTTATAGACCCGTAATTTCCTTATCTTTAAGTTGCAGTTTGAGTGTTTCGAGTTCGTTCTTCAGGCTGATGATCCGTTCTTCACGGTTCACGCTGGCTTTGAAAAAGACATCGAGTTCGTGCAGCTGTTGTTCTTTTTCTGTTTCCGTATTCTTCCGTTCGGTGATGTTCACCAGCGAAAAGAGTATATGCCGTTCATTCTTGAATTCGATCGGGCTGGCATTGATCTCCAGCCAGGCAAGTTTCTTTTCTCCGCCCGGTGAAGATATTATTAAGGGGATCTCTTCTCCCCGTATGTTCTGGCCGGTCTTAAGGACCCTGTCGGCGGTTTTGCCAAGCGTGTTCTTCGATTCATTATCCGCGCTGGAGAAAAATTTCTGTCCGCACATGTTAAGGACGACCTGGTTCAGGCGTTTGACCTCGCAGTTGCTGTCTACCAGCAAAAGGCCGACCTGTGTTGAATCAAAGATCGCTTCCAGGTTTTTTTGTTCCTCTTCCAGTTGGGCCATAAGCTTCTTGAGCTTGAGTTCCCCGGCCTGCGCGTCCTGGCTGACCTCGCGTTCACGTCTGTAGGAGAAAAAAGATCCGATAAAAAGAACGGTGAACAGGAGCGTGGTCAATATAGGGGAAAGGCGATGACGCTGGATCATTAAAGCCCATTCATTGGCGTCATAATCCATTCCGATGACCGCGATGATCTTTCCGTTTGTCGGATCGTGGATCGCGGCCAGGCTGGAAATGAACGTTCCCCATTTGCCTGTCTCCGGGCCGACCGTGACAGCCCCACCGGAGCGGAATATTTGCCCAAGGAGCTTGGCATCTTCCCGGTACTTCTCTCCCGGGATAGCGAAGGGCTCGGAAGATGTTTTCTTTCCTGGTGGTGCCACGTCGATCAGAAAGACATTCTTTCCGTTCTCGAGACCGAAGAGATAGACGGAAAGCACTCCCGGCTGGGTTTTAAGGATGTTGTGGAACTGTTGTTGAATGAACTTATAATTATTATTTTCAAGATCATCCGGAGTCCCGGAAAGCGCCTTGATACGCGCAGGATCAACCATTGCGGCCGCGACCGTGACACGGTTAAGCAGGGCCTGACGTTCTTTCGTTTCTGTGTTCTGGTGGATATACTCAACAAGGATCCATCCAACCAGCAAAACAGCGATGAGACCTATCGTGAGCCATGGTTTCTTTTGGGCCTTATTTTTTACATTTGTCCCTGTTAATAGGGCAAGCCTCTCTTCGGTATATTCTCTCCAGGCCATGGCCGCCAATATGCCGGCGAGAGCCATCCGCGGGAGCTGGAGGGGGAATCCCATTACAGCGATGAACGTGTTCGTATTGATCAGTGAGGCGGGCAGAAAAGCTCCCCCTGTTGGGGCAATGAATTGCGTTGTTGCGTAACACCCCAGTAGCCAGGCGAAGGGTGTCAGGGAATGGCTTTTAGGGCTTGATTGGGCCATTGATGTCATGATGGCCCTGGCTGCCAGGAGTCCGCCGATAAAGCCGAGGATATAGCGTGAAAGAATATCAATGCCTGTCAGTCCATCCATCATCCATCCGAAGCCAAGTATAATAAACAAAAGAGGTGCATATATCCATTTCCCGAATATCTTTCCCCAGCGCTTTTGCGCTTCTTCCCGGGCGATCTCGATGAAACACAGGAAAGACAAGACCAGAAAAGTAACCTTGAGGGGTATCAACGGGATGTTGTCTTCAAGGCTCAGGGCGCACATGTCCAGCCATTCCGTGACCCCGTGCAGGAGTCCGAACAGGGCGATCCATTTCCAGAAGGTCTGGAAGGGGCGCAAGCGATAAATAAAGTGCGATGTTATGGCCAAAAGGAGGAATGCCAGGCCGTAAACAAAGAAAATATAATCTGTTTGAGCAGTAAAGAATTCACGCATATATTTTTTCCTAAAGACGCATTAGGTCAAGAATCCAGGATCTGCCGGACTATTTTCATTAGCTTCCGGATATCTCCGGCTTTTGAAATATAAGTGCGGTTAGGGAACTTGCTGCTTTGTTTCATGGCTTCCTCTTCGGAAATGGCGCCGGTCAGGAAGATCACCGGGATATAGCTTGTTTTTTCATTCTCCAGCAGATTGGCCGCGATATCCCCCCCGTCCATTCCGGGCATCATGACGTCCAGAATGATCAGGTCGGGAGCAGACTTCTTTGCCAGGTCGATGGCATTGATCCCGTTGGTCGCTGTCAGGACCTCGAAACCTTCCCGGGAAAGGAATTTGGACATCATATCGAGGATGTTCTTTTCATTGTCAACTACGAGCACTTTTTTTGCCATTTAGAAAACCCCCTCTTATTCTATGATCCTTGTTGTTGATAAATAAATTACAGGCTCATCCCCAGTTTATTTTTGACCATGGCCAGGAGGATGAACAGGTCGACCGGTTTATATACCACATCTTCCAGCTGTATCCCCAGTGTTTCCGGGTTGACATTGGTCTTGTTCCAGGCGGTGTTCCCTGTCAAGAGGAGGACCGGGCTTGTATTTTTCAGGCTTTTTTTCTCCTTGAGAACATCTGCTCCGGTCACTTTAGGCATTGTCATGTCCAGGATCATCAGGTCGATCAGTATGCCGGATTTAAGCAGGCGTACCGCCTCTTCCCCGCCGGAGGCCAGGGTGACCTCGAACCCCGTTCGGGTGAAGAAGGAGGCCAGGAGCCCGCGGATCTGTTCTTCGTCATCGACCACCAGGATCCTAGCCATTGCGTGGGGTCTCCATTAACGGGAGCAATATTGTCGCAACCGTTCCCTGGCCCAATTTGCTCGTGAATGTTAATTTGCCTTTATGCGCCTTGATGATCCCGTAACAGATCGCAAGCCCAAGCCCTGTTCCGGTCTCTTTGGTCGTAAAGAATGGTTCCATGATCTTGCGCAGGACATCGTCCGGCATGCCCTGGCCCGTGTCCTTGAAATCGATCCGCAAGTAGCCGCCTTCCGAAGAAGTGGTGACCGTAATGATCCCGCCTTCCGGCATGGCTTCTTTGGCGTTGTTGAGAAGGTTCATGAATACTTCCTGGATCTGCTGTTCATCCGCTTGCACAATAGCCTCTTTGTCCATGTATTGCCGCAGGATCTGCACATTTTCGACCAGGAGGAACTGCTTCTCAAGCATGCAGATGAAGCTTTCGATGCTCTGGCGGATATCCATTTCCTTGAGCTCTCCCCGGCTCGGCCGGGAGAATCGCAGGACCCTGCGGATAACATTCTTGGCCCGTTGGCATTCTTTTATAATGATATCCAGATTATTTCTTTCCTCATCGTTGATCGATTCCGACATCAGCGAAAGCTGTGCATTTCCGGAAATGATCATCAATGGATTATTGACCTCGTGGGCGATCTCGGAGATCAGCCGGCCCAGAGAGGCCAGCTTTTCAGACTGGATGAGCATGTTCTGTGAGGCCTTTAATTCCATCAGGTTCTGCTCCAGGTCTTTTCGGGCCTTGTTATTGTCTTCCAGCATGCTGATCATGATCCGGCGGGCCTTGATGGACTCTTTAAGCGCGTTCTTCAGTTCCCGTTCCTGCTGGTCGATCTTTTCCTGCGCCTGTTTCTGGTCAGTGATATCTCTGATGATCCCGACAATGAATTTATTGCCGGAGTTGTCCGTGTATAAAGTTTTCTTTGTGACAATAAGATTGATCTTTCCGCTCGCGTTTGTGAACAACTCTTTGTTGATCACTTCGGCTCCGTTCGTGAAGACTTCTTCATCTTTGTTCCAGAAAACATCCGCTTGTTCTTTGGGGAAGAAATCATGGTCAGACTTCCCCTGGATCTCCTCGGGTTTGCGCTCCATTAGTCCGGAAAAAGCAGGATTGAACAATACCCAGCGATGGGATTTATCTTTGACGAATATCGGGTCAGCCACGGCATTGATGATCTTTTCCAGATGTTCCCGGGATGCGGTCGTCTGGCCTTCCATTTCTTTGCGTTTGATATCTGAACGATTTAACATGACCGAGAACGAATAAATAAAGATCGTCAGTAAAGAAAGGTTTCCCATGATAACCAGTAACACGCCGAACTCATTGTTGAACAGGCTGGATCTTTCAGCGGACAATTTCAGCAATTCCATGCCGATCGGGATAAGGATCGCCACTGGAAGGATGCGGCGCAGCATCCTTCCTCCTGCAAGGTCGCAGGTGACCTGGACCATCAGGCCGCTGTCAGGGCGAAGGAACAATATTCCGAACGCGGCCAGGATAAGCAGGACCGTGGTATGAAGAGGCATCGCTGTGTTGAGCTGCTGGCCGATATAGAGAGGGGGCTTTCCGTAACAATAAGCGATCAGGCTCAAGATGGCGATGCAGGTGACAGCAAGGGCGCAAGACTGCATGATATAACTGGGCCATGGTTTTTTCGGGCTTGAGAACAGCAATGAAATGCCGATCAGTATAAAACAGATCGCGCCAGGGAAGGCTATTCTTTCGGGGGTTATCAGGCTGATCGTTAGCAGCACAGATACGGATAATCCGGCGGTAAGGCGAAAGTTCGGGCTGTTGATCCGTTTTGTCTGCAGGCACCACAGCGCCGCTCCGGTCAGAATGAAACAGAGCGCCGTATTGGCTTTCATGGCGACTATTTCAGGGATAACATTTTTTAATGCCGGGATGTCCCCTACCCGGCCAAGGAGCCCGGCGCATCCGCTGAAAAAGACCAGGATACTGATGGCTTCGGAAGCGGTTCTCGTTATTTCAACGCTGCGCCCGGCTGGCGGGGTATCTTTCGTGCGAGAAAGAAGCGCATCGTTAACAATTGCCATGGCCATTATGTCCTTAATATATATTTGTCAACCAATTTGGCGCTGCCCGATGGCATCGGATATTTCTTTAAGTCTTTTTTGCTAACCAGCTGTAACCGGCTTGTTTGCCGGATATTTTCTTCACAGGAGCAGTCAAAGGCTGTGAGTTTTACTTTGAATTGCGTATAGTAATGAACAACTTGTGCTATTTTACTATGGACACACACTTTAAGTCCAGTTTCTTCAAGGACTTCACGTTTTAAGGCCTCCTGAGGGCTTTGGTCTTGCGGTTCGATCTTCCCTCCGGGGAATTCCCAAAGGCCGGCCAAAAGCCCTTTCTCGGGCCGTTGCCGGATAAGGATTTTATTCTTGACCTGAATGATCGCCACCACAGCTTCGATCTTTTTAATGATCTTGATCTTAGGTTCCGGAATAAGTTCCTGGATCCCCCTCGCGTACGCTTTGCAGAACGGCCGGACCGGGCATTGATTGCATAGCGGCTCATTAGACCGGCATATCAACGCGCCCAGCTCCATCATCGCCTGGTTGAAATGGCCCGGATGTCGGGCAGGAATAATGGAGCTTAGCCGGTTCAAGATGCGCCGGTCGTATTGTGTCGATGCCTTGGCCCTGATCGCGAGGACCCTCATCATGACACGACGGACATTGGCGTCCACCAGTGGCACCGGGCGGTTGAACGCGATACTCGCGACCGCGGCGGCCGTATATGGCCCAAATCCGGGAAGTTCTTGCAATTCATCGGCGGTATCCGGGAGTTGTCCTTTATTTGTCGCCACCAGAAGCTGCGCGCATTTCAGGAGGTTCCGTGCCCTGCTGTAATAGCCGAGCCCTTGCCATTCTTTAAGGACCCCTTGTTCACTGGAACTGGCCAGAGTCTGGATTGAGGGATAGACGTTTAACCATTGTTCGTAACGGTTCAAGATGGCGGCGACTGTTGTCTGTTGCAGCATGATCTCCGAGATCCAGACACGATACGGGTCGGCACGGCCTTTTAAGACGCGCCAGGGCATCGCGCGCGCGTTCTTCAGGAACCATTGAACGAGCCGGGTAGAAAATAAATGGTCAGGCATGGATCATCCGCACATAATGCGGGGATGTGCTGATACGGAGGGTTTTCCCGAATGTCAGGGGATATTTGATATGAGCTCCATCGAGAAAGACGCGGCCGTGAGACATCCGTGATGTGATGTCGATCGACGCGCCGGTTCTTATCCGGCCGCCGTTCAGTTTGTATGCTGTCCCTATCCCGTGATAAAGCTCACGGGGTTTATACTGGATGTTTTTACTGCCCAAAGGCAGTTTGACCCCGCCGGCGGAAGAAATGGCGCCGGTAGATCCCGCCGCCGAAGAAAACCATACGCCGGAGCTGCGTTGTTCTTCAAAGGCCCGGCCGACCGCCAGGCTGTAACGGCTCATGGCGGCCGGATTGGCATGGCAGACCAGGATGTCATTGAGGCATTCAACGGTCCGGGGAGGTTTTTCGTCAAGGAAAGTGGCGCGCAGTTTATAGACTTTCTTGAAATGCGGCGTGGCCAATGTTTGGCGCAAGACCCTTTCAAATGAATCCGCATCGGCTACGCAGAATTGCCCCACGCTCCATGTGGGATCGGAGTTTACCCCCAGGATCAGCTGTTCTTCTGTTGCCGGTCGGGCAGCGTCCAGGAATGTTCCGTCCCCCCCGACAGTGATGATCAGCCCGCATTGCTGACGATTGCAGGAAGAACCTCTTAACTGAAGGCAATGATCGATGCCCAGGACTTTCAGGATCATTTCGACTTTTCGCAAAGCGGCATAATGGCAGGCATGGTTTTGGCGGAACCGTGCGTTAGCGGCGGCGATCGATGTCCCGGCCGCGAGCAACGGGCTGCGTTTGTAAATGATCAGCGCTTTAAAGTTCTTTTTGTTCATTTCTTGTCCAGGGCTTTCTGCAGGACTCCGGAAAGGCTTTTGAGGTCTTTAAAGGTCCTGTCCGCGCCCTTAAGATATTTTGCAGGCAAGGAAGTGGAAACAGCGTAACATTTTATCCCGGCCGCTTTGGCGGACATTATACCAAAAGGAGCGTTCTCTATGACAATAGCTTCTTCTCCGCTGATCTTAAGGGCTTTGAGTGCGTTAAGATAAGGCTCCGGATGCGGCTTTCCCAATAGGACATCGCTGCCCGTGACGGTGGCTTCGAACATGGCCAGAAGTTTTTTTGGCATTGTTCGTTCAACCTCATGGCGGGAGGTCCCTGTTACCAGGGCTAATCGAACGCCATTATGATAAAGCTTTTTGATGAGCGTCCTTGATCCGGGAATGAACCGCTGGCGGATGATCTGTTTAAAAAATCGTTCTTTATCATCAATGATCCGCTGAGCCTGGCTGGTAGATATGGTCATTGCGCTCTGCGCGAATATTTCACGGATACTTTCCGTCCCCTTTTGCCCTTCCCGGCTATAAATATCGAATTTTGATACGGTTAGACCGTTATTACGAAGTATCTTGCGCCATGCACGGAAATGATAGGGCATGGTGTCGGTAATGACGCCGTCCATGTCAAACATAACGGCTTTTAGAGTGGTTTTTTCCATTCGTGCAGTATTTTTTTAATGCGTCTTTTGCGTGCGGGATTTCTGTTGGCGTTTGAGCTCTCTGAGCTCCTTTTCGCGTTTCTTTTTCATATCGGATATTTGTTTGTCGCGGACCCGTTTTTCATTGGCCAGGGCTTTAACGCGGTTTTCTTCGATCTTGGCGATCTCGTTGGCTTTCTTTTGGCGAGCCCTCTCAGCTGCCGCAGTGCTTTTTTCGAGCTTGGCACGTTCTTTATCCTGTGCTGTCTTGGCTTCAATGGCTGCTTTACGTGAATCTTCCCATTTTAACAGAAAATCTTTTCTGGATGCTGCCGTGACATCGTACCAGGAAAAGCCTGTTTCATTCTGGAACTTGAGGCGTGCGGATGCCGGTGCGGTCAACAGGTCTTGACCGTAAAGAGATTCAAGCGCGACCCCATCCGCCAGGCATGGCTTCCAAGGGGCTAAAAAAAACAAGAAAATGATCGTTACGAGCAGATTCTTCATAATAAAAGTATAACACAACATGTTTTAAAAGGCATATTCAGGGAGAATTTAAAGAATGCCTAAAGGCGTAGCATCTTTAACAAAGAACTTCAGGACAGCGGAAGAAGTGCTTCCGTCCGGCCATTGTGCGATCAGATTGATCAAATATTCTCCGGGGGTTTGATCCAGGGGGACATTGATGTCATAAACGTTATTGGTTTTTGGCGACGGATCATTATAAGTATTATTTAAAGCGATCAAAATGATGTTCTTGGGCAGTTGCCTTCCGGAAACCGTTACTTCCACTCGTGCGGACTGGCCCTGGTCCCAGACCACCCCCGGGTCAGGAGATACGATCTTGATCTCAAAAGGGCCGGAGAGCACAGGTTCCGGAAAACTGGAGGCGGGCTGTATTGTTTGGGCGGAGGTTTCCCTGGCAGAGACCGGTTCGGGCCCCGGCCCCTGTTCGGGTATCTGGTCGCGCTCAAATACCAGTTCTACCGGCCGTGAAAGCTTGAGGGATTGTGATGCGATAAGGAGTTTCAGGGTCCTTGCTTTTGCGATAGGGGCTTCAAAGAAGAGCGTTTCTCCGTATTGCTCTCCCGGGTATAAGCTTGGGAAATTCTTGGAAACGGACAAGACCGCGGTTTTGTAATTATCGGGCTTTCTCATTGCCCGGTAACGGTTCCCGAATTCATCGAACAATTGATATTCGATCGTTTCGTCCAGGTCGATCTTTTTTGATTCGTTGGTATTATTGATGGTAAAGGAGACCGCGATATAGGAAAGGACTTCCCCGGTATTGTCGGGATGTTCAACCATATCATTGATCATGTGATGCCGCGGTTTTGCCCATTCCCCGCTGGAGATCCGGACGATATTAAAAGACAGCCCGTCGATATTCACGGGATGGGCGGCAAGGACGGGCAAAGAAAAGGCAAAGGTCAGAAGCGCGAACGCAAGAATGCGCGTATTTTTGTATGGGCGGGCCATATTTTTTTTCATTGATTTTAGTATAACAAAAGGCAATAATACTCACAATAAACAAGTTGGATTTTATTCTATGCCGGCTATCAACCTATCCGACGACAAGACGGTCCTCCTGCATACCTGCTGTGCGCCATGCAGCTGCGCGATCATTGAGCAACTTTTATCTGAAGGTATCCGTCCGGACCTGTTCTTCTATAATCCCAATGTGCATCCTTTTGATGAATATCTTCAGCGCAAAGCTTCGGTCATCGCGTATGCCCGTAAAAAGAAGCTTGATCTTATTGACGCGGATTATGACCCGGAAACCTGGCTTGCCCTTGTTAAAGGTTTTGAGAATGAACCGGAACGCGGCAAGCGCTGTTCCATTTGTTTCGATATTCGGCTGAAGAAGACGGCTGAATATGCCAGTACGCATCAATACAAGCTCTTTGCGACCACTAATGGCATAAGCCGCTGGAAAGATATGGATCAGGTGAATCATTCCGGCCGCCTGGCGGCCTTGCCTTATTCAGGGTTAGCCTTTCTTGACCGCAACTGGCGTTTGGACCATGCCCAGGCCAAAGCTTCACGCATTACCAAAGAAGAACAATTTCATACTCAGAACTATTGCGGTTGTATTTTTTCTTTTCGGCCAGGCAAATAAAAAACCCCATTTCTGTATTGAAACGGGGTTTTTACAGCCAAATCAGCCTGGCAGGGCTTCATTTGACTTAGATCAGGATGTCAATATTGTCCCAGCCAAAGATCTCGCGCTGAGCCTGGTTCACTTTGATCGGCTTGTCTTCTTTCCATTCACTCATTGTATCCTCCTTTTTTTCTATATGTTAAAAATTAGTCGCTATACAGCCGACTAACTTACAGATCCGGTAATGAACATATAAGCAATATACACTATCTCAGGCTGTTTTACCAACTTTTTTTAAAGGATTATAGGATGTCATAAAAACATGAAGATCTGCGGATTTGATCGGTCGGCTGATGAAATAACCCTGCCCGTAATCACAGGAGTTCAATAAAAGGCGGGCCAACTGGGCGTCTGTCTCAATGCCTTCGGCCACAACCTCAAGGTTCAGTTTATGGGCAAGTTCTATGATGATCGGGATAAGATCTGTTGCTTCTCTTTCTGCCATAATGTGTTGCACAAAAGAACGATCGATCTTAAGCACATCCAGCGGAAGTTTTTGAATATGGCTGAGAGATGAATATCCTGTACCAAAATCGTCCAAAGCTACCCTTACCCCAAGTTGTCTGGCCATGGATATAACTTCCATGGCCGTATCAAAGGAATCGATCAGAATACTTTCGGTGATCTCGAGTTCCAGGCAGTCTGCCGGCATTCCGGTTATATCCAAAGTGTTTTTGATGATATCGACTGTATTTTTACGCCTTAATTGGGCAACAGACATATTGACCGACATAATGAACTTCTGGCCATAGGTTTCCATCATTTCTTTATTGAAACGGCAGGCTTCCCGTAACACTAACTCTCCTATAGGGATAATAAGCCCGGTTTCTTCCGCGATCGGGATGAATTCATTGGGCATAATAAGCCCGCCTTCAACCTTGAACCAGCGAAGAAGGGCCTCAAAACCGCGGATGGTCCCGTTCTGAAGGTTGATCATCGGTTGATAGAAGAGGACAAATTCATTTTTACTGAACGCATCGCGCAAGCCGCGTTCGATCTGCATTTTGGTAACAGCTTTTTGATTCATCAGGGAGTTGTAGAAACAATACGCGTTGCGGCCAAGGTCTTTGGCGGCGTACATCGCAGTGTCGGCATTCTTTAACAGTTCTTCCAGGTCATTGCCGTCATCCGGAAAGACCGCTATCCCAACGCTGGAAGTGATAAAAAGGTCGTTCCCTGCGACATTCCTTGGGGTATTGAATTTTTCACGGATACGGTCCGCGATAACATGGGCCTGTTGCCCGTTTTCCAGGCCATTGAGGAAAACAATGAACTCATCTCCGCTCAGTCTGGCCAAGGTGTCGGATTCGCGGACGCATTCCATCAGCCGTGCGGCGGCGTCCCGGATCAACGCGTCACCGACAGTGTGCCCCAGCGTATCGTTGACACTCTTAAAATGGTCCAGGTCAACGAATAGCAGGGCGCATTGGGTATTGGTGCGCCTGGCCTGGGAGAGTGCGGTCGTGACCCGTTCAAAGAAAAGTGTACGGTTGGGCAATGATGTCAGTGTATCGTAATGGGCCATATTTAAAAGTTTGTTCTCCAGGTTCTTGCGGTCGGAAATATCCCGTCCGATCCCCACCAGCCCGAACACTTTGCCGTTGTCATCCCTGAGAGGGATCTTTGAGGTTAAAAGGCAGCGTTTAATGCCCAGAGAATCCTCGACCATCTCTTCTTTATTGATGATGGAGCGCCCTTGCCGCAGGACATAATTGTCGTCCTTGCCGAACTGGCTGGAAAGGTGATCGGGGAATACTTCTTTGTCGGTTTTTCCAAGGACGTCTTTTTCATCGGATGCACCGATAAAGTCCAGGTCCGCCCGGTTGGTCAAGATCTTTCTGCCGTCAGGGTCTTTAACATAAATACTGTCCGGGAGGTTATTGATCAGTGTTTTTAAGAGGTTGCGTTCCTTGGCCAGGATGATCTCGGTCTCCTTGCGGATGATAATATCTTTTTCCAGCGCATCTTCCGCTTCTTTCCGGCTGGTAATATCAAAACAGTAACCGATAAAACCGGCAAAAGTTCCGTCAGGCAGGATGAAAGGGCGTCCGAAACCAACGATCCACCGGTATTGACCGTCAAAACGCTTAAGGCGGTATTCCATTTCAAAAGGGACTCTGTGGGAGAAGGCATTGAGATAAACAGCGATGCAATTCTTGACATCCTGCGGGTGTAGTCCTTCAACCCAGCCGTCCCCTGCTTCCTGATCCAGGGTCCTGCCCCTGAATTCCAGCCAGCTTTTATTGAACCAGTCGCATTTTGACGAGATATCCGCGCGCCAGATAAAAGCTGGGGAACCGTCCAGTACATTAAGGTACATGTTTCGGGCGTGAATGATGTCCCCCTCGGATATCTTCCGTTCGGTGATATCAAGCACGGAAAAGATATAATTTGGTGTGGGATCGGACGATTCCAGCCTGGTCAAGCCCAAAAGAATATAGATCTCCGAGCCGTCTTTTCTTACCCAGAGAGCTTCCAGGGTTGAGCTGCCTTTTTTAAGGGCTTCAGGATAAAGTTCTTTGCCTACGCGATCGAATTCTTCCTGGGTCTTGTAAAGGATACGGGATTCCTTGCCGAGGATCTCTTCGGCTGAATAGCCTGTGATCTCGCAGAATTTGTCATTGACCTCTATAAATCTTCTGTTCGCAACGGTCCCGATCCCCGCAGGGGCCGCTTTTAATGTTTGCTGCAGTTTTGCGCGGTTTTGGGATAGAGCTTGCTCCATTTTCCTGGCTTCCGTAATATCCAGAAAAACAGTAGCAAAACAATCCTCGCCGAAAGAAACCACGGAGATATGAAAATGTCTTTGCAAAGGTTCAAAGAAGGTGGAAAAGATCCGGGGTTTGCCCGTTTGAACGACCTCGGCGTATGTTTCCAGATATGGGGCGGATTCTGTTTTATAAATGATCGTTGCCAGTTTTCCTGAAATATCCTGCCAGCGCAACGACAGGATCTCTTCAAAGCGCGGGTTAACATCCAGAAGGGCATAATTGACAGGAATTCCGTTACGGTCATAGACCAGCTTGTGCAGGGCGACCCCTTCATTCATGTTCAGATAAAATGAACGGAACCGGTTCTCGCTGGTCTCCAATGCCTTTAATGTTGCGCGGTCTTTGGAAGAGCCTTTCATGATCAGGATCATTCCATCGATCTGTCCATCTGCTGTCCTGATCGTGGCGATCGTGACATTGAGGGAGATCTTTTCATCATCGTTGGTCGTTAATGACCAGTTGACCGTTGGTTTTTGATCGGGATCCGTGGATATGGATAATTGCGCAAACAGTGAAGCGGTATCCTCGGTGCCATCTTCCGCGGTAAAGATATCTTCAACTTTTTTCTGCACAAGGGTTGTTTCTGTTAATCCGGAAATGTCTTCGACGGCGCGATTGACCCGGAGTATCCGCCCCTGCTTGTCTGTAATGATGACCCCCTCTCCCAGGGAAAGCAGGATGGTCTCCCATTGGGATTCGACAATGTTCAACTGCACGCTGTTGCGTCGGGCGGATTGTTCGATCTTTTCTTGTTCGACAAGAAAACGGTGAATGAATGCGGCGGCAAGGAGGCTGATGAGCACTCCCAGCGGCCAGATGAACCATATGATCCCGTAATGATATTTCAGGATATAATCCGGCCCGGCTTCCATCTGTAAAATGAAAAACTTGTTGCCAAAGGCCACCTCTTTGATTTCGACGGGAGAATTGGGGAAAAGCAGACTTTTCCAGCCGGATCTTTTCGTGTCCCAGTCAGTCTTCGGCCAGTTTGTAAAAAGCAATTTGTTCTGTTCCGGGGAAATAATATCCATCTTGATGTCCATCAGCGCCATCTGGACAGAGGGATATTGAAAAACAAAGGCGGTATTGATCAGGAATCCGGCATATCCCCTGAGTTTGTTTTCAGGAGAGGCAATAGGGTTGTAAATAAGTTTTACATATTTACTCCCGGGAAGGTCCTGTACCAGGAAAGAAGACGGGGTCGATCCGGAAGTCCCCTTGCGGAAATCGGCAGGGGTAGTTCGTGCAAGAAGCGCTGATAGCTGATCTTTGAATGGTTGAACAGAGGGAGAGAAATATTGAAGGGCCAATCCCTGTCCGGAAGGGAGCTCGGAAACAAAGACGGCGGAAAGGACCTCGTTTTGTTCTAAAAAAGGTTCGTTGAAATTCGCGAATTCATCTAGAGTCACTTCCGTTGAGTTTTCAAAGAATTTACCAAGGGAATCGAGCTGGATCGCCAGTATCGAGAAACGGTCCCTGATCAGCTCACTGCGCAATGAGACATCAAGGTTGAACTGATGGTAAATGTTTTCAGCGGAATAGGAGAAGATCTTGATGAAGAGGATCGCAGATAAAGCCAATCCGAACAAGAAAAGGACGAACGGGACCGTAAGGCGGCGGATAAGGCGGCCCGAAGTTGTTTTAATATTTTCAGGGCTTAACCGCATCCCTTGATCTCCAATAAAGAATCATAATGAAGAATATAAATAAGTATAACACATGAATATCCTTCGGATGAGAAAATTACGGGTCGGATATTAAATAGTTTATAGCCAGTTGAGCCAATGAGAGGCCGAAAATGCCGGTGAGGGTTGAAAGGCTGCCGAGGCGGCGGCGGGAACGCCCGCGCTGGTAATCGCCGGTTTCAGGAAGGGCTTCTTCGGAAAGAGCGTGGACATCCTGTTGTTCTTCAGAATAGACACACTGGATGCCGCGGCCAACCCCCTGTTCTTTAAGCCTGTGGCGTATGCGAGCGGCTAACGGGCAGATCCTGGTATCGAAGATATCGGCTGTCCTGACTTTGAGCGGATCGGTCCGGGTGGCCGCACCCATGGACGCGATGACGTGTTGTCCCCGTCGACAGCATTCAACCAGGAACTGGACTTTGGGGTTGAGGGAATCGATCGCATCGATCGCGATATCAAACCCCGGCGGGAAGATATCGTCAAATGTTTCCGAAGCGGCAAAACCGTTAAAGATCTCGATCTTGACCGAAGGATTAATGGAGAGCAGCCGCTCTTTGGCAACTTCGGCCTTTGGCCGGCCTACTGTTTGCTGGGTTGCCCAGATATGGCGATTAATGTTGGATCCGCGGATCACATCAAAATCCACCAGGCGAAAAGAACCAACCCCTGCACGGGCTAATGCTTCCGTGCAGTGCCCTCCAACCGCTCCAAGGCCAACGACCAGGATCCGGGAATTCTTCAGGCGCTCCAGCTTTTCCTGGCCGAGCAATAGTTCAGTCCTTGAAAATCGGTCCATGCTTACGGAGCCTCATCAGGAGCAGACACAGGAACCATCGCAGCAGCTGCCTTTTTGCCCGGACTTTGCGGCAAGAAGGAGTTCATCGACCCGGTGCCAGTTGATCACATTATAGAACGCCTCGATATATTCCGGGCGGCGGTTCTGGTATTTGAGATAGTATGCGTGTTCCCAGACATCAATGGCCAGGAGCGGTGTTTCTCCGATAGAGAGAGGGTTATCCTGATTCGGTGTTTTTATGACTTCAAGCTTCCCCTGTTTGGTCAGGATCAGCCATGCCCAGCCTGAACCAAATTGGGTGGTTGCTGCATCAGTGAATTTTGTTTTAAAATCCGCGAATGATCCGAAAGCGGCTTTTATGGCGGATCCGATGGCCCCTTTTGGTTCACCGCCTGCTTTGGGAGCAAGAATATCCCAGTAAAGAGAATGGTTCACAGCCCCGCCGCCGTTATTGCGCACTGCTGTACGAATATCCTCGGGGACCTTGTCGATGTTCGCGAGGACCCACTCTCCCGGTCTTGATTCAAGCTCAGGCTTCCCGGCAATGGCCGCATTAAAGCGGTCAACATAGGTTTTGTGATGTTTGGAGTGATGCGTCTCCATTGTTTTTGTGTCGATAAAAGGTTCCAGGGCATCGTAGGAATACTTAAGCACAGGCAGCTGATAGGGCATAATAACCTCCATTGGGTTGGGATCGTGAGGCGGTTTTCATGAACCGCCTACAATAAGTCGAAGGGCACCGGTTTCCCTTACACCTGCTTGATCTCGATGGGGAGTGAAATGACCCCCTGTCCGCCTACCCGAAGGTCCAGCGCGTAATCGCCCGGGGATTCAACTTTTAATGCCGGGACATTTAGGACAAGATTGAATGCGGCTGAACGCTGTCCCTGCACAAGGTCGACCTTGATATTGCCTCCGGCGGGCGGAAGGACATTCTTCCCGTCGGCATCAATAAAGCGGACTTCGATGGGATGGTCTCCCTTTTCCAGGGTGAAGAAACGAAGCCGGACGGCCACTGCGCAATGCGCCAGGACTGCCGGGAATTGCTTGACCCGGATGGCATCAAAAGCCCCCAGGAGGTTCAATTTCCCGTTCTCTGTTGTGGCCGCATCACACAGGCAGAAGGCTTCCACGATCATGGAGGGGCTTCCCTCCATTGGTTCATGGCCGGGTCCTGGGACGGAGTTACTTCACGCCGTGACTGGAACGACATGCTTAAAGTGGACATGTCGGCGAACTCTACTGCCCCTCCGGCGGGAATGCCGATCCCTATCCGGGACACCTTGATCCCCAGCGGCTGCAGGACTTTGACCAGATGGAGCGCCGTGAGTTCGCCTTCCATATCCGCGTCGGTCGCGATAACGACCTCTTTGACCCCGTCCGCCTCGATCTTGTTGAAAAGTTTATGCAGGGACAGGTCTTCGATCCCTCGTCCTTCAGACGGGGCGACCGTGCCCAAAAGCACAAAATACTGGCCTTTGAAGAGCGAGGTTTTCTCGATCGCCAGGACATCCTTGGGATTTTCGACCACACATAAAAGGGAGGTATCGCGCGTCTGGTCGGTACAGATGGGGCAGATATCCTGTTCTGTGAAATTATTGCACAGGCGGCAGGAGCGCAGTTTCAGTTTCAGTTCCAGGATCCTCTCTGAAAGGATCGAAGCGTCCTCTGCCGGATGGTCCAGAAGCCAGAAAATGATCCGTTCGGCGCTGCGGCGGCCGACCCCGGGCAGCTTCATTAGCCGTTCGATCAGGTCTTCAATGACTTTAGGATAACCCATTACTCGCTGTCCCATTCGTTGACCACCTCACCGCCAAAAATAGCCAGTGCGTTATTGACCGCGGCGGCGGCTTTATACGTATCTGTTTCTTCCGTGATCGTGATATCAATGCCAACATCCAGGCTGAAGGTCGCAAGGACTGCGTCCCTGAGGACTTTCAGGTTCGCGGGCTGGTCGAGGAATTCTTTATGGAATTCATTCTCCGGCGTGAACCCGATGGTCAGCTTGCGGCCGTCGAATTTCAGCGGGCGCCCTTCCTGGAGGTAGGTGCCGACCGACATTGATTGCAGGCAGACATTGTGTGTCAGCGTATTCCAGTCCCGGATCATATTCGCCAATGACCCAAGGACAGCCGCGTTCGAGGAACCGTCAAAATTGATCGGCTCGATAGAGACGGCTCCCCTGTTATTGTTAAGGGTCATTCCGGCGGCAGGGGCCAATGGGCTTATCGGCCTGGCGGATGTTCCCGAAGGTGTTGTTACCGGGTCGGATATGCGGACCTCTGCCGGCCTGGCCTGTACGGGACTGCTGACTGGTCCGGATGAAGCCGTGATCCTGGCCAGCGCGATCTCAAGGGCCAGTTGCGGCATTTCAATGATACGCGAGGTATCCTGGGCGTCAACGAGCCTGTCAATGATAACAAGGATCTCTCCCATTGAGACCAGGCCAACGAGGTCGAAAAGCATTTTTTTGTACGAAGCGGAATGGTCGATCAGGTCTTGTAGGTCAGGGCCACCGGCTTTCATGACCATCAGGTTACGGAAGAAACCGATCAGGTCCTGGGAAAGCTGTTTGATGTCTTTTCCTTTACCTGCAATATTGTCGAGGACTTTTAATGCTTCAGGAAAATTCTTGAGCAGTATCGCTTCAGCAAGGGCAAAGATCCGGTCGATCTCAACGATTCCCAGCATTGCGTTGACTTCAACCAGGTCGATCTTGCCTGATGACGCGGAACTCAACTGGTCCAGGACGCTGAGCGCGTCACGCATGCTTCCCTGGGATGCCCTGGCAATGGCGAAAAGAGCGTCTTCATGCGCGTTGAAGCCTTCTTTGACACAGACGCCTTTCAAATATCCCGCCATTTGATCAAGGGGGATGCGCCGAAAATCAAAACGATGACAACGTGATATGACGGTCAGCGGCAATTTGTTGGGGTCAGTCGTGGCAAATACGAATTTGACATGCGGCGGAGGTTCTTCCAGTGTTTTGAGCAGGGCATTGAACGCGGAGGAACTTAACATATGGACTTCGTCAATGATATAAACCTTCACCCCTCCTCCCATCGGCATCAGTTGGGCGCTTTCCCGCAAGGCGCGAATATCATCGACACTGTTATTGGAAGCGCCATCGATCTCGATGATGTCGAGAGCCGTTTGCATCCCCAAGTCAAGCGAACCCTGGCCGGAAGCGGTGTTTTTATTGAGTTCCATGGCCAAGATACGGGCGCAGGTTGTTTTTCCGACACCACGGGGGCCGCAAAAGAGGTAGGCGTGCGCGGTGCGGTCGCAAGCCAGCGCATTTTTTAATTTGTCGGTGATCTCGGACTGTCCGATGACATCGGCAAAGGCCTGGGGACGGTATTTACGGGCTAAGACAAGGTATGACATAAATATAATTTTCCCGCGTCAGCGAAGGATTTTCAAGGGAATTCAGGAATTATTTTGATTTCATGCTTAAAGCGATACGTTTGCGGGAAAGGTCGATATCCTTGACGACCACCGAGACCTTCTGGTGGAGTTTAACGATGTCGGAAGGATGTTTCACATATTTGTCGGACAATTCGCTGATATGGACAAGTCCGTCGTGATGGACCCCGATGTCCACGAACGCGCCGAAGTCGGTCACATTGGTAACGACACCGGCCAGGACCATGTCTTTGGACAGGTCTTCGATCGCGTTGATCCCGTCTTTGAAGTGAACGAACTCGAACTGGGCGCGAGGGTCCCTTCCCGGCCTGGCCAGTTCGTTCATGATGTCTTTCAGTGTCGGGATCCCGGTCGTATCGGTCACGAATTGTTTAAGGTCAATGCGGGCGCGGAGCTTGTCATCCACGGTGAGGTCTTTCAAGGAACAATTGAGGCTTTTGGCCATTCGTTCCACAATGGGGTAGCTTTCCGGATGAACGGCGCTGGCATCCAGCGGGTTCTCTCCGTCGATCACCCTCAGGAAACCGGCTGCCTGTTCGTAAGCTTTCATGCTGAATCGCGGGACATTGAGGATATTGTTGCGCTGGTTGAACCGGCCGTTCTGATTGCGGAATTCCACGATATTCTTGGCCAGTGCCGGCCCGACCCCGGAAACATACATCAAAAGTTCGGGGCTGGCCGTATTCACGTCCACTCCGACCATGTTCACGCAGCTCATTGTTACATCATCGAGCGATTGCCTGAGTTTCGCCTGGTCGACATCATGCTGATATTGCCCGACGCCGATATTTTTCGGGTCCAGTTTGACCAGTTCGGCCAGCGGGTCCTGAAGGCGGCGGGCTATGGAGACCGCGCCGCGTACGGATACGTCCAGGTCCGGGAATTCATGGCGGGCGACTTCAGACGCCGAATAATAGGAGGCGCCGCTTTCACTGACCATCATGACTTTTACATTCTTGAACGAGAGCTTGCGGACAAAAGCTTCGGTTTCCCTGGAAGCGGTCCCGTTGCCGATCGCGATAACCTCAATGTTGAATTTCTTGATCAGCGAGGAGAGGATCTCTGCCGCCTCATGTTCGCGCGCTTCGCTTTGGGCAAGGTAGATCGTTTGATGCTGCAGGAGTTTTCCCTGTTGGTCCAGGCAGACGACCTTGCATCCTGTGCGTAATCCGGGGTCAATGCCCATTACGATCAGTTTACCCAAAGGCGGTGCCATTAATAATTGACGCAGATTGGAAATAAATGTCTGGATCGCCTCGGCGTCGGCTTTTTCTTTTGTCAGCAGGCGGACCTCGTTCTCGATCGAGGGGGCCATCAAACGCCTGTAACCGTCTTCCAGCGCCATATCCACTTCCATTACTGACGGGGAGCGATTATTCTTGAGAAGACGCGCGCGTAACAATTGAAGGGCTGTTTCTTCCGCGACCACAATACGCAGCAGGAGGAATTGTTCTTTCTCTCCCCGTCTGGCTGCGAGTACCCGGTGAGACGGGGCCGAAGAGACCTCTTCCTGCCAGTCGAAATAATCCTTGAATTTTACGCCGTCGGCTTCTTTGCCCTTGATGATCCTGGAGTGGAATTTGCCCTTGGAGAGGAAAAGTTCACGCGTTTGGGAGCGGGCTTCGGCATTCTCGTTGATCCATTCGCTGATGATATCGCGCGCGCCGGCAAGGACAACGGTCACATCCTTGAGGTCTTTGGCCGGGTCCACATATTTCAAAGCTTCTGTGCCGGGGTCAAAGGAGCTCTCCTGCCTGAATACGGCTTCGGCCAGCGGTTCCAGCCCTCGTTCCCTGGCGATCATTCCGCGCGTCCTGCGCTTGGGCTTAAAAGGCAGATAAAGGTCTTCCAACTCGGTCAGCGTCAGGGCGGATTCGATCTTGAGCTGGAGTACGGGGGTAAGTTTCTCCTGTTTTGCGACAGATTCAAGGATGACCGCGCGGCGGTCGTCAAGGTCCTTGAGGTCTTTCATCCGGTCGCGGA
>CAIVRE010000012.1 GCA_903908245.1 Candidatus Omnitrophota bacterium
AGATGGGGTAATGGTTACAGTTAATTCAATTCCTGTAGTAACGGTAGCAAGTGATCCTGCAGGACTGGCTATATGGTCCTTGATTCAAGTTTATCCTGGCGTTCGGGAAATATTGCAGCCACATTCGGTATCAGGAACCTGCTGGACAAGCAGTATTCGGAGATGGTCGGGTATGGTTTTAATTCTTCGACGCTTGCTTCGGACCGGTTCTATTATCCCAGCATGGGCAGGAGTTTTGATTTAAGCATGGAGTACAAGTTTTAACTTTTTGTCATGTTACGGGCTGCAGCATCCGACCCAATGCTAGGAAGCCTCGTCCTTTTCTCATAATATTGTAGGCCGAGTCTTCAATCGCATTGGGTCGGATGCTTTCGCCCTGGCAAAAGAAAACCGGGATATATGTCCCGGTTTCTTTGTTTTAGAAGCGCGCGTGAGTGAGCGGGTGACACCGGAGGCGGGTGCCCTATTTTCATATACGGGACATATTGAATTTCTTTGAATTCCAGCTCGGGAAATTCTATGTGTCCCGACCCGCATCTTTTATAGTAAAGGCGCCAGCCATTTTTGGGCTTGTTCTGTGGTCCAGCCTTTGCGCCGGGCATAGTCTTCCAGCTGGTCCTGGCCTATCGATCCGATGTGGAAGTATTGTGCGTCAGGATGGGCGAAATAATGCCCGCAGACCGCGGCTGTTGGCGTCATCATGAAGCTGTCAGTGAGAGTAATGCCGGTGTTATCCGGTGCGTTAAGCAGCCGGAAGAGCCCGGCTTTCTCTGTATGGTCGGGGGCTGAAGGATAGCCTTGTGCCGGACGGATCCCCAGGTATTTCTCAGCGATCATTTCTTCCGGTGTCAGTTCCTCTGCGTGCGCGTAACCCCAGTATTTTTTGCGGACTTGTTCATGCAGGTATTCGGCCATGGCTTCGGCCAGGCGGTCTGCCAGGGCTTTGGCCATCAGTGTTTTATAGTCATCGCCTTTGAAATGGCTTTCGGCTTTTTCCATTCCACTTCCGCCTGTAACGGCGAAAGCGCCGATATGGTCCTTGATGCCGCTGGATCTTGGCGCAATGAAGTCGGCCAGGCAGAAATACGGCTGGCCATTGGCGTTCTTCAGGAGTTGTTGCCGCAGGAATGAAAATTTGGCAGCGACCTTTGCGCGTGATCCGTCGGTGTAGATTTCCACATCATCGCCGATGCTGTTGGCCGGGAACAGGCCGATCACGCCATGGCATTGCAGCAAGCCCTTGGCAGCGATTTCATCGAGCATTGACTGGCCGTCATTAAAAAGTTTTTGTGCTTCCTGTCCGTTATCAGGGTTCTGGAATATTTGCGGGTAGCGGCCTTTTAATCCCCAGGTGAGAAAGAAGAAAGACCAGTCGATATATGGTCTCAGTAATTGAATGTCAACGTTAGTGAATTTCTTAATGCCCGTCATTGATGGCACAGCGACCGTTGCCGTTCTCCAGTTTGGATGGAATCCTTCCCGGCGGGCTGTTTCAAGGCTTACGAGTTGGCGCCGGCTTTTATCCTGGGCGAAACTGGCGCGCAGGGCGTCCTGTTTGGCGGTATTTTCCGCGATATAGGCACCTTTGAGACTTTGGTCCATCAGGTTGCGGCAGACGCCTACGCCGCGCGAGGCGTCTTTTACATGAATGACCGGCCCGTTGTACGCGGGCGCGATCTTGACCGCCGTATGGTTTTCGGAAGTAGTCGCTCCGCCAATAAGAAGAGGAATGGCAAGCCCGGCTTTTTGCATTTCGGCGGCCACCATGACCATTTCGTCGAGGGAAGGGGTGATCAGGCCTGACAGGCCGATGATGTCCGCCTTGTGGTCTTTGGCGGCGGCAAGGATCTTGTCGCAGGAGACCATGACCCCGATATCAATGATCTCAAAATTGTTGCATGCCAGAACAACGCCTGCGATATTCTTGCCGATATCGTGCACATCGCCCTTGACCGTGGCCATGACGATCCTGCCGGCACTTTTGGAACTGCCGGCTTTATCTTTCTCGATCATGGGCCGGAGATAGGCGACGGCTTTCTTCATGACGCGCGCGCTTTTGACCACCTGGGGCAGGAACATTTTTCCCGCGCCGAACAGGTCGCCCACATGGTTCATTCCGTCCATCAGCGGGCCTTCGATGATCGAAAGGGGCCGGGGATACTGCGTGAGCGCTTCTTCAAGGTCGGTGTCGATAAAATCAGTGATGCCTTTGACAAGGGCATGGGCCAGGCGCTTGTTGATCGGTCCATTGCGCCATGCCTGTGTTTCTACGGCGTCCTTGTCTTTGGATTTGTAGCTTTCCGCAAAAGTGACCAGCCGTTCGGTCGCGTCGGGCCGGCGGTTGAGGATCACATCCTCAACGCGTTCGAGCAGGTCTTTGGGGATCTCATCATAAACGCCCACCATCCCGGCGTTCACAATGCCCATGTCCATTCCTGCCTTGATCGCGTGATAAAGAAAGACCGAGTGCATGGCCTCGCGCATGGGGTCATTGCCGCGGAAAGAAAAGGAAACATTGCTGACTCCGCCGGAAATGCGGCACAGGGGAAGCGTCCGCTTTATTTCCCGGACAGCGTCAATAAAGTCCAGTGCGTAATTGTTATGGGCATCGATGCCGGTCGCGACCGCGAAGATATTGGGATCGAAAATAATGTCCTCAGCCGGGAAGCCGACCTCTTTGGTCAGGATCCGGTAAGCCCGGGTGCAGATATCGATCTTGCGCTCTTTGGTGTCGGCCTGGCCGTCCTCATCGAAGGCCATGACGACAGTCGCGGCGCCATATTTCTTGATCAGTTGCGCGCGTTCTTTGAACGCCTGTTCGCCTTCTTTGAGTGAGATGGAGTTTACGATCCCCTTGCCCTGGACGCATTTCAGGCCGGCTTCGATCACATCCCATTTGGACGAATCGATCATGATGGGTACGCGGGAAATGTCCGGTTCAGACGCGATAAGGTTGAGGAATTTCACCATGGCGGCTTTTGAATCGAGCATGGCCTCATCCATGTTCACGTCAATGGCTTGAGCGCCGCTTTCGACCTGCTGGCGGGCAACGGCAATGGCTTCTTCGTACTTGCCGTCAATAATGAGCCGGGCGAATTTCTTGGAGCCGGTCACATTGGTCCGTTCGCCGATATTCATAAAAATAGAGCCGGGATGCAGCGTTAACGGCTCAAGCCCGCTGTAAGAGGAGACAGGCTGGATCTTCGGGAGTGCGCGTGGAGTTAAATTCTTGACGGCATCGCTGATGGCCTTGATATGGTCGGGGGTTGATCCGCAGCAGCCGCCGACGATATTTACCAGTTTGTTCTCGGCGAATTCACGCACCAGCGCGGCCATTTGTTCCGGGGTCTGGTCGTATTGCCCGAATTGGTTGGGGAGCCCGGCATTAGGGTAAGCGCTGATATAGCAGTCGGCCAGTTTGGAAAGTTCCGCGATATGTGGCCGCATATCTTTGGCTCCCAGCGCGCAATTGAACCCAAACGCCAGCGGTCGGGAGTGTTTAAGGGATATCCAGAATGCTTCTGCGGTCTGTCCGGACAGGGTACGGCCGGAGGCGTCGGTAATGGTTCCGGAAATGATGACAGGAAGCGGGTTTTTCGCCGACTCATTAAAGGTAAGTGCGGCAAAGACCGCGGCCTTGGCATTGAGCGTGTCGAAGATCGTTTCGATCAGAAGAAGGTCCGCCCCGCCTTGCGCGAGGGCTTTGATCTGTTCGCCGTAGGCCGTGGCCAGCTGGTCGAAATTGACCGCGCGGAAAGAGGGGTCATTTACGTCCGGCGAGATCGAGGCGGTGCGGTTCGTCGGGCCGATGGATCCGGCCACAAAACGGGGTTTGCTTGGATCTTTCTTCGTATATTTATCGGCCGCGGCGCGTGCCACGCGGATAGCGCTGATATTCAGTTCTGATACCAGGCTTTCCATATGGTAATCGGCCATGCTGACGGTATTTGCGTTGAAGGTGTTCGATTCAATGATGTCCGCGCCGGCTTCGAGGTAAAGTTCATGGATGCCCTGGATAACAGAGGGCTGGGTAATGGACAGAAGGTCGTTATTGCCTTTAAGGTCCGAAGCCCAGTCCTTGAAGCGTCCATTTATGCCGCCGCGGTAATCGCTTTCGGTCAATTGGTGGCGCTGGATCATGGTGCCCATTGCTCCGTCGAGGATCAGGATGCGTTGGGCTAGCGTATTGGCCAGGGGATGGCCGGCATGGATTTTATTCATAGCCTAAACAATAAAGTAAAGTTATATTGATGTCAATAGGATCGGAGTTTAACGATGGTTGACCGTTGTTCATCTTCCGGGGAGGGCCGAAAGGCTGCCCTGTGGTTTTTCAGGGATAAACTTTTTCTTTTGGCCCTGGCTATTGTCACGGTCCTGGCCGCGTCGTACGGGCTGGCGTGGCTGGAGCTTTTTCGGTCTTTTTTTGTGATGTATGTCCGGATGATGTTTTGGCCGCTTTGCCTGGGATTGTTGTTAGGCGGGGCCATTGACTATTATGTGCCACGTGAGTATGTATCGTTGGCCCTGGCCGGGAACCGCAAGCGCAACATTCTTTATGCCGTGACCTGGGGGTTTTTGATGACCCTGTGCAGCCACGGGATCCTGGCGCTCGCGATCCAGCTTTATAAAAAGGGGGCTTCACCGTCGTCCGTGGTGGCTTTTCTTTTGGCCAGCCCATGGGCGAATTTTCCGCTCACGCTGATGCTGGTCGGGTTCTTCGGGTTTGCGAAGGCCGCTTTTATTATCGGTTCAGCGCTGGTGGTCGCTTTTTTGACAGGGTTGGTCTTTCAGTCCATGGAAGCCGCGGGGATGATCGAGAGAAATCCTGACACTTTTGAGGTGGATCCCCGATTCGATCTTGTGGCCGACCTGAAGATGCGCCGGACCGGTTACAGGTTCAATTTTCACAAGGATCTTTCGGGTATTATCAAAGGGGCCGGCGCATTGGCGTCAATGGTCGTGTGGTGGATCCTTCTGGGGATGGTGCTGGCGTCCGCTGCCGGCGCGTATATCCCGGCGGAGTTCTTTCACCGGTTCATGGGCAATTCGGTTCCGGGCATGTTCGGGACGCTTCTGGCCGCGGTTGTCCTGGAGACCTGTTCTACGGGGACTGCGCCGTTGGCTTTTGAGATCTACCGTCAGACCAGCGCGCTGGGGAATGCCCTGATCTTCCTTTTGGCGGGGGTTGCCACGAATTATACCGCTATTGGCCTTTTGTGGGTTAACGCCGGCCGCCGTACGGCTTTATGGATGCCGGTTATCTGTGTTCCGCTGATTTTTTTATTTGGCACTATCGGGAATGCGTTTTTTCGCTAAAATAGAGGACATTGAAGCCGGCAGAAGTTTTTTCAGGGAAGGAATAACATGTCATATTCAGAAGGCTCGAATAATCTTCGTCGTGACTCTCGTGTCACTGCCGAATTGCCGGCCCGTATCAGCATCGGCTCACAGTTGACACTCAATGGCCTGCTCAAAGACCTGTCGTTGAAAAGCGCGTTCATCAGGGTCAAGAACAGCGTTTATGTCCAGCTTAACGATGAGGTCGGGTTTGAGATCCAGTGTTCGATCAATGATCCGCAGGATGTTGTTGTGGGAATGGCCCGTATTTCCCGTATTGCCGGGGGCGAAGGCCTGGCGATCTATTTTACGAAAATGGAAGAGATATCGCTCAAACGCCTTAAGGAGCTTTTGAAAGAAACTGGGATATATTAACCCGGATCAAAAAGGAACGGATTATGGACCAGGTGAAGTTCTATCTTGATGAAAAAGACATGCCCAAACAGTGGTATAACATTGCCGCTGACCTGCCGACACCTATGCTGCCATTGCTTACGCCCGACGGCCAGGTGGTCAGGCCTGAAATGCTGGAGGCGGTTTTCCCCAAGAATCTGATCGAACAGGACATGTCGACCAAGCGTTGGATCGATATTCCGGAGGAAGTGCGGCAGATCTTTTATCGTTGGAGGCCATCGCCTCTTCGCCGCGCGGTCTATCTGGAGAAATTCCTTCAGACCCCGGCGCGGATCTATTATAAAGATGAAAGTATTTCGCCTTCCGGGAGCCATAAGACGAACAGTTCCATTCCGCAAGCGTGGTATAACAAGCAATTCGGTATTAAGCGTTTGACGACCGAGACCGGTGCCGGCCAATGGGGTACGGCGTTATCGTTCGCCTGTCATATTATCGGCCTTGAGTGCAAGGTGTTCATGGTGCGGGTAAGCTTCGACCAGAAGCCGATGCGCAAGACATTGATGAACCTTTGGGGCGCGGAGTGTATTGCAAGTCCCTCGCCAGAAACCAAAGCGGGCCGCGCGATCCTGGCGCAGATGCCCGGGACTCCGGGCAGCCTGGGGATCGCCATTAGCGAGGCGGTAGAGGCGGCGGTGACCGATAAGACCGGCCGTACGCGTTATGCGCTGGGCAGTGTTTTAAATCATGTGCTTCTTCATCAGACCATTATCGGCCTTGAGGCGAAGAAACAATTAAAGAAGGCGGGCGTTAAACAGCCGGATATTGTGATCGGTTGTGCCGGCGGCGGCAGTAATTTCGCGGGCATTGCGTTCCCGTTCACGCTCGACAAGATCAACGGGGCGAAGATCGAGATCATCCCTGTGGAATCCGCGGCTTGTCCTAAAATGACCAGGGGGAAGTTCGCCTATGATCATGGAGATGTGGCCGCAATGACCCCTTTATTGCCGATGCATACGCTGGGCAGTCAGTTTATTCCGCCTGCGATCCATGCCGGAGGGTTGCGTTATCATGGTATGGCCCCGTTGGTCAGCCAGGCTATTGTGGAAGGTTTGATGAAGCCGCACGCGATCGATCAGTTGAGCAGTTATGAAGCGGCCATTATTTGGGCGCGGACCGAAGGGTTTGTGATCGCGCCGGAGACGTCCAACGCCGTGGCCTGTGTTATTGAAGAAGCGAAGAAAGCGAAAAGAGAGGGGAAGGAGAAGGTCATCCTTTTTAATTTGAGCGGGCACGGGCTGCTCGATCTTGCCGGATACGACAAGTATTTGAGCGGCAAGCTCGAAAGTTCCCGGGTCCCGCACGATGAGATCAAACGGTCCCTGGCCAAAGTGCAGAAGACATATGCCGCGGCATCACGCAAGACCGGCAAGTGGTAAGCTTTTCGACAGGAGGTAGGGGAGGGTCCCAGGCCCTCCCGAACATTTTATTAAATGGGGGATTAACATGAGAAAATTATTTTTGTTGTTCATTACGGCGGTTATATCCATCGGGATTAGTACCAGCGCGAGGGCCGCAGATACGTACACTGTTGACGGGGTCCATTCATCGATCGGTTTTACGGTCAAGCACATGATGGTGGCAAAAGTTAATGGTGTTTTCGGCGATTTCCAGAGTGATATTAAATTCGATCCTTCCGATCTTGCCGGTTCGAAGTTCGACTTTGTCATTAAGGCGGCGAGCATTGATACCCGTAACGATGCCCGTGATACGCATTTGAAGAGCGCGGACTTTTTTGATGCCCAGAAGTATCCGACGATCACCTTTAAGACCAAAAAGGTCGAGAAGACGGGGGAAGGTGTTTATGCTGTGACAGGGGACCTTACCATGAAGGCCGTGACCAAAGAGATCGTCATTCCGGTGACAGTGGATGGTCCCGTGTTCAACCCCATGGCCAAGGCGGACGGTATAGGCATCGAGGCGAATTTCAAGGTGAATCGCCAGGATTATGGGGTCAGCTGGAACAAGACGCTTGATAACGGCGGGGTGGTTGTGGCGGATGACGTTGCCGTCAGCGTGAACCTCGAGGCGCACAAGAACGCACAGTGATCGTTTTCTTATGCGGATGAAGTTTATTTTCTTATCCTTGTTGATGATTGTGTTGCCTTGGGCTTCCGGTTGCGCGATGCTTGAGCCGGTGGAAGAGGCAGCGCCAAAGTTCAAGTCGTCAACGGAGCTTTACAATAAGGCGCTTGATTATTATCAAAAAGGCCGGTATGTCCAGGCCAGGGAATTATTCCGCGCATATATCGCGCAGTATCCCAACAGTGAATTATTCAGGGTCGCGTTATATTATGCCGGGCATTGTTACCAGATGCTGGGAGACGATAAAGAGGCGCTTGTTATCTATAACAGGGTCGTGGCCACTTATGGCGATGCGGATTTCTGGGGAGAGCAGGCCTTTAAACGTATCAGGCAGATCAAAGGCGAAGAATGAGTGTTGACAGGGGAAATGATATTAAACAGGGCCCTGTATCCGATCCGTCCGGATGGGTTGACAAACACGGCGATTATCTTTATCGTTACGCGCTTATGCGTGTGCGTAACCGTGAGGCGGCCGAGAACCTTGTCCAGGAAACGTTCCTTGCCGCGCTGACGGCCCGCCAATCGTTCACCGGGCGTTCGACCGAGCGCACCTGGATGGTGGGGATCCTCAAGCACAAGATGATCGATACTTATCGCAAGTCATTCCGTGAAAAGTCCATTTCCGAGATCCAGACCGATGAAGAGCAGACCGTCGACAGTTTCTACGATGCGGCAGGCAATCCCGGCAAATATCCGAAAGACTGGCTTCCTGATCCGGAAAAACTCCTCCATTCAAAAGAGTTCTGGGAGATCCTCAAGGATTGTATGTCCAGGCTACCTCAGCGGACGGCCGCGGCTTTTTCCATGAGAGAGCTCGATGACCTTGATACCGCGCAGATCTGTAAGGAGCTGTCCATAAGCCCGACGAATTTATGGGTGATCCTGCATCGGGCGCGGTTACAGCTTCGGGAATGCCTGGAGAGGAATTGGTTCGAAAAGAAAGAAGACAATGTCTAATTGGGAAGAAGAGACAAAAGGCCCGCTGATAACATCCTGCAAACAGGCCGCCAGGCTTGTATCCATCGCGATGGAGCGCAGGCTCACGATCCGTGAAAATTGTACAATGCATATTCATTTGTGGATGTGCCGGACCTGTGCGCTTTATCGTCGTCAGATCGGGATCCTGCGCAAGGCATTGACCCGTCATGCCGAGGTGCTGGACAATACACCGCCATCCCGATGTGAATGCCTTGATGCCAACGCTAAACAACGGATCAAAGAAGTGCTTACCAAGAGCCGGTAGTCGCGTGGCTTTCCTTAACAGTTCCAGTGTCCAGTTAGAATGCGATCCGGTGGGGGGGCGCATTGTTTCTCTGTGTGTTCACGGGCAGGAGTTTTTATGGAAAGGCCCGGATATGAGCGCCCAACAGGCAATGGAGGTTGGTGTCAGCGATACCCTTTCCGAAGCGGGTTGGCGCGCGTTGAAACGCCGATGCGGGTTGCGCCTTTTGGGCGGGGACAGGACCTGGATCGCGCCGGAGAAAGAATGGTGGGAAAAGACCCCGCCGTTGGAACTGGATTCTGGACGCTATGCCGAGCAGGTCACATCGGATATGGTGGTCATGACCAGTCCCGCATGCCGGGAAACCGGTTTGCGGGTCGTTCGCTCTGTCAGGCTGATGCCCGATGGCGTTGTGCATTTGCGCGAAGAGATCGAGAATGTTTCCGATAAGCCTGTTGCGCGAGGCATTTGGAACGTGAGCCGGATACAGCGGCCCTTTACGGTTTATTTTCCCGGGGCCATTGATCAATGGCGGTCGTATCATCTGCAGGACACTACTTTGCCTGTCCCATCGGTCCGGCTTATGGGCTTGACAGGGAAGGTCGGAGTTCCGTGTATTTCCAAAGAGTGTTATAAATTCGGAGGGATGCTTTCGCGGGGAATTGCTGTTCTGGTTAAGGGGGATGTTGTCTGGGAAAGGGAGTTCAAGGTTTATCCCGGCTGGACTTATGCGCATTGTTCCATGGTGGAGGTTTTTAATTCCCATTTATATGATTACGGGGAAGTGGAGGTCCATTCGCCGATCCATCTTCTTGGCCCTGGCCAACGGGCAGTGTTTGACCAGCAGTGGAGGTTTGGCAAGAACGGAGAATTTTCCTTTTATTGACATCTGTTCCAATAAACGCTATATAATTAGAGCCTTATAAAGTTTTCAGGGCATTGGACTGAACAGGCATATTCTAACTATCCGGAGAAAACATGGCACGTATCCTTATTTGTGACGATGACCCGACGGTCCAGAGAATGGTGGGCGAGTTCCTCAAGCGCGACGGCCATGATATTACCGTTGCCAAAGACGGCCTTGACGCGCTGGTCATCCTTAAGAAAGACAAGCCGGACCTGCTGGTCCTGGACGTGATGATGCCCGAGATCAATGGTTATGATGTTTGCCATAGTATTAAGTTCGATGCCCGGCTCAAGGACCTTCCGATCGTGATCCTGACCTCCCGCGACCAGGAGCTGGACTCCCGCCTTGGGGCGTTGATGGGGATCGAGTATATGCATAAATCATGTTCTCCAAAGGACTTGACCGACAAGATCAACAAGATCCTTGCTGCCAAACAACTTAAGAAATAATGCCGTTGCGTGTTAGTGGAGAATATTCTTATGCGCAGGCTTGCAGGTTTTTTTATCGTGTTGTGTTTTCTTTGCCCGCCGGCTTATTCGGCTGAACCGGTCAACTCCCCGACAGAGACCGGACTTTTCAAGACCTATAACGCGGATATCGACAAGTATGCGTTCACGAAGAATTTTATTCTGAGTGTCAGCTATTACAAGCGTGTGTCCGACCGGCTTAAAGCGGAAGGGGATATCAAGGCGAAGAATGGCGCCGATCAGAAGCTGATCCTTAAATATATTGAGGACCGCACGCTGGATAATACGGAATTGCGTATTGCCAGGAATTATTTGACCCGGTTCGTCAAGTCGGATAACGGGCTTATCCGCAAGGTCTCCCGTCAGGCGATCGAGGCGTATGACCGGGTGTTGTCGCTGAGCATGCACGAGAGGGCCCTTTGGCAGGATTTATATCGCTTCAAGGTGACGGGCCAGCCGTCGGATTTTGATGAACCGCAGTTGATCAAGCAGCAGTTAAGCATTTTTTCCGAGAAGAAAGAAGCGGAAAAGAGCCTCTTGTCTGCCAGTGTGCTGATCCGGATCGTCCTTTTGAGCGTCGAGCGTTGTGACAGCGAGGACTGCAAGTATCTGGCCCTGACGGACGAAGAACGCCGCAAGTTGACAGGGTTCCTGGATGATTTTGCCCGTGACAATTCGGCATGGGGAATAAAAGCCGGCCAGTCGCCGGTCGAGGGCTGCGAGGCGGCCATTCGGGAAGTCCTGGAAGACCAGCTTTATATCAGTCGAGACAAGTGAGCGTCCGCGGATCGTTCCATTCTCCCGAAGTATTCGTTTGCGAAGCCTCCGCCGGTAGCGGCAAGACCTACGCGCTCGCCGAGCGGTATGTGCGCCTGATCCTGCATCTGTCGAAGGATTCGCTTCGGCCCCCTGTCCATTCCATTCTGGCTATTACATTCACCAATAAAGCCGCCTTCGAGATGAAAGAACGGATCATCCGTTTTCTTAAAGAGCTGGCGCTGGGGGTAATGAACAGGGAGGAAGAGGCCAGGATGATCGATGGTCTGGGGATGGATCAAGCCCAGGTGCGTGCCGTATCCATGCGGGTCATTGCCGAGATCCTGCGGGGGTATAATTATTTTCAGGTTCAGACCATTGACCGCTTTATCAATACACTTCTGGTCAGTTCGGCGTTTCAGATAGGGCTTACCTCGGCATTTCGGATCAGGGATGACCCTCGGGAATATCTGGAGCTGGCTATTGACGAGCTTATTGAAGAAGCGAAAGGGAATGCGGCGGTCAAGAAGGCTTTTGAGGGCCTGTTGACCAGCCTTTTGCTCGTCGAAGCGCGTTCGGCGTGGATGCCCAAAGACGTGGTCTTCAGTACTGTCCAGGGCTTGTTCAAGGAATACAATACTTATGCCCTGCCTTTTGCTCGTGGAGGTATTACACCCGAGGATATCCTGCGTGTCAAAGTGGATGTGGTCAATGACGTGCGGGCTTTCGTGGAGAACATGCCGGCCGGGATCCATAAAGGGGTCGACAAAGCCCTGCGGAAGTTTGTTGCCGGTGACCGGGGGGCTTTTCTTTTTAAGGATAGTTTGTCGGCTTATTTTGCCAAGGATGCGCAGGAGATCCCGCGTTTTGATATTTCCGGCTGGCATCTGGATCAATGGGGGAAGATCCGTGCCGGGTTTGCCCGGGCGGCGGACCTGGAAGTCCGGCATTTGTATGATCCTTATATCGAGGTCTTTGAAAGGGTCCGGGAGAAGCTTGAGCGTGCCTGCCTGAAGGATGATGTCCTTTTTCTGGCGGAGCTTAATTCCAAGGCCCGTCTTATTTACGAACAGGGCATTGCGCCGCAGGAGTTGTACTACCGTCTGTCCTCCCGGTTTGAACATTATCTTTTTGACGAGTTCCAGGATACCAGTCTTTTGCAGTGGGAGAATCTCAGGGCATTACCCGAAGATGCCATCGCGCGGGGTGGCACGCTTTTTTATGTGGGGGATAAAAAGCAGGCGATCTTTTCTTTTCGCGGGGGGGATACGGCGCTTTTTGACGATATCCGCCGGCAATATTCGGCTCCCGGGTATAATCTGGTCACGCATACGTTATCCGAGAGCCGCCGCAGTCACAGGGCTATTGTGGATTTCAATAACGCGGTCTTTGGTATGGATAATTTAAAGCGGGTCATGGCGGCGGCTTCCGCCCGTCCGCAGGACCTGACGGAGCTTGAGAGGGTTTATGGCAATGCCGGGCAGATCCCCCTTAAACTGGATCCGCCGGGGTTCGTCCGGGTGGAATTCCTTGGGGGTAAAGATCAGGAAGAGTCATGGCAGGAGTCGCTGGGGCGCACGGTGGCGCTTGTGGAAATGTTGCGGGCCCGGTTCGCCTTGAAAGATATCGGGATCCTGGTACGCAAGAACAGGGATGTGTCTTTGATGACGCGCGCGCTGCTCGAGGCAGGGATACCGGCGGCATCCGAGCGCACCCTGAATATCAAGGAGCATCCGCATGTGACGGAGGCCGTGGATTTCTTGCGTTTTCTGGACGCTCCGGCCGACAATGAGTCTTTTGCCGCGGCCGTCCTGGGGGATCTTTTCTTGAAAGCCGCGGGGATCCCTTTGCCGGCCGTGCAGGACGTGATCGTTACCTGGCGGCAGCAGCGCAATGAGCCGTATCTTTACAGGGAATTCCAGAAGGTGTTCCCCGAGGCCTGGGAAAAGTGTATCGGCGAGTTCTTCGCCAATGCCGGGATGTACCCTGTTTATGAGTTGATCGTCAGCTTCTTCCGTCGCTGGGGAGTGTTGGAATGGTATCCGTCCAGCCGGGGATTTTTGATGTATTTCCTTGAGCTGGTCCGGGCAAAAGAAGGGGATCATCCGTCTTTGGGAGAGTTCCTGCGTTTTTATGATTCCGGTGAAGGGGAGGCTTTTTATGTTCCTGCCGACGGGACGGATGCGGTCAGGGTGGCAACCGTTCATAAAGCCAAGGGGCTGGAATACCGGGTGGTGATCCTGCCGTTCTTCACGCTGGGGCTGGAGCGTGGCGGCGCCTCCGGGGTTATGGCGCCGAAATATGTGCTGAGGAATGTTGATCAGCAATTGGCCCTGTATCATTTTAATGAGACGCACACGAAGTTCTCGATGTTGGCTGACGAGGAATATGTCCAGGAGAAGATGCTGGGGTTTTTTAACGAGTTGAACAACGCTTATGTGGCGCTGACCCGCGCGGTGTGTGAAATGTATGTGTTCATTCCGCCTAAAAGCGGCAATGCGCGCAATATGGCGCTGGAATTTGTCCCGAAAGAGATGCTGGCGGTGGGGCATCCGGCGGATGATTATCCGCGGGATAAGGCCCGGGATTCTGTTTTGCCGGTCGAGGTTTGTCCGCCTCAATGCCGGGACTGGCTGAATTTCCTGAAGGATGAATTCATTGATGCCGGTGTTCCCGGCCGTGAAGGCCGGGACCTCGGGATAGCGTTGCATGAAGCTCTGGCGGACCCCGAGGCGCCTGCCTCTGACCATGTCCGGGGGTTGTTAAAGGATTTTCTGTCCGCGCCATCGGTGCGGCCGCTGTTCAGGGAGGGGGACGGACGGGTATATACGGAATATGAGGTTGTTGACCGGTATGGGCGTACGCGGCGCATTGACCGGTTGATCGTCGGGGAGGATCGGGTAACTGTTGTGGATTTTAAGACCAGCCGTTCCGATGATTTACATGCATGTAAGGGCGGTGGTTTGCCTTCGCCCCTGGCCGGGGTGACCCAGGTCCGGGAATATATCCGCCTGTTGCGCGAGGTTTTTCCGGGCAAGGAATTCCGGGGATTTTTGGCGTACATTATCGATAAGGAAGTGGTGGATGTCGAAGATATTCACGGTTGATTTTACGAAAAGTTTTATTGACGAGCTTGCAGCGTATATGGAACGCGAGTATGGTCCGGCTGGCCGTTCGCTGTCAAGGGTCGCGGTCGTTTTTGGCGGACAACGCCCGGCGCATTTTCTAAAACGCGCGTTGGGGGCACGGCTGGGCAGGGCTTTTATTCCACCGAAGTTTTATACGATCGACGGGTTGATGAGCGCGATCGCCGATACTTCGGGTGTGTTAAGGCCCTTGTCCGCGGTCGAGGCACGTTATGAGCTTTATTGCCTTGCGCGTGAGTTGACGCCTGAACTGCTGGAAGGCCGGGATTCTTTTGCGCAGTTCCTGCCGTGGGCGGGAGAGATCCTGGATTTCATCGGCGAGTTGGATCTGGAGGATGTCAGTGTCCAGGCGCTGCAGAATATCGAGGCTTCTGCCCGCATCGGGTATTCGGTCCCCGAGAACATCAACCGCCTGCTGGAGCGGGTCCTGAAATTGCGGGAGGCTTTTCACCGGCGGCTGCTGTCCGGGGGGCGTACTTGCCGCAGTCTGCAGTATTTGCGCGCGAAAGAGAATGTCGCCCTGGCATCACTGGATGTGGACGAGGTCATTTTTGCGAATTTCTTCTATTTTCACCGGACAGAAGAGGCAGTGGCCAAGCATTTTTATGCCAAGGGGAATGCCACTCTTATTTTTCAGGGAGACCAGCGCAAGTGGCCGGTCCTTGATCGTATAGCCCGGCGTTTCGGCTGTGAATTGCTGGAGGGGGCGGTTCCGACCCCGACAAAATTCCATCTGGATGCTTATTCGGCGTTTGATGCCCATTCCGAGGCCGCGATGGCGCGCGATATCCTCTCTACTATCGGAGACCTGTCTTCTACCGTGGTCATCCTGCCGGATAGCGGGTCATTGATGCCGTTGTTGTCCGCTTTTCCGGCAGATATGGCGGAGTTCAATGTATCGATGGGGTATCCGCTTAAACGCGGCAGTTTGTATGTCCTTCTTCAGGGGATCTTCAAGGCGCAGATCTCGAGCCGCGCGGGGGCGTATTATGCCAGGGATTATCTGGCGGTCCTTCACCATCCCCTGGTCAAAAACCTCCATCATCCCGGGGATGAAGGAGGTTTAATGCGGGTGTTGACCGGCAAGATCGAGGAATTGCTCAAAGGCAGGATCGTGGGCAGTGTGTCGGGCAAGCTTTTTATCAGGCTTGAGGATATCGCTTCGGACCCGGTATTGTTCACGGAGGCCGGAAAGGCGCTGGCAGGGATGGGGGTGACGGCTACTCCGCAGGCATTAGGTCAGGCGCTGGAACATTTGCACCGGGTATTTTTTTCGCAGTGGGCCGGGGTCTGCGGATTGAAACCGTTCGCCGCGGCGCTTGGCCTTTTTCTTGATACGATGCGTTCGTTGAACAGGATGGACGCATATCCTTTGAACATGAACATCGCGGCCCGGATGGCCGAGGTCAAGGAAAGCTTTGAGCGTGCGTCGTTTTCCGATGAAAAGTTCACGATCAGCGAGATCATCAGAATATTTGAGGATACTGTATCCCGGGAAATGGTGAGTTTTTCCGGGACACCGCTCAAAGGTTTGCAGGTCCTTGGGCTTTTTGAAACGCGGGCGCTGAATTTTGACAATGTCATTATTATGGATACGAATGAAGGCGTGTTGCCGAGAGTGGAGGCGCGTTCGTCACTCATTCCCCGCGAGGTGATGAGCCAGCTGGGGGTGGACCGTCTTGAACTTGAGGAAGAGATCCAGCGTTACCAGTTCATGCGGGTGATCTCGTCCGCCAGGAATGTCCATGTGGTCTATCAGCAGAACAGGGAGAAAGCTCCAAGCCGGTTCCTGGAGGAGCTGATCTGGGAACAGCAGGTCAGGGAAGGGGCCTTGAGGGCATTTCCGACAAAACGTGCGGCTTTTCAGGCAGGCGCAAGTTCTGTCGGGCGGACAGCGCCGAAAACACCCAGGATGATGGAGTTCCTCAAGGGCTTTTCTTTTTCTGCCAGCAGCGTGAACAGCTATTTGAAGAATCCGTATGAATTTTATACGCGTTATGTCCTTGGCCTCAGGGAACAGGAAGACCTGCTGGACGAGCCGGATGCCGCGATCATCGGTAATTTCTTTCATCAGTTCCTCGAGGAGGCCTATCGCCCTTTTGAAGGCCGCAGGCCTGTATTGGACGATGATTTCGAGGCGGGTTTCAAGGCCCTGTTCGAGAGGCATTTCAGGGAGGAGTTCACTCAACGGATGCGTTCGGACGATTTTTTGGTCCGGCGGGTGATGGAGCATAAATTGAAGGCGTTCCTGGCTTTTGAACGGGAAAGGATGGGAACGGTTGAGCGCCTGGTCGCGGTGGAGCGCGATTACCCCGGCATGCTCGAGCTCCCGTCCGGGAAGTTCCTTTTCAAGACGCGCGTGGACCGGGTGGAAGAGCTCGCCGGCGGACAGCTTTCGGTGCTGGATTACAAGACCGGATCATCCGACAAACTTCCTTCCAGGCCGCTGGTCCTGTCGGATGCCCCGGACAGGGAAGAGATCTTTAATAAGGTCCGTTCCTTCCAGCTGCCTCTTTATATGTACTTTGTCTCAAGGGCCATGCCTGGACGGCTGGTGAATGCGGGCCTTTATTTGCTGCGCAGTGCCGAGATCAAATATTTTTTTACGGACAGGTTCGCGGCGGTTCCTTTGGAGGATATTATCGCGCCCTATTGGCGTGCGCTCGATACGGTCATGGCCGAGATCATGGACCCTGATGTCCCGTTTGAAGACAATGATCTTTCCGGTTTCGAAACTTAATTTTTTGTAATGCAAAATCATGATCCCTTCGTATAATATCAAAACATGAAAAAGACAATTCTGATCGTGGATGATGAGGAAATGGTGGTCGACATGACCCGGCGCAGGCTTGTCCAGGAAGGATATCTGGCGATCGGCGTTTGTGATGGCGGGAAAGCATTGGAGGTCCTTCGGGAAGGGACGGTCGACCTTATCATTCTCGATGTTGAAATGCCGGGCATGAACGGTTATGCGTTCCTTGGCGAGCGGAAAAAGATCCCCGGTGCCGATAAGGCTCCGGTCATCATGCTGACGGCTTTTGACTCTATGGAGCCGATCTTTCGCCGTAACGGGGTCGCGGAATATTTAACGAAGCCCGTGCGTTTTGCGGAACTGCTGGTGAAGATCCGCAGTGTGCTGGAGTTTGCCGATGCTCAGGGATGATCTGGATGCTGTCGGGACAAGGATCGCGGATATCTGCCGTCGCTGCGGCCGTGATCCGCTCGAGGTCGTGCTGGTGGGGGTTACCAAGTATTCCGACGCCGTGACGGTGAATGCCGCTGTTGCCGCAGGGTTGAAAGATATTGCCGAGAACAGGGTCCAGTCCGCCAGGGAGAAATTCCTTCTCGTTAATACGGCGGGGGTCCGCAAGCATCTCATCGGGCATCTGCAGTCGAACAAGGCGAAAGAAGCGGTGGGGATCTTTGACCTTATCCAGTCGGTGGACAGTATGGGCCTGGTGGATGAGATCAACAAGCGCGCCGCGGGTTTGAATAAAGTCCAGGATATCCTTTTGCAGGTGGACATTGCCGGGGAAGAGCAGAAGTTCGGATTGCCTCAGGCGGAGGCGGGCTCTTTTTGCGGGCATGTCAGCCATTTACGGAATGTCCGGTTGCTGGGGTTGATGACAATGGCGCCTTTGACGCAGGACAGGGAAGCCATCCGTTCGGTCTTTCGCCGCTGCCGTGAAATGTTTATAGCGATCGGGAAGGACCGGGCCTGTGCCGGCCGCATTGAGATGAAGCATCTGTCGATGGGGATGAGCGGGGATTTCGATATCGCCATTGAAGAAGGTGCGACCATGGTCCGTATCGGGAGCCTGATATTTAAACACCAATAGGAAAAGAGGGCTTTGACAATGACAATTGCATTCATTGGTGCCGGGAACATGGGCGAGGCAATACTCGCCGGTCTTTACAGGAAGTATTCGTGTGTTGTTTGTGATGCGCGTGCCGACCGGCGGGCTTATCTTAAAAAGAAATACCGCTGTTCTTTCGCACAGACGCCTGCTTTGGCGGCTGCCGCAGCGGATGTTGTCCTGCTGGCGGTCAAGCCCCAGGACCTGCCTGTTGCTTTGGCGGATATTAAAGGCGTGGTGAAAAGGCAGCTGTTCATTTCGATCGCGGCCGGGATCACGGCGTCATTTATTGAGAAGGCTTTGGGTGTGAAAGTCCGGGTGGTCCGCACCATGCCGAACCTTCCGGCCATGATCGGTGAAGGGGTTACAGGGGTTGCGGGAGGTCGGCATGCCACCGCGCAAGATTTGAAGCAGGCTTGCGATATTTTGGGTGCGGTCGGCCCGGTCATCACTGTTCCCGAGAAGATGATCAATGCGGTTACGGCTGTTTCAGGCAGTGGGCCCGCCTATGTGTTCCTTTTTGTGGAGTGCATGATGAATGCGGCGCGCAAGCTGGGTTTTAGTGAAAAGGAAGCCAAGGCATTGGTGTATCAGACGCTTTTGGGCAGTGCGCACATGTTGGCAAAGAGCGAGGACAGCGCGGAAGCCCTTCGCCAGAAGGTTACCTCCAAAGGGGGGACGACCCAGGCGGCAACAGATGTGTTCATGGATAAAGATATTTTCGGGATGTTCCTGGCGGCGATGAAAGCCGCCCGCACCCGCGCGGCAGAATTGGCAAAATAAAGGAGATCTTTATGGCAACAGTCGGAGTCATTGGCGGCAGCGGTCTTTATCAGATCGAAGGGATCACAGATGTAAAAGAGGTCGTGTTGGAAACCCCTTTCGGGCAGGCGTCGGACGCGTTCATTACGGGGAAACTTGACGGGACACCGGTGGTCTTTCTTCCGCGCCACGGGCGGGGGCATCGTATTTCACCGACCGAGATCAATTATCGCGCCAATATCTGGGGGATGAAGAAGCTGGGGGTCAGTGCGATCGTCTCGATCTCTGCGGTCGGGAGCCTGAAGCTTCAGATCAAGCCGACGGATTTTGTCATTCCTGACCAGTTCATTGACCGTACGGCGCCCCGCAGGCACATGACGTTCTTCTCCGGCGGGATCGTTGCCCATGTCAGCCTGGCGGAACCGGTTTCTGAGCCGCTTACGGAAGTGGTCTACGACGCGTGCGAACAGGTGGGGGTGACTGTTCACAAGAACGGCACATACCTCAACATGGAAGGCCCTCAGTTCTCGACCAAAGCCGAGTCCAATCTTTATCGCAGTTGGGGCTGTGACGTGATCGGGATGACGAACCTTCCCGAGGCCAAGCTTGCCCGTGAGGCCGAGATCGATTACTGCACGCTGGCCGCGGTGACCGACTATGATTGCTGGCATCATTCTCATGGCGCGGTGACGGTCGATATGATCATTGAATGCCTTAACAAGAACGTGGATAATGCGAAAAAGATCCTCAAGATCGCGATCCCCCGTATTGGTGCCATGAAAAAGTTCTCTGCGGCCAATGCCCTGCAGAATGCCATCATGACCGATCCAAAGCTTATTCCGGAACAGAAGAAGAAGGACTTGGAAATAATTATTGGAAAATATTTAATTTGATGTAAAGTATTCCCCCTATGGACTACCAGAAAACCCTTAATTTACCCAAAACCGATTTTTCCATGAAGGCGGGGTTGGCTCAGCGTGAGCCGGGCGTTTTAGCAGCCTGGGAAAAGACCGGACTGTATCAAAGCATCCGTTCCAGGTCCGAAGGCAAGCCTTCGTTCATCCTGCATGACGGCCCGCCGTATGCTAACGGCAATATCCATATCGGCCATGCGCTCAACAAGATCCTTAAGGATTTTATTGTAAAATACAAGACCATGCAGGGTTTTGACAGCCTTTATATTCCGGGTTGGGACTGTCATGGCCTTCCGATCGAGCACGCGCTGCTCAAAGAGTTGAAGGCGCGCAAATCCGATGTTGATTGTGTCGCGTTCCGCAAGAAAGCCCATGATTATGCCATGAAATATGTCGGCCTTCAGCGCGAGCAGTTCAAGCGCCTGGGGATCATGGGGGAGTGGGACAAGCCTTATCTGACGCTTTCACCGGGTTATGAGTTTTGGATCCTCAAGTGCCTGGCCGACATGACCCGTAAGGGATATATTTACCGCAGCCTTAAGCCCGTCAATTGGTGTTTCGATTGTGAAACAGCCCTTGCTGAGGCGGAAGTGGAGCACGAGGACCATTCGTCACCCACGGTTTATGTTCGTTTCCCGGTCAATAACCCCCGGAGCCTGGACGTGCCCGAGGAGAAGAAAGTTTCCCTGCTGGTGTGGACGACCACTCCCTGGACGCTGCTGGCGAATGTCGCGGTGGCGGTGAGCCCGGCGTTTGATTATGTATTGGCCGAGATGGGCGATGAGGTCTTGATCATTGAAAAAACACTTTCGGCGAAAGTCCTCGATAAAGAGCCGGGCAAGAAGCCCTGGCGGGTGATCACGCAGGTCAAGGGGGCGGAACTGACGAAATTATTTTATACGCATCCTTTCGGCAAGAAAGAGAATTGCCGGGTGGTGGCCGTTGATTATGTGACCAAAGAGGACGGCACCGGGCTTGTGCATACGGCTCCGGGCCATGGGCAGGAAGATTACCAGACAGGGGTGGCCAATCAGCTGGAGATCCTTATGCCGGTGAACAGCAGGGGTATTTTTACCGCTGCCGGGGCTCCGTTCGAGGGTAAACATGTGTTCAAGGCCAATCCGGAGATCATCGCCGACCTGGCCGGCCGCGGGCTTTTATTCCATACGGAAAAGATCCAGCATTCTTATCCGCATTGCTGGCGTTGCAAGAATCCGATCATTTTCCGTGCGACTTTTCAATGGTTCCTCAAGATCGATAATAGCGGATTGCGCGCGAAGATCCAGGAGGCCATCGCGAAGGATGTCCGGTGGTTCCCTCCGGCGGGCGAGGAGCGGATCAAGGCGATGGTATCGACCCGGCCCGACTGGTGTTTGTCTCGCCAGCGGTATTGGGGCGTGCCTATCCCGGCATTCAAGCTTAAGGGCAAGGACGAACAGTTCCTTTTTCCCGAGGTGATCGATCATGTGGCCGCGCTGGTCAGGGAGCACGGCAGTGACATCTGGTTTGAAAAAAGCGTTGCCGAACTCTGGCCGCCGGATTTTACTGTGGCGGGGCTGAAGGTGGAGGACCTGGAAAAAGCCAATGACATCCTTGATGTCTGGTTCGATTCCGGTGTGAGCCATCAGGCCGTGTTCCATGAGATGTTAAAAAAGCCCCTGCCGGCTGACTTGTACCTTGAGGGGTCCGACCAGCATCGCGGCTGGTTTCAGTCGTCTATTATTCCGTCGGTGGCGATCGATGGCCGCCCGCCGTACAGGCAGGTGCTGACCCACGGGTTTGTGGTGGACGGGGAAGGCCGCAAGATGTCCAAGTCAACGGGGAATGTGATCGCGCCCGACGACATTATCAAGAACAATGGCGCCGATATTTTGCGCTTGTGGGTCGCATCATCGAGTTATAACGATGATATCCGCCTGTCCAAAGAGATCATGGACCGGTTGGTCGATGCTTATCGCAAGATCCGCAATACATCGCGTTATCTGTTGAGCAATCTTGACGGTTTTTGTCCTGACACGGACCTTGTTACGCCTAAAGAATTGCTTGCGGTGGACCGCTGGGCTTTGAGCCGTTTGAGCGCGCTGATCGAGCGGGTGACCAAGGCGTATGAGGTCTATGAATTCTCATCCGTATATAAGGAAATATACTCTTTTTGTAATGAGGATTTGTCGGGCTTTTATCTTGACATCCTAAAAGACAGACTATATACTTCGAGCGCTCGATCGCTTAAAAGGCGCTCTGCGCAGACCGTTCTCTATTATATTGCCGATGTTCTGGCCCGGATGCTGGCACCTGTCCTGAGTTTTACGGCGGACGAGATATATACGTTCATGCCGAAGGCGGCGGCCAATAAGGATGTTGTTTCGGTCCATTTGCTGGATTGGCCGAGGGCGGACAAGGCCTGGCGCGACCATGCGGTGGAAGAGCGGTTTGCCCGGTTTTTGGAGTATCGTCCGCTTATTTTGAAGAAACTCGAGGAAAAACGGGCGGAAGGCGGGATCGGCGCATCGCTTGAGGCCAGGGTCCTGATCCAGACGGTTTCGGACCGGGACAGGGATTATCTTGATTCTTTGGCGGCCGAGCTTCCATCCTTGCTGATCGTTTCGGAAGTGGAAGTCCGCAAGCTGGACAGCGCGCAAAAGATCCCCGGGATACAGGGTGCGCCGGCCAATATCATTGTTGAAAAAGCCGGGGGCGTCAAGTGCCCGCGCTGCTGGAATTATAAGAAAGATATCGGGTCGGATGCGGATCATCCTGAGGTGTGCGGCCGTTGTTCCCGGGCGGTCAAAGGGTTTGACAGTGCGGATATGATCTAATCGTTAATAAAAAGGATATTAACAAATGCCAGACAAATTTGATGCCAAGAAGCTCGATCTTTTCAGGAAGCTTTTGCTGTCGATCAAAGCCCAGATCAATGGCGATATCCGCAGTATGGCAAATGAAAGTGAAGGCGATCAGAATGACAAGGGCGACCTTTCCGGCCACGCGATGCACATGGCTGATGTGGCCACGGATATGTATGACCGCGAATTCAATCTGACCCTGGCGTCCAATGACCGTGAGATCCTGCAGAAGGTCAATGCGGCTCTTGCCCGTATTGATAAGGGGTCTTACGGGTTCTGCCTGAAGACAGGAAAACGGATCCCCGATCAACGCCTGAAAGCCATCCCTTACGCCGAATATTCCCTTGAGGTCCAGGAAGAGATGGATCGCAAGGGCGAGAAATGACCGCAAGGCCGGATCAAATGATGAAACGCTCGTTCTCCGATATCATCATTTGCCTGGTTACGGTGGCCCTTGTCGTTTCTGTTGACCGCTTGACCAAGATCTTTTTTGTCACTGTCTTGCATCCGGGGGAGTCGATCCCCGTCATCCGCAATATTTTTCATCTTTCTCTGGTACATAATACGGGTATTGCTTTTGGTTTGTTCAAAGATAATAACTTTGTCTTTTTTGTTATTCCTGTCATTGCCATCGGGCTTTTGGTCTATAATATTTATTACTACCATAAGGTCGGGGAGCTTGACCGCCTGTATATCGCGGCTTTTTCGCTGATCCTTGGCGGGGCTATCGGGAACCTTATCGACCGTATGACGCTGGGGTATGTGGTGGACTTCCTGGATTTTCGCGTTTGGCCTGTGTTCAACGCGGCGGACAGCGCGATCACTGTCGGTGCTTTCTTTATTTTGATCAAATGTTTCCCTCTGGCCAAAGAAAAGAACGATGTGAAGGCCAGGTCTGTTCTAAAGGACTGATATGTTCCCTGTGATCTGCCACATAGGTCCTGTGCCTGTTTATTCCTACGGGCTTATGCTTGCCCTGGGGGTTTTTGTTTCTTCGCATTTATTGGCGCGCGATGCGCGGCGGATCGGCATTGCGCCGGATGTTATTTATGACCTGGTGTTCTGGGTCGTTATCTGCGGTATTATCGGGGCCCGTCTTTTTTACGTCCTGTTGAATCCGGATATTTTTTTTGGCACGCCTCTGGAGATCCTGATGCTTCAGAAAGGCGGTCTGGCATGGCAGGGGAGCTTCGCGGGCGGAATGCTGGCCGGGGTCGTTTTTATCCGCCGGCATAAATTGCCGCTGTGGCCCTTGCTTGATGCGGTCGCGCCGTATATCGCGCTTGGTTCCGCGATCGGCAGGATCGGCTGTTTGCTCAATGGATGTTGTTATGGTAAGCCGGCGGCTTGGGGGTTGTATTTCCCGGTATGGGAGGCAAGGCTTGTTCCGACCCAGGCGTTCATGTCGCTGGGGCAGCTTGCGATTTTTATTATTTTGCGTTGGTTTCAGACGAAAAAGACGGGGCCGGGCCGGGTTTTTGTGGCGTACCTGCTCCTGAGCTCTGTTGAGCGTTTTGTCATTGAATTCTTTCGGGCGGATCATGTGCTGTATGGGGGCCTGAGCATTTTTCAATATGTTTGCGTCGGTATCTTTATCGCCGCATTGATCGTTTATAAAAAAATATGTCCACGCATACATTAAATGTCACTGAAGCCGACCATGATATCCGTGTGGATATCTATGTCACCAGGGCTTTGCCGGATGTTATCCCGTCGAGGATGTTCGTCAAGCGCCTGCTCGATGAAGGCCGCCTGACGGTCAATGGCAAGAAGGTCAAGGCGTGCCATAAAGTGCAGTCTGGCGACAGCGTAACGGCCGATGTGCGTTTCGAGGATTATCCGGATGAACGGATCAAGCCGGAAAATGTCGCGATCGACATTGTGTATGAGGATGACAGCATTATCGCTTTGAATAAAGCGGTCGGGATCACGGTGCATCCGGCGGCCGGGCATTATGGCGGCACTCTGGTCAATGCCTTGGTGCATCATTTCGGGTCGCTGTCGGATGTGAACGGCGCTAAACGCCCCGGGATCGTCCATCGGCTGGACAAGGAAACATCCGGCATCCTTTTGGTCGCCAAAACAAATATGGCGCATGCCCGCCTGGCAAAACAGTTCGAAGGGCATACGATCGAAAAGAAATATGTGGCCCTGGTGGAGGGGGTGGTGCAGTTCGATGAGGGGGTTGTCGAGGTGCCGATCGGCGACCATCCCAGGTATCATGACCTGCGCTGTATCGCGAAAGAAGGGGAAGGTAAAGAGGCTACCACCTATTATAAAGTGGTCAAGCGCCATAAGGACCGTACTGCGGTGGCCCTATTTCCGACAACCGGGCGGACGCATCAGTTGAGGCTTCACATGCGTCATTTGCGGCACGCGATCCTCGGGGATGAGAAATACGGCAATAAGGGAAACTTTTCCCGTTTGGCCCTGCACGCGCAGTCTATTTTTTTCACGCATCCGGCTAGCAAGGCTCCGATGGAAATTTCAGTCCCGTTGCCTGCTGAATTTTTGCCATATTTTTGATAACTCTGCTTTACATCTCATTTTTGTTTTTTATAATAGAAGTATCGTGAACATGTTTCAGAGGTCTTTTTATGTCTTCTAATAAGGGCGGTCGTACTGTACTTATCTTTCTGGTCTTGATCGTTATTATCCTTATTTGCGGGGTATCGATCTCTCTTTTCCTTTTGCAGAAAGAAACCCAGACGCGCAAGGCCACGGAGTCGTCGCTGGAAGAGTCGAATGTCCGCAATTCCAGGATCGAGGCGGCGCTGAAAGAAGCGGAGAAGCAGATCGATGTCCTTAAAGGCAAGAATAAGGATGCCGATGACAAGATCAACGGCCTGATGGAAGAGCTGGACCTTGAGGCGGCTTTGCGTGACGAGATCAAGGCGGAGAACAAGAAGCTGAAAGACCTTCTTGAGGCCGAAGGAAAGTCCAAGGTCGAGATGCGCCAGAAGCTTGCAGCCGAGATAGAAGCGGTCCAGGCGAAATTGACGGCGCTTGAATCCAAGTCGGCAGCGACTTTGGACGAGGCCGCGGCGCTTAAGAAGACAGCCGATGACCTCCAAAAGAAGAATGCCGAACTTGAGGCGAAGCTGAAGAATGCCGAAGATACGGCCGCGGCGCGCCCGCGCAGCGAGATCCTTCCTGTTCCCGGACAGCCCGGGGACGAGAAGGTGGATCTGGACCGTATCGTGATCTCTCCGGGTTCGGCCAAGGAAGGCCGCGTGCTCAATGTCGATACGGAGACTGAATTCCTTATTTTTGACCTTGGGGTGAAGAGCGGCATCAAGCAGGGGGATGTGATGTCGATCTACCGCGGGAAAACGTTCCTGGGTGATGTGAAAGTGTCGCGCGTGCAGGAAGACATGGCGGCGGCGGATTTTATTCCGCCTTTTTCCAGCCGCAAGGTCCGCAAGAACGACCAGGTCGTTCCCAAACGCTGATATGCGACTTGATATTGCTCCTGTCAGGGCCATACGCGGCTCTATTATCCTTCCGGCATCGAAATCCTATTCCATACGGGCTTTTTTTGTTGCGGCTTGTGGTGGGGTGTCCCGTGTTATTGGTCCTTCCGACTGTGATGATGCGCGGGTGGCGTTGAATGTTGCAAAGTCTTTTGGCGCGCGTGTCACAGCGATCAAGGGGGGCTTTCTGGTTACGGCGCCTGGCCGCAAGACCGGCAGGCCTTCTATTAAGGTCAATGTTGGCGAATCCGGTACGTCCTTGCGTTTTGTCCTTCCTCTCCTGCCCTTTTTTTGTTCTTCGGCCAAGGTCAATGGCCGCGGTACTTTGATCGGCCGGCCTAATCATCATTTGTGCGCAACGCTGCGCGCTGGTGGGTTAAAGCTTAAAGGGACGGGGGAAAAAGAATCTGTTCCTGTTGAATATGCCGGAGGGACACTGCCAGGCGGCCGGGTGAATATAGACGGCACGGTGAGTTCCCAGTTTATTTCCGCCTTGATGATCGCCGCTCCGTTCAGCCTTAAAGATACCCGGCTGGTGATGGAGGGGGACATCCTTGTTTCCAGGGATTATGTGGTCATGACCCGTCAGATCCTTGAGCGAGCCGGGATACGCGTGATCCCCAAAGGCCGTCGGGAATTTTTGATCCCTGGAGGCCAGAGGTATCAAGGGTTAAGCAAATTTCATGTTCCTTCCGATTGGGGTTTGGCGGCTTTCTTTATGGTCGCGGCGGCATTGGTCCCCTCTGATATTATTTTGAAAGGTTTCTTTGACGATTCGTTGATCCAGTCCGATGGCGCTATCCTGGGGTTTCTTTCAAAAATGGGGTTGAAATATACCCGTACTTCACGCGCGATCAGGATCAAAGGGCCTCAGCTTTTGAAGGGCGGGGTTTTTTCGCTTAAAGATTGTCCTGATCTGGTACCTGTGATGGCGGTCGCAGCCATGTTCGCTAAAGGCCCAACAAGGCTTAAAGATATTGGGCACGCAAGGGTTAAGGAATCGGACCGGATCAGTGACCTGCGCGATGAGCTTCTTAAGGTCGGCGCTGATATTCAAGAGAAGGAAGATGAGCTTGTTATTATCCCGAAGCCGGCGTATAAAAGCGGGATGACCCTTGTGCCGCATCATGATCACCGTCTGGCCATGGCTTTTGCGGTGCTGGGTGGCAGGATAGGCGTGAAGATCACGGATATGCAATGCACGAAAAAGTCTTATCCCGGTTTTGTTGAAGATCTTTCTGCCGTTACTCTTAACTCATAATTCCTTAAGTACTTACAATTTGACTTCAATCCTTATTTCGTATAAGATGCATTCCATAATTCAACAATATATTTAGGGGAAAATATGATCCAGAAGCTCATAAAAATTCTGCAGGATATTAAAGAATATTTTCTCAGTTATTTCTCCACGGACCTTGGCATTGACCTTGGTACCGCGACCACGCTTGTTTATGTTAAAGGGCAGGGCGTTGTGCTTTGCGAACCGTCTGTTGTCGCCATTGAAAAGGGGACCAACCGGGTGGTGGCGGTCGGTGACGAGGCTAAAAAGATGCTGGGCCGCACGCCTGGCAGTATTGTGGCCATCCGTCCCATGAAGGACGGTGTCATTTCGGATTTTGAAGTGACAGAGGCGATGCTCAAGTATTTCATCAAGAAAGTCCATCCCCGCAAGTTTTTTATCCATCCGTCCGTTGTTATTGCGATCCCTTCGGGGATCACCGAGGTCGAGCGGCGCGCGGTCATTGATTCGGCGATCCACGCCGGGGCCCGTGATGTTTTTCTGATCGAGGAGCCCAAAGCCGCGGCGATCGGTGTCGGCCTGCCGGTCCATGAGCCGGGCGGGAACATGATCATCGACATCGGCGGCGGCACAACGGAATTCGCGGTCATTTCACTGGGCGGTATCGTTTACGCCAAGTCCATTCGCGTCGCGGGCGACGAGATGGATACGGCGGTCATGGAATACCTGCGCAAGACGTATAACCTTATGATCGGCGAGCGTACGTCCGAGGAGATCAAGATCCGTATCGGTTCCGGGTATCCTTTGGAAGAGGAATTGACCATGGATGTGCGCGGGCGCGATCTGATCGCGGGACTGCCCAAGACCATTTCGATCACCTCTGTTGAGATCCGCGAAGCGCTGGCGGATACTGTCCAGGCCATCGTTGACGCGGCAAAATCCACGCTGGAGCATACTCCTCCGGAGCTCGCGGCCGACCTTATTGACCGCGGTATCGTGATGGCCGGCGGTGGTTCACTGTTAAGGGGCATCGACAAGCGTATCGCCGAGGAGACCGGCCTTCCGGTCCATGTCGCGGAAGATCCGAACACCGCGGTCGTGCGTGGAACGGGCGAAACGGTCAATATGCCGGCAAGGCTCCGCAAGCGCCTGATGGCCCAGGCAAAACTGGATTTTTGATCCTAGGGCGGCATGCTTCGAAAACTTCCGAAACAGCTCATTTACGCCGTATTTGTTATCATTCCTTTCTGGCTGCTGTTCTTCAATTCCCCTTTCTTTCATGGTGTGAAGATGGGCCTGATGTCTTTCGGTGCGTCATCCGTGGCGGTGGTGCGCTGGCCTGTGGATGAGCTGGGGCGTGTCCTTTCCTACCGTAAAACTTTCAATGAATATCAGAAGATGAAGCGCGAGGTCGGCGGCATCAGGGCCCGCGTCGTTGCGCTCGAGGAGAATGGCGCGGCGAACAAGCGTTATGTGCGCCTTCTGGACCTGCGCAACAGGCTTAATTATTCAACGGAGACGGCGCTGGTGGTGGCGCGCGACCCTGTGAACTGGAATTCATCGATGATGGTCAACAAAGGGAAATCCGACGGATTGCGGCCGGGCATGGCGGTCATTAATTTTTCGGGAGTTGTCGGGAAAGTGGCCGAGGTGGCCGGGGATGTTTCCAAGGTCATTTTGCTCAATGATTCGGGGTTCAGTGTGGCGGTGGTCAATCAGCGGTCCCGCGAGAGCAGTTTGCTCAGCGGTTCATTGTCGGGGGATTGCCGGCTGCATTATTTGCCGGAAGACGCGGATATCCGTGTGGGGGATGAGATCGTGACCTCCGCGTTAAGTTCGGTGTTCCCCGAGGGGTTGCGTGTCGGGACCGTGAGCGAGGTATATCCCGGCGAGCAGGGGACCCCGCCCAGGGCGGTGGTCGAGCCTGCGGTCGAGCTGAGCAAGGTTGAAGAAGTCCTGGTCATAAAATAATGCGTCAAATACTCCTGATCCCTTTTATTTGTTACCTGGCCCTTCTTGTTGAGTTCACCCTGTTCAACCTTTTCGGCCGCTGGGGGGATCCTCATATCCTTCTGCTGGTCGTTATATTTTTTAATCTTTATTCCGGTATCCGTTTCAGCCTTTGGGCGGCATTGTGGGCGGGGATCCTGAAAGATTGTTTTAGCACCATGCCTTTTGGCACGAATATTTTCGCTTATGTGGTCTGTGCGTATGTTTCGCTGGCCGTGCGGAAATATTGTTATGAGCGCGGGTCGGATATTTCGCGGGTATGGATGGTGCTGTGTGTGGTCACGGCGCATACGGCCGTGATGGGCCTGATGCATAAAATGGCTTTTGAGGAAGTGCAATGGTTCGACGTGTGGGGCAGCATCTGGTTCCCGGAGCTTGTTATAACAGCGGTCGTGTCGATCCTGGTCTTTGATCGTCTTCGTGATACGGCCAGGATATTGAAATTCTGATCATGCGACTGAACATTATCCGCAACGGTATTCTGGTCCTTTTTCTCCTTATGCTGGGGAACCTGTTCTATCTGCAGGTTATTCGCGGAGGATATTTTGCGCATCTTAGCCTTACGAATTCCATCCGCGTTGTTCCCTTCGAGGGGGCTCGCGGCCAGGTCCTGGACCGCAACGGCCATGTGCTTGCCGACAGCATCAAGGCCTACCACGCGGTGGTTATCCCGCAGGATATCCGTGATAAAAAGGCGCTTTTCGCTTTCATAGCCGATGTGCTGGGGGTTGAGACGTCCGTTGTCGAGAAGCGGTACCTGAAGAACAAATTGACGCCTTTTTCACCGGTGACGCTTGCCGGCGACCTCAAGCGTTCCCAGGCCATCATGATCGAGGAGAACGCGTTCCGTTTTCCTGGCCTGATGGTCCTGGAGAAGTTTTCCCGTCGATATCCGGAGGGTGCTGGCGCGGCCCATCTGACGGGTTATGTGGGCAAGGCGGATCCGTTCAAAACGGGCGGGACGGGGTACGGGTTGGGCGCGGAAGATGTTGTCGGGTATTCGGGGGTCGAGGAGTATTACGATGCGGTGTTGCGCGGGGAGCCCGGCGGCAGGCAGATCGAGGTTAACAGCCGCGGGCAGCAGACGCAGCTGCTGAGCGTGAGGGAGCCTTCCGACGGGCGGAGCATTACCCTGACGATCGACAGGAATATGCAGCGCGCCGCGCATGCGGCGCTCGCAGGGCGCAGGGGGGCTGTTGTTATCATGGACCCGTCCAGCGGCGAGGTTTTGGCCCTGGCGAGCTCGCCTTCGTTCGATCCGAACGCTTTTGTCGACAAGGAGAGCCGCGAAAGGGTGTCGGAGTATCTTCAGGATCCGGCGTCGCCTTTGTTGAACCGTGCTGTCTCGGGTGCGTTCCCGCCGGGATCTGTGTTCAAGATCCCGGTTACGATGGGGGGGCTGGAAGAGCGGAAGATCAAGCCGTCGACAACATATGATTGTCCCGGATATTTTCAGATGGGTGACCGGACTTATCGCTTCCCGCATGCGTGGGGGATGCAGGACCTGCCTATGGCGCTGGCACATTCGGCCAACGAGTATTTTTTCCATATCGGGCTTTTATTGGGTGCCGACGGGATGGCCAAATATGCCCGCGTGTTCGGGCTCGGGAGCCGCACGGGGATCGACCTTGCTTTTGAGTCCAGGGGGCGCCTGTCGGGATTAAGTGTTGGCCGCTGGTATAAGGGCGATACGCTCAATATGGCGATCGGCCAGGGGTATGTGCTGGCGACTCCGGTCCAGCTGGCGCGTCTGATCGCAACGGTCGAGAACCTCGGAATGATGCCGCAGCCGCATATTCTTCTTTCAGGAGTTGAGGCGGTTGTCAGGCCGCAGCCGGTGCATGTATCGTTCCGTAAGGATGTCTGGGATGCGTTGCGGGCGGGGCTTGATGCGGTGGTGGCGCTCGATACCGGAACGGCTCACGCGCTGGCCAATATTCCCGGTACGGTGACATACGGCAAGACCGGAACGGCCCAGGCAGGTCCCGGCAAAGAGGACCATGCCTGGTTCGCGGGAGTTACCCGTACCGATAAGCGTGTTATTGCGTATTGTGTTTTTCTGGAACACGGCGGTTCCAGTGCTAATGCTGTCATGCTCACGCGCGAATTTCTCACCACTCTGCGCGATCAGGGCAGTATTTGATCTTCCTTCCCCGATATTTTTCCGAGGTTGTAGGTCGAGGAATTGCAGCGGTTTACACCGGTTAAATCCCTTTGTAATATTTATTACTATTTTATTGAACACCCCAACCTGTTTGGTAGGATGAAGTTGTACATCCCAACAAATAGAGGTTGGACCTTTTAAATGCCCCTTTTACTTATATATAGAATTTTGAGAAGCGCGCGCTATGCGTGTGTAAATTCTTTTAATAAATCTTTACCTTTTTTGACCCGCTCGACCCTTCTGCTATTCTTTTTTATTTTTGTCATGTTTTCTTTTCCTTCCCTGGTTTTTGCTGCGGATATCCAGGCGATCCTTGATTCCAAGGATGGCACCAGTTCTTTTGCGGTCCAGAACAGCGATTCGCTGGATGTCGCGGCGATCGATTCATTAGGCAATGCGACATTTCACAGGAACGTTACGGCCACAGGCCGTGTGATCGCGAATAACGGATTGGTGGTGTCATCCGACGCCACACTTAACGGCGGCCTTTCGGTCGCCGGGCATTCAACGTTCAGCACAGCAGGGGTCGCGGGGGCCCTTACGGCGGGAGCGACAACGGTCGACAGCCTTTACAGTAAAGGTTCGGTTGGTATCGGAACGCTCTCGCCCGAGAGCAGCCTGGATGTCCGCGGCGGGGTGCGGGTATGGGACGGGACGTATGATCTGGTGGGGAATACCGGGAAAAAAGGCCTTACATATGCGATCGGGCCATATGACCTTTACGTGAAAGGCGTGCTGGAAGTCGATGGAGATGTGTATCTGGGCGATTCGGTGGCGAATAATTTGAAGGTTATGGGGAAACTGCAGTTGCAGGGGGATACGGTGTATACCGGCGGGGTGACGATCGATGTGGACAGCCCGACCGCGTTGCATGTCAAGAACGGCGCGCTTGATGAGTTCATTGTTGATACTCAAAATCGTGTTGTCAAGGTCCTCAATAATGAAGTGGTTTCGGGGACATTGGCGGCGGGCAGTACGACGGTGACGGGTTTAATGAGTGTGAGCAACGGGCTGACGGTGACTTCCGACACGACGGTGATCGGCAATACCCGGGTGTCGGGCTTGACGACGGCGACGGGTGGTTTGGTTGTTTCGGCGGGGACGACGTTGGGCGGCAATGCCGCCATTGCGGGGACATTGGCGGCGGGCAGCACCACGGTGACGGGGCGGATGAGCGTGAGCAATGGCCTGACGGTGACCTCCGACACGTCCTTGAACGGGAATATGTTCGTGATCGGCGGGCGTATCGGGATAGGGACAACATCGCCGGTGGCAGGGTTGACGGTGGGCAGTGATGGCACGATCGACCTGGCCAAGGGGCCTGATGATGTGTATGTGAAGGGCAACCTGGAAGTGGACGGGGATGTGTATCTGGGGGACGCGACGACCGATAACTTGAGGATCATGGGGACCCTGGACCTGACCGGCCAGACGAATTACAACAGCCCGATATCGATCAGTACGGTACATCCCAACGCGCTTTTGGTGAGGCGGACGAGCAGCGGCGGGAATATTTTTAATGTCAATACGACGTCGGGTTTGGTGACGTTGACCGGCGATATGGATATCAGCGGTTCCGATACGGTGGCGGGGCTGATGAGGGTGGGCAATGGCCTTATTGTAACGGCCGATACGACCCTTAATGGTAATGCGGCGATCGCTGGCACATTGGCGGCGGGAAGTACAACGGTGAATGGGCTGATGACCGTGACCAATGGTTTGACGGTTACGTCCGATACCACGGTGATCGGCAATACATTAGTGACGGGACTGACGACGGCGCGGGGCGGCCTGGTGGTTTCGGCGGGTACGACGTTGGGCGGCAACGCCGCGATCGCGGGGACATTGGCGGCGGGCAGCACCACGGTGACGGGGCGGAT
>CAIVRE010000013.1 GCA_903908245.1 Candidatus Omnitrophota bacterium
AAAAGCGGAAGGAGAAAAAACGATTAACCCTGGAAAGAAGAAAAAGCTATAATCTTAACCAACAAAACAATGGCCCTGATCAGGAGCGATCTGCAAACTTAAGTTTGACTGAAGTGTCCAAAATTGGCTGAAGACATACACCGCGGACGTCAACATGGCATTGTTAACATCACTCCCCCCGACCGGGAACCACAGCGTGAACGTCGTCCCCTGCCCCAGGACAGAATCAACCTCCATCGTCCCGGAATGAGCTCCAACAACCTCCCTGACGGCCATCAGACCCTGACCGCTACCCAAAGCGCCTTTGGTCGTAAACGCCTCCGAAGCACGAACCCTGGCCAACTGCTCGACGGTCATCCCCCGGCCATCGTCCTTGACACGAAGGATGATCCCTTGCTCGCCACGCTCGACAGAAACATTGACCGTTACCGGGACATCCGCGCCGCGCGGCGCCTGCCGCGCATTATCGATCAGGACCTCCAGGATCCCGCGCAGATCATAATAAGAGAACGCCATGGATCCCTGGGCCGGTACGCTCCTGGAAGAGAACTCAACGGCAATACCATAATTCTCTTTCAAATCAGCCACGATCTCCTCGGTCATGGCGAAGAGATCAATATTCCCGGCGACCTCCAACGCAAGCCCGTCACGTTCAAGCCTGTTCAATTTATCCTCGAAAGCGGCTATGTCCCGTTGGATCGATACATTGAGCCTGGAAACCGGGTCGATCTCTTCGAATAACACCGGATGCTCTTTTGTAAAAGCAAGGGATAGGTCATTAAGCTCCCTGGAATCGCGGATATGCTGACGGATCCTTTCCAGAAGAAAAACAGAAAACCCGGGCCTGCTATAGACAGAAAAACCTCCCAAGACGTTTCTGATCTCAAGATTTTCCTTCTCGAGCTTGTAAGCAAACTCCTGCAAACGCTGCAACTCCGCCTGTCCAGCGGGAACAAGCTGGTCCTTCCAGAAAGAAAGATACGCGCCTACGATCATGATCGAATGCGCCAAATGAGACATTTCATGGGTCGAAAGCCGGTCGCTCAATCTGACAGCGATATATTGCGCCGCCCGCGCCTGCGGTAATGCCGGGGCTTCATCGAATCGGGCATATTTATCCTGATCGAACTGCACGAACAAAGACAATCCCTGCAAAAGCGCCCGGACACCCATCCTTTGGGCTATCTGATCGACCGAAGAAAAACCCTTGCTCCTTAAAAAGTCAAGAGCCCCGGCCATTTCATCCGGGTCAAGACCGGCCCCCGACTCAACTTTAGCTATAAGCCGTTCTATCCCCGCCGCATCGAGCCACGGCTTGTGGCCGAGCCTGATATCGGCGACCGATACTCCCTCGCCATCGGTCGTGATCGCGGAACGATCAGATGTCTTTTGAAGAGGTATCTGCGAAAGATCGAACGTCTCGCCACCTGAGAAATACTTGCGCGGAAAAGACTCTCCGGTCGCAGGATCCGCCTCTTCTTTAATGTAATTAAAAACGCCGGTCTTGTACGCTGCTATATAACGCTGATAGATCCCTTCCCGCACACCGGGGTCGGCCAGGTCAACTCCCGACACCTGATTCTTTCCAAAATACACCTGTTCCAAAAGCCGGTTGCTGACCGTCTCCTTGTACCACTTGGCCAATATAAGAGCGTAATAGATCTGCCGCAAAGGCGCGAAATTCGCTCCTTCATTGACCTCCCGGGTGATCGCGGGGATCACAACCTCGCGCATGACCTGAGTGGTCAACGCCCTGGTCTCACGATCCCCCCCGGTCGTCTCCCGGGAAACAGCCCCTTGCGCCCGGCCTTTTTCAAGAGCAAGATAATCTTCATCCAGGAGCACCTTGAGCGTGGCCTTTGTAATATACCCACGGCCGCCTTCTTCAAAAATAACCGCATTATCCGGCATGATCCAAACCTTGTTAAAGGTATCAACAGGAATATCGGTCGTCCCGAATCGCGCCTGGGCCTGGGCATAGACACGGTCCCAGAAAACCTTTCCGAGATCCTTGTCCGGATGGATCATGGAAGCGGAAAGCTGTTTAAGGATATAATCCTGCGCCAGCATATCGCGCCCAAGATCGGTTCTCCCAAGAGCATCAGGGATCATGCGGTCGTGTTCATACGGCGACAGGTTGACCCAAAGGTCACGCGAGGGGACCGTCAGTCCAGCCAGGAAATACCTGACCTGCTGGTCGACGGCTTTGCGCAGATCGGCTTGAGAAATTTCCGACTTCCCTGAATTAATGACAAAACGCAACGCCAGAGGGTCGTTCACATTAACGACCACTCCTTTTAATAATGGCGGCGTTACCGACGGGCTTGACGATACCATAACCCCGGGAGCCGGAAGGCGCAATGCCTCAAGCGCACTCTGAGCGTAAGAGGCCGAAGGAGAAAACAAAAGGCTGAAAGATAGGACAACCGAAATAAAGCGCATTACCGTCAGATCCCCTTCCTCTGCATCAGATCAAAAAAGACCGGGACATTTGCCGCGCCCACAGGCCGGATCGAACGGATCACAGGTGTTAATCCTTGAATATTGACCATGCGAGGATCCTGGAACTGCGCCGGAAGCGGCATGCCGCTGCCATCGACCTGAATATTGATCACAAGATTGTCACTATTAAAATCAATACCACCGACCGGCGTATTCTTTACAGCTTCCAGCGTGGCATTAAGTTTCTCCAATACCGATGATGGCCCCTGCTCCATGACAACGGACTGGGCGACCACAATGGCCTTCTCGACCTTCAACTGCGCGATCGCGGCCTTAAGCGCGGCGATCTTCTGCGCCCTGGTCAACCCGGCGAAGAAACGGATGCTCTCTCCGGCGCCCTCATTGGACTTTACAAGCGCCTCAACCACGTCAGGATCATTAAGCTTGCTCACCTGGTCCAGCGGAATGGCTACGGCCGCCTCGATCACTGATCCCACTTCTTTAAGGGTCGCAGCTTTGGCTGACCGCATTACAAAAGACAATTCTTTGCGCTTCTCTGCCAATGCCTGCCTGGCGGCCTCTTTAGCCTCGCCCTGCAGAGCCTTGATCGGTTTCTTCAATTCAACGATCGAGGCCTCAAGATCTTTTTTACCCTGGATCGGATCATCACCCAGGATCGCCTGCAACCGGGGCAATGTCTTCTTTTCAATAATCCCTATTTGCGTGGATACCTTGCGGTAAGCATTTCTCCACTCCTTCTTTACTTCTTCCGAAGCGCCAGCGATAGTACTCCGGCTCTGCTCAAGCTGCTGTTTATAGGTCATTAACCGGGAGACCCGGTCATTCTGCTTCCGGATCAGATCATTGATGCGCTGTTCTTCAGCCCGGATCTTGTCGTCAACAACAGCTGTGCTGACCGGCTGTGTGATGACCGACTCCGGCTCGGTACTACCCACTTCCTCATCGGCCACCGCCGGTGCGGGCGTTTCCACCACGGGCTGACTGTCGGCCGATGCGATCTCGTTCTTAAGGCGTTCTTCCTGTGCTTTCAGATCTGCCTGGGCCTGCTCCTGCGCCGCAAGCTCCAATGCCGCCTGCTCCGCTTGCTGGCGCGCTTCCAATATGGCCTGCTCGGCCGCGGCTTTCTCTGCCTGGGCTTTTTCCTCCGCCGCCTTCTGGTCAACCACGGACGCGTTCTGATTATTCACTATCGGATTCTGATCGCTGGCCGGTGCATTCTGATCGGCCACAGGCGCAGGCACACCGGAAGCGAGCGCCAAAGCGGCCGCGGCAGATGCGGCCACTGTCGTTGAAGTCCGCCCGGCACCTGTTCCACCTGTTGTTCCACGACCAGCCAAACTGGCCTTATACGCGGGGCGCCTCTTGATCTCGGCAAAAATTCGTTTCGCCGTTGCCATAAGGGAACGACAGAGAAATACAAACTTCTCCGTTACCGCCGAGAAGGCTCCACCTAAAGCGGCAAGAGCCATAACCCCGGCAAAGAATCTGATCAACCATACAGATGTAAGCGCGGGGATCACCAAAGACGCCGGCAACATCATGGGAAGGAATATAGCCGCCGCCACACCCAAAGTCCCTGCCAAAAAGATCTTCAACGCAATGGCCCGTGGATCTTTGGTGAACATGGCCCATAAATTCATCCCATCTACCTGCAAGCGTTTGTTCCCGTCCGCATCCGTCACTTCCTTAGTGTAAGCATTATGAACTTCACCTCCGGTAAGTCCGCCGATCCCGGTCAAAAGATACAAAAATGTCACCGCCGGGCCATAAGTCTTGGCAAAGAAGAACCCCGCAACCCAACTCGCGACCGTTGTAAAAAGGATCACGCTTTCAAAGGGGATCGGAATAGGGCCAGTGATCTTGCCATTCCCTTGCCCGTCGACCTCGGTCTCGTAGCTGTAATCCAAGATAAAACCCCTGAGGGCCGAGAATAACCCGATGACCCCGATCACCGGCCCCACCCACACGATATTCGCCGAGATCAGCCCCAGGAAACTCAATGCGCCAAGGCCCAAACCAGCGGCAACACCGATCGCCCCGGCGATCTTGAACGCCTTGATCCGCGGCTCATTAATGCTGGCGACCCATGAAGCGTCGGTTGTGCTCTTCGACCTTGTTTCGCTATCCATAAATCCCTGGATCATGGTCTTCACGGTCGGAAGGAATTTAAAGACCTGATTGCTGGTGGAATGCAGTGTCCTCATAAAGAAAGTAGGCATGCTGGCCGCATAAGGGAACTTCTCGATCGTACCCACGATCCCCGCAACAGCACCAACCCAGAAATTCCCCCATATGCGCCATTGGAACAAATAATTCAGGAAATTGATCGACTGCATGGACAGCACGGCAATGGGAATGAACATCGCGACCGGCACGAGGAACGCGAAGCCGCTGAATCCCTGGAATCCCGGCAAATAGCGCATCAATTTATTGGCGATCTCGGAGAGCTGATAATGATTATACAAGTTGAAATTACCCCTTTTCACGTCAACGCCGACCTTGGGGTTAACATTAAGCGAGAACGCGGCAACCGCCATTAAAAGCTCGGTCACATTCGCGATATAACGCGATGTTTCTGTGCCGAAGATCGACTCAATAAGCATCGCCGGCCGCGGCCACACCCACTTCATGCTCCATGACTGGGTGGCCACGAGCCACGGATATCTCGCCAGAGCTCCGTCCAAACTTGCGCTATCCTCGACCGGCGTTGACTTCTCCCTGACCGCGACAAGCGGATTGGCGCCGATCTTACCGAAGCAACTCGGAATGAACGCCATGACCCTGCTGAATATGTGCTGGCCCAAAGCATAAATGCGCACGATCGGGAACGCATTATTATTGCTTGAAGCGATAATTAACGCCGGGTTAACGATCACCTGCTCGGGATTACGCCCGACCTCTGAGGCGAAGAAGAGCCTTGTGAACGAGTGCCCCGTATAAACCCGCACCCCGGCATCCATCAGCCATGCCAGGCCCAGGAAACTATACATAAATCTGGCGATATTCGGGCTCTTGAATTGCGAAACCTGATTGTCCTGCCGGGCATCAACCATGGAGACAATGGCCTCAGCCCGGGCGCTTTCCTCGACATACAACATCATCTGATAAATATCCAGGAACAACCCCGCCGCCGGCCCGTTCGACAAAGCCAGAATATCGTTAATATTATTCTTCCTGAATTCAAAGAACGCTTTGGAAACGTCGCGCATTTCCCTGGAGAAAAGCACCTCCCTTTTTCCGTCTGTGGTCGCAATGACCTTTACCCCCGGCTGCGCGTCCAGCACCGCCCGATAGTTGACCCTCAGGCGGTCCACGATCGCCTGGTCATCTGCATTATCCGTCTTGAACGCCATAAGCTTTTCAAAAGACCTGGCAACATAGGTATACCCGGAAATATCCTCGGGAAAGTCCTCGGGCTTTTCCAGGCCCCGCACAGTACAGAACTTGTTAGGCCCGCCCCAGATCATTCCGTACTGCATTATCCCGCTGGTCTTAAGCTTCGCGGACTTCTGATAGAACTTGAATTTCCTCTTGAAGATCACATTGTCCGGTCGATCATCCGACAAACTCTCGGAAGCGAGCTTGAGCGACCCGTACCGCTCGAACATCTCAAGCGCCAGCCTGTAATATTCATGGTCGTTATACTCCAGCGCGGCGAACAAATGCATATTGAACACATCTTCCGCGACATCGCGCAACATGGATATGTTATTCGGCAAGAATTCGTTCATAAAAGCCGCGAGCGCGTCTTCCGCCGCTGTCACAACATTGGCCGGCCGCCCCTTGGCCCAATCCCGAAACGCAACGACAACATCATCCGTATCCTGCATCTTGTCCATGACCTCTTTGAACGCCTGGAACGCCTCTTTATCATCAAGGGTCAATAACATCTCAAAAATATTCTGACGCGCCTCGGGAAGCTTGCGCAACATATAGCCCAGCAAACTGGTCTCTGCCAGCTTGTTGTTCGCTTTGGCCTCCCGGAACTGGGTCTCCAGCCATTCTTTCTCTGCCCCGGCGAACTTTGTCCTGGCGACAATATTATCCAGTGTCATCGGGAAATCATTAACCCCATACGCGGCCACAAGGGTCGCTTCTTTCTCGTCGATCTGCTTTCCTTTCAACCCGGTCGACGTCAGGAAACGACGGAAATCCCTGCGCAATTTCGGCAAGAACTCCCTGGCGCCCGCGATGTTATATGTCCCCACCGGGCCATACTTAAATAATGTTGCATTAACCTCTTCATTATGCGACACCACATTGCTCGTGACACCCGGAAGAACGGCAAAAGGCGAAATAACAGGATTGACGAATGAAATGGTCTCCAATATATGAAATAAATATTCCCTGGCATCAATGAGCTTCGGCTCGATGAGCATAAAAGGTCGCTTGAGCTTTACAAGCTCCTCGTCGGAAAAACTCAGGTATTCACGCCCCTTCCAGTCCTTCTGCCCGATACCATCAACCTTCAGGGACTCTTCATACGCACGCGCATTCGACACCAGCACATCCCAACCAAGGTCCCCCGCCTTGATCCCTTCACGATAATAAGCAAGGAACTGGACCGATGCCGTCCACGACGCCACCTCGGTCGGGCTCAGTAATCCGGTCCTCCCAAGCTTATACTTGAAATCATGAGGGAGCTTCTCTTCGATCATCCGCTGCAACGGCAAAAGGGCCCCGCGTGAATGCTGATACTGCAGAAGATTAAAGATCATCTGTCCATAGAACTTCCCGAAGAAATTCGTCTTCAGGCCCGGGATATTCCGGATAGGCCGGAACAAGAACACCGTTTGCCAGCCGCCAGTACGCACCCGCCAGTAAGCATTCCAGACCTTGTCGGCATACACGCGATGGGATTTGACGAACAGGACGCCGTAATACGCGACCATCAGCGTCACCGGGATCAGCCACCAGAGCAGTGTGCCTGTCACAAGCGTACCAAACGCCGTCAAAGAAACAGCAATGCCTTTACCGAATAACAGCTCCACGAACAATGCGACGATCGCAGTGCCGCCGGCCCATTCCGCGATTGAGAATTTCTTTTGAGCCGCATATTTGTATGTCGAGACCAGAAGCGGCAGGAGCCCCCAGGCTACCGCCAGTATGACCACGCCAAGCCCCGTCGAGCTGACCCAGGCCAGGCCCAGGGCCACCGGAGTCAGGATCGCGCGCGCAGCGACAATGGCATAGCGCGCAAACTTGTTCTCAATGCCATAGAAATTATATAAAGATGTCTGTAATTTATAGGATCTTTTCCCCTTTTCATCATAAAACTTGAGACTCTTCGGTGTAACCTTCGGATAATTGACCTCAATAAGCTCCCGGTTCCATTTCTCGCGCTGACGCGCATTAATATTGTCCTGGGAAAGTTTCAGCCTCAGCTCGACCGCCACCGGATCGGGGCTCTGCATATCAGTATCTTCATGCAATTTCGAATTAGCTACCCGCTGATTCAAATATTCTAGAGGATCATTGACCCCGCGTTTCCCCATCACGGCGACAAGAACTTCGGGCTTTAATGTTTCATTGAATTCACGTGCCTTGAACTTCATGGTCCCCAATGTACGGCTCATCAACCAACTGACGGGCCCCATGGCAACAATAGGGACGATCCGGCGCATGATCCACATATGCGAACCGCCCTTCCATGTCTTAAGCAACTCATTCACAAAATAAGCGTAAGAATTCTGTTCCAGACGATTTTGCTCGGTCGCCTTCATGAACGGATCCATCACGGCCGTATACGAACCATGGACAAACGCCTCTACCTTCTTATTATCCGCCGCCACATCCTTGATCCGCATCAGCTCCCAATAAAGAGACTCTCCCGCAAGAGCCATGGCTAACGTCCGCTGTTCCTCGGTCCAAGGCTCGGTCGTAGTCAATAACCCCTCCACCTCAGCCTTCCAGTCAGCCACCTGTTTAAGATAGAAATCCTTGTTAAGCGGGTCCTTCTCTTCTGACGCCAACGCCTTCAGAAAGCCATCATCCGCCAGATAGCCCTGCGCCAATGCCAAACGTTTCCTTAAAAGATCTTCATTGTTCTGCAACGCCTTCATCATGTCGTCATAAACATGCGTATCCCCGTCCCTCACCGCATCATCGACCCTGTCCCCGAAGAACGTCGCCGAAGTCGCATCGAACATGATCTCGCTCAACGAAAGGTTCGGCTGAATGTCCGGCTTCTTGCCACCGGGCTCGGTAATGCGTTTATACAACCCCGGTGAGAACGGCCGTCCAAAAATGCTGCCCCAGTTATTAGTGAACGAAACCGACTTCCAAAAACGGGTATGATGATGAAGCTGGGTCACGGCCCTGTCTTTCGCAGCCCTCATCTTTGCCGGATCACTCTGATATTCCGGATTGGCCTCAATAGCATTGAATTGCATGATCAGGCGCCTTGAAAGCAAAAGCGTCGATGCCGCGATCGCGGCGTCCGTCCCCAGGGATATCCCCTGCGTCTCGGACGGCGGCAGGAACAATAAATTGAAATAGACTTTCTCGCGGAAAGTCGCCGGCTCGGAATCCGGCAGCATAATATTGGGATTAAATTTCCGGTCAAAGATACTGTGATCGAACGAGAACTTCAAAACTCCGTCAACAAGCTCCTCCCGGCGGTCCCGGGCATCGGGAACGATCGAAGGATTGATCATCATAAAACGATAGAACTCACTAAGGATCGCGGTCTCCGATTGCTCCTTGCGAAAATCCTGCATGCTGTCACCAAGCCTGGGGACATCGGAACGGATCTGGGATATCAGCGGCAACGCGATCCGGTCTTCACAATACGACTGTATCCGCTGTTTTACCGTCTCACCATTCGCCGGGTCCTGAACATAAGCCTGAATATCCGTGTAACCCTTCTCAACAAAAAGGGTCCGGTACATCCCCACCTCGGGATCCGGGAAAGTATGTTCCAGCGGCTGTTCCCCTTTCACGGCCCGGTTAAGTAACAGGTCGCGCACATCACCAAAAAGCATGTCCCACTGGGTCGCACGGTTAAGGACATTCGTGGTCCTTCCGGTCACTCCGGCCATCAGGTCGATCAGTTCGCCCTCGGTCACCCAGCCTTCCCTGAAAGCATACCGCAAGGCCACCAATGACGGGAAATCACTCTCATATTTCACCCCCGGGTCCGTAACCCACGGCAGATCGAAATTCGGAGCAGGCGCAATATCCGAAGCAATGTTCTGAGGGACCTCGTCAAAAGACACATCCCCTTTATTGAAAAGCGATACCAGGCTGTCGACCTCCTCAGAAGTAAAGAATCCGGGCATACTCGACAGTAAAGTCCTAAGCCTGTTCCCGGCCACCGCCCGGCTGCTGTCTTTCCCGGTATATTGCTTGGCAACGACCGCCTTATTCGTGGCAATGAACACGCACCATTTTTCAGCCAGGCCATCAGGCAGGTCCGTGTCTTTCTTCTTCCCTTTCTTGCCTTCCATCTTCTTCATGGCCGACAACTTGGGCGCGTTCATCCTGATGGTCCGCCTGCGGAACCGGAACGAAGACAGGATGCTCATAAGCGCAACCCCTAGCAGGGGCAACATCAGATTGATCGGACGCAGCACATAATCCCTGATCCAGTTCCTGTAAGGAGCCGGGTTATGATCTTTATCGATCATTTTCCCGACTTCAGGGGTATTAAGGTTCAGGACATCAACAGATGGCCCCGGCACAGCCGCCATCATCTCTTCCATCGTTTTCTTGACATCGATCGTGCGGCCGGGCTGACCGGGAACCTCGACCACAAAGTCAGGGGCCTTGATCCCGAGTTTGGTCATTATCCCGACAACCGGCGTATTGCGGAAGGTGTTGATATAAGGCTTTCCGAAATCACTTAATTCAACAGAACCGTCATCCGTCATTGTCCCCATCGGGAACCCGTTGACGAATAACCGGTGAATATACGGACGGTCCTTCGTGGCCCCCGGATAACCCACCTCCTTGATAAGGCGGTACATCAGGCCATCGCGGGACATGGTCTTGACCTCAAAAGAACTCTGAGGCATATCAGCCGCATTCTTGCCTTTAAGAATATTCGGTAAAGCATCGATCCTTAAGGGAATATTGTTCAAAGAATAAAAAACATACCCTTTCACCCCGAACCGTTCTGCGATCAGCCCCTCGATCCCCCTGCCATCTTCACCCCGGCCATAGTAATAACGGAATGTCACATCATCAGGATTCGTAATAATATGGCCGTTATCATTCTCATACAGGGAAGAATAGACAAACGACTTGTTCTTCACATCATGTTCACGCCATTGCGTCTCACGAACAACAAGACCCTTTTGCTTACTGCCCTCCTTTGGGACCCATACAGCCACCTCACCAGACTGGATCAGCGGCGAACGGCCCTGGTCCAGCGAAGGCGCATGTTCATTCTTCATGAACCGCACCATCCCCTTCTGATTGATCTCTATCTCCTTGGATGGCAGTGCGTTCCCTCCACCATAATAAACCGTACTGATAAGGTCTTTTGACAACTCATTTTCATTTTCCAGGCCTTTGGTCAAACGTGAAGTCCTGACCTCAATAAACCCGTCGTCCTCGTTATTACCAAAATGCCGGTAAGACAACCGGGGCTTATATTTCTGAAAATCAACAACTGTATCAAGCCGAAGCTCTTTTTCCAGATCGGCTCTGGATATCCCCGAGCGCACTGTTTCCACTTTATTGAACTGCCCCAGCACTGTCCGTTCATACGCCGCCGTGGGCTTCGCACCATCGAACTCCGTATTGACCATGACCAAAGACTCTTGTGTATCCTGGCCGGCATGAAAAACAATAACGCGGGCCAAAGGATCAACCTCGGGCGGCAGTGTACTGCCTTCACGGACCCCCGCGAGCCGGTAGAACGTATCCCCGCCATTCTCTTCATTGATCTTATATGACGGGACAAATCGAATATCACCAGGCGCGATCCCGACCTCTTTCGCGATCTTCTCAACACTCTCCTTCAATTTCCCCGAAAGAGACCCCACCCTTTCCTGCAATGTTTCGATCCCGATCGGCGCCAGGTTCTCGGCGGTCGAGATCGTTTTCTTGATCGACAGATTCGATTTTCCGTTAACAACCCTGGACTGAAGCAAATACGACTTCAACTTTCCGTCTTTAGTATAGATCTCCGCCTTATACTGCTGGCCCGGCCCGTTCTGATATTTCACAGGATTGATGGACCCGATCTCTTTATTGTTCAAGGGATCAATAATGAACACCTTCTGAAGCGTTCTTCCCGGACCAGGGCCAAGCTTCTCCGCCAGCATGAACGTCCGGCCATCAAGCCCAAGCGCCTGCCGGTCCTGCTCGGCGATATTGAGTGTCTTGCTTTCGCCGGCATAACCCGTGACCTTGCCCCAGTCAACAACATACTCGGTCGCACCGTTCGCTCCCTGCCTGACATCAAAATTGTATATTTTACGCTCCCCGCCCTCAAGATAACCGGCAATATACTCACCCCTGGACGGACTGCCATTCTCAAAATGTGACGCAAAGAATTGCCCGCGCAAATTGCCGAAAGCCCTGGCCTCCTGGTCGGACACCGGCGCATCAGGATCCTGGGGGGTCTCAACAGCTGAAACAGCCTCCACCACACCGGCTATCCCGCGGCGCACCACAACAGTCACATGCTTTCCATCAAGATCAACAAAAGAATTTTCAAGCGACGCGGTCGCAATAGTGATCCCAGGCGCCATCAACTTGCTCAAGTTCTCTTTCCCCTTGCCAACCTCGATCCCGATCTCCACCTGATCGATCGTCATCTGAGGAGAGAAATAAATACGCTGAACAGCCTCCATCTTTCCGGCCGGGGCCCCGGCCTTCTGACGGACCATGGTGATCTGCCTGGCAACACCTTTCAAATGATCAAAATCCCTTTGAACCTCTCCCAGCGTGGCATACTCGACCACGGCCGGACGGGAATCTCCGGCAACACGGTCATAAATGATCTGATAATGCGACGCCAGCTTGCCCGGGACCTCCGCTGTCATCCACGGCTCATATTTCCCTCCGTACAAACGGGTCATCTCTCCGATCGTTTCGCCGTTAGGCCCGAGGATCAGGACCCTGGCACCATTCGCGATACGCTCCCCGTTCGTGATCGGGGCGGCGCGCCCGCGTTCAACCTCCGATGAAGGCCGCGTAACAGGGGGATTGTTCTTGAGTGCCGCCTGAAAAACTGCAAACGCCAGCTTCGGTGTTCCATCTTCGTTCATCAAGCCGAAGTGGCCCTCGGCATGTACCCCGCCCTTGGCTTTCCAGGCTTCATCCCTCGTACCTTCCATCCCGAAGAAGCCGGTAAAATTCGGATCAGTGATCAGGGAAATATTCTTCAGCGCCGCTTCATAATTCGCGGCCTGCATCTTCTGATCTTCCTGATCGGTCTCTTTATTCAAAGAAGAAAACCCGAATTCGGATAAATAAACACGCAAATTCGGATTAACACCAGGCGTCGTACGGATCAACTGCAGAAGCTTCTTGATGGCCGGGGTCGGATCAACGCCGCGGTAAACATTCAGGCCGATCGCATCCACCCCGGCATCCGAAAGTTTCTTGAGCGCATCAATTGTCGGGACTTCCCCGTGAGCCGTTGAAACGATGATCTGAGGATCAATGGCATGGATCGCGCGTGCGGCCACTCCAAGCGCGTCATACCAAACATTAATATCCCCATTAAAATAATCCTTCGCAAAATAATTGTACTCATTGCCCAACTCGATCATGCTGCCTTTGGGATATTTACCAAAATGTTCCTTGATAAATTTCTGATATGTCCCTGTCTTGATATCAAACTTCGGAGCCGTAATAGTGCGGTCATCATCATAAGGGATACTGACAACAACACTGATCCCGGCCTCGGCAAGCTTGTTCAAAATGACTTCGGACGTGATCGGCGTGTAAATACGGACGGAATTAACCCCGAGGGTTTTCAGCGCATCGATCTGCGCCACCACGGCAGGCACATTATCTTCCCAATTCCACGTCTTGCGGTCAGCACCGGCAGGAATAGGTGACCACGTCACACCATGCGAAACATTCCCAGTATCTTTATAAGAAGAAGGCGCGGTCCTGGGGCCCTCCACCTGTGGCCTGGACATCTGTTCCTGATCATTGAGCGCTTTCAAAGACACCCACTGGGTCTTTTCCTTGCCATCCGCTACTTTAATAATAACCACACCATTAAGCTTCTTGAATTGGTCCATTGTAGGAGCCAGCTCATAATCAAGCGTAAGCTCCCTGGCGGGCGCATCCTTAAGGATCACCGTCCGCTTAACACCATCGGGTTTGGCCGGATCGATCGGGACCATCGTCGTCTGCCCCTTGGCGACCAACACCACAAGGGTCTTTTCCGGATAAATACCATTAGCCCTCAGATCCGCTTCCTGCTCCGGCGTCACAACGCCTTTGGCATAGATCTCGACATTGCCTGTCGCCAGGTTCTCAACCTCCTGGCCGCCCGCGAACAGGACGTCAACAACAACCGCGCGCTGCTTCAACGTTGAATCGCTGGCTTCATACACACCGACCACATGGCCCGCCTCAACCTTAAGCTCCGCCTTGGGGTTCATCGGGATATCGGCTCCGTTGATACGGATCACGATATTCCCGTCTTTCCCTTTAGAAACACCGGCAACCCCTTGCTCCAGCGCCTTGGCGCCGGACATAAAACTTTTATCGAGTACGGGTTGAAATGGATCGGCCGGCCGAGAGACCGCAGAAGGCATACGACCATCAAAATAATAAAGCACGCCGGCCTTGGCACGGCCTTCGGCGACCACCTTCTTAAAGGCATCACCGGCAAAGAAAACCTTCCCATCCAACGTAGTAAACAGATTGGCCTGCTGTTTAGCCTTGATCTCAACACCCGCAAAAGGTTTCAGCGCCTGTCCCGCATACTGGGCAAACCAGCTGAGATCCCCCGGGAGCTGCGTGATCTTCGGATAACGCCCTTGGGCGAGCATATCCGGGACCGGGCGCTTGTCCCCAAAAAGCGCCGTGACATTAAAAACAGTGTTATCGATCTCATTATAAAGACGACGGCCGACATAACCAAAACGGTCAACCCCGACGACCTTACCCGGTTCAGAAATGACCATCGGCTCATTATTGTAGCCGGGCTGTGACTGGAACTTGATCTCGCCAACATGATTCGTGTTATAGTCCCACTGATACGTCTTCTCGGTCAATGCCGGCAACTGGCCGTCCTGAACAAAGGTCATTTTTCCGGTCGTTGGGTCAAAAAGATATCCCCAGCCATCATTGGCCGGCGCCTGGTAATTCTCGCCAAAGACCACATTCATCAGGTCTGTACGGAACATATCGCGACGAAAAGCATCCACATCATGCTGATGATAAATGGTTGCGGTCTTGCCATTAAGGATCATGCCAATAGGCATATCCTCTGCGTTAGGTGCCGTCACCGGCGACACCTGGGCTCCCACCTTATGATGTAACCAATAGCCAGTTTCCGCGCCCTGACGGGTGAACTCAAGGATCGGTTTGCTCGGATCATTCCGTTCAAGTTCATTCTGGATCGGGATACTGCCCGCATAAAAGAAATTAAGGATCTCGCCCGTAAAGCGGTCACGCGTATAAGCAATAATGGTCCGCCCCTGCGCGTCACGGTTGTTATAGACCATCTCTTCTTTGGCCGCCATCTCCTGATACTTGGCATTGGATGAAACAACAAACATGTGATTATCATTAAAATCGTTCGGAGCCCTGGGCGTAATAAATGCGTATTCCTTCTTGGTAGGATCATTCTTGTCAACAATGATCCCCGCCATATACCCGCCGCCCTGTTCAGCCAATTTCTGATAATCTTTCAGGTCACCGGCCCGGAACATGGCACCGAGCGCCTTCAATTTTGCCGGATCTCTGGGAAGCGCGCGTTCAACAACAATAAATGTCTTGCCTGCTGTCCCTTTATAAGCGTTCTTGTAAAAACTCAATTCACGGATCCCGTACTTGTACTGCCACCCCGTGCTGACGATCGGCGGAGCATGATTCGGATTCCCCAAAATTTTCCCGATAGGAAAAGCAGGATTGAATAATGCATCTTTTACAAGCGGGATCTGATTAAGGACCCAGGCCCCAGACCCCAATGTCTCAATAATGCCGATACGGACGGTGGTCTCCGACTCCAGTTTATTATGCTCCTCCCCCGCGTAAACCTTCTTGAGATCCAGTGTTGCCGTATTCACTACGGCGGCAAAGATATTGCGCCGCCCGTCAATAAGCCAGGTCTGTTCCCGATTATTATCGAGCATGTACCCATTGATCTCCTGCAACGCCGTATCTCCAATGAACAGCCAGCCCATCGGAGAAACTTTTCCGGCAGACAGGATCAACCCGCTTTCAACGTCGTCACCAAACGGCACAGCAACCCCAAAATTCGCCACCCAACCGGCAGACCCCATCGGCAAAGATCTCAATGTACCGATGTGCGTATAATAATTGTTCTGGATAAGCATAAAGACAGGCGAATCGGCCTGCTTGGCCTGGGTATTCATTGTATTATTTCGCTCAGCCTGCTTGGACTTAATGAATGCCGCTGAAAACTTCTTTTCCTTTTCAAGAGCGGCGTTGAGGTCTGCTTCAGATTTCGTACGATACGGCGCGCGCCAATCATTAGACGGATTCGCCGCTGCCGCAGCGGCAAGGGCATCGGCGGTTTCTTTAGCCGCCCGTTGTTCCAGCTCTGTCGTTATAGCCTGCTTTTCCCTGGCCAACTCCTGTTGCGCGGGCGTCAACGAACTCGCTTTTGGAACACTCGCGGGAACCTTCTGAGCAACAGGAATAACAACGGCTGTAGTATCCGCAGCCGCCGGCCGTGTCGCGGCAACTCCGGGAGTCTTTTGCATGACCGCCACAACATGGGGCAACGCCAGTTCCTTCGCGCCAAGAAGCTCTTTTTCCTGAAGAATTTTTGAATTAGTCCCTCCCTGGACCGCCGCCATAACAGCGACAGGCGCCGTTGGAAGAACGTTCGTCGCTCTCCCTGTCGCGCAGCCCACCAAAGGAAAGGACATCACCATAGACAGCAAATACGCAAAAAGCAGCGTCCGATTGACTACCGATCTCCAGACCCGGCCCATAACCGAACGTGCCATCGCCTTCCGGGCCGATTCTTCCAGGTTAGCAACCTTCGCCTGAGCCGTCGTAACCGCCTGAGAAGCAGCTTCCTTTTTGCCATTGACCGCTTGCAACTGGCTCTCGACTTCGGTCAACTGGGACTGATTCTCGTCTTTTTTCTGATCTTTCACAACCACAGGCGCCGCCGGGACAACGGCAGGCTTTTTAAACTGGACTTCGTCCGTCCTTAGGTCCACCGCCGTTACGCGCAGCGGCGAAGAATAATTGTCCATTCCCTTACGGGCACTTTCCGGAGAATCAATGATCGTCGTTACATCAGGGCCGATCGCCACGATCCCGCCCGAGAAATACTTCCGGGGCAGCAATTCCTGGGTCGCGGGGTCCATTTCCTCTTTGATATAATTGAAAACACCGACCTTGTACGCTTCCAGATACTGCTGATAGATCCTCTCCTTCATCCGGGGGTCATTGATCGCGATCCCCTGGACCTTGCTCTGGTCCGCGTAGATCTGGCCGAGCAGGCTGTCCTTAAGCGCCTTCTTGAACCAGGTCGCCAGGATCATGGACTGATACGCCTGGCGCACTGGCGCAAAATTGGCGCCTTCGTTAACTTCTTTCTCGATCACGGGCACGATCACATTGCGTACAATATCCGTAACGAACTGGCTCGAAGCTGAATTCTGCGCTTCGCCATCGGCAAAGATCCCCTGGACCATCTCCCTGTTCCCGGCCGCGGAAACAAAATCCTGTTCAAGCATGACCTTCAGATGGCTGTCCACCAGAAAAGCCGTATCATCCTTCTGAAAAATATTCGCCTTGTCCGCGGTGATCCAGACCTTGTTGAACGTGTCGACCGGAATATCGGTCGTGCCATACTTCTGATACGCTGTTCTGTAGATCTGCTCCCAGAAACCCTTGCCAAGCTGGCCCTGGGGATCCATCAAAGAGGCGGTGAACTGTTTCAAAAGATAATCCTGGGCCAGAAGGTCCCGGCCCATTTCGGTCATGGAGAAATTATCGGGAATGATCCGGTCAGCTTCTTTGGGCGAAAGGTTCACCCACATATCCCGGTTAGGAAGGCTGAGCGACGCCATGAAATATTTGATGAGCTTTTGATATTCCGGCTGGCGCTCATCCTGCGCGAGCGCCCTGTCACCATCGCTCATCACGAAATACAGTTTGAAGGGGTCCTTCAGGTCAACGCGCAACCCCGCCATCAACGGCGGCATAAAATGCCCGCTCGCATGAACCATCTGCCCCGGAGCAGGAAGCGTCTGGGCATAACCGGACTGGGCGGGGATCCCGCTTAAAAAAGCGACGATCACCGCTATAGCGATGCCCTTGAATAAACGCCATTGGAGCAAGTTCTTGATCATCTCTTACCTTTTAGAAGCTAAAAAACCGCAATGCACGCAAATCCACCAACGAAAATATATACTATAAACAGACCAGATTCAATAGGTTGCGGCAAGAAATTAGGAAGCGTTTTCCTGAATTCCTGTAAATGCATATATTACTAAGACTTTTATATGTCCTTTAATATTAGAATATTAAAAATAATTCTTAAAAGCGGGAAATATGCGGGAAAAAAGAAGGATTCAACCTTTATCAAGCCTTTTGATCTCGGCCTGAAGCTGTTGTTTGATCACGATGCCAGGTTCTTTTAAAAAAAACAAAGCCTTTCTATAAGCACCCAGAGCCTCAGGGATCCTCCCCTGCTCTTCATAGGCATTGGCCATATTCTCCCAGGTGACCACACGCTCCGGCTCAAAGATCAGCGCCTGCTCAAAACAAGCCAATGCCTCCGTAGGCCGTCCGATCTTATTAAGAAACCAGCCTTTGTTGTGATGAATGGTCGCGTAATCCGGTTCAACCGCGATCCCCTGATCGAAAATCTCGAGCACCCCTTCAATGCGGCCCAGTTCCACCATGCATAACGCAATATCATTATACGCCGCGCCATCACAAGGATTCAACTTCAAGGCGTGCTTCAAAAGGCCGATCGCATCTTCAAACCGCCCCGCAATAATAGCCTCCTGGGCACGAAAATACATCACCTCTCCCGGGCATTCCTTTTCCCCGGCAAGCCGCAGGCCTTCCGTGATACAGGACCGGGCATTGCCCAGATCATGAAAGGTGATCGCCTCATCGATCCGGCGCCTTAATTGCGTAAAATCAGGATGATTCACACGATCACTCCGTACGCCCGATCGTCTCATTAACAACAACCTGATCAACGGGAACCTGCCCTGACGCCAGCGCGGCTTCCGCCGCCTTTTTCTGCAATTTCTTTTGTGCTTTTTCCTCGGTCTTCTTTTTCCTTGTCAATTCTTTCTGATACTTCTGATACGAAAAATTATCTCTGGCCACGATGCTCTCCTTGATTTAATTTGCCGATAAAATTGCCCTGGCCTTGTCTTTCTTGCTCATCCGGTGACCCTTGACCGGCGCCTTGCCTTTTTCCTTTAGCAAAGGCTCTCCTGTTAATTCAAAACCCTGAACACTTTCTCTGGGTAAACGCACACGCGCCCTTTTTTCGATCAGCGCAAAATGCGCCTGGTCTTCATGGCCAACAAAAGAAACCGCGACCCCCATTTCACCCGCCCTGGCCGTCCTTCCGATACGATGGATATAATCATCAGGCGAACGCGGCAGGTCGTAATTCACCACAACAGGAAGCTTGTTAATGTCGATCCCGCGCGCCGCCAGATCCGTCGCCACCAGCACCTTGAATTTCCTGGTCTTAAACCCCTTTAAAACATGTTCCCTCTGCGCCTGTGTCAAACCCCCGTGAAACGCATTGGCGTCAATGCCTGCTTTCAATAATTTTACGACGAGCATATCCGCATCCCTGACACTGGCAACAAAGACCAGCACATGCCCCCATTGTTCAGCCTGGATCAAATGCCTCAGCAAAGGGCCGCGGTTGTTGCGATTGACCTCGATCGCCCTTTGAACGATCCGGTCCGCCGTCGGGGCCCCTTCCTCCTCCTTGATGTGAACGGGCATCCGCATGAATTTCTGCGCCAGAACAGTCAGTTTCTCAGGGATGGTCGCGGAAAATAATAAATTCTGACGATCAACGGGCAACGCATTTAAAACAGCTTCCAGTTCTTCCGCAAACCCCAGGTCAAACATCTTGTCCGCTTCATCAACAACCAGGATATTAAGCAAAGACAGGTCGATACTGCCGCGCTTCACCAGGTCCAATAACCGCCCCGGGGTTGCAACCGCAATATCCGCCCCATGATGAAGGTTCCTGATCTGCAGGTCAATATTCAGTCCGCCGATCAGCGTGATCGTCCGCAGCGGCCGGGTCATCTGCCGCCCGTAAGCCTTGAAAGCATGCTCCACCTGCATGGCCAGCTCTCGCGTGGGCGCCAGAACGAGCGCTTTGATAACTTTTTTATTTCCGCTCACAGCATCCTGCAAAAGCTGCAGCACCGGTAAAACAAAGCTGGCGGTCTTCCCCGTCCCTGTCCTGGCCTGCGCGATCAGGTCCTGACCTTTCAAGATCAAGGGGATCGCCTTCGCCTGGACAGACGTCGGCGCTTCATGACCGGCATACTTGACAGCCTCGAGCAGATCTTTGGATAATCCCAGCGATGAAAATATCATAAGGGCATCAGTTTATCATATTCCCGCGACTTTCCCTAGATTGTCGAAAATTACATCCTATAATAGATCCCTATGAAATTGAAGCTCCTGAGATCCGTCTTCGGATATGACACTTTCAGGCCTTTGCAGGAAGCCTGCATCCAGTCGGTACTGGATAAAAGAGATACCCTGCTCCTTATGCCAACAGGCGGCGGAAAATCCCTGTGCTACCAGATCCCGGCGCTGATATTCCCGGGATTAACGGTCGTCATTTCTCCCCTGATCTCCCTGATGAAAGACCAGGTCAGCCAGCTTAAAACCCTGGGGGTTGAAGCCGAGGTGCTCAACAGTTCCCTGACCCGGGAGGAGTATGCGGTTAATCAGGACAGGATCCGGTCGGGCACAACCAAGCTTCTGTTCTGCGCGCCGGAAACTCTGTTCAAAGACAATATCCTGCAAATGCTCGCCTCCTGCCGCGTGGATTGCATTACAGTCGACGAAGCGCATTGCATTTCCGAATGGGGCCATGATTTCCGGCCGGAATACCGAAGGATCAAAGACTTGCGGGAGCAATTCCCCGATGCCGTTTTCCTGGCCGTGACCGCGACCGCCACCGAACGCGTGCGCCGGGACATCATTGCGAACTTGACGCTCAACGATCCGTGCGAACTGGTCGCAAGTTTCAATCGTGACAATTTATTCTATGAAGTCATTCCCAAAAGCCATGCCACCGACCAGACGATCGATTACATCAAGAAATTCAAGGGCCAAAGCGGGATCATCTACTGTTTTTCACGCAAACAGGTCGACAGCCTCACCAAAGATCTAAATGACGTCGGCCTTGAAGCCCTGCCCTACCATGCCGGCCTGACAGACGACGTCCGTCACAAGAACCAGGAATCATTTATCCGGGATGATGTCCCGATCATGGTCGCCACCATTGCCTTCGGAATGGGGATCAACAAACCCAATGTGCGTTTTGTCATCCATTACGACCTTCCCAAGAATATCGAGTCCTACTACCAGGAAACAGGGCGCGCCGGACGCGACGGACTGCCGTCACAATGCTTATTGCTTTTTAGCGCCGGTGACGCAGGCAAGATCAAATACTTTATTGACCAGAAAACAGATGAGACGCAAAAACGGGTGGCGCAGAACCATTTAAATGCCATCATGGCCTTCGCCCAAAGCCGACAGTGCCGGCGCATACCGCTGATCACCTACTTCGGCGAGAACTACTCCATTGAAGAATGCGGGTTATGCGACAACTGTGTAAAGCCAAAAGAAACGCCGATGGACCTGACCACCGCGGCCATTAAATTCCTGCAATGCGTTTCAGAAACCGATGAACGCTTCGGCGCCTTGCATATCATTAATGTCTTGCGAGGCAGTGAAGCGGAAAAAGTCCTGAAGTACAACCATCATCAATGTAAAACCTTCGGGACCGGACATGAATGGTCGGTGAAACAGTGGCAGAACCTGGTGATCCAGTTGCTATCCCGCAGCCTTCTGAGTAAAGACGATGAATACGGGGTTTTAAGCCTGTGCCAGGGCTCCTACACAGTGTTAAGCGGAAAATGTTCGTTCCAGGGGTATCTGCCGGAGCCGGAGACCGCCCCGGCAAGAACGGCCCGGGCCAGGTACAGCGAAGATTATGACACGGCGTTATTCAATAAACTGCGAGACAAACGCAAAGAGCTCGCCGATAAACTCGGCGTCCCGCCCTACATCATTTTCTCGGACAAATCGCTGATCGACATGTGCCACCGCAGGCCAACGACCAAAGAGGAATTCGCTCAGATCTTTGGTGTCGGTGAACAGAAACTGCGCCGATTCAGCGCTGCGTTCATCCGGGTCATTAACAATTAAAACTGGACGCCCATCCGTAAACCGAGAGTACTCGTGAAATTCTGCGGGGTCCACAACGGTTTATACGGGCTGCCATCCGGATAAGCGGACACATAATCCTTGGTGGCAGAAGCAGCATGTTCCTGCATCGCATCACTCTGCTTTAAACTCCAGAATTTAAAGAAAGGTTCCGCATAAATATCAAAAGCATTATATTTCCTTATGATCTTCATCGATGTCCGAAAACCCCAACCCGCCTTTAGATCAGAGGTCGATTTCTGAAGATTAACCGTCACAGGAAGGCCAGTCTCGGTATCCGTCCCCGTGAAAGGCCCCGGGATCTCATTAAGAAAATAATTCACGGAACCGCCAACAACCAGGTCCCCCTCCATCTTAAAAGTCAGGTCCCACTGGTCATTCAATTGCGTCAGCGTCTCGAAACCCACCGGCACATAGAAGAAATTGGTCTCGGTCTTGAATCCCACGTAATTATTGACGACAAAATCCTCCCATCCACCGGTTTCATCCGAAAAACGCCGGTACCCAAACCCGACATAAGGCGTAAAAAGCGTCGCAGTGCTCCATATATAATCGTACCCGAACAACAAACGCGCATCCAGCTCACAAGCGTCAAAGCCCTGCCGCTTGCCCGTTGCGAACGATGAATAATCTGTCCGGCCCAAGGACCCCTCTGCCTCGACCTTGACAAAATTCGGAAAAGGAGACGTCTTCCAGATATCACTCCAGGTCTTTAACGGCTCGGAAAGGCTCCATGTCTTGGCTCCGTAAAACCCGAAAAGAGACCCGTTCTTTTTAACCTTATCCGCAACCGTATAGGGATAATAGAATGGCCACTTATCTTCTGTTTCGTAAAGGTACGACGCCATCTGAAAAGCAATTTCATTGTTATGCCTGCGTTCCAACATCGTCTTCTGCGGCTGTACAGAAGCATACCCGTATCCATTGGCATTCTGTATCGGCCGATCAACATTTGTTACAGAGGCTTGTTGCTCCGGAACACTCGCCGACTCATAAGAAGGCATATTAGATGAGCCCTCTACGGCCGCCAACTCATAATCGATAGCGCGCTCACGCGCGATATCTGTTGGCATAGCAGACGCGACGAGCGGACAAATGCCCAGCATGAAAAGAAGCGCTATGATCTTTTTCAACAGCCCCTGCCTTTCCGTAAATAAACCCCGACACAATGGAACACATTGTCAGATCAGATCGAAACGATATAAATTTATTGTATTTTGCATTAATTCATTTGACAAATGATATTGCGTTTTTTTAAAAACATTGAGAATTTGACAAATAACGCTTTTCCCCTACCTCTTTACCTCCTTATAAACCTCGATCCCCTCCCGATCAAAGATCTTCCCGTAATTCGAAGCCTGGCGGGGATCCGCAAAAACTCCTTTGATCCCTACCCCCTGGCCCAAAAGGATGTACTCTCCCTTGCGGCCGTCTTCCAGAAGAAAATACTCACGACGGCCCGACACCTGCGCCGCAAAGATCTTTAACGTACTGACCGAAGCCGTTGCAGGGATCATCCTAAGCGCATCATTCATTGCCTGAACATATTGAGGCTGAGGCCTGACGGGAAGAAATTCTGCCCAAAGAAAAAAATGGCCCGCCACGCAAAGGCAGATCAGCCATGCCAATAATCCATGGGCCTTATGCGCCGGGAATCCCAGCTTTTGCACCCATCCGCCGGAAGACACCGTCCTCACTCCCTCAATACAGGCCACCAGGGCAAAACACGATATGACCACGCAATATTGCCATGTCGGATAGATCAAAAGATGGCTTGAAAGATTGTTGATCAGAAGTTCCGGGATCCCCAGCCATAAAGCGGCTGAAAGAAAAGGCAACACAACGAGCAGCGGCGCAAAAAGAAGGTACGAATGCCCCAGCGACTGAATATCCGCAAAATTCGATGTTCTTAAGCCCGATAAAATGGCCTTGCCCCGAACCGGGTCCGAAAAAATATAATGCGCCTTAAGATCCTGCAGCAACCAGGCCGGATGAGGGTCAACCTGATAAATGGTCTGAAAATAACCGATCAGCCAGATCGAGAACACCGCCCAGATAATGCCCATAACAATAGGAATAATGACCCACCGCCAGGGCTTCTTAAGATACAACGCATATACCCCATACATGACCGCCACCATGGCCATATGCTCTTTGAACGATAAAGAAACGATCAGGAACAAAAGAAAGGGCCGCCAGCGGTCTTTGATAAAAAAATAATAAGAAAATAACAGGAACAACGGCAGGAAACAAACTTCATGGGGCGCATTAAAATTCTGCCCGATGATAAAAGGAAAAAATAAATAACTCAAAACGAACGGAAGTGCTGCCCCGGCCGTCAAAAAATGCCTTACGATCAAATAAAAAGGAATAGCGGACAATGTCAGGAATATCGTTTTCAGGATCAGAAGGTTCTCCGGACAAGGATACAGGGCATAAAGCGGAGACAAAAGCAGAAGGAACGGCGAATTATGCGTTGCAAAGTTCGATCCGCTGGCAGAACTTTCAAAAAAATGCCCGTGGATATTGTTCCACTGGATCTGATTATAGATCGCCAGGTCGAACGAACGGGTATCCTGAAGATCCCAGTGCCGCAAGAGGCTGATCCCGCCGAAGATCGCGGCGTATCCCGCAAGAATGACCGCAACCATCCGCCATCCGGGCCAGGGCGGCGAAGGCCTGGCATCCCTTAACAACGCATCAAATATCCACATCGCTAAAAGAACAAGCGCCAAACAACCGTATAAGATCAGGCTTTCACAACGGATATAGAAGAAATTGTACGGCAACAGGATCAAAAGCAGAGCAACAGGGGCAAACGATATCCTGGCATGGCAGAGAACACGCTCCGGATCCCCTTGACGGGAAATGGCATAAAGCCACCACAAAAAAACCGGAAGAAATGTCCCCATGAAAAATATAAAGGCGGACAATGCGTTCCCCAAAAGGCGCGCAGCTTCGGACAAATTCAACACAATAAACAAAACCAGGACGGTATAAACAAGGATCAAAAGAAGCGCATCTTTTAACGACGCCCTGGAAATATTCGCGCGAATATTCTCGACGGCAGAAGGCATGCCAACAGTCTCCCGTAATCCTGCTTGACACTCACTCGAGATCTTCTTCAATGTGCCGCTGCCAGTCCCCCCTGGCGCTGCTTTGCTCCGGAACGAAAAAGAAAGACCAGCGGGATAAAACAGAAACTCAACGCTCCAAACCAGAAAAAGTTATCCACGAACGACAGAAGGACCGCCTGTCGGGACAGCTCTTTATAAATATAGGCCTGGGCCGCCATGCCCGAGGATGCGATCCCCAAAGATGCCGACGTTTGCTCCACATGCCTGAGCGCCTGCTGATACACCGGATCATACGGCGTTAAATGCGCTCCCAGGTACACCCGATGGACCTGCTCCATCCGCGCCAGAATGGTCGTCGCGGCAGCGATGCCAACAGCTCCTCCGATATTGCGCATCAGATTGAACAAACCGGAAGCATTGCCCATATCCTCGTTGCGGATCGTCCACATGCTCATGGTAGTCAATGCGATGAACACCATTGGCAAGGCAGTGCCGTTGCCAATAACCGCCCAAATGATCGAATTAAGGCCCATTTGCAGATTGATATTCCCCATCAAACAACAGGTCCATCCAAGAATAAAGAAACCGGTCCCCAAAAGCAGCCTGTTGCTTACCTTGCCGCTCAGCCGTCCAATAACGATCGCGGCCAGGAATGCGCCTATGCCCCGTGGACCGATCGCCAGGCCGCTTAAATACGCGGAATAGCCCATCAATGTCTGAAAAAAGAGCGGTAACAACGCCAACGTCCCGTAAAGGACCGCGCCAACGACCGTGATCGCGATCGTCCCCAGCGCAAAATTCCGGTCACGGAATATCCTCAAGTCCACGACCGGATGCCTCACACGCAATTCCCACCATACAAAAGCGATCAGCGCCGCCACAATAACCCCCGATGCCCAGCACAGCCAGGGCGCCTGCAGCCAATCGACCTCCTGCCCTTTATCCAGGACAAGCTGAAGCGTCCCCAGCCCGATCGCCATCAGCGAAAAACCGATATAATCGATCCGTGATCCCGCCATGCCCTTTTTGAGATACGGCGGATCCTCGATAAAAAGACGCGCCAGAAAGATCGACAGGATCCCGATAGGAAGATTGATCAGGAACACCCAGCGCCAGGACAGATTATCCGTGATCCATCCGCCCACAATAGGCCCGATGATAGGCGCCACCACGACCCCCATCGAGAAGACCGCCACCGCCTGCCCGCGCTTTTCTCTGGGAAAACTCTCAAGAAGAATGGCCTGGGATATGGGCTGTAACGCCCCGCCGCCGAGCCCCTGCAGGATCCGCGCAAAAATAAGGAACCCGAGGCTATTGGCAAGGCCGCAAAGCATCGACGCGGCAGTAAAGATCATAATGCAGGTGATCAGGACGCGCTTGCGGCCAAAAAAACCGCCGAACCACGCCGCCGCCGGAAGGATGATCGCGTTGGAAACCAGATAACTGGTGAGGACCCAGGTCGCTTCATGATTCGTGACCGACAGGTTCCCCGCGATATGCGGCAACGCGACATTCGCAACGGATGTGTCGAGGACCTCGATCACCGTTGCCATCATGACCGCGAGCGCGATCAGCCAGGGATTATAACGGGGTTTCCAGGCCGCGGGAGCGGTTGCCTCTGCCATCAGCGCACCCTGACCTCGGGAACAACGGACATCCCGACCGAAAGAGGATGGCGCTCCTGCGGCACCTCGTCAAAGACGATCTTGACGGGAACACGCTGGACGACCTTCACGTAATTGCCCGCCGCATTCTCCGGCGGAAAAAGACTGAAGCGGGACCCCGTCCCGCGCTGGATACTGTCCACATGCCCGATCCAAACCTTCCCGGGATATGTATCAACACTGATCGACACGCTCTGGCCGGGGTGTATCCGCGTCAGCTGGGTTTCCTTGAAATTCGCCACCACCCACTTTTTATCAGAAACAACCGCCATCAGGGCCTGCCCCGGCTGGACAAAAGAGCCGACTTCCACGGCCTTGCGGGCCACATGCCCCGCCGCGGGAGAAACGATCTTCGTATAAGACAGGTCCAGTTTTGCCTTTTGAAGCGCCGCCTCGGCGGATGAAACCTTGGCCGCCGCCGTCCGTGCCCGAAGGACCGCGCGGTCCATCTGCTGTTTGGAAACCTCGTCCGTCTCGCTCAATTTCCCGTAACGAACAGCGTCCTGCTGCGCCTGATCATCCTCGGCCCTGGCCGCCTCAAGATCAGCCGCGGCCATTGCGACACGGACTTCAAAGTCCCTGGGATCCAGATCAACAAGCGCCGTCCCGGCCATCACGGCCTGATTATCATCCACAAGGACATTAAGGACATGCGCGCTGACCTTCGGACTGACAGCGACCACATCTCCATCAATGAAAGCGTCATCTGTCGACACATAACACATGCTTTTATAAATGACAACGGCCACAACAATGCCGACAAGAACACCGGCCGCAACAAGCACCGGCGGCGAAAAAAGATTTACCCCGGATGACTTTCCGGCCCCCTCGATCTTTTCCATAATGACCTATTCCTTTTTAATTGCATCCTGAAGATAGAACAACCCCGGCTCCCCGAGAGCAAAATCCAGGTTCATCCGCGCGGCATGATACTGCGTCAACGCCGCAACATACTCATCGCGCGCCCGCGCAAGCGATGCCTGGGCGCTCACGACCTCAATATTATCGGCCACTCCCTCCGCGAACCGGTGGCTAGCCAGGTCCATTTCCTGACGGGAAAGCTCAACGACCCTGGCCGCTGTATCCACCTGGGCCGCACTGTCAGTCATGGCCCACATGGCTTTACGCACATCCTCCTCGACCTGCCGTGCAAGATCATCCCGCATCAACTCTGCCTGGCGCTTCAAACTCAGCGCCTCCCTGGCCTCTCCGGCGATCCGGCCCCCTTCCAACAAGGGCATCGTGGCACCGACCATCACGCCGCTCGTCCTGCGGTCATTTTCCTTCGGCTCATTACCGCTCACCCCGTAATCCGCCGAAACCGAAACAACCGGGAGCCGCTCCCCGCGGGAACGTGTCAAGGAGCATTCCGCGGCATGGACCCGTTCGGCCACGATCCGCATATCAATACGATTCTTCGCGGCAATGGCCATCCCCTCGGCAATGGATGGAACAGGCTCACGGACAAAACACAACACATTCAAAAGCCGGATACTCCGCTCGTAAGGGATCCTCGTCCAACGCTGAAGTTCAAGGTACGTATCATGAAGGCCTGTCCGGGAACGCTCCAGCCGCAACTGATCCTCGGCCAGGCGGGTCCTGGCACGCGCCACATCAATACCTGCGGCTGTTCCTGCCTGCCTGCGGGCCTCAGCCTGACGAAGCAGCCGCTCGCTCAATGCGACCGCCGCTTCCGCCGCCTGGAACGAACCCTGGGCGCGCAACGCATCGAGATACAACAATGATGCTGAAAGAACGATCTTCTGCCTGGTAAATTCCTCCTGATAGCGGGCGATATTCACCTCGGCACGCCCTGACCGGAACCTGGCCACCGCGCTGATATCGATGATCTTCTGCACAAGCCTCAAACGCGCGTCAAATGTATTGTACGGACCGATAACCCCGTATCCCCGCATCCCCTGCGCCTCAAGGTTCTGTTTGAATGTCCTCGATTGAGATATCCCGCCTTCCAGCTGCGGCAGCAAAAAAGACAAGGCCTGGCTGCTGCGGCCCAGCGCTTCATTGACCCTCTCCTGATCAAGAGCTCCTTCCAGACGCGTCTTCTGCGCCAGCGCGACCATCTCGCTTAACTTCAGATCGACCGCCGCAGTCTCCTCTTTTGGATCAGCATCAAACAACCCGTCATGGCTAAAAGGCCTGACCGCACCAAGCTCAAGCAATGCTTCCACGCGTTGGGGCCCCTTGAGATCTTCCACCATTAAAGGTTTTGCCGCCAACACACCCCCTGCTGCGGCCAGGAACAATCCTAGCATCCCGACTTTGATCCCGAACTTCATACAACACCTTTCTCCCCGCGAGCTCCCGCGGACAACCTGATTAAATTATATTCCTTAAAAATAGAATTATACTCCCGGCATCTATCTTTCCAATATATTAAAAAACATTCCAACACCAAAGGTCGGGCACTTAAAGTCCGTCCTTGACAGATCCTTTTCATAATATATAGTTGCATTCATGATTACCACGATCTCAAAACATAAAGATCTTCTTTTTCATCTCACTCCCCCATAGCATCTCCCATATATTATTCCCGATTAATTTAAAGGAACAAACAGGTACACATTGAATATCAACGATCAGATCAAACAGGAAACAGCGCGGCGCAGGACATTCGCGATCATTTCGCATCCTGACGCGGGGAAAACCACGCTCACCGAAAAACTTTTATTGTACGGCGGCGCCCTGGACCTGGCCGGATCCGTTACGGCAAAGAAGAAACAGCGCGAAACAGCCTCGGACTGGATGGAACTTGAAAAAAAACGCGGGATCTCGATCTCCTCGACCGTCCT
>CAIVRE010000014.1 GCA_903908245.1 Candidatus Omnitrophota bacterium
ACAAAAATAAATGAAATATTTTTTGTATCTATCCCTGCCCGTGTTAATATATTTTCAGGTTTGAATACAAGCACTACATAACCTCAAGAAAGGAGAACTACTTATGGCTGTTAAGAAAGCTGCTAAAAAAGCTGTCAAGAAAGTTGCAAAGAAGAAGAAGTAATTTTTTCTTGGCATGATCTTTTGCCAAAATAAAGAAAGCCCCCATGTTCACCTGAGGGCTTTTTTTATTTTTCAAGAATTCTTGAAAAATAACTCCGAACTCTGCCAGAGGCCCAACAGGGCCTCGGAGAGTTCGGAGTTTCCTCAATAGCGACTAACAGGATTTCCTCAATAACCTTATTTTATATCACTGAAGAACGGCCCGGCGGCAACAGGCGTGATCGACAGGACTTCAGGGACAAACCCCTGAATGTCGAGCCCTTCCAGGTTCTGCATCGGCAACGGAAGGGGCACGCCGCTCCCGTCGCGCTTGATACGCAGGTTAAGTGCTTCAGAATTAAAATCAATACCACCACGGGTCAAATCTGTTTGAGGCTGCCCTTCCCCGGCATCCGGCACAACAGGAGACTCCCGGGACGTCACAAGATCGCGCTGTGCATTCCAGTGAACAACCCTGCTTCCGGCACTCGCATGGACGACCAGAAGGCGATCGGTCTTTAGGTTTAACCCGTTCTTCTGTGCATTGCGCATATCAAGAACATCGAACATATCGACCATGGCCGCCTGCAGATTCGGATCATCCGCCCATAACGCCGGGAAGCGGCCCTTGTCAAGATCAAGCCCCCCGTCACGGACCACCTCAAAAGAGCCGACACGCAATCCATCGACCGATGCGATCACGCCGGTCATGACCACAGGATGCCGCGCGCCCTCCCCGGCGGAAAATCCCTGAGGATCATTGGCAATACGGTTTTCAGCCGCTTCTCTGGCAAAGTCCGCATACTCAACCGCGATCTTCTGATCAGGTTCAAGGTCAAGATAAAGCCCCGCCCCGCCGAATCCCTTGCCAAGATCCTGGGCCCCTTGGACAACATTCTTAACAAAGCCGCGCAACGGTCCATGGCTGACCTGCCTGCCGATCAAATCCCGGTCCATTGCCTTGACATGTTTTGCCAATACAGCCCGGTACTCCTTCATCCAGTCGGCCCCGTTCTTCTTATATGCCTCCGGGATCTCGTACGGGGCCCGCATCCAGGAATTTCCTCCCCCTATTTCGATCCCGGCAACATCCTGGTCCCTGGCCAGATCGACAAGCATCTCCCAATTCCCGGCGGTCTTGCCGACAAGGCCCGAACGGAACGTTACCAGCACATCGATACTATGTTCGTTATATTCCTGATAATAAGACAAAGGATGGTCCCGAAACTTTTGGCTCACTTCTTGTGGGACATCATTGATGTTCCCCTGTAGGACAATATGATCCACGTGGACATTCTCGACCCGCTCATTGGCCGCAAGATGAAAAAGGTCTTTTAAAGCAAGGACCTCTTCCTGATCGACAAAATCCTTGCGGTACCTGACAGCCACCTTCCGGTCCAGGTCCTTAACGCCAAAAACCAGCAGGCCCAAAGCGTCATCAATGCCGAACCGGGCGGAAAAGGCATGGTACCCCTCTGCTATCTCCCGCGGAATACCCCGGGATACCTGCACCCTGTTCGGACCTGTCAGAAAGGGCGTGCCCACAGAACTCTCCGCCCTGTCCGCGATAAGCGCTCCAACGACCCGGTCAATATCAATATTATTCCGCACAACAGGAGCACGATAGTTTTCCCAAAAAGATCTCAGGGCTTTTTCTTTATCGCCCTTCTGGTCCGCCAGCCACTTGTTCAGCTCCTCGTGAGTTGCGATCGCCAGGCTGCCCTTGGAATCGATCACCAGATTCTCGGCCTGCTGGCGCGCCAGGTCAAATGCAAGGCTCCGGATCCGCGAGGCAATGCCATCAGATGACAAAACGCTCTTGCCCTGTTCTGACCTCAACAACCTTCTCACGATACGCTGCATAAAGACCTGTGAAGCCTCATATCCCGGCTTCAGGATCATGATCGTCCCGCCCGTACGTTTCCCCAAAAGACGCCGGACAGTGGCCCCCAGTCCATTGACCCCTGTTACAACAGTGCTCCCGAACCGGTCAGGGTTGACGGGCAACAGTCCCTCTGCAGCCGCCCCCTCAAGTGATCCCGGCAGGCCGATCAAGTTACCGCTCAAGACATTCCTTGACCATCCTCCCGTACGGACCGGAAAAAGAAATCTTAATTTTCCGCCGACATTACGAAGATAATCCATTTCGATCGTATCTCTCCCCAAATTAAGCCCCGAATCAATGACCTCCGCCAACATCCCCGGAGCCAAAGCATCCACCAGCAACTTCCGGTCACCTTCCGTCTGTCGATCAAACAACTCTTGAACAGAGCCATCACGGCCCTCTATCCATTCGGTCAGGATCTCCCATTGTCCCTGTTCATTGCGGGCCACCCCCAACACTTCGGAATAAAGGCTGGCCGCGGCAGGGTTCTGTCGCGTTATCCGGTAAGCTTCCAGGAACGAACCCAAAGCCTCTTCGGTCCCCCCTTGCGGCAATTGTGCGGCAACAACACGGCCATCAGGCAATTTCCCTCTTCTCACATACATATCACTACCCGCCGGACGGGACTGCCATATATCGCCCTTCTCATCTCTGGCATAATTGACCGTCAATACCGGCAACCGGATGCCTGTCCTGGCATCCGCATAAAATTCTTTGGCGCCCTGTATGGCCTTCTTCGACGCTTCCGCGGCATCATGCAGCGCAACCTCGGCCCTGTCCATGGTCTGCTGCGCAAGATCGCCCGCCGCACGCCTCGCCCCGTCGGAGAATTGCGACGGCGATCCGTCATACCGGATGGACCCTTCCTCTCCCGGTCTAACCCGGCGCGTGATACCGCCGGAGAAATACTTCCGCGGAATAAGCTCCCGGGAATACGTATCATAGTCTTCCCTGATCAGCTGAAAAACACCTTTACGGAACGCCGCCATGTACTGCTGATAGATCTGTTCATTGTTCTTTGGGTCCTGGTTGACCCCGGCCACCTTGCTCTTGTCGGCATATAACTGCCCAAGGAAAGACTCCCGCAAAGCCTTTTTATACCAGGTCGCCAGGATCATGGCCGAAGTGATCTGGCGCAACTGCGCGAAAGTCTGGCCTTCATTAACCTCTTTCTCAATGACCGGAACAATGATATCCCGGACCGTCTCCGACGATATCCGCGTCAGCTCCGCATTGTCTTTGTCTTCCGCCGGCCTGTTCGCGACCGGCGCGCTGTCCTGGCCGGCACGCAAAGCCGTATAATCCCGTTCCGTCATGACCCGCAGGCGCTGGGTCAGAAGGAACGCGCTGCTGCCTTTTTCATAAACCTCGGCATCATCCGGGATGATCCAGACCTTGTTGAATGTTTCAAGAGGGATGTCGGTGGTCCCAAAGGCCTTATGGGCTTTCTCATAAAGCGCGGCCCAGAACTTTTTGCCTGTTACGCTGTCCGGATGCATCAGTGAAGCGGTCAATTGTTTGAGCAGGTAATCCTGGGCCAACAGGTCACGCCCCATCTCGGTCTGGCCGAACTGTTCACTGATAAGGCGGTCCCCCTCGTAAGGAGAAAGGTTGACCCATTGATCTGTATCGGGGATCGTGAGCGCGGCAAGGAAATATTTCACCAGCTGGGCATATTCACCGTTTTTCCGGTCTGCCGCGAGTTCTTGCGTTCCGCGATCGATCAAAAATTCAAACCGCAATGGATCTTTCACATCGATCGTGACCGCACGAAGCCGGGAAGCCTCAAAAGAAGACGAGGGCGGCAGCATAGCCCCCGGCTCAGGAAGCAGGACCATAGACGCCCGCGCCGGCATGGCCGACATCATCAAAAAGATAAATGCCGTCAATACACGTAAATATTTAGACCAATAGCTATATACGATCTGACCGATCATCCCGTTCACCTTTGATTAATAGCGCAATTCCACCATTAAAAGTATATACGATGAAAAGAATATTAACTATTAAAGGGGCCCAAAGCAGGAAAACGCTATTACTTTTTGTTATAAATCTATTAAATTAAAAGACTTTAAGCCATGGTTGAATTGAAGAAGATAAAAATTCTCACCTAACAATCCAAATAAATATTCATTACGCTTGTTGCGCCTTACTCGCTCGCGGGTCCTGCCGCCTGCGGCGTCACCCGCTCGATAATATAGCGGCTTTGCCGTACCCATGCTATCAAGCCGCGATTCACGGAATAACAAGGCGGCATGTTATGGCAGGCAAAGCGACTATACTTGAACCCGCATCAAAAAATAGGGAATTCTTAACGGAGTTTGTTCCAATTGAAATGTACAAAAATGCGGCCGAAATTCTTGTCGTCCTTCTCAATGCGGGAATAACGCCCTTTGTAACTGTTCTCCAGGAAACGCAAAACGGTCTTCTTGAGCTGGCCGCTGCCTTTGCCGGGGATGATCTCGACATATTCCGCGTGCTTCTCGATCGCCTCGTCCATCACCCCGCGCAGGGCAGCATCGATCGCGTTCGTGTTGGAAAAAATATTATGCAGGTCGAGTTTTAATTTCATCGCTAACCCTGACTGATACGATTCCGCTCTTCCGTTAAACGGCTCTTTTCACTCCCCAGCTCGCGCAGCTTCAGCTGGATCTCCTTGAGCCGGCGGCCGCACTCGATGGCGTCTTCACGCCCCCGTCCGGTGAACGCAGTGTTCATCACGCGCGACTTGACGTATGTTTCCGTTTCCAGGTCTTTCTCTTCCTTCTCGATCGCTTTCACGCGATTCTTGATCTCTGAAATGCGCTTGAGCGCGCTTTCATGCTTTTCCCGCGCCGACCTTAAATGCTCCGGCTCATTCGGGTCATGTTTCGGCTTCTTCTGGGCTTCATACGCCTGACGGGCCGCCGCTTTCTTTGCGCTTTCATCCTCGGCGGAAACACGGCCCTGCTTCTTGTCCAGATAATAATCCAGCCCGCCGGGATACTGGCGGATATCGCCGCCTTCCACCTCGGCAATATGGTTGGCGATCTCACGGATAAAATAAAGGTCATGGCTGATAAAACACATGGTCCCGCGGTAATTCTTGAGCGCCCTGACCAGCGCTTCAACCCCCGCCACGTCCAAATGCGTTGTCGGCTCATCGAGCAGGATAAGGTTGGGAGGATTGATCAACAGCTTCGCCAGGATCAGCCGGCTTTTTTCGCCGCCCGAAAGCACCGAAACCGGCTTGAACACATCATCGCCGTGATAATTGAACATGCCCAGCAAATTACGCGCCTGCGTCTGCGGGAAACTTCCGCCCACCGCGCTGAGCAGCTCTTCCAGCGCCGAACGGTTCGGATTGAGGACATCCAGGCGAGTCTGGGAGAAATAGCCCATTTTGACCCCATAGCCCAGACGGCGCGTACCGCTGTCGTAAGGGATCACATCCGCCAGGATCTTGAGCAGCGTCGACTTACCCGCACCGTTAGGCCCGACCAGGCAAACCTTTTGCCCTTTGGTGATCTCAAAATTGAGGTCGGTATAAATAACCTTGTCCGAATACGCTTTTTTAATATGCTCCAGATTCAGCACCGTATAGCCGCTTTCGGTCGTCTCCGGGAAGTTGAACGCCTTGATGCTCGTCCGCGTACGAGGAAGGTCCACACTCTCGTCTTCCAGCTTGTCGAGCATCTTCATTTTATTCTGCACGGCGGAAGCCCGGTTCGGCTGGGCATGAAAACGGCTGGTGAACCGCTCAAGCTGGTCTTTCTTCTTGTCGATGACCTTCATGCGTTTTTCAAGCGTCCGATACTCCAGATCTTTCTGCTCCTCATACACATCGTAACTGCCCTTCACTTTGACCATCCGGCCGTTCTCAAGGACAATGGTGTAATTGGTGACATCATTAAGGAATATCTTGTCGTGCGAGATCATGATGAACGACCCCGGATATTTCCCCAGGAACTCCTTGAGCCACAGCGTGGCGGTAAGGTCCAGGTAATTCGTCGGCTCATCGAGCAGAAGCAGGTCGTAATTATAGGTCAAAAGCTTGGCCAAAAGCGTGCGCATCTGCCACCCGCCGGAAAGCTGGACGATCGGCTTGTTGAATTCATACTCCTTGAAACCCAGGCCGGCCAGGATCTTCTCGGCCTTATGCTCCAGGTCATAGATCCCCAGTGCTTCCAGCTTTTCAAGGACATCGCCATAACGGTTCTCGCCGCAAAGGTCCTTCTCCTCGAGCTGATGCTTCTCGTCGAGAAGCCCGCGGATCTCATCGTCACCGGAGGTCACCTCCTCCATCACGGTACGCCGGGAATCAAAATGTGCTTCCTGCGGGAGATAACCGATCTTGATACCGCGCTGGGCCGTGATATTGCCTTCTGTCGGCTGCATATCGCCCATGATCAGGTGGAACAATGTCGTTTTCCCCGCACCATTAGGGCCCGTAAGGCCGATACGTTCGTTGCGGAAAATGCTTAAGGTCACATTATCCATGAGCATGCGCTCATCGAAATTCTTGGATACATTGGTTAAGGAGATCATATCTGGTCTTAGTGTTAAGTTCTTCTGAAAGGCTTTTTAGGGAAAGGTTTGGGTGAATTCTTGGGAGAATGCACATCGGAATCGCTATGCCACTCGCGCGTGCTGGAGGACCGGCGCTTGTCGGAATTGGAAGAGAACAACGGCTTCGGCCCGGACGCAGGACGCTCTCCCGACCGCGGGCTGCTGCGATGTCCTTCACGCGACGAATATTCCGGGCGCGGCGGACGGCTGCGCGGATCCTCGGAACGGACGTCTCTTGGAGCATACGACCGCGGACGCTCCTCGCGGCTTCCCTCTTTGGGAACATACGGACGCCGGCGCGGATCCTGGGAACGACCCTCTTCTCTTGACGCATACGGACGTGATGGGCGACGCGTATCTTCTGTCCGGGAAGCTTCCCTGGGAGCATAAGGGCGCGGGCGCTCGTCACGGCCGCTACGCTGGCCTTCACGGGACACGAACTCCGGGCGAGACGGACGACTTTCCGCCCGGCCAACCGGCCTGGCAGAAGTGCGCGTATCACTGCGCCGCCCTTCGCGCGGAGAATGCTCCGGATGCGATGGACGCGCCGAACGCGGGCGCTCATCGCTTACCCGCTGTTTCTCGCGTAAAAGCTCTTCCCGACGCAAACGCTGATCGCGGTTGAATTCCCCGCGGCCACGGCGGCCAACATATTTAGGCTCTGCCGCCAACGACTTCGGATCAATTTTTTTGGCTTTGGGCGACCCTGAACGCTTGATGCGCTTGAGGACCATCGCTTCTTCTTCCGAAAGCCGGCGGTACTCCCCCCTGGGAAGGCCACCGAGCTCCAGAGGCCCCTGGCTTAACCGGCTTAAATAAACGACCGGATGGCTGATCGCATCCGCCATCAACCGCACCTGATGCTTGCGGCCTTCATGGATCGTGATCTGGAATTCACTGACATCCTCACCCGCCCGAATAAGCGCCACTACCGCCGGTGCCGTCTTCTTGCCGTCGATCACAACACCCGCCTCCAGATTACGGACCTCGTCCGCAGAGATCTTGCCCCGCACCTTCACCAGATAGGTCTTGTTCACATCATAACTCGGATGCGCCAGCTGATTCGCGAGCTCTCCGTCATTAGTGAACAACAAGAGCCCCTCCGTGTCCTTGTCCAAACGGCCGACCGGACGCAAATGCTTAAGCTCTTTCGGCAGAAGGTCCATGACCGTTGCCTCACCGAACTGCCGTTCACAGCTCGTCACATAATTTTCCGGCTTGTTAAGCATGATATATTCGAAGATCCTGTCATTCACCAGCCGGTCATGAAAATGCACCTTGTCACGGGCAGGGTCGACGTCGGTCGACGGCTCTATATTGACACGGCCATTCACCGCGACCGCCCCGGCCTTGATCGCATCAAAGGCCTTGCGGCGGGAAAGGATCCCGTTATGGGACAAGAACAACATCAGTTTCATAAAGTCCTCTGCCTTACTGCTTCATAGATCATGACCGCCGCACTCACCGAAACATTCAGCGAATCAATACGGCCCTTCATCGGGATCCGCACCTTTTCATCGGCGTTGCGCAGCCAGAAATCGCTTAAACCATCCTGTTCACTGCCGAGTACAATAGCACAGGAACCCGACATTGCCTTCTTAAAATATTCATCGCTTGCCTGGACCACCGCGGCAAAGGAATGAATGCCGCGCGCGCGAAGGAACTCCAGGGCCTCCCGGTTGCTGCACATGACCGTCGGCACCGTAAAAGCAGCCCCCAGGCTCGAACGCACCACATTCGGATTATAAATATCCGTCAGTTCATCGCAAACAAGCAGCCCCTCGACCCCTGCGCCATCGCAGGTCCGCAGGACCGCGCCGAGATTCCCTGGCTTTTCCACCCGCTCCATGACCACGATCAAAGGCTTTTCCGACAACTTGAGGCCCGCAAGAGAATGCTCCGGCTGTTCCACCAGCGCCAGGACCCCTTCCTTGCGGTCACCATAGGCCATTTTGCCGTAAACACTGCACACGCAATCGAACACCCGGATATTCTTTGCTTCCAGGTCGGCGATAAGGTCATCCGGACAATGATAAACGCCTTCCCGGCAAATATACACCCCCGTAAAACGCAACCCCGCCTTCAGCGCCTGGCACACCTCGCGCACTCCCTCGACAATGGTCAATCCTTTGGCTTCGCGCGTCTTCTTGGTGCGCAAGCGCACCACGCGCTTGATCCCGGAATTCTGCAAACTGGTTATTTTTTCCATAACGCCTGCGCGATCGCCGGATTGAGTGTAAATTGATCGGTCCGCCAGGAGGCGGTCATTTTCTTCTTTAGCTTGGGCCAATGCTGCGCCCAGGTATCCCAGCCCGAAACCGCGCCCGCCCGGTCCACCCACGGAGCATTGGGGAAATAACTATAGATCCCGTCAGGGTACATATGATTCTTAACCGCTTTCCAGGTCCAGTAACTGCAATGGATGTCCATGGACTTGAACACGCTTAAAACATCTTTCAACCAAAGGTCCTCGCCGTAAAACCCCCCGCGCGCGTTCACCCCGAACTCGCCGCACCATAACGCACAGTTGCGCTTCTTCGCCGTGGCGGCAAACCCCGCCAGGCGTTTTCGCATCACAGCCTTGTCCCATCCAGGCAAAGGATATCGCAAACCCGGGACCAGGTTGAACGTAAGATCCGGCGGCTCATAAAAATGAATGCCGAGGACCATATTCCCGTCGTCAAAACGATCAAGGCATTCAATGTCCTGCGCCCAGCGGTTCCCCTCGACAAAAATAATATGCTTCTGATCAACCGCGCGGATCGCCCTGATCGCGGCATGGTAATACGCGTTCATCGGCGCCGGATCAGGGATGACCGTCTCATTAAGAACGTCATACCCGATCACCGCCGGCTCATCCTTGAAACGGTCCGCGATCACCTGCCAGAGCGCGGCCGCGCGCTTCTGATACACTTTCGATGAATAAAAAAGCACCCGGCCATCCGAATCGGAATGCCAGTCGTGATTCTGGGCGCCAGGGACCGCGTGCATATCCAGGATGACCCGCACGCCATATTTCTTCGCCCAGGCGACCGCTTTATCAAGATACGCCAGGCCGCTTTGAGAATATACGAATGGCTTTGGTTCCAGAAGCTCATAATGGAACGGCAGGCGGACATGGTCGAAACCCATGGCCGCGATCTTCCTGAGATCGTCTTCAATGATAAAACTTCCACGGAACGCGGCCTCGATCTCGCGGTACGCCTTCTCCCCCAGCGCTTTAACAAACCCGGCCCTGAAAAAACGGTGACCCCGATTGGGGGCGTGCATGAAATAGGCTTCGGGCATCAACCACCCGCCCAGGTTCACGCCTTTAAGATAGACCGGACGGTCCCCGTCAACGATCCGGCCCTTGTGCGCTTTCAGAAAACAGGCTTTCATTTCAGCTTTTCCGCGCGGAGGTGTATTTCTCGAGGTCATAAACGATCTCTTTAGACGGCATCGGGATCTTGTCGATCCGGACCTTTCCCTTGGCAAAGAAATCCGTTGCCAGGGTATCATGATAATCCGAAAAGATAACGACCCGCACAATGCCCGCCGCGATCAACGCCTTGGAACAGGTCGTGCACGGCATATTGGTAACATACGCCGTTCCTCCGTCAATAATATGGCCCTTCCTGGCCGCCTGGACAATGGCATTCATCTCGGCGTGATTGGTGCGGACGCAATGGTTTTCCACCACCAGGCAGCCCACATCCTCGCAATGCGCGTCACCCGGGATCGAGCCGTTATAGCCGGTGGCGATCACTTCACGGTCCTTGACCAGAACACAGCCGCAATGCATGCGCGGGCAGGTAGCACGTTCGGAGGCGATCATCGCCAGTTTCATGAAATACTCGTCCCAGCTCGGTCTGGCCATAGAAAATCTCCCCTAATGTTTAACAGTGTAATAGCTGGTTAATAATAACATATAAGAAGAAAAGGTCAACGCACAGACGGTAAGAACATGGCGCTTGGGATGGAAACCCGAAACGTCAAAATACGGAGAGAAGTGAAACACCCTGGCGGAAAATGTCGGGCGGGGTAAAGAGGCTCAGGACGATATGGCCTTCGGTCTCAAAATCAAAATAAAAACCGGGATGCACATACACGCCTTTCTCTTTGAGAAGGCGCACGGCCCATTCATCTTCCGGCATCCCGAGGTCAGCACGAAGGACCGCGTACCATCCGCCGTCAACAGGGTAAACATAGGCGCCCCCGTTGCCTGCCGCTGCCTTTGCGTTAAGGAACGCCAGATTCTCCGTCACGCGGCGCATGACCTGATCCTGAATAACATGCGCCTGCGGCAGCCACTCGACACAGGCATTCTGCACCGGCGTATTCACTGACAGGAACGTATCCGTGATCACTTCCAGGCGGGCCAGCGCATCCGCCAGAATATCCTTGGGGCCATTAGCCGCGATCCATCCCAGCTTCATTTGAGGCAAGGCCAGCGCCTTGGACAACCCGCCTAAAGTAAAACTCAACACCTCCGCATTAGAGGCAAGGCTTATATAACGATCCTTCGCGCCTTCAAAAAGATAGTCGCCAAAAACCTCATCACTGATGATCGCCATTTCATACTTCACGCAAAGGGCATTGAGCCTCTTCAATTCAACCGCACTGATGAACGACCCCGTCGGATTATTCGGGCTTACCAGGACAACCGCCTTGCACTTTCCCGCTTCGGCCGCCTTCTCGATCGAATCAAGATCCATGCGCCATTGCAAACCGTCAAAGACCAAACGATAATACGCCGGCTCCACATCATTAATGTCCGCCAGATAAGAGAACAGAGGATAACTTGGCGCAGGCAAAAGAACCCTGTCTCCCGGATCAGCCAAAAGACGAAAAAGAAAAGAATATGCTTCAGAAGTACTGGCCGTTAATGTCAAATGCTCTGGCGAAAGAACAACGCCGCGCGCGGCAAAATATCCCGCGACTGCCTGGCGGGCCTTTAAAAGGCCCTTCGGTTCAGGAGCATATATCAGGCTCTCTTTATTATTAAATGCGCCCAGAAATAATTCGGCGGGATATTCCATTCCGGCCCGGGTCGGATTCGACTCGGTAAGATCAAGGACCCTCAGCCCCTTTGCTTTACATCCCGCAAGCGCAAGAGAAAGGGGGTTCTCGGACAATTCCCAGTTAGTTCGACGAGAAAACAATGGCTTCTCCACTAAATAATATCGGCAATGTCCAGCACCAGGCGTTCGGAATCTTCCCAACCAAGGCAGGCATCCGTAATGGACTTGCCATATATGCAGCCCGAAGGGTCCTGGCTTCCCTCAACCAGATAACTCTCGATCATCAGCCCCCGCACGAACTGCCTCAACTCAGGCGCATACTTCAAGGAAGCCAGGACTTCCCGGGCCACCCGCGGCTGCTCCTTGAACTGCCGGTTGGAATTGGCATGGCTCACGTCCACAAGGGCCGCCGGATTCATCAGGCCGGACTCAACATACAACTTCTGCAAATGGACAATATCCTCAAAATGATAATTCGGGATATTGCGCCCGTAGGGGCTGACCGCGCCACGCAGGATCGCATGGGTCAAAGGATTGCCCGGCGTTGAAACTTCCCAGCCGGTATAGGAGAAAATATGCGGCGCCTGTCCGGCGCGGATGGAATTGAGCATCACGCCCATATCTCCCCCCGTCGGATTCTTCATCCCCACCGGAATATCCAGCCCGCTGACGGTCAGGCGATGCTCCTGGTTCTCCACCGACCGCGCACCGATCGCCACATAGCTGAGCACATCCTCAAGATACGGATAGTTGAAAGGATAAAGCATCTCATCGGCCGAACTCAAGCCCGATTCCCCCAGCGCGCGAATATGCATTTTACGAATAGCAATGAGCCCTTCCACAATATTCGGCTCATCATTCGGGTCAGGCTGATGCGCCATGCCCTTATAGCCGATCCCCGTCGTACGCGGTTTATTGGTATAGATCCTGGGCAGCAAGACCAGTTTCGAATTCACCCGCTGCTGCAGTTTTGCCAGCCGCGCCACATATTCGCAGACAGCATCCTCATTGTCCGCCGAACAAGGCCCAATGATCAAAAGGAACTTCCGGCTTTTTCCGGACATGATCTCCGTTACCTCGCGGTCACGCTCCCGCTTGGCCTCCAGGACCTCCGGACTGACCGGGAGCTCTGCAATGATATCCTGCACATCCGGCAGGCGCTGACGATATTGAAATGACATAACCCCGCCTTTTATGATTTTTCCGTCTTATGATCCTGCAGCGACCCGGGCCATTCGGACGGCGGGAACGCCTTCTTGAACTCTTCACTTTCAAAACGGGCACGCTTAAGGGCGCTCTCCAGCTGCCTGTAATCGCCCTTCGCCACCCACTCGGTATCTTCCTTCTTTTTACGCAAACCGGCATTGTCCTCACGCAGCTGCTTGAGTTCTTTCAGCGCGCTGTCCAGCTGGCGCTCCAGGTCTATCACACGGGTTGAAAGGCCGCGGCCGGTGCCTGACAGGTCCTCTTTCACCCGGCGCAACTCTTTAAGCTCGTACTCAAACTTTATTTTTTCGGTCAATTCGCTATTGAGTGCCAGCCGCGTCTTGATCAAGTCTTCCTGCACGGCGCGTTCCTGCTTTTTTTCTTTCTGGAACGCGGCCTCTTCTTTCTCCCGCCACGCTTTCTCCTGGTCCAGCTGTTTTCTGGCCCCGGCCAGGCTGGCGGCATCCTGTTCCGCCTGCCTGTCTTTTTCCCGAAGCTGCGCCTGAAATGTCTGCGCCTCGGCCTCCATGGTCTTCACACGGCGCTCGAACCGCTCGGCGATCGCCTGCCAGTCCTTTGGAGGGACAGGCGCAAGCACGCGCTGGCGCTTCTTTTTTTCCTTCTCAATAACCTCGGGGATCTGCCACGCCAGGATCAGAAGGACCCCCAGCACCGCCAATGAAACCCCGACAATGACCCAAAGCGACATATGCCTTTTACCCTTTCTGAAAAGACCTCGGAGCCGCAGGACTTCTATCCAGTTCCTTCAAATACTCCCACGCCGAACCAAAACCCGGCCGCACCTTAAGCGCCCGCTCAAACCAGAAACGGGCCATCTCCGTATCTTTTTTCTGAAAAGAATAAACGCCAAGATTGCTCAAAGCCTCGGCATTATTCCCGTCAAAAACAACCGCCTGTTTAAAATATTTCCCCGCCTGCACAACATCGCCGGAACGGATCATGTTCAGCGCCAGATTATTAAATGTGCGGCTATCCTGCTGCCGGGAATTGAATCCGCCGTAATCCTTCGACTTGACCGCAAGCGAGCAAAGATATTCCCGGGTCGACCCGTCAAGGTCCCCCTTGAACAAAAGGACCTGTCCACGGTCGAAATAGATGGTCTTGACAAACTGCGCGTAAACGGCGCCGGCGCCGGAATGCCCAGCTTTTTTAACATATTCCGTCATGATTTGCAAGGACGCGCTATATTCGCGCAATGCATCGTCATAACGGCGGGCATCGGCATACGACCGCGCCAGGAGAAGCCGCACTCGCCCCGCCCTGGGCTCAAAAGCCGCCGCCCGCTCGAATAACACGACCTCGCAGCGCCAGAAAGGCAACTGCTGTGCCGTCAACATGCCGCAGGCAAGGACCAGGCCGATGGCTGCGCCCATCCGGACCTGACGGGAAAGGCCGAGCGCCAGTCCAGGCGATAACGCCGCAACAGCCACCAGGATCCCCACCAAGGGCAAATACACAAAATGTTCCGCCGCCTGGACAAAAGAATATTCATTGATCAGCGGGGCAATGTTCAGGACAGGCAAAAGACAGATCAGAAACCATCCAAGGCCGAAAAGCACCTGACGCCGCACATCCTCTTTAACCTTCATAAGGCCGGCTGCGGTCAAAAGCCCAAAACCGAAAAGGAACAAAGCCGGCGAAAGTTTTGGCGCAAGGATGTCCAGGCTGCGATAATAATGCAAATTCACCGGCCAAACGATCAATGTCACATAATTTAAAAGAGCGGCCGGGATAGCCAGCAGGCGCAGCCTGAATTCTCCCTGGCTGTCAAAAACCTGCGCGCTGAACCCCGGGAACAGGACCTGCCGCCAGGCAAGATAAAGAACGGCAAGAACAGCCAGCGTTAACACAGGGGCTTTACGACGAACACCTGCCCCGAAGGACCATTCATGCCCGGCAACGATCAACGGAAGGACAACCGCCGCTTCTTTGGTGAACAAGGCGACCAGGAATGCCGCCCCCGACAAATAAAGCCAGACGAGATCCATCCCGGACCGCCGGATCATCAAATAACACAGGAAAGAAAGCAGGCAAAAGAACGTCACTGCCAGGTTCGATATCCCCGACACACAGGCCACCGCCTGGGTCTGCACCGGATGCAAAAGAAAAATGCACGCAAGGAAGAGGCCGACACCCGCGGAACACGCAAACCCGATCGTCAGCACCGCCCACACCAGCCAGGAATTGACGACATGCAAGCCGATATTGAAGGCATGAAACCCGGACGGGGCCATCCCGAATATCTTGTACTCAAGGCGATAGAACACTTCCAGGACCGGACGATAATAAGGGGTCGCTATTGCCCCCGCTCCCCAATTCACGCCCGGGTGAAAGAACACATCCGCGATATTATCCCAGCGCCCGATATCCGGGTTCGCCTGGATAAAAACCACATCATCATGAACGAAAGGATACTGCGCGGCAGGGCCATAAAATATAACCCCCAGGACAGCCAGGGCCAGAAAGACCAGGGCCATCTTGGGGGCGAAGATCCGCTTTAACATTATTCCCCGGTTACTTATTTGGTGAACTCGGCCTTGAGGCGCGCGGCCTCGATCTTGAACTCCGCGAACTGCCGGTCGAGCAACTCCAGCGCGGGCCCGGCGTTATTGATATCCCCGTCCTTGCCCATCCGGTCAAGATCAACGCAATTCTCATGCATCTGCGCGGCTGAAATATTCCCGGTCGCGCCCTTTAAACCATGAGCGATCATCTGAAAACCGACCACATCGTGTTTCTTGAAAGCCGTCCAGAACAATTCACGCTTCCCGGCAAAATCTTCCGTAAAGATATCAAACAACTCCAGCAAAAGCTCTTTATCATCCTGCACGCGCTCCAGCACATCCTTGAGATCAATGACCTGGCTCATTCCGATTTCCTCTGTTGGACAACATTAATAATGGTTTGAAACAACATTTCCCGGTCGATCGGCTTTGAAATATAAGCATCCATGCCCTGTGCCAGGTATTTCTCGCGGTCACCGGTCATCGCGTTAGCGGTCATCGCAATGATCGGAATATGCAACCCCGTCTGCTTTTCCTCGGTACGGATAATGACGGTCGCCTCAACACCCGTCATCTCCGGCATATGATCATCCATCAGGATAAGGTCAAAATGACTCTTCCCGACGATGTCAAGCACCTCGCGGCCATTGACCGCGCAGATCACTTCCCACCCGCGCTTTTCAAGGACACGCGCAGCGATCCTCTGATTGACCAGATTATCCTCCGCCAGAAGAATGCGCAGGCGGCCAACGGAATCAACCTGGCCAACGGGTAGCGCAGGATCCTGCCACCCGGAAGATGCCGGCGCGGTATTCGTGCTGACCTTAAGCCGGATACGGAAATTAAAACTGCTGCCTTTGCCCTCTTCACTCTCGATCCAGATACGGCCGTCCATCATTTCAACGAGCTTCTTGCAGATCGCAAGCCCCAGCCCTGTGCCGCCATAGCGACGAGAGGTGCTTTCATCAACCTGGCTGAACACTTCAAAAAGCGAATTCTGCCGATCCTTGGGGATCCCTATCCCGGAATCGGAAACAGCAAAATGCAGCTCGCTCTCCCCGTTGCTGCAGGAGACCTGCCGCACAGACACTTCAACATAACCCTTATGGGTGAACTTGATGGAATTATTGACCAGATTAATAATGATCTGCCGGATGCGCACCGGATCGCCCATGACCAGCGCCGGAATATCATCCGCCAGCGAATGGCGCAACTCAAGCCCCTTGTTCTGGGCGAGCACTGCCAACCCCTTGCACACGCTCTTGATGACATCACGCAGGCTGATCTCGATCTGCTCCACGGTGATCTTCCCGGCCTCGGCCTTGGAAAGGTCCAGGATATCATTCAAGACCCCCAGCAGGTTCCCCGCCGCGTCTTTAGCCACTTTAAGATTGTCCCTCTGCTCATCGGAAAGAGGCGTGTCCAGCGTCAAGTCCAGCATGCCGATCACCGCGTTCATCGGCGTACGCAATTCATGGGACATTTTGGCCAAAAACATGCTTTTAGAGCTGTTGGCACCCTCAGCCGCGATCTTGGCGTTCAGCAAGGCGTCCTGAATACGTTTTTGTTTACTGATATCACGCAAGATCCCAATAGATCCGACCACCTTGCCCTGACTATCCTTAAGGACGGAGATCGATGCGTCAACATCAAGAATAGACCCGTCCTTCTTGATAACCTGAGTATTGATCCCGGACAACTGCCCCTTCAGCCTGATCTTGAGCTTGCGGATCTTGCGCCACTCGCGCTCGGGATAAATATCCTTCACCGGCTTGTTAAAAAGCTCGGCCTTCCCCATCTCGAGCATTTTCTCGGTGAACGGGTTCCAGGCCACGATCTTTTCATGTTCGTCAATAACCGTGATCGCTGCCGCAGAATTATCAAAAACGACCTTGAAAAGCTCTTTGGAACGCGCCAGGTCCAGTTCAACCTCTTTCTGCCGCGTAATATCCTCCACCACCAGGTCCAGGAACTGCGGACGGCCCTTTTTATCATGGTCCACAGTAACAGAGACCGCCGCAAGGATCGACCCGCTTTTCTTGCACTTCAGGGCGATCTCCTGCCCGTCCACGCTGACATTGCGGTCAAAGAGCTTGAAAATATCCGCCATCTTTTTCCGGTTTTGAAAAATATCAGCGAATTTCTTCCCCTCCAGCTCCGTCTTTTTATAATGGAGCATTTTCGCCAGGGCGGCATTGACAAAAAGAAACCTGGCATTGGGGCCGCAGCCAGTGCGGGCAATGCCGATCTTAAGCGAATCAATGAACGCGGGAAAGTCTGTATTTTTTAAAGGCATTTTTTTGCTCTGTCTATCCCAATCAATAATTCATACATGGGAAATATTATACTATAAATTTTAATATTTCGCTTTCGCCAATTCAATCTCTTTCTTTATCGCAATAATACGGGCCTTAAAGAACAGGCCCATCGGCCACCCATGATCACCGCTCGAACTTGACAACATTCTCCCACCAGACCGTGGAATCCCAGGACTGCAAGGCCTCCCACAGCTCTCTGGCCGTACGCGTCTTAAGAAATCCAGGCGCGCGCTTGAGGAATTTCTTCGCGACAGGATAACCGTTATCACAATATTCTCTGGCCTGCACCAGGCACTCCAGGATGTCGGCATCACGGGCCACCAGGGCCTCCAGCGTGCCCTGGGTGTCGTAATCCGTACGGATACCCGTGATCTCGGCCCTGACCCTGGACGGTAACGGCGCAACCTGATCGGCGAAAACACGCTTTTCCGCCGCTTTAAAATCGATATAATAATGCCCCATCTTGTGAAGGTCATTGATACGGGCTTCATGAATATCGTTGAACAGCGTCATCGCAAGCACACGATAGGGATCGGCTCCCTCCTCATGGGCCATATAGAACCCGATGACCGCGCAGCGAAAGCAATGGTCTGCCACGCTCTCCGGGTTTTCGATCCCCGCCACCCACCAGCCGCTGCGCTTGACGCGCTTGAGCAATCCGGCCTCGGCAAAGAAATCAAGGGCCTTACTCCGGGAGGTTGTTGAAGCTGACTTTCTCGCCCGACTGAGAATTTGTTTTTTTGGCATTTTTCGGTCTTTGTTTGTTGATCTCATAACAAAAAATGCTCGCGGCATGCGCGGCATTGAGCGCCATCCGGGGATGTGCCATATAGATCGACAGCTTCACATCGAGCCTGGGCAGCGTAACATCACGGATCCCTTTTTCTTCAGAGCCGATCACCAGCGCGAGCGGGAACGGCAATTTGGTCTCTTTGAGGTCAATCCCGTCCTTGACCACGCTGCCCGCGATCCAGATGCCTTTACTCTTGGCTTTGGTGATCGCCTGGTTAAGATTATTCACTTTAACAACACGGACATGGTTTTCCCCGCCGCAGGCAACACGCAAAACGGTATCGGTCACATGGACTGAATCGTGCGTGGGCAAAACAAGCGCAAACCCTCCCAAACAACCCAAACTACGGATGATCGCGCCCAGATTCTGCGGATCATTAAGTCCGTCGATAAAAACCAGCACCGTTGTACCGGCCGCCGCTTCTTCAACAACATCTTCATAATCAGCATACTCAAAATCCTGCACATCCATCAACAGGCCCTGCGTGTTCATGCTGCGCCCGAGCTTGAGCATCTTGCGCGCTTCCACCACCTGCACCGGAATGCTATATTTCTTGGCCTTCGAAGCAATATAACTATGCTCCGGATGTCCCGACTGCACAAAGATCACGCGAATGCTCTTCGGATCCGCCTTCAGGCGTTCCAATACCGGATTCTTTCCATAGATCTTCATTGTTTCATCCCCAATCCCAGATAAAATACCGGTTTTAAAATACTCCACCAGCCGAGGAACGGCTTCATTTTGGTATAACCCAGCTTCTTCGGCGGATATATCTTTGTCACAAAAACTTCGGTGAATTTATACCTGAGCCTGATCGCCTTGAACATCAGGTACGGCTCCAGCTCGTAGGCATCGAGCCAGGGCTGATCGATATTGATACGTTTGTCATTAAAGATGGAAAGCCGAAAAGCCCGGAAACCGTTCGTGCTGTCCGTGATCCCTACGCCCAGAAAAAGCGACATCAGCCACGGATGCATGCGGGTCGCGATCTTGCGGTAGAACGGCATATCGCCGCCGACACCGACCCTGCCTTTATACCGGGAGCCCTGGACAAAATCAAACCCGTCATCAATCGCTTTCAAAAGGACAGGCAATTCATCAGGGTCATCCTTGTCATTGCCAGCCATGATCACCAGCACATCATACTTGTTCGCACGCGCGTACTTGATAACAGTACGGATCGCCGCACCAACGCCGCTCTGCCGCGGATGATGCAGCGCGCGCACCCCGCGGTCCGCGTAACTCTCAAGCATCTGCGCGGAACCATCGCTCGACCCGTCATCCATCACCAGATAATCGGCCTTGCCGTAAAGCGGGCATTTCAAAAAACGCTCAACAACGCTTTGCAATTTGACGCGTTCGTTAAACGCGATAGGCGACACCAAGATCTTCACGCCAGCTCCTCTGCACTGACAGGCCGGCCATCCTTGTCCACAAATCCAACCTGGCGGGCGGGATTTCCCACCATGACCGCATGCGGCGGCACATCCCGGATCACGACGCAACCGGCACCGACCACCGCGTATTCACCGATCGTCACCCCGCACATGATCGTGGCATTGGCCCCGATCGACGCGCCTTTCCTGACGAACGTCCGTTCAAGTGTCCAGCCGGCACTGCGGCTGCGGGGCCGGCGGTCATTGACAAAAGTAGCGTTCGGGCCAACGAACACATTGTCTTCCAGGATCACACCATCGTAAACCGGCACATTGTTCTTGATCGTCACATTATTGCCGAGCACCACATTCCCCTCGACATAGCAATGATCGCAAATATTGCAATTCAGGCCGATCAATGCCCCTTTCATGATATTCACGAACGCCCACACGCGCGTGCCTTCGCCGATGATCGCGCCATCTCCAACCAATGCTGTGGGGTGTTTAAAATAGCTCATGGGATCTTGACCGAAGCCCCGCCGTTATCCATGGACTGCTGGATCGCGGCCAGTGTGCGCACGACCGACGCGCCTTTGGCGGCGTCGGCGATAACAGGCGCGACGTTTTTTTCCACACAATCAACAAAATACTGCCCCTGGGCTTTAAGCGGCTCGGCCAGGTTCACCTTGGGGATCGTAATGGACCCCTCCCGTGACAGAAGCTGGAACTCCCCGTAACTTTCATAATATTTCGTGGTGCGCTCGACATACTTGTCGTAAACCTTCACCGCGCCCATGGGATCAAGGTCATCCCACACCAGCATCTTTTTCTCTCCCACGATCGTGATCTGGCGGACCTTGCGCGGATCAGCCCAGCTGACATGGACATTCACCAGGACCCCGTTGGGATAATCCAGCGTGGCAAAGGAAAGGTCCTCGAGCTTGTTGCCCAGGCACTTGAGGCCGCGGGCAGAAGCATTCACCGCGCTGCTGCCCAAAAGATAATCAAAGATCGAAATATCATGCGGTGCGAGGTCCCACAAAGCATTCACATCGTAACGGAAAGGGCCAAGGTTGGTGCGCTCGGAATGCGCGTAATAGATCTTGCCCATCTCGCCGGAGTCAATATATTCTTTGACCCAGCGGATACCGGAATTGAACGTAAAAACATGCCCGACCATCAGGATCCTGCCGGCCTTGTCCGCCAGTCCCTTAAGATCAAGGCACTCCTGGGCGGTCATGGACAACGGCTTCTCGCAAAGGACATGTTTCCCTGCCACCAGCGCCTCTTTGGTCAGCTGATAATGGAACCTCGTAGGCGCGGCGATACAAACCGCATCGATCGCAGGATTCTTCAGAATATCATTATGATCTTGGGTGACATCAAGCCCCGGGAAGAGCGCCTTGATCGACCTCAGGCGCGCCTCATCAATATCGGCGCACATCGGGCATTTTGAGTTCAAAAGCTGGGAGAACACACGGATATGATTCGGCCCCCAATGACCGCAACCGATAACGCCGACAGAAACCACAAGGCCCCCTCTTTTAATTTTATTGATAATAAATTTTTATTATTATATAGAGTCGCCGACCTATCACAAAGCTTTTTGTTCAAATGTCTTTCCCGCTTGCCATTTTTTCCACGAGAGTCTAGAATGGAAAAATTATGCGCCGACCCTTATGGCTTACCCGCCAGAATATTGTTTTATCCATCATTTCCATAGCCTTGATCGGGGGGGCATTCGAAACCATCCGCGAATTGACCGCCCTGCATGCCAGGCGGGCACTGCAGCCCTATTCTTTCGGCGGAGACATCTTCGCCGGCGTCAAAGGGGCCTCGGGCCAAGAGAAGTACATCGGCTACATCACGGACCGTGATATCAAAAATGATAAAGTCTCCGCCAGATTCACTCAAGCGCAATTCACCCTGGCCCCGGTCATCCTGGACTTCAACAATATCAACCACCGCCTGCTCATCCTGGATTTCCAGGACCTGAAACAAGCCGCAGCCCTGGGTGAGAAAATGAAGCTTCGGCTCCTGAAGCGCAGCCCTCAAGGGCTCCTCTTCGCGGAAAGGCTGGACTTGTGATCTACCTCCTGCCCTGGCTGATCTCCATCCTGCAGGGATTCTTTCTTCTGACCGCGCTGATCCCGGCCGCCGCCCGGCCGCGCATGCCCCTTTTGATCTTCTGGGGAGCGCTCACCGGAATGGCCACAACCGCTTTGCTAACATTCACCAGCTTCCTTTTTTTCAATACCCTGATCCCGGCTTACGCGATCGGCATTAACATCGGCGCAATACCGGCCCTGTTCTTGATGGCCCGGCGTAATACGCTCAACCTACCTTTCGCCAAAGGGAGCTGGGACAGGAACGACCTGGTCGGGCTCCATGTGCTGCTGCTCTTTACCGTCCCGGTCATCCTGCATGCCCTCCTTTTTCCGGATGGCGGGTGGGACGCCTGGTCATGCTGGAACCTCAAGGCCAGATTTCTTTTTCTCGGAGGAGAGAACTGGCGCGGGATGATGGACCCGGCGTTATGGCGCTCGAACATTGCTTACCCGTTCCTGTTGCCGCTTGAAAACGTATGGTTCTGGTGTTTTGGCACAGAACCAAATACAACGGTCACTCTGGCCACCACCTGCCGCATCACTTTTCTCATGTCTGGCCTGCTATTCTTCGGGCTGAAAGAACTCAGGGGGAGGATATCGTCGATCCTCGCGCCTCTCTGGGTGCTCTCGATCATGTTCATCGTCAAACTCGCCTCAAGCCAGTACAGCGACCTGCTGGTCGGTGTCTGGCTCCTGAGCGCGTTATTGGGCTTCAGGCTTTTTGTCGAGCGCCGCTGCGCCGCCTACCTGACGCTTGCCCTGATGAGCCTGGGATTCATGGGTTTTACGAAAAGCGAAGGGCTGATGCTGGCGGCCATCACGCTGGGCATCCTTGGGACCGTTGTGCTGTTTTCAAACGAATTAAAAAGAATGGCGCTCGGATCATGGAAAGCCCTGCTCATTGCCGGGCTCTTAAGTTTCCTGCCAACGCTGATCTTTCAGATCTTCTGGGCACCCAACAGCCATACCTTCATCAACGGCCTGACTTCCGCTGACAAACCGGCATCGCTCGAGCGGCTGCAGGCCGCACTGATGTTCCTGGGGCTCGAATTCATCAGCCCGAAATGGAATGCCTTCTGGCTCATCCTCTGCGGCGGCATCATCCTGGGAGGGACAAGGGCCTTCCGCCGGGGCTTATGGATCATCCCGGCGATCATCGGCGCCTACATTCTTTCGATCGTCGGCGTTTATACGGTCAATACATTCTTCGAAATCCTCTGGTGGCTTTCCACCACGCTCAACCGCATCCTCTTCGCGCTTGTCCCCGCGCTGGTATTCTGGCTGTTCCTGGCGCACGAAAAGAATTAGGGGGACACTTTACTTAATTCACCTAGCACGAAAAAGCACGAGGTGAATTAAGTAAAGTGTCCCCCTAATTCTAACGCTTAATGTCCAAAACCTTGAACCTCTTGACCCCAGCAGGAACAGTGATCGTAACCTCGTCCCCGACCTTGTGCTTCAATAACCCCTGCCCGATCGGAGAAAATACCGACAACCGGTCCTCTCCAAACCCCGCCTCTTCGGGCGCTACCAGCATATAAGAAACCGGCTTGGCCGTATCAAGATCGGTCAGCTTCACTTTCGCCCCGATAAAGACCTTGTCCGCCGGAATATTCATATCCTCAATAAAGGCCACATCCACCAGGGTCGACTCCATCTCGGCGATGCGTGCCTCATTATGCGCCTGGGCGTCCTTGGCAGCGTCATATTCGGCATTCTCGGAAATATCGCCCTGCGCCCGCGCTTCGCCTATAGCCCTGGCAATGCGCTGGCGTTCGGTGGTCTTAAGGGATTCCAGCTGGTCCACCAGCTTCTGATACCCGTCACGGGTAAGATAGACTTGTCCGGCCATAAATTACATACTCTCCACGGCCTTCAACATAACAGGAATGACCGCCTGGGCTTCTTCCTTGGTCATGCGGCCAAGCTTGCTGAACGCCCACTCACCGGCGGCATTCTGATTCTCGCGGCCAAGCTGAAGCTTCTTGGTCCCGCTGTTATAGGAAAAGACGCCGATCGTGATACGCGTCCCGTCAAAATCCTTGACCTCTTTGAAAATTTCCACATCCAGCGACTTATCGTAAGGCATATTGCATCTCCATTTTAAAACTGGTTACCCGGTCAATCCCGGAATATTGAGCCCACCCGACTTCTGCATCTGCATGGCGGCCTGTTTCTGCGACTTGAGCGTGGCCGTGTTGAGCGCCCGAACAAGCTCCACCTGAAAACGGCTCTTCTGTTTCGGATCAAGCCAACTATCCTCGACCTCAACAGCCTGGATCATCTGCGCACCGTTGATCTTGATCTTGATCCCGCGGACATCCGTACATTCAAGGACGATCTTCTCCAGCTCTTTCTTGAGCTTGTCCGCCTGTGTCTTGAGCTCCATTAACTTCTTCATCTGATCGAACATGCCAAGCTCCTTTATAATGAAATCCCTATCCCTCCGATGGGCCATTGGCCCTCTGGTAGGGCTAGGGATCTTTTGGCAAGGATCCTTGCCAAAAAAGAACACAAGGCGAAATGCCTTGTGTCATTGTAACAACGCTTTTTATACTCTATAATCTCCACTTTTGCAAGTCAAAATTTTTCCATTCCCCGGCTTAACGCATGGAGAACGAAAGGTCATAAAGCGTCTGCACCATAAAGTGTTTTAAAAATACTATTATAAGGAAAGCAATGATCGGCGAAATATCAATGGCCAATGACGGCAGGATCCGGCGAATAGGCGCCAGGATCGGCTCGGTGCTCCTTTCCAAAAGCTGAACGATCGGGTTCAGGGGGTCCGGATTGACCCAGCTGATCAATGCGCGGACCAGGATCAGCCAGTAAAAGATGGTAAGGCCGATATCAGCCATCTTTGCCAAAGCAGTGAATAAATTGGACAGGACGAACATGGGATCCCCCTTTTATATTGAAAATAATAACCGTTGGATTGCCAGGCGAGGCACCGCCTCGCCCCTACGCGCCTGCATTCACGATCGTGCGTGTCGGGAACGGGATGATGATCCCTTCCTTCGCGTACCGCTTCTGCAGACGTTTGATGAATGCATGCCTGATCTCATGGCTCGAAGCCACATCTTTCGCGCGCAGGGCCATATTGAACCTGATCGATGAATCCGCCAGCTCATAATACCGCAGAACAGGATCGAACGACGTTACGCCGCCCGCCACCTCTTTCAATGTTTCCCGCGCAACCTGCAATGTGACCTGCTCGACCTTTTCAAGGTCGGAAGCATAATGCACCGCCACCGGGACAACGACGGCGATCTCGGCGTCCGGATAACAATAATTCGTCACCCGCGTATTGACCAGCATCTTGTTGGGAAGGACAACCGTATTATTATTGCCCATAACGATCCATGTTGAACGCCAGCTGATCCGATCGACGACCCCTTCCTCCCCGGACTCCAGCCGGATGAACTGCCCGATCTGGATCGGTTTGTCAATGATGAGCTGGATACCGGAAAAGAAATTCTCAAGCGTGGGCTGCAATGCCAGCGCGACCGCCAGTGATCCGATGCCCAGGGACGCAAGGATCGGCGTGATCGATACCCCGAATGAATCCAGCAGGATCAACGCTCCCAGGCCAAAAATAACCACGCGAATGAACCCGCGCACCACGCCCTCCGAAGCCTTGACGATCTCCACGGTCCTGGCAGACTCATGGATACAGCCCTGGACGAATCTGTCCACAAAGATCACGACGGCAACAATGCTCACCACCTTGAAACCATCCAGAAAAACCTTGAGCAGATCGACTCCCGGCACTTTGGGAAGCATATTCTGCACGACCAGCACGCCGCTGGCGTATACGATCAGCTGTAAAGGAAAATCCAGCGCCTCCAGGAAGATATCATCGAACTGATTAGCCGTTCTGGCCGCCAGATTGCGGAAAACAGCAAAAGCGATCTTTTTGACCATCGCCAGCGCCAGCACCCACGCCAGAAAGACCAGCGGGGTCAAAAGCCAGGGGGAAAAAGTCCAGGAAGATATATCCATATCAAAACACCTTGAAAAGATTGCCGTCGATAACGCGCTGCTCGATACGATCGAGCAGGCGCTTGCTCTTGCGGGAAATGATCTGCAACTGCCCCGTCATCAAATTGATCCCGCGGGTCGTATCATTGAAAGACGCTGCCGTATCCTGCAATACTTCCGCCAGGTCGTAAACATCCAGCAACGGCTCCCCCAGGATCGGGCGCGACATATCAAGCGTGGGAGCGCCCGCCACACGGCCGATCTCCACGTATTTCGCACCCAGGACGCCTTCGGTCAGGATCGATATCCGCGTACAGCGCGCCACCTGTTTGGCGAACTTCTGATAAATGCTTAATTGCAGCTCCAGGCCGCGGTTCATCACCTCTTCATCCAGGAATTCGATCTTCTCCACTGAGCCGACCGTCACGCCCGACAGCCGTACCGGCGCGCCTTCATTAAGCCCGCTCACTTTGTCGAACAGGACAGACACCCGGACCTTCGGCTCGGCCAGCCCTTTCTGGAACCCGATAAAGAAGATCACCCCCGTAATGAGCGCCACGCCCAAAAGAAAAAATATGCCGGCCCAAAACTGTTTTAACACATCGTCTTTTGCCATGATCATCCTTTGAAAAAGTCTTTAACGAACGGGGCCTGCGAAGAGCGTATTTCCTTTTCCGTCCCCTGCGCCACCAACTTCCCGCCGTTGAGGACAAACGCGCGGTCCGCGATACGAAACGCGTTAACAACATCGTGCGTTGTCACCATCGTCGTACATCCGGTTTTCTTTGACAGGTCGCGGATCAGCAGCGAAATATCATGACTGCGGATGGGGTCAAGCCCGGAAGTCGGCTCATCGCACAAAAGGACCTTCACGTTCATGACCAGTGCCCGCGCCAAAGCCGCACGCTTGCGCATCCCTCCGGAAAGTTCTGACGGATATTTATCGAAAGACCCGGCCAGATCGACCATCTTCAAATGCTCATCCACTTTGACGCGGATATCGTTCGCGCTTAACTGCCCATGCTCTTTCAGCGGGAACGCCACATTCTCTCCCACAGTCATAAAATCATAAAGAGCGCCATCCTGGAACAGATAACCTATTTTCCGGCGATACCGCAGCAATTCCCGCTCCGAAAGCCCGGTGATCCGCGTTCCGTCCACCGTCACACTCCCGCTCTCCGGCGACATCAATCCGATAATATGGAACAAAAGAACGCTTTTGCCCGTACCGCTCAGGCCCATCAACGCCACAACTTCCCCCGCGGCGACCTCGAACGAAACCTGATCAAGGACCTTGTTGCCATTGAACGCCTTGGAAAGCCCTTCGACCAGGATCATATCAATCCCGCGGCTCGAAAGCGCGATAACGGCCTTTTTCAAAATGGGTATAAACACGGGCGAAGGGCTTGACATCCACGCGCTCCACGAACACCGCCATATCCCGGTACTTTCCGATCTGGTAAACCTCATTGTCCATCAGGCGCTCCACTTCATCCGTAGGATACCAGGACAGGTCCTCGATCTCGATCGGCTCGCCATTCCGGATCCACTCGGGCTCCATCGCCGGCGCGGACATGTTGGCATTATCCAGCGTTCTCGACGGCAGAGAACAGCCGGCGCATACAAAGATCAAAAACAGGACCACCGGTAATCCCCATCCCATATCAGCTCCCCCACAACGTTAAGATCAGTTTGGTCAGGATCGTATTCGATACAATAACAGAAATATAACACGCCGCAACCGCCTGGGTGGTGCTGCGTCCGACACCCAGCGAACCGCCAGACGTGAAAAATCCCTTGAAACAGCATATCCAGCCGATGAAAAAAGCAAAAAAGAACACCTTTATAAAACCGCAGAAGAAATCCTGATACCCGATGGCCTCGATCGTCTGACGGATATAAGAAGAACTGAGGATATTCGCCTCCCCCACACCGATCAAATATCCGCCCAGGATCCCCGTTAAGCCCGATACCACGACCAGAATAGGCAAAACCATTATACACGCCAGCATCCTGGGGACGATCAGAAATCCGACCGGATCCACTCCCAGCGTACGCGTGGCCAGGACCTGATTGTTCACACTCATCGTCGCAAGTTCGGAGGCGACCCCCGCGCCGGATTTTCCCGAGAACACCAGCGCCGTAAATACAGGGCTCAGCTCGCGTACCAGGGAAAGCGCCACCATCTGGGCCATGACTTCCTTGGCGCCAAAGCGCTCGAGCGCCACCCGGCTCTGCATCGCCAGCACCGCGCCGGACGCCAGCGACGCCAATATCACGATCCCCAAAGATTGCACACCTTGAACATAAACTTCTTTAAAGACCTCGCCCCAGCGCACCCGTCCGCGCACAATAACGCCCAGCACATCCCCCAGGAATAATGCTGCCCGGCCAATAGAAGCGATCATGTCGATCGGAGCTTTGAACATAGTTCGATTATACCGCAATTCCATGGGCCAGGAAAAATAACCAAAAAAATCAAGATTTAAGCCAAAGGCGGGAAAGTTCGGTGTTGATCTGGTTGGCCGTACGGTCGGAGATCACCTTGCCTTCCGCCGCATCCGGACGCGCACCTTTAAAACGGACGCCCGTCTTAAGGACCGCCCCGGTCTTGCGCGCCTGGGCCAGGAACTGTGCCACACTCCAGAGCCGGGCGCCATGCGCCTTGCAATAGATCCCGAGGTCGCGGTCATCCGTTACCAGGACCGTTTCACCCGCCCGGTCGACGCCCTCAACCATCCGCTTGATGAGATCATCCGCGCTCTCGCCTTTCGAGAACAGCACGCGAACCTCGGCCGCAGCCGGAGACTCCCCGCCCCAGATATCTTCTTTCCCGTCAAAAACGACCGTAACGGAATTGCGCAGGCTGCCCTGCGGACGATTGGCTTCCAGGAACCGCACCAATCCCCGACGGCCATCCTCAAGCTTGAGGGAGCTCAGTTGCGGCATCTTCTGCAGGACATTGTACCCGTCGAGAAGGACCTGACGTGACATAAAGGACCCCACCCAGAACGCCGATAACGATCACAAAAAAGAAACTGATCAGGCTGATGCTCATCGCGATCCCCTGGCTGACGCCTTGGAGCTTCAGGAAATGGACCCAGCCGAATTCCCTGAACCCCAGCCCACCGATAGACGGCAGGAACGAGATCGCGCAAACGATCGGAGTGAACACCAGGAAATAAACAAACCCGACTTTCTGGCCAAGCGCCATTGCGATCAGGAAATACATATAAGCCCCCAGGACCTGCGCAAGGACAGAGATCGCCACACAACCAACGGCCGTGCGCTTGCGCCGTTTCATCAGGACCACATCCGCGTGCATCTCCATCAGCGCCACATGCAAGCGCGGCACCCGCTTGAAGATCCTGCAGCAGAATTCATAAACCTGGTCATGGAACAGCATCAGCCCGATCGACAGTGAAAGCACCGTCAGCACAAGCACCGGGATAATGACTGCCGGGGCGTCGATGATCGCATGGCCGAAGACATACGCCGTGAGCGCCAGCACCACAAGCCCGCCGAAACCACTCAAACGGTCAAGCAGGATCGACGCCACGACCTTGGGCTTCTGGCCGACCCTGTTGGAAAGCCCGATCGCCTTAACAACATCCCCGCCGATCGATGTCGGCAGGAACAGGTTGCCGAAAAGCCCGATGAAAAAATACCGGAATACACTTCCGATCGGAGCTTTAAGGTCCAGCGCCTGCATAAAGATCTGCCAGCGGACCAGACAGATAATGTTGATCAGAAAATTAACGGCAAATGCCCCAAAAAGCAAATGCCATTCGGCGGACTTGAACGCATTGATCGTTTCCACCCAGTTAATATTCTTAAAAAGCCAGAACAGCAGGCCGCCGCTCAGGGCAAAACGACCAAAAAAAGATAATGCGCTCTTCATTTGCTCTTTCATGAACAAGGACCTTTCCTGGAACCGCAACAACCCTCAAATCCCTCTTCCGCCATATACGAACTGCGCACCAGCGCGCCCGAAGCGATATACCGAAGGCCCATCTTGAGCCCTTCTTGACGGTAACGCCCGAATTCCTTCGGCTCGACAAAACGGGCCACCGGGAAATGGCGCGCACCTTTCGACGGCGCAAGATACTGGCCAATGGTTACAATATCACAACCCGCCTCTTTGAGCTCCTGCAAAGTTAAAATAATTTCATCCTCGGCCTCGCCAAGCCCGACCATAAAACCGGACTTGACCAGGATATCCCTGTGCCCCGAAGAACGAATGGCCCGCAGGACCGCCAACGAACGGTCATGATCGGCCCCGGGACGCAATGGCGATGACAAGCGCCGTACCGTCTCAATATTATGCCCGAGGACCTGGGGACCGGCTTCCATTACGATCCCCAACGCCACATCATCCCCGGCAAAATCCGGGACAAGAAGCTCCACCCCGCATTGAGGTGCGGCCGAACGGATGGCACGCACCGTGCGGGCGAACTGCTCCGCCCCGCCATCAGCCAGATCATCACGGGTAACCGAAGTGATCACCGCATATTTCAACCCGAGCCGCTGCACCGCTTCGGCCACCAACAAAGGCTCTTCACAGGAAACAGCCTCCGCCACACCATGCTCCACCGCACAAAAACGGCAAGCACGCGTACATTTCGTGCCCAGGATCATAAAGGTCGCGGTCCCTTTCGACCAGCATTCACCGGTATTCGGGCAATGCGCTCCCTGGCACACAGTGGTAAGTCCTGTCTCCTTAAGCAGCGAACGCATCCGGCCCAGGCTTTCCTGATCGGGAACCGGCTGACGGAACCATTCCGGTAAAGAAGTGATCTGGCCGCCGGACTGACTGGACCCGGCACATCCGCAGTTAGGCATTGACTTTCACCTTCGAACGGGCAAGATCGCAGCTCAACGCTTCGAGTTTGGCCAATTGAACCTTGAATTTTTCACGATCGGCAGGCGTGGCATAATCGATGATCATGCGGCCGAACAAATGATCGCCTTCGTGCTGGAATATCTTGGCCATCAGCCCCGACAATTCCCGCTCGATGATCCGGCCGGTATCGTCCTGATAACGCACCGCGATCGCTTCCGGCCGCTTCACGTTGATACGGATCCCCGGCAGGCTCAAACAGCCTTCTTCATAAAAGGTCTCCTTGCCGATGATCCTGACCACCTCGGGATTGATAATAGCAAAAGGACCGTCGCCGGCATCCGCCACAAAGATCTGCTCGTCGATCCCGACCTGGGGCGCGGCCAGGCCGGAACCGTCAAAATCATACATCGCACGGATCATTTCCCGGATAATAAGGCGCTCCGCCGGCCCGACACCCTTGACAGGGCGGGCGGTCTTGCGCAGCACGGGGTCGCCGTAATATCTAAGCTTTAACGCGGTTGGCATCGTCGAGGTACACCGTTGCAGTCTTCATACCGCGCGCTTCATCCGGGGTCATCAGGGCGTAACTGACAATGATCAGCTTGTCCCCGGGGTATCCCTGGCGGGCCGCCGGGCCGTTAAGGCAGATCTGCCCGGCCCCCGCCTTACCCGCGATCACATAGGTTTCAATACGCGAACCATTGTTCACATTGAATATCTCGACCTTTTCACCAGGAAGGATCCCGACCGATCTGATAATGTCCTCATCGATCGTAATGCTTCCCTCGTAATAAAGCTCCGCCTGTGTTACACGGGCGTGAGCGATCTTGGCCTTGCAGAATGTAATGAACATTTAAAGTTGCGCTTTCAGTTTTTCAATGATCTTGACTTTAGGGACCGCGCCAACCATCTGGTCGACAGGCTTGCCTCCCTTGAAAATAATGAGCGTGGGAATGGACATCACGTTAAAATCCGCCGCAAGGTCCTGGCACTCATCCACATTCACCTTGCACACCTTGACCTGGCCGGCCATGTCCCTGGCCACATCGTCAATGATCGGCAGGACCATCTTGCAAGGCCCGCACCACTCTGCCCAGAAATCCACCAGCACCGGCACATTCGCCTTTAAAACTTCGGCCTCAAAATTCGCCGCTGTTATTTTGATCGCTGCGCTCATAGAGCACCTCCCTGTAGTAACCTTGTCAAATCACTTGGAATTTTAATGCCCCATTATATTGTCCGTCCCCGGCCTGCGCAACCTTTTTCATGAACCCGCCATCAGAAATTGCGCGCGACCCCGATGGCGCCACTCACTATATAAGTATCTTTGACAATAGGACTCTTACAAATATTATTATCCAGCCATTCAACGCCCGTACGGATGACCACGCGCCACTCTTTGGAAAAACCCGTAGCCAGCATGACGCCGACGAACGGATCAGCCGCGGATCCCGGATCATACGCCGAACGGTCCGGTCGCACCTCCGCCGACCGGACGCCGTAATAATAACCCGTCAACTGAGCGGATTGCGCTTTCACACCAGCGGACATCCTAAGCCTGAAATATTTCAATTTGTAGAACTGCTCCAGGAACAGCTCGCCTTCACGGCCGTTATAACGCGACAATATATCATTAAGGACCCTGGCATTAAGGGATAACCCCTTAAAAGGCAATTCCAGCTCGGCCCGCAAGCCCGCGTCCCATGACTGCCGGCGATCCTCCATCCCGTTCAAAGCCGTGCTGTCCTCGGAACTGTACCCCATCATCCGGGGAGACGTGACCACGCTCAACTTGAGGCCGCCATGTTCATAGAACGAATACCCCGCCTCGATCCCACGGAAATAAAACCCCTTATAGTCCCAGGAAAAGAACGGGACCGGCATGACCTTTGCCCCGACCCCGTAATACGGACTGGTCATCACAACCGCACCGGCCCCCAGAAGCTTCGGTGCCGGCTCCTCGGCCAAGACTGGGAACATCATCATTGTTCCGCTTAAAAGAACGGCCAGAAAAACTCTTTTGCGCATATCCCCCTCCTTGTCAGGCTTGAATATATCATAAATATTGTTTTGCAGCCCGCCTGATGTTATCTTTAATATATGAATAAAACGCCCGAAGGGGCCGAAGGCCCCCGCATCAAGCACTACCTTGACCTGGCGATCAAATACCAGGCATCGGACATCCACCTGGTCGCCGGACAGCCGCCGGTGTACCGTGTCCAGGGCGCATTGATGACCGTCGACCTTCCTTCCATTGATGCGGAGTATCTGCAGGAAGTGATCAACGAAATGTTCAATCAATCGCAACGCGAAACATTCTCAAAGACCCATGAGCTGGACTTTGCCTACTCCTGCGTTAAAGGCTATTGCTTCCGCGTGAATGTCCATCAGGAACGCGGCAATGTCGCGGCCACAATCCGTATCATGCCGAGCTCGCTCACCAGCCTTGAACTGCTGGGCCTTCCGCCGTCGATCGGAGAACTGGCCCTGAAGCGGTCGGGGCTCATCCTTATCATCGGGCGCGCCGGCTCCGGAAAAACAACAACAATGACGCACATGGTCGAGCATATCAACCAGAACTGCCGGCTAAAGATCATCACCATCGAAGACCCGATCGAATATATGCACACGTCCAAGAAAAGCCTGATCACCCAGCGGGAAGTCGGAGAAGATACCGCCTCCTTCACCGCCGGGCTGAAATACGCGCTGCGGCAGGACCCGGATGTGGTCGTGGTCGGTGAAATGCGCGACCTGGATTCCATCTCCATGGCACTGACGACCGCAGAGACCGGGCACCTGGTGCTGGGGACCCTCCACGCACCCGACGCGATCGAAGCCATCAATCGCATCATTGACGTTTACCCCGGAGACAAACAGAACCAGATCCGGGTGCAAATGGCGGAAAACATGCTCGCGGTCATCGGCCAGCACCTTCTCCCCAAGAAAGACGCTTCCGGAAGGGTGCTCGCGTCCGAACTGATCGTCACCACCATGGCCATCCGCAACATGATCCGGCGCAACGCCCTGGCCGAGATCCGCAGCCAAATGGAAACCGGACGGGAAGGCATGTACACGCTGGAACAATGCCTCTCTTCCCTGGTCAAACGCGACATCGTGGCGCCCGACGTAGCCCAAAGCCACGCCAAATTCCCGTCACTTCTCGAGTTTTAATTAGGGGGACACTTTACTTAATTCACCTCGTGCTTTCTCGTATTAGGTGAATTAAGTAAAGTGTCCCCCTAATTCTACTTCACGCGGGTGGCGGTGAGGCGGGTAAAGACCGGCGCTTTGATCACAATAAAGACCGGCGCATGCCCGGGACCGGCTTCCACGTAACCGCTCAGGCGCCCGTCGCGCACCACATTATTCTTCAAGTGCGCCTTCGGCTGCAGACGAACCACATCCACAAGCCTGTTCCCGACCGTGTGCATCTGTGTCTTGTTCCCGATGGCCAGGTCAATGGTGTAATTCTTCTCACTGTTGCACACCCTGATATCAAAACGCCTGCCCGGCTGAAGATCAAAGGTCCGGGCCACATACACCGCGGTCACCGTATCCTGGGTGTTCTCGGGGATAGCAAACCGCTTTTCACTCCCGTCCGTGGCGCTCTTGAAATATGCCAGATGCTTGTCCTGGTCGAAATCGATCACCGCATCCTTTTTGTACCCGCCTTCACGGCGATGAACCTCATGCCGCAGGGAATAAAGGCGCTCCGCATCAAGATAAGAAACATAATGGTCCTCCACGCGGTACAACTTGGAACACAGGCCGACCGTACGCGCCGTGACCTCGATCCGGTAAACTTTCCGCCCTCTCAACTCCGTCAGACCCTTGATCTCGGAAGTGATCTCCCCCGCCGTTATCCCGAGCCATTTGATCTTAAAGACCACGGACTCTTTCTCGGGCAAGGACCAGCCCTTGTCCGCGGCATGAGCGGACGAGGCGCAACACAGGATAAAAAATATTACAGCAATGACTGTTCTCATATTTATAAATGTTATACTCTAAACAGGACAAGGTTAAGGTTCTTTTCTTCAACTGCGCCATTCTATCCATGGAGGCGGGCCATGACCCCAAAAACCACGAAATTCTTCGTCCTCGACACCAATGTCATCCTCCATGATAGCGCCTGCCTTCACCAATTCAAGGAACATGATGTTGTTGTTCCCATCACGGTCATTGAAGAGCTCGACAAATTCAAAAAAGGCAACGAATCCCTCAACTTCCAGGCGCGGCATTTCCTGAAAGAACTCGACAAGATCAGCGCCGAAGGCATCTTTAACGGCGGGATCCCCATCGGCAGGAACAAGGGCAACCTCCTCATCAAGCTCGACCAGCGCTTCCACCCCGACCTCAAGCCGCACTTCGAGAACGACAAGCCCGACCACAAGATCCTTAACTGCGCCTATTGCCTGGCCAAAGAATACCCCAACCGCGAAGTGACCCTGGTCACCAAAGACGTGAACCTGCGGGTCAAGGCCAAAGCCATCCGGCTCATTGCCGAAGATTATACCACCGACCACGTCAAGGATATCTCGACCATTTACAAAGGCTACCGCTTTGAAGAGAACGTCTCGCGCGACGTGATCGACAGGCTCTGCCATGACCCCAATGGCGTTCCTGTAAAATCGTTCAAATCACGCAATAAATTCCGCCCCAATGAATTCGTGGTGGCCCGCAACAAGGAAATCTCCGCCCTGGGCTGTGTGGACCCGAAAGACATGATGATCAAGCACATCACCAAGGTGAACGCGTCGGGCATCAAACCCCGGAACGTGGAACAGATGTTCGCCCTGCACGCGCTGATGAATGAAGATATCCGCCTGGTCACGGTCTCCGGCAAAGCGGGCACGGGGAAAACGCTTCTGGCCCTTGCCGCGGCGCTCGCCCAACGCGATAATTACAAACAGATATTCCTGGCACGCCCCATCATCGCGCTGTCCAACAGGGACCTGGGCTACCTTCCGGGAAGCGTGGACGAGAAAATAAGCCCTTACATGCAGCCGCTGTACGACAACCTCGGCGTGATCCAGGACGAGAACATTGAGACCGTCGAACGCCGCGGCAGAAAATTCCAGAAAATGCTCGACGAAGAAAAGCTGGTGATCGCGCCCCTGGCTTATATCCGCGGCCGCAGCCTGGTCGACACGTACTTCATCGTGGACGAAGCCCAGAACCTCACGCCGCACGAGATCAAGACCATCATCACCCGGGCGGGCGAGAACACCAAAATGGTGTTCACCGGCGACATTTTCCAGATCGACCATCCGTACCTGGATATTTATTCCAACGGGTTAAGCTACCTGATCGACAAAATGCAGGGGCAGAAACTGTACACACATATTTTCCTGGAAAAAGGCGAACGCTCCGAACTGGCGGAACTGGCCAGCGACCTGCTGTGACCGGCCACCGCAAACGGCCCGGCCCCTAGGCGGCCAGGCGGCCCCAATACTCGTTCCTCAAAAGGACGCCCACATTCCGGGCCGCCTTTGCCCGGTCATTCTCCCTGCCAACCACATCGGCCTTGTTGCAGGCCGGAATGCCGCCGATCAGCTGATGAACATAATTATCCTGCTCCTCGTCGCTCATGTAGCGGTCACGGATATCCTTAAGCTCCCCGGAATCGAGAAAGAACCCTCCGCAGGAATAACATTCATCCACATTGACCTCGCGGTCACGCTCATACTTATGGGCATGCATCATGCTCCCGCATTTAGGACAGTTCAGCGGAGCCCTGTTATTGTCATTGGTCCGGGGATAATGCAGCGCGGCCTGCAATGCCTCTCCGGTCCCCTCGTTCTTTTCGTCAAGCATACGCAGCTCCAGATAATCGAACCAGATGCCTTTACAACCCCCTTCGCACACATTGACTTTAGTGCTTATCCCGAAATCTTTTTCAACCATTGCCTTGGAACAGACCGGACAATCCATATCCCCTCCTTGAAATAAAAAGATCCTACCATTTCTTGAAAATAAAGAACACTGCCGCGATGATAAACGCGAATCCCACCAGATAATTCCACTTGAAAGGTTCCTTTAGGTACCACACTGAAAACGCGCTGAATACCACCAAAGTAATAACTTCCTGGACGGTCTTAAGCTGTGCCGCGTTGAACTGCCCGTAGCCCCAGCGGTTGGCCGGGACCATCAGGCAATATTCAAAGAACGCGATCCCCCAACTGGCCAGAATGACCAGCCACAAAGGCTGGTCCCTGAACTTCAAATGCCCGTACCAGGCGAATGTCATAAAAATATTGGAAAAAGTCAGCAAAACGACCGTTATCATGCCCTGACCCTCTTCGCGATCGCGCGGGCCGCAGAAACGCCCGAGGCCCAGGCCCAGTGTAAATTAAACCCGCCGATACGGCCATCCACATCCACTACCTCGCCGGCAAAATACAGGCCTTCCTGCAAACGGGATTCCAGAGAAGCGCCTTTCAGCTCCTTAAGGTCAACACCGCCGGCAGTGATCTCGGCCTTGGGGTAACCGGCCGCATCCTTCACAGGTAAAGTGAACGCACGCAATACCCTCTCAAGGGAATGCCGGTCGTTCTTGCCGACCTCCGACATCCCCGGGCGCTTCGATCCGTCAACTCCGGCCTGCCCCAGCAATATCAATACCAGCCGCTCGGGCAATCGCGTACCCAATAAATTCTTTAAACTTTTCTGTCCGGCACCCTGGAACAGGAAATCCACGCCATCATTCTTTACATCCGGGAAGAAATCCGCCCGCACCTTGCCGTTCCGGGAACGAGCGTCGATCCACGCCCGGCTGATCTCCAGCGCCACCGGGCCGCTGAAACCGTGATGCGTAAAAAGCAGCGGCCCCTGGACCGCATGGACCTTCCGATGTTCCACCCATAAAGACAATCCGGCGTTCACCACAATACCCGAAAGGCTCGTGAATATTTCAGACTCTGTCGACAACGGCGTAAGCGCCGGGCGGGTGGCAACGACCTGATGCCCGAAATTTTCGGCAAATTGATATCCTGACCCATCCGAGCCGGTAACCGGATAGGACAGGCCCCCTGTCGTAACAAGCACCGCCCGCGCCCTTTCAACAGAACCGCCGGCCACCACATTGAAACAACCATCCTGGAATGCGACAGAACTGACACGCGCACCGCAACGCACCTGCGCACCGTTACCGGCCGCCGCGCCCGTCAAAGACTTCAACACGGTACGCGCGCTGTTATCTGCCGAAAAATAACAACCATCCTCCTGAAGCGCCATGGGCGCGCCCCATTGCTCAAAGAACCCAAGCGCATCACCTGTTGAAAAACCCTTGAGCACATGCCGAAGCGTGTGCGCACACCCGGCATGATAATCCTTTTCGCTGACCTTGACGTTCGTGGCGTTACAACGCCCGCCGCCGCACATCAAAAGCTTTGTACCCGGCTCTTTCTGCCCTTCCAGGACCAGGACCTTGAGTTTGAGCTTCGCGCCCTCGGCGGCGGCCATCAGCCCTGCCGCTCCCGCGCCGATAATAATAAGATCGTACGATTCATTGGCCATAAAACGCATTGTAATTGTTTTTGTTAATTAAGGCAATACAGCGGGAAAAAGCTGCCTATGACCGGCCCGGAAGGACACGACGCTTCTTCCACCAAAGGAATAAACCATAACAAACAGCGAGGATAACGGCGGCGACGCAAACAAGTTTCACGTATCGCACGGCCAGTGCGCCAAAGACGGCCAAAAGGTAAAGCCTCGGGACCACCCCGATCATGGTACAGACCACAAATGGAATAAAAGGGATCCTGGTCAATCCTGAAGCGATGGAAAAAACCTTGAACGGAATGATCGGAAGGAGACGGCCCAGCAGGACGCTCCACACACCGTATTTCCGAGAGAACGCTTCGGACCTCTCAATATGATGCGGCTTGATGAAGAAATACCGGCCAAACTTTATGACGAACGGCAACCCGGCATAGCGCCCGATCGCGTAACCGACCATTGCGCCCAGCGTTGAACCCAGCGCGCCGAAAACAACGATCGAATAGAGCGGAACACCGATCGCTCCCGCCCCCGCGATGACAGCCTCGGACGGGATCGGAATAACACTCGACTCCAGGAACATTGCAACGAATGTCCCCCAGTCCCCGTGTTTGCTGATAAGTTCCGCGAACATTGGCGGCATTGATTCAATCATGCGAAAAGTGTACCCGCAGACGCCGCAAGGGTCAAGCGTTAAACCGGAAAATCCTGGCCCTTCACAGATGGGGATCGCGTCTAAAAAGAAGAACGATATTTCAGGAACACCCGGTCGTCCGGCAGGTCAACAGGGGAAATTTTCATCCCCGCGGCAGAATCACTGGCCGAACCCAATGCACCGCTCGAACGGGCGGGCTTCACCTCTTTCTGCGCACCGAACAAAAGATGGCTGGTCAACTGATACTCCCCCTCCAGGCGCTGGGTCAACTCCCGCTGGCTCTGGGTATTGGTCCCCACTGCAACCCCATACCCGATCCCCAGGCGTTCCGTCAGGTCTTTCGAGATCGTCACGCCCTGCTTTTTGTCATCCGCATTAAAAGAAATGTCGCTTAAGCCCATGGCCCGGATGATCCTTACCCGGTCTCCGCCAAAAAGCAGATAATCCACAAAATTGGATGTCAGCGCCGGCGACATCCTGGCCTTATCCGACGACCCCTCAACCACCCCCGACCAGCGCTTGCCGGTCGCCAGCATCAATAAGAGCTGCTCCTTGGGACACGACGGATCGGAGGTCAAGAGCACCTCCGGAGCCTGGCGGGTCCCTTTGACCGAAATATCAATAAGCGTACGCGCGACTTTTGAAGACGCGCGGATATCCAGTTCAGGCTTTGACGGATAGCCGGTAAATGTCAGCACGCTGGGCTTCAGCTCGATCCTGACAGCAGGACTGCGCAGATATCCGCTGTCTAAAAAAAGCTTGCCGTGCGTCTCCCAACGAGGGGATCCCCTGATGAAATGAAGGTCCGCCCTGGCCTCCACATCCTGCAGGATAAATTCATTCTGCATGATCCGCTCAATAAAGAAATGCCCGCTGACAGCCGGCCGGTCCAGTGTTCCCCCAACGAACAGGTCAATATCGCGCAATGCCCCCTTGAACGGCGGGACTTCAAAGAACTTCGTCAAAACACCACGCACATTGCCCAGGTCAAGGCCGCGGGTATACACATTTCCCGCAACTTCCTTTCCATAAAGCCGTGCGTTAAAGACAACAGGATCATCCCCCGGATGGAAAAGACGCCCGTTAACGACACCGATATCCAGGCCTTCCAGGGAAAACCGGTTAAAACGGATCGAAAGCGACTGAACCCGGAGAAAACTGGACTCGGGCAGATACGGAATGATCCGGACCTCGAGCTGGTCGGCCTTGATACCGCCGATCAGGCTGCCTTCGAGGGCCGCCCATGATACAGTGCGCGCGCCCAATGTCCGGCGGGCGAGCTCCCTGACAACGGTCTTCGCGCCCCAGGGCGTAAACCCGAGCCATGCAACGAACCCGGCCAAAAGCAGGATCAAACCAACCATGATGGAAAGAAGTACGCGCATCACTTGGGTTCAGGGTGGACGGTAACATCCGCGCCCGGCTCGACCGCGCGGATGACTTTTTCAACAGCAGTGGTCAGGGCATGCGCCTCTTTCAGCGACAAGCCGCTATCCATCAGGACATGCATATCAATGAAGACCTGCGCGCCTGACGGACGAATCCGCACGCGATGGCAATTGATCACACCGGGGACTTTAGCCGCAACAGCAATGACCTTGGCATAAAGCCCGGCCGGAGCTTCATCGAGCAAGGCACTGATCGTGCGCATCCCGAGCTTCACACTCACCTGGACAACGATCACGGCCACGCAAAGCGCCGCAATGGCATCCGCATAATGCAAAAAATCACCATTAGGGATCATGTCGCTGAGCGCCACGCACGCAAGGCCGGCAATAACCACCGCCGAACTCCAGATATCCGTTGAAAAATGCAGCGCATCCGCTTCCAACGCCTGGCTTTTATGCTTCTTTGCCACGCGATAAAGCATGCGTGAACGCGAAATATCGACCAAAATGGAAATGCCCATGACCGCGAACGACCAGAACGTGACCGATACATCCACTTTTCCCAAAACCAGGCGATGAATCGATTCATACCCGATCCAAACACAGGTCAAAAGCAGCAAGAACGTTTCAAAAAGCGCCGAAAGGTTCTCGACCTTGCCATGGCCATAGCGATGTTCGCGGTCCGCCGGCTTGGCCGATTCCCGCACCGCGAAGAACGTGACCGCCGCGGCTACCAGGTCCAGCCCGGAATGAGCCGCTTCGGCCAAAATACCCAAACTTCCGGTAGAAACCCCCACCACCAGTTTCATGGCCACCAGGCCAAGCGCGGAAAAAACCGAATTCGTTGCCGCGGCATTCTTTTCCCTCTCCGCGGTCATTGCCACCTCTGCCTTCTTTTTAAAAATATCCATCCCGACATCCCTTATACTTTTCCGGCAAATGCTTTACCGTATTCCACACACGCATCCAGCGCCGGCCCATCCGGCTCCCACACATTCTTGATCCCGTCATCCACAACATCATATCCGATCTCTTTGAGGATCGCGCTCATCCGCACCTGCGCCTCACCCGACCAGCCATAACAGCCAAACGCCGCCGCTTTCTTGCCTTTGAACGCCAGGCCGCGCATTTCTTCCAGCGCGGCGGCTACGGATGAAAGCATGCATTTATTATGCGATGGAGACCCTACCAGGACGGCCTTGGAACGGAAAATATCGGTCATCACATCGTTCTTGTCCGACTTTGACAGGGAATGGACAATGATCTCAACCTCGCCATCCGCCATACGGATACCCCTGGCAATGGCCTCGGCCATAGCGCGCGTCCCACCCCACATCGAATCATAAATAATACAAATGCGGTTCTCCTGATAAGCGTTGGCCCAGGCGTCATACTTGGCAAAAACCTTGCCGATATCCTTGCGCCAGCAAGCCCCGTGACTGGTGCAGATCATTTCGATCGGCAACCGCATCGCCGCGATCTCTTTCAACTTCGCGTCAACCATCTTGCTCCAGGGCGCGATAATATTCGCGTAATACTTGATGTCCTCCTCGCGAAGCGTCGCCTGGTCCGCAAGATCAGCAAAGATCTTGTCCGTCGCCAGATGCTGGCCAAAAGCATCATTGGAAAAAAGAATATTGTCACCCGTAAGATACGTGAACATGGTGTCCGGCCAGTGGAGCATCGCGGCCTCGATAAAGACCAGCTTCTTGCCATGGCCGATATCCAGCGTATCGCCCGTACGGACGGGCTTGAAATTCCAGTCCTTGTGATAATGCCCCTTGAGCGACTTGACCCCGTTGGGGGTGCAATAGACCGGAACATCAGGGATAGAGCGCATCAGGTCTTCCATCGCACCGCTGTGATCCACCTCGGCATGATTGGCGATCACCGCATCGATCTTCCTGAGGTCGATCTCTTTGGGCAATTCACGCATGAACTCCTGGGAATAAGGTGCCCAGACCGTATCGATCAGGACCGACTTTTCCTCTTTGATCAAATAAGAATTATATGTGGAACCATGATTGGTCGAATACTCGTCGCCATGGAACCGGCGCAGCTGCCAGTCCACTTTCCCCATCCAATAGACATTGTTCTTTATTTTTTGTGCCATAAGCGATGCCCCCTGCGTCTTTGTCGCTAAAGATTAAAGCAATATTACAGAACTTTCTTCCTTAATACAATGAGAAAATCCCCCGAAAATATAAAACCCGGGACTGGCCCGGGTTTTATAGAACAACAACGAATAACGATCATTTCTTAAAACAAACACTGCAAGGCTTATAACCATCCTTCTCGGCCGCAGCCGCATCCTTATAATAGACCTTGTTGGCCGTGTCCATATTGCCGACCATTTTGCAGGACTGCTTGTGATACTTCTGGCCGCCCTTGGTCGCCACCAGCGCATCGGCTGAAGTCGGAGGGTTGCAGGTTTTACACGCGGTATACCCCGCCTTTATCGCCGCCTCGGGCGACGCAAACTTCACCAGCTTTTCAGCCGGGATCTTCTTGGCCACCGGGCATGAAACAACATGGAACTTTTCGCCGCCCTTACTGGCCACATAACCCGCTCCCGTCTCCTGCGCCATCGCGACACCGGAAAGCAAAAGCATTAACGCGCCTGACATTAAAACAGATACGATCTTTTTCATACCACACCTCCACGTTTAAGAATTAGGGGGACACTTTACTTAATTCATCAAGTGCATAAAACAAGCGATTTGAATTAAGTAAAGTGTCCCCCTATTTATTATTTATTAACGCCTGCGGAACCTTCCGCCGGCACCGGCACGGGGACGGAAACTGCGCCCGCCGAACTTCTTGACACCACCAGCCGGAGCATGCACGGACGGCGGCTTAAGCCAGAACTCCTGCGCCGGAACTTCAGGATGGGTCGCGACCGGAATATCGATCTGCACCAGTTTCTGAATGCTGCGCACCTCTTCGAACTGATCAGGTGTTGCAAAAGAAATGGCGCGGCCTTCCAGTCCCGCACGCGCAGTGCGTCCGATACGATGCACATAATTATCAGCATCATCAGGCAAGTCGTAATTAATGACCAGTTCAATGTTCTTCACATCAATACCGCGGGCGGCGATATCCGTTGCCACCAGCACACGGTAACGGCCGACCTTGAAGCCTTCCAGCGCGGCTTTGCGCTGTCCGAGCGAACGGTCGGAATGGATCTCCGCCGCGTTGATATTCATTTTTTTAAGGTCCATCGTGATCTTGCGCGCGCCATGTTTGGTGCGGCTGAACACCAGGACCGAACCGCGGTACTGGGCAAGGACCTTCTGCAAAAGAAGATTCTTCTGCTCGCGATTAATAATATAAAGCTCCTGCGTCACATTGGTAGCAACTGTCCCCGAACGGGCGACTTCAATATGAATAGGAAGCTTCATGTGTCGGGACGTTAACGTCATGATCTCGCGCGGCATCGTTGCCGAGAAAAGCATGGTCTGGCGTTCCTTGGGAATAAAACGGAGGATCTGCTCGATCTGCGGCGCAAAACCCATATCGAACATGCGGTCAGCCTCGTCAAGGACAAGGATGCTCACATTGTCCAGCTTGAGCGTATGACGCTCGGTCACATGGTCGATCAGACGGCCGGGTGTCGCCACGATCACACGGGGATTGCGGCGCAAGCCGCGGATCTGCTCGTCCATCGGCGCGCCGCCGATAAGAACGACCGACTGAATACCAAAAGCCGGCGCCACCTTGCGGATAGTCTCTTCAACCTGATATGCCAGCTCACGCGTAGGCACCAGGATAAGGCCAATGCCTTTTCCCGCCGCCAGGCGCTGAACCATCGGAATGGCGAACGCAAGCGTCTTGCCTGTTCCGGTCTGAGCCACACCCATCACGTCTTTCCCTTCGATAGCAAGGGGGATCGCTTTGTGCTGAATCGGTGTCGGCGTCTTGAACTTCATCTTTTCAAGCATTTCCAACACTTTGGGCGCGATACCGAGCCCATAAAAACTTGTTTCCTGATTTTCACTCATAATACTTTCTTCTTTCTGTTTTTGTTAAACGCACTTGGACACAGCCGGCAAATATATAAATGCCCGGAAGGACAAGCCGCATAACACAACAGGGGCCTATCCATTTAAGTATTTTAACGATCATGTTCTTGTGCTCAATGCCGACCCTGAAAGCAAAACCGGCACACGAATGGCAGGACAATGCGGGTAGGACATTTGATTTAACGGGGAGAGTATAACACACGATCCGGAATTTTGCTAAAAATAATTTTTCTGTACAACTGTCATCACTTTAAGATACGCGCAGAAATAACACGCTCAAGAAGAGAACCTTTGGCAGACCCGGCGCCAAGGTCCAGTGTGGTCACGGCCACGCGGCCTATGACACGCGCACGTTGACTGCCATCGGGCATCGGCTCGCGATAAGCCCAGGCGGAATGAATGGCATAAGGCTTGTCCTTGTAACTTCCAAGATACAATACAATATGCCCTTGCAGGCGAAGAATAGTGGCAGCGCCCAGCCCCTTGGCCACGATCCCGGATGACTTTTCAGCGGCAGAAAGTTTTTCATTGAACCCCCCCAGCATCGATCCGGCCTTCCCCTGCTCGGCGGAATTCCTGGGCAATTGAATGCCCACAGACGCGAACACCATCTGCAAGAACCGGGAACAATCCTGTCCGCCGTTCATATCGCCCCAGCCATAGGGAGAATCCAGCAGTTTGAACGCCTGTTCATAGACCGCGCGCGGTGTATACGCCAAAGGGCCGGCCGAAGCGTCTTTCCTTGGAATATACGCTTTAACGAACTTGACCTCGCCACCCGGGCCAGCCGCAGGCACCTCCACCGCCCAAGATTCCGCCGAAACACTTTTATACGCGAACGCGGCCCCCATCCGGACAGCCGAAAGATACTCGGTCATTTCCTTATCCAGAAAGAGATCCGCCCTGGCGCTGGTAATGACCACCACCCTACCGGAGAGGGTGGAGGAAAAAACATCGCGCGATGTGCGGGCCACGCTCGCTGTCGATACCCACCCGGAACTGATCGCATCATGAACAAAAAGCCATTGGCGATCGCGGCTATGCGCAAGCACGATCACTGGCTCGCCAAACCCAAGGCCGCTATTCTGAAGCTCGTCAAAATCCACATCCCCCGGATCGGCATAAAGCGGGCTGGCCGTAGGCAAAAGCCTCAAAGCCGCAGGCTTGATGATAAAACCGAATAACACCCCCACCTTTTCAGGAACAGAATCCACCTCGCGATAAAAACCGCTGATAAGATCCGGGCTCACCGTCTTTCCATCAACACCGAACAAAGTCCGCTTCTTCAACCCGTCAATGATCTCCGAAAGCTCGGCACGCACCTTGGCCCCCGGCAGCACCTCAGGCACGCGCGCAAGATCTTCGGTCAACCCGGCCGATACAAGTCGCCGATTCAAGGCCGCCACGCCCTGGGGCCCGAGGATCGGCTCATCAGGCGAAGGATGCCGTGCGACCCAGAACCCGGCTGTGCGCATTTCATTGATCACGCCAGGCAGGACACCTGGCGCGGCATAGTTCACCTTCACCTCATCACCCCAGGCCGAACAAACGATCAGGCTGAAAACAACCGACAGAATTGCGCGCATAATATCCCCAGATAAGTTCCAACAATATTCCCTGTAATGGCCAGAAGCAACCCGACCGATGCCAGTCCCGGCTCATAAACAGCCGCCACCACCGGCGCGGACGCCACCCCGCCGATATTCGCCTGGCTGGCCGCCGCCACCAAAAACAGCGGGGCACGCAAGATCCTGGCGCCTGCCAACAAAAATATCAAATGGACCGCGATAATAACAAAACCGCCGATGATCAGAACAAGCGACGCTCCTAAATTCGACAGCGAGGCTTTCGAGCCGATCGCTGTAAGCACAAAATACAAAAGCCAATAACCCGCCTTTGTCGCTCCGGCGCTCTCAAGTTTTCTGACGGGTGTGAACGAAAACCCGAGGCCCATGGCACTGACAATAATGATCGTCCAGGCATAAGGGCTCAAGATATCTTTGACCTGCGGCATAAACCGGGCGGCATACTGTGCTAAAGAACCGGCGACCAGCGCGCATGACAGAAGAAACACACCGCCAGGCAGCGTCAGCCTGACCGTAACAGCCTTTATGCCCTCCGCCTTTGCCTTAAGGCTATCGAGCACCGACCGGTCCGAATGATTCCAACGGTCGAACGCCGGCTGCCATTTGACCGCCGCGATCAAAAGCCCCATCCACACATACGGCACGATCGTATCGACCACCACCATCGGCAGAAAAACCTGGTCCGGCACCGACATCGCCTCTTTGACCGCGATCATATTGGCGCTTCCGCCCGTCCAGGACGCCGACAATGCACCGAACCCTGCCCAGAACTCCGACCCGACCCGATGCTTCACCAGAATATACGCCACCGCCGCGCCGACGATCACGCCGGCACTGCCGATAAAGAACATCCCCAATGCTTTTCCACCCAGCCGGAATATGGCGCGGACATCCACTGTCACCAGGAGAAGGAACAATGACATCGGCAGGATGTTCGACGTGATCAGCCCCAGCACCGGCGCCTTGGGGTCAATTAACCCGAAAGTCGAAGCAAGCATCGGCAAGAAATAAATAAAGAACACCGAAGGAAGAACATTAAAAACAGGATCAAAACGCTTGTTCCGCGCGGCTAAAAGGACCACTAATTCAATAAAGCCAAGGACAAAGACAATGGCAAAAGAAGTTCTTAACAGGGCGCTATCCTCCTTACTGTTCGATCCATCTGAAGAACATCATAATATTCATTAAGAAAGCGCGCGTCAACACAATAGCGGATACGCCTGGCATCCCGAAACCTCTTTACATCCTGTACTCAATGACCCATTCCGTTGAAGGCAGAGACAACCTGACTTCTTTGTAATCAGCGCCCAATACCCCCTGCGCCTCCGCCTCTTTGCCAAGACAAATGATCTTATACGCCTTGGCCTTATCCAAGCCGACGGCCTTGATAAAAAATGGCGTGCGCACCATCATGGAAACAAGCCCTATGACCTTGCCGTCCTTCATGACCGGATAACGCATGGCAATCAGCCTGGGTTGCACAATACTGCCATGGGCCGGCTCAGACAACTGAGGGCCAGGAGCATCCTTTAATTTCTGCTGAAAATAATGTAACGGCGCGACCTTCTTCAGGTCAAACCCGCGGGCAAGAAAGTGCGACGGGAAAAGGACCTGCCGGATCACCCATTTCTCGTCAATAAAAGACCCGCCGAAGATCCCCGGCACACCGGCCACGACAGGCTTCATCGCTTCGCGAAAAGTCAGCTGATCGGGCTGCTTGTCCGCCGCCAGCTTAAGCTTCGCAAAAACATCGTCAAAATAGGCCTGTGCTTTCTGCCCCACCGCATCATCGGCCGGAACAGGCGCTGCGCATGCGATACTGAACATCCCGAATAAAAACAACACCCCCAAAAGGATCCTTTTCATACATTTCCTTTCATTAATTTGAACACGGTAATATACCCCTGATAATGTGCCACGGTCTCAAAAGCCCCGAAGCGGGACCGTTCCATGGCCAAACGGAGCTTCCCTTCGATATTCTCCCGGATCTCTTCCTGCTGGAACAGGAAATACCCGGCCCAGGCGCAGATCTTCCCGAAAATATTCGTCGGGATATCCACGTCGACAATGATCAGCGCTCCCCCCGGCTTTAACACGCGGAACGCCTCATCCAGGGCGCGGACCTTCAATCCAAAGTCGATATGGTGAAAAAAGAATGTCGAGATGCTGTGGTCAAAACTGGCATCAAAGAACGGTAAAGCCTCTGCCGCCGCAACGTCAAAATAAACATTGGCAAACCCCCTCGCCTTACGGATAGCGACATCGATCATTTTGGGCGCGGCATCCACTCCGCTCACCCGGCCGCTCCTTTCAGCCAAAATCCGGCCAGCCTCAACAGTCAACGTCCCCGTACCGCAGCCGATATCCAGGACCGCAACGATATCAGGAGACGAAAGGAACTCCAGACAAACCCGGGACATGCGCGCTTCCTGTCCGAATAACATCAACGGGCTCAAGACATCATAAACAGCCGCAACATGATCCAGCGTCCGCCCTCTGGTCAGCGTCTTCGCGATCATTCCAGCCACCTCACAGACCTCTCCACGTCCAACGCCTTGAACATCCACAGGACGACCGCCCGGGCATATTCCTCCTTAAGGCCAAGCCCGCATTCATTGAGGTGGCGCAGGCCGTCGAGCATATACCCGTACCCCATGCGCGCGACAGGAGCAAGTTCATCCTGAAATTCGGAAAATATCGGTTGCTCCACAGACAACCCGCCTTCCATGGCCTGCAGGCGCCTGAATGCCGATGGATGTTGATGCACCATCAGCGAAAGGGCATAATTCTGCCGCCGCTCAAGATGATCCCGGGCCAGGTCTCTTATGTCATCAAGCAACTGACAACCGAGCCCGAACTGCCCCAGGCCCTGCCGGCATTCGGCCAGCACCCTGCGGTCGGGCGCCTTCTCGATCTTCTCCGGGCCGAAAAGCGGCAAATGGAACAAAAGCCCGGTCTTAAGCTGATGGATGGTATCAAGCACATATCCCGGCGGAGGGCGCTTCTCGATTCCACCCTCCTCCGACGCCTCTTCCGCGGCGCTAGGCAGAAGGACCTGGAGCGTCCCGTCCGAAACAATACGGGCCTCTTCCCTCGTGATAATGCCGCCGGAAACAGCATCGTCCAAAAAACGGGCCAGGATCCGGTCCGCAGCCATGATCACCACGACCTGGCGCATGACCCTGGAATCCACCGGCATCCTGACCGAAAAGGAAACCTTGTCCTCCCCGTCCAACAGGTTGTCCGCCGATGTGACCCAGATACGAAAAAGATAATTGATCCGGCCGTACAGCATCCGCCGCTCCGGGGAAATGCCCAGGAAACCGTACACGGCCTGAAAAAGCGCGGAGAAGAAATTCCGGTGCGGCATGTACATTTCAGGAGGCAAAGAACCGGCCCTGATCATGAACTCCTTCTGCGTCAGGGACGGCGAGATCACCACCTCCCGTCCCGCTTTTTCAACGTCGCTCAAGCACTGGCGGCATTCATCGAACGACGCGCGCAGGACTTTATTGACCGAGAACGCGCGGGAAATATCCAGGATCAACATAAACTGCCCCTCGCATAGTACTGTTGCAAATACGTGTCCAGGTCGATCTTGCCGCGCCGCTCCACTGAAACATCTACGACGGAAAAGAAGACGAGAAGTTTACCGAGCGCATAATATTGTGACGAGAACGGACGGATCAGCCATAAGGCCAGCTCGCAGATCCAGACCGGGATAACAGAGACCGCCGGCGCCCTGTTCCAGACCCTGAAACAGGAATCGCAGATATCACGCCATGTCATCTCCCTCGGCCCGCCGACGGAAATATAGGCATTGGAAAGATCAAACGCGCCGTCAACCATGAACAAGGCCAGTTCCCCGACTTCAACCGGTGCACAGGAAACATTGCCTCCGCCGATAATGTACATCCTCCCCTTCTGTGCAGTCCTGGCCATCTCCGCGAAATCACGCATGAACCCGCTCGCGCGGACAATGACCCATTCGATCCCGCTTTTCTTAAGCGCCTCCTCGAACCTGAATTTCGCCTCCATGAGAGGAACGCCCTGCCTGGCGCCGATATCGGTCCCAACAGGTGAAATGAACACGAATTTCCTGACCCCCGCCCGCCTGGCTTCGGCAAGCAGGTTCATGTTCCCCTGATAATCCACGTCCATATGCGTCAGCCCGCCCCGCATCCGCGTGATGCCGATCACGGAAACGACGGTCTCGATCCCGGAACACGCCCCCGCCAGCGTGGAAGGCTTGGTGACATCGGCCACGATCCTGGACGACACCTTCCCGTCAAGGCCGCTGAATTCCCGGTCGGACAACCCGAGCCCGGAGGGATAAATGCCTTTCTTCACGAACGCGCCGACCAGCTCCCGCCCCAGCACTCCGCCGACTCCCGCGATCAGAACTTTTTTGCTCATTATGTCCTCCCTGTCGATCTTCCCCTTACCCTGCTCTTCATGCCCTGCAATATTATGGACGGGCCATCCGGATAAAAGAAGCGCAATGTCCCCTAAAACGCTCTTTGCAATGCAATCAATGGCGGAAATAATAAAAAACCCCGCAAGAAATTGCAGGATCAGAAGGAAGGGACCGGAAAACCCGTGTCAGACGCCATATTTCTTTAACTTATACCAAAGATTGCGCTCCGAGATCCCCAGCAAACGGGCAGCCTCTGCCTTGACGCCGTGAGCGGCCTTAAGGGCTTTCTGAATGGCTTCTTTCTCTTTAGTGTCCAACTGGGACTGCAGATCAAATCCATCTGTCGCGGGAACCTGGTCTGTTGATACTTTCTGCATGACGTTCTTGACAGCCTGTACAAGCTCATCAACGCTAAATGGCTTGCGCATATAGTCACACGCCCCGTGCTTCAGGGTTTTCACCGCCGTATCCACCTCCGCGTGAGCCGTCGTCACGATCACCGGCAATTTGATCCCCAGGCGTTCCATTTCATAAATGAGTTCGACCCCGTCCATGACCGGCATGCGCACATCGGTCACGACAACATCAACATGCTGATCGAACAGGATCTTCAACGCCTCCTGGCCGTTCGACGCGGTCAAAACATTGAACCCATGTTCCGGAAGCCCCATCCGCAAGACCCTGAGCAACCGGGGCTCATCATCAACGATCAAGATGTCTGGCATATCAGGTCCTTATCGGTAAATAAACAGTGAACGCTGTCCCATCCAAAGAAGGATTGCTGACATCGATCCTTCCCCCATGGTCCTCAACGATACCCTTGACGACCGTGAGACCGATCCCGAATCCGTACGGTTTGGTCGTGTACATAAGATCGAAGATCTTCCGCTTCTGTTCGGGCCCAAGCCCGACCCCGTGATCCCTCACCTGCAATACGTACTCCCGCCCCACGGCCGTCATCGTGATCTCGATAGAGCTCTTCGCACGGGAAGCCTCGATGGCATTGAGCAATAAATTCATCACCACCTGTTTGATCGCCTCGGCATGACAAAGCAAAAGGACCCCGGGCGCCTGGTCGCGGACCTCAAGCTTCAGATCTGCCGCCTCGATCTTCGACGCGAACAACTCCGCAACTCTCAGGATCAAGGCCGAAATATCGGCAGGGACTTTGGGCTTATTGCCGCCCCGGCGCAAATGCAGGAGATCCGTGAGCAGCCCGTCGATCCGTTCCACTTCCGATGAAATGTCATGTGCCAGCACCGCCGCATCTCCCGTAGAACGCCTGGCGATCACACTGGCCGCGCTTTTAACGACACCCAGAGGATTTCGGATCTCATGCGCGAGGTGCTGGACGAGCGTCACCGACGCTATTTGCCTCTCCTGCTCCATCAACTGCTTCGCCTGCCGGCGCAGGACGTTCAGACTGCCGGCGCTGATGCCCAGGATGGACAGCGCCACGATGGCCATAAAATAAACACTGTCCCTCTCCGCTTTATTGCGGGCCTTTTGAGCCTTGGCCAGGGAAGAACGGATATTTTCAAAATAAAACTGACGCAAAGGATGGCTGGCGGCCTGCAATTGGTCCAAAGAACGGATCAGGGAAGCAACCGCCAGATCTGTCGGCTTCGCACCTAACGCGGCGATCGTCCGGGTCAACTCAAGGAACGCCTGGCGTGCCGGGACCAACAACCGGGCTTCCTGTTGTTCATACTTGAGCGGATTGACCTTAGCTATCTCATCATGCTCATCACGGGCCCATGAAGAAAGGAGCCGCATGATCTCCTGCGATTTTAATTTCAATGCATCAACCGGAAGTATCCCGGCCTGCCAGGCGCTGATATCCGTTGAGATGCCCTTGAGGACATCTTCGGCAGAGACCATCCGCTGATACTCCTGCCATTCCCCCTCGAACTGGAGCTGGTAAACACGGATCCCTTCCAGATAATGCAGGCCAATACCGCCGATAACGGCAATAACAAGCCCCAGCACGGCAAATATCCAGGCGATCCTGTTGGTCAATTTGCGATAATATGATCTCATCATTTCCCAAGAATGCGTTTGGCCTTGGCAATGAACGAGCCGCTGCGCGCGTTCTGCGGCTGGATCAGTGCGCGCTGCATTTCCCGTTCGGCAAGAGTTTTAGGCACATACACGCGCTCGCCGGTAAAAGGATGCATCGCCGTATGGTACATGCATGCCGATACCGTCATAGGCAACGGAATAAAATCCTGCACCTGCTCGGGGCACATGCCCCGCTTCTGCAGGGTGGCCGCACAGGCATGCGCCTCGTTGAGGTCGCACCCCGGATGAGCGGTAATAAAATAATTCGCCAGATACTGCCGGCTTTTCAGGCCGGCATTGATCTTCTCGAATTTGCGCACAAATTCTTCATACTTCTCGTGGGGAGGCTTGTTCATCAGCGCCAGCACCTTGTCATCCGTATGCTCGGGGGCCACTTTCATCTGTCCGCTCACATGATGCGCGCATATTTCCCTGAAATATTCTTCGCTTTCAGGCTCGACCAGCAGATCATAGCGCAGGCCGCTTCCGATAAAAACATGTTTGACCCCGGGGACCTGGCGGATCGCCCGGTACAGCGACAGGGCCTGGTCATACCCCGTCTTAAGCGACGGGCATCTTGACGGCATGATGCAATGCTTGTCGCGGCAGGGGCCCTGCGTTTCCCAATTGCGGCATGAAGCCGCGTATAAATTGGCTGTCGGCCCACCCACATCCGTGATGGTCCCGCGGAACGCGGTGTCTTTGGCAATGCGGCGAACCTCATTAAGGACCGAATGCGGTGTGCGGCTTTGGATCACACGCCCCTGGTGCATGGCAAGCCCGCAGAAAGAACATTCCCCCGAACACCCGCGCACGACCGTGATCGACCAGCGCACGACCTCAAAACCCTTGACCCCTCCCTGCACGTCATAAGACGGATGCCAGCGGCGGGCGTAAGGCAGATCATAGCTTTTATCAAGCGCTTCCGATGAAAAAGGCATGGCAGGGGGTTGCTGCAATACCACGCGATCACCATGGGCTTGCGCCAACACCTTGCCAGTCAGCGGGTTCATCTCGTCATAGGCCAGCCGGAACGCCTTGTTAAAAGCCTTAGGGTCATTCGACACTTCATCAAATGAAGACAGGACAACCGCTTCCGCCGGAACATCATCAGGCTTGACCGCAACGACTGTCCCGCACACATCCCGGATCTCCGCGCAAGGCTGCCCCTGGTGCAAGCGGTCCACCACTTCACACACCGGGCGCTCACCCATGCCGTAAATAAGAATATCTGCTTTTGCGTCAAGCAACAAAGAGCGCCGCACTGTATCGTCCCAGTAATCATAATGCGCAAGCCGCCGCATACTGGCTTCGATCCCGCCAATAATGATCGGCAGGCCCTTGAATGCCTCTCGCAGGCGATTGGCATACACAATGCACGCCCGGTCCGGACGTTTACCTGTTTTCCCTCCCGCGGCATAGTCATCTTCCCGGCGCGCCCGCTTATTCGCCGTATAATTGGCGACCATGGAATCCACATTGCCGCCGGAAACCAGCACGCACAACCGCGGGCGGCCCATACGGATAAAATCATCCGGGCTGCGCCAGTCAGGCTGGGCAATGATCCCGACCTTATAGCCCCGGTGTTCCAGCAGGCGGCCGATCAGCGCCGTGCCATAGGACGGATGGTCCACATAAGCATCCCCCGTCACCAAAAGGACATCTAGCTCCTTCCAGCCGAGCTTTGCCATTTCCTCAAAGGACATGGGAAGGAATTTAGCGGACATGCGGTTGAACTCCTATCCCCGGACGGGCTTTGGACAGGTCGAAGGCGCCTCGCGCATTAAGATAAGGCGACCGCGCCAAAGAGCCTTTAATAAAAAATGTCGTATCCAGGTCAATGAACTCAAAGACTCCAAGGCCCGCGGCAAAATGCGCCGCGGCAGTTATCGCAAGAGAGCTTTCCATCATCGCACCGATCATAAGCCTGGCGCCTTTGGCCCTGGCAAGGCGCACGATCTCCTCGCCCTCCAGAAATCCGCTCTTCATCAATTTGATATTCACGGCATTGACCGCGCCGCGCTGAAGCGCAAAGACCGCGGCTTTCAGCGACCCCACGCTCTCGTCAGCACAAACCAGGATGCCGGCCGATCGGGTCAAACGGGCCAACCCATCCCAATCATCTTTCTTGACCGGCTGCTCCAGCAGCCTCGGGATCACACCTTTGGCTTTCAACTCTTTTAGGAACTTCAACATGGACGTGGCAGTAAATGCCTGATTGGCATCAATGATGATCGCCGCCTTCGGCGCGCACCGCGCAACCATCAGCACACGCTCAATATCGAGTTCCGGCTCACGCCCAACCTTGATCTTGAACGACCGGAAACCCCGGTGAAAGAAATCCTTCGCGGCCGCACCCGCTTCCGGCAAAGAACCGATCACAACCGTAATATCCGTCGACATCTTGACCGCCTTTTCGCCGAACAAGCGCCACAGCGGAACCTTCATCGCCCTGGAAAAAGCATCCAGCACAGCCATCTCAAATGCAGCCAGTGCGGCATGATTTCCGTCGAACTTCTCTTTAAAGGAATACAACAATGAACGAAAATCCGAAATATCCTCGCCGATCAATGCCGTCCCGGCCTCTTTCAGGTTGGCCATGGTCTGCGCAACGGTCTCACCCGTAATATGCGACGCCACCGCGGCTTCGCCAAAACCGGGCATACCATCCTCCAGCTCGATCCGGAACAGGACATTGTCCAGTTCATCATGCTGACCAGTAGCGATACGAAAAGGGGACACCAGCGGCGCCCTGAGAGGAAGGACCTGGAATGTTTTAACGATCATCATGTCCCTATCAACCGGTAGATCAGCAGATACGCACCGATACCGGCCAAATATCCGGCAAGGGCAGGGAAAGAAACCTTCTTCAAATACCAGAAAAAATTGATCTTCTCCATGCCCATCACCACAACGCCCGCCGCGCTACCGATAATAAGGATGCTGCCGCCTGTCCCGACGCTGAAAGCCAGCAATTCCCAAAGCTTGCAATCCATCGGATAACGGATCACATCATACATCCCCATGGTCGCCGCCGTCAGCGGCACATTGTCCACGATCGCCGACAAAAGCCCGAGCAGGGTGGCAATGATATCCTTGTTATTAAAACAATGATCCATCCACATCGCCAGGTCTCGCAAAACACCGGCTGTCTCAAGGGCCGCCACCGCCAGCAGAATACCGAGGAAAAACAGGATACTGCTCATGTCGATCTTGTGCAGCGCCTGCGGTACTTTCAAATGCTCCCGCTCCTCGCCATGCGTCATATCTGTTACCAGCCACAGCAGCCCCAGGCCGAAAAGAATGCCGACGAACGGCGGCAATCCTGTAAGGCCTTTAAAGACCGGGACGAATATCAATGCCCCAAGCCCGAGAATAAACACGCGCCTGGCTCCAATATGTTTTTCCTCCGCCGGACGCTCCACCGCCGCGACCTCCCCCTTCATCATAAAAGAGAACCAGGCCAACGGCACAAGCATCGAAACCATGCTGGGGATGAACAACATTTCCATGATTCGAAGCGAGCTCACCCGCCCGCCGATCCACAGCATGGTGGTCGTCACATCCCCGATAGGCGTCCAGGCCCCGCCGGCATTGGCCGCGATAATGACCATGCTGCCAAAAAGCATACGGTCCTCCCTGTCATCAACCAGGCGATGAAGGAGCGAAACCATGACGATCGCCGTCGTCAGATTATCCAGGACCGAAGAAAGAAAAAAGGTAATAAAGGAAACCACCCACAAAAGGACCCGTTTGTCCTTCACCTTCAGCATCGATGTCACAACCTGAAACCCTCCGTGCGTTTCCATCAGCTGGACAATGGTCATGGCCCCGACCAGGAAAAAAATGATCTGGGAGGTCCCTTCCATATGATGGCCCAGGCTTTCCACCATGCCATGAGCCGAGCCGCCCGGAATCGCCGCCTGCTGCAGGGCCAACAGGACCCAGCAAACAACCGCCGTCAGCAAAGCCACGGCGGTCTTGTTCACACCGAGTTTATTCTCAAAGGCTATCGCCGAATAGCCCAGGACAAACACGACCATGATCAGGTTCTCGAACATGCTGTTCCTTTATTAAGATTTTTATCGGATATCCCCGGAAAAGGCATGACAAAACGAATCAATCTTTGGATCGCGCCGACTTGATCATATGATCGAACGCGCCCGCGAATTGCGCAAATGCCCCCGCAGCGTTCTGATAACGAAAGAAATAAAAATTGCCCTTCACCCGCCCGATCAAAAGCTTCTCATGAGCAGCGACCAGAGGCACGTTGTGCGACATGCTCAGGATCGCCATATATGTCATATCCAGGACGACCGCGGGCTGCCCCAGCCAAAAGCCTTGCGCCCTCTTATCAAGTTTAAACCCGGAAAACTTTTCGCGCCTGGCAAGAATATCCGCCGCCGCTGCCTCAAGATCATCTTTAGTCCCAAGGTGCGCCGCATCCTTGACCGTTAACGAAATGACCGCCTCCTTTATCGCGTCCGGAGCAAGAAAAGAAACCTGGGCATAACTGCTCCCGGCCCCGCGCGTCTCCCGAGCGGTCCATCCGGCAATCTTGTCCATCGTCACATTCAACAACGGGTCCTTGCTAACATATTTCTCATATAAAAAAGGACTGCCGCAACCCCAAATTCCCGACATCAATATTACCGCCATAAGAAACCCTGCCAATTCTTTATGCCTTGTCATATTTCCCCTTGATTGATCAATACTCCGGAAGGCCCTGTCCTTGATACGCCAGCCGAACGCCCTCCCTGAAGACCTCAGGGCCCTGCTGATACCACGAAAGCCATCCATCATTAAAGGCATCCGTTGTGTCACCCTTGACTTCCTCCCAAAGGAGCATCGCATTACACATCGCATTATACTCCTGATCGATCGAATTACCCGGAATAGAAATATCACTATAAGTAAGCTCAGGATGACGCTGAAGGGTCTTCTCGATCCACACATCCGGATGGTTGTAATAATCCGCATGGGTCGCCTCATGGGCCAGGATCGCCGCCAAGGCCCCTGGAGGATTATCTTTAAAATCCTCATTCAATTCAATACTGCCATGTGGGGGAGACGGATAAAAATACCCGCCCGCCCCATCCATTGGCGCCCAATTCACAGGGACCCCCAGGGACTCGATCAACTTGTACGCATAGCCGGCACTCGGGGAATCCTTTAAAACCTCCATGACCGGTGCAAGCCCATCCGCGATCAATGCTCCACTGCCTGCCGGAAGGTCCAGATAGGACCACCCGCCATAGATCGCGGAATCAACCGGAACAACCGGCTTGACCGCCGCGCCACCGCCACCAATTATTCCGCCGCCTCCGGTCCCGCCGCCTGTCGTTCCACCCCCTGTCGTTCCGCCCCCGCTGGACCCTCCACCACCGGATCCACCTCCGGATCCGCCGCCGCTTGCGCCACCCCCGCCGGACCCGCCGCCGCTGGCCCCGCCCCCGCTGGAACCTCCGCCACCGGATCCGCCCCCGCTTGTCCCGCCGGAAGCAGCACCCCCCGTTCCACCGGAAGAACCTCCCCCGCCGGAATCCGCCTGATTCGGGATCAGAAACGGCTCATAACCGGTAGTAATGATCCCCTGATTATTGGCCGCCACAACAATCGGCGCCTGCGGGACAGTCCCTTGCGCCGCGAAAGCCGAAAGGTCCGCATCGATCCTTTTGGCGATGACCGTATAATCATTGCTGGTTACACCCACCACCGAATATTCATAATTCTTCGGCGTGATCCTGATATCCATCCCGGCATTGACCTCGGCCGCATTCTGGGCAGCGACATACTGCCCCGTCAGCTCCTTGGTCCTTTCCTCTGCCCGGCGGATCGCCCCGACATTCACATACGCTTCCGCAACCTCGGCCTTCTTGATCTGCTTGCTAAAACAAACCAATGCCAACGCGGCCAATAACGCCACAATAACGAAAGCAATAATGATCTCAACGATCGTGAACGCGGCTTTCCGGAATTTCATCGATCCCGACAGATAACGACTCATATCATTCCCTCTGGCCCCCGGTCATACTACTATAAAGATTATCATAAAGTGCATATGCCCGCCAGGAACGCACCAAATAAAAAACCCCCTGCAAGTTTCCCTGCAGGGGGTTTATGGGTTCATTTCTGAAACGAATTAGAGCTTAACAACGTTCTTAGCCTGTTCGCCCTTCGGACCTGTGGTGATCTCAAACTCGACCGCCTGGCCTTCGCTCAAAGATTTGTAGCCCTCACCCACGATCGCACTGTGATGCACGAAAACGTCCTTTCCGGACTCGGGGGTAATAAAGCCAAAACCTTTCTTGTCATCAAACCACTTAACTTTGCCACTTGCCATATTATGTTCCTCCTTTCGAACAAATTTGAGATTAAGTACGGCAGAGCAAAATAAAAAAACCGCCGGGCACACTACCTTCTACCCTGCGGTCTAAGATCATTTGTGCTCACTTAACTCATGAAGAAGTATAAACTATTTTCTGAAAATGTCAACCAAATATTATCACCGGCACACACAGCCCTCAGGAACCGGCCTCATTCCGCTTCGCTTCCAGCTCTTCCCAGCGACGATAAAGATCGACTATGGCAAAAGCCAGCCCTTCCGAACGGGACTTGGCCCCGGCGATCTCGTCGGGGTCTTTTTTATAAAATTCCGGGTCCGCCAGTAATGCGCATAATTTGGTTTGCTCGTACTCCATCTCTTCGATCTTGCCCGCAAAACTTTCCAGCTCGCGCATTTCCTTGAACGACAGCTTCCCGGCAGTGGAAGGCTTTTCCGCCGCCGCGCTCTTTTTCCCCGGCCGGTCTTCCGGCTGGACAGGCCCGACCCCGTTGGCTTTCTGCTGCAGCCAGTCATCATACCCGCCCGGATATTCATTGATATCGCCATTGCCCTCAAAGACCAGCGTTGAGGTCACCACATTATTGAGAAAAGACCGGTCATGGCTGACCAGGATCAGCGTTCCGGTGTATTCCACCAGAAGCTCCTCAAGAAGCTCCAGTGTTTCTATATCCAGGTCATTGGTCGGCTCGTCCATCACAAGGACATTCGCCGGCTTGGTGAATAACCGCGCCAGGAAGAGGCGATTGCGCTCTCCGCCCGAAAGGACCCTCACGGGCGTACGCGCCCGGTCAGGCGTGAACAGGAAATCCTGCAGGTACCCGATGACATGCCGCGGCTTGCCGTTGATCATCACACTGTCGGCTTCACCGGAAATGTTCTCGATGACCGTCTTGTTCTCGTCCAACCCTTCACGCAATTGATCGTAGTAAGCCACCTGCAGTTCGGTGCCGAAACGGATGGACCCTTTCGTGGGCGGCATTTTATTGAGCAGGATCCGCAGGAACGTGCTTTTCCCGCAGCCGTTCGCGCCGATGACCCCGATCTTGTCGCCGCGCATGATATTGGCCGAAAAATCACGAATCAGGCATTTATCGCCGTAAGAAAAACCGATACGGGAAGCCTTGACGATCAGATGGCCCGAAAGTTCGGTCTCCTGCGCCCTCATCCGCACGACTCCGTCGCGCTGACGCAGCCTTCTTTTGGCCTCGCGCATCTCCTCGAGCGCCTTCACCCGGCCTTCATTGCGGCAGCGGCGCGCCTTGACCCCCTGGCGCACCCAGACCTCTTCTTCGGCGAGCTTCTTGCCGAACTTGGCCAGACGGGCGCCTTCGATGGTGTCATTGAGCGCGCTGCGTTCCAGATACTCGCGATAGCCGCACGACCAGCTGAACAGCTTGCCCCGATCGATTTCCAGGATACGCGTGGTCAAATGCTCCATGAACTGCCGGTCATGCGTAATAAAGAATACAGTGCCGGGATATTCCTTAAGGAAACCTTCCAGCCAGATGATGGAATCAATATCCAGATGGTTGGTCGGCTCATCAAGAAGAAGGATATCGGGCTTGCGGACCAGCGCGCGGGCCAAAAGCGCGCGGCGCTTCTGACCGCCGGAAAGGCTCGAAAATTCATCATCACCATTAAGTTTCAGTTTCGCAACAACCTCCTCCGCCTGATGGTCAAGCTCCCAGCCGTTGGTGCGGTCGAGTTCGGCCTGAAGCACGTCAAGCCTGCGAAGGATCTCTTTGGAATGGTCGGTATGCAGAAGATGCGTCACATGATGATAATCCTTCAGGAGGGTCGCACGCTCCCCCAGCCCCGAAAGCGCGACCTCAAAAACCGTCCCCTCGACATCCTGGGGAACATCCTGCGGCAGATACGCCACCTCGATGCCTTTTTGAAAACATACGACCCCGTCGTCCGGACCGGTCTCGCCGGCCAGAAGGCGCATCATGGTGGTCTTTCCGGCGCCGTTGCGCCCCAGGAGCGCCACACGCTCGCGGGCCTCCAGCTGCAGGCTCACGCCGTCAAGCACACGAGGGCCGCCGAAAGCAACGACAACATCCTGTAAACTGATCAGAGCCATAAACCAACCCGAATACCTCCTTCATCCCGGGGATGATGGAGGTTATTAATAATTAAAAAGGTCTTTCAGCGTAAGATTGCGCTCGGGCTTGAGCGTGCGAAGGGCTTCGAGGATCTTTATCTGCATGTTCGGCGTAAGGATGCGGCCCTTGCGCCCTTTTTGCATCGCCTTGAAACTTAACTGCCTGGTTGATGCCGCCACCACGTCCGCGTTCGACAGCGCCAGCGCGTTCATCAGCGCATCGATCGGCTGAACGCCATGCTCAATCGCCACTGATGACCTCACCCACCGCCGCCAGGAAATCTTTATTCGTCGGATATTTATTAAGCTGTTTGATCAGCGCGCTGCCGGCCTCGACCGCCTTGTAATTCAGAAGCGCGCGGCGCAGCATCTCGACCTTCTTGAGCTCCTCGGCAGACATCAAAAGCTCCATCTTGCGCGTGGCACTTTTGGGGATATCGATCGCCGGATAAATGCGCCGGGTTGAAAGATCCCGTGACAGCACCACTTCCATATTACCCGTGCCCTTGAATTCCTCGAAGATCACATCATCCATCCGGCTGCCGGTCTCGACCAATATCGTCGCCAGGATCGTGAGAGAACCGCCGTTCTCGATCTTGCGCGCGGCGCCGAAGATGCGCCGGGGAACTTCAATGGCGCGCGAATCAAGCCCGCCGGAGATCGTGCGCCCGCTGGAACGGATCTCGGCATTATGCACGCGCGACAACCGCGTCAGGGAATCGATCAGCACCATCACATCTTTGCCCGAACCCGCCTCGCGCATGGCTTCATGCATAAGGTCGTCCGCCACACGCACGTGGTGCTCATAATCCTGGTCCGATGACGACGCCCGCACATCGGCTGTCACACTGCGCTTGAAATCCGTCACCTCTTCCGGCCGTTCATCGACCAGAAGGCAATATAATTTTACCTGAGGATAGGCCTTGCCCACCGCTTGGCAGATATGCTTGAGGATCGTGGTCTTGCCTGAACCCGGCGGCGCCACAATAAGCCCGCGCTGGCCCATACCAATGGGGCAGATCAGGTCTATGGCGCGCATGGTGAACTCGGCACTGCCGTTCTCTAAATAAATACGGGGAGAAGGATCGATCGGCGTGCCGGCATAGAACGCGGCCTCAGCCGGGTCGCTACCGCGGCCGCCGAAAGGCCTGGACGCCGGCCGCTGGGACTGCTGCGGCTTGCGGGTCCTGCTGTCATTGCGCTGCTGGGATGTTTTCTGGCGCGACCGGCCGCCATGATTCCGGGGATGGTACAAGGAGCTCATTTTTTCTCTGTCATGATCTTTACTGTTATTGAAAGGCCATTACCCCATGGCCAAAGGAATGCAAATTCACCGCCGCCCGCGCCCTGGCGGAAATACATGGTCTGGTTCGCCTGGATCCCGCCATAAGCCCTGGCTTTGGCTGATAGAGCAGACGTCGGAGGGACCCCTTTGGCTTTAAGCGGCTCGCCAAAATACGAACGCAATAAAACCTCGGCAGCTCCCAGCGCATCGGAAGACACCACGATCTCGAAATGATCGTCCTGCTGCACGCGCGATTCTACACAATTGAGTTTTTTTGCTTCACCCAGCAATTCCTGGAAGGTCATCAAACTGCTCTCATTGAATTGATCTCACGGAAGGACTGAATATATTCTTTAATGCGCAACAGCATACCATACGAATATGAAAAATGCCAATTAATCCTTACACCGAAAGGAAAGCCCGTGTCAATACTATCCGGCACGGGCTTGAAGGGGCTGATCTGATCGTCCTCTTATACCGACGGAGGCGCCGAACTCCCGGCATCGCTGAATAACGGCATATTCGCCGCCGGCTGAATGTTAAGGATGACCGGCACCAGGCCGTCGATCCTGATATTATCCAGGTTCTGCTGGCTGACCGGCAAAGGAACGCCCGCGCCATCGCGCTTGATCTTCAAATTCATGTCCGCCGTGTTGAGGTCGATACCACCGACCGGCTGCTTATCCTGCGAACGATCCACCGCTTCCAATATTCTTTCCGCCTGCGCCTCCCTCATTTCCCGGGTTTTCTCACGGCCACCCTGAACACCTTCCAGCAACCGCTGATGAGCTTCACGAAAAGCCTCTCTTGAGCGCTCTTTCTGCTCTTGCGAAGCTGCGCGGAACGCCTTCGCTTTTTCCATTAGATCCTGCAATTGCTCGCGCATTTTAGTGCGCAATTCTTGCCCCATAGACATGAAATCTGCCAGGTCTTCAATTGACCTGATCTTTGCCTCAGTGACCATATCGATCGCTGACTGAGGTACGCCTTCAAAAGACAATGCTTTTCCATCATCAGAAACAGTGAATTTCCCGCTGCCGGGTTTCTCAAAATTGACCGGATTCTGTACATCCGTCGGGGCATACCCTTCTGCTTTCAAGATCGTAATGATCTCAGGCAGCTTGCCATCTTTGACGGCATACTTTCCACGGGCATCCTTGCCTCCGACCGACGAAGACGTCCCGTCGCCAAGCAAGGCATTCCCCATCAGAGGCTTGAATTCCATTCTGGAGTTGATAACGAATCCTGCGGAAATACCCGCCTGCGGACTGGCCTGACGGCCTTCCAGTTTAGTCTGACCTATCACCGCCGTATTCACAGGCTGGTCGTTCGCGCCGGGTTGCGTTATCCCCGATCCCTCCGGCGTATATTTCAAGGCCGCGATCTCCTCCGATTGGGCCTCCGTAACCGTCATTGCAACCTCTTTCTCCCCGACAGGCTTGGCATTATCGATCCCCATCCCCTGCAAACGGGACATCAACGTCGGGATCAAATTCGGGCTTCCGACCGTCACGATCAAATTCACGACAGGCTGCCCGTCCTTCTGCGCGCTAATGCCGCGGCTCGCAACGATCAACAGCTTCTCGTTGGCTTTCAGATCCACCGCGATCTCTTTTAACGGAGAACGATAGATGATCGCCGCGTGTGTTAAAGCCCCCTTCCGCGGGCTGATGTCCCGTAGAAACCCGTTCGGGACATTTTTGATCGTCACCAGGCCATCAGAACCCACGGAAACTTTCGTATCTCCCGGCATATCGCTGACCGAATACTCCCCGGGAGCCGCAAAACGGCCCGGCAGCGTAACACCCAATCCTTCGATCAAATGATTGACCGCAGACCCCGGGCGATTCATCTCCTCCTGCGAAACCCCGCTCAATACCGCCTCGTTCTTCCCGTCATACGTGATCGTGAACTGGCCTGCCCCGGTCCCCGCTTGCGCCGTAAACGCCGGCACCGTAACAGCCGTAAGGTCGGTGATCCGGTTCCAATCCGCTTCCGGAGCCGTCGCGACCCGGATCTTCCCTGCTTCGAACGTTGCAGCAATATTGCTATTCCTTAAAGCCGCCATCACCGTTGACACCCATGCCGGCGCCACGCTTAAAGACCCGTTGACCACAACACTTTTCCCTCCATCGCCCCGGCTGATAACCCCGCTGCTCTCGGATATCAGCGCAACATGTCCTGCCGGTATTTGCCTTTCCACTACCGGAGAATGATAGATCGTCGCTGCGTTAGGATAAGCACCAGGATTATCACTGGCCTTGGCATTAAAAGGATTGAGCAAAACCGCGACCAGCACAAGAAGGCTTCCGAAAGACAGGCCCTTGGATCGGCCCTCCGGTATAACCCGCTGTAACGACGCCTTGGCCGTTTCAAGATCAACCCGCGTCACCTGCCCCTTGTCAAATGTCTGCGCCGCATTCTCAAAACCGCCCGAGAAATACTTTCGGGGAATGATCTCCTGGGAATAAAAATCCTTATCCTCCTTGATCATGTTGAACACGCCTTTTTGAAACGCCGCGACATATTGCTTGTAGATCTCCTGATTCTGAGCTGGGTCCTGGTCAATACCCCTGACCTTGGACCGGTCGCCATAGACCTTGTTCAGGATCGATTCCTTAAGAGCGCGCTTGTACCACGCGGCCAAAAGCGCGCCGCTGTACACCTGGCGGACCGGCGCGAAATTCTGGCCTTCATTCACTTCCTTCTCAATGGCCGGAATAATGACATCGCGCATGACCTGCTGGGATATCTTCAACGCCTCGTTCTCATCGGGCGTAGCTTCATCGACCATGGTCTGCTTGCTGGCAAGATAATCTTTCTCCATCATGACCTTAAGATGCATGTCGATCACATAGACCGTACTGTCCTTCTCGTAGATCGTCGCGCTGTCAGGCAGGACCCACACCTTGTTAATAACATCGGTAGGAATATCGGTCGTCCCGAATTTCTGATAAGCCTGCTCATAAACACCATCCCAGAATTTCTTTCCAAGGCCGGTATCAGGATTGGTCAGGGTCGCGGAGATCTGCTTCAAGAGATAATCCTGGGCCAAAAGGTCGCGGCCCATTTCTGTCATGCCGAAATTGTCAGGAATGATCCGGTTCTGTTCATACGGCGAAAGGTTGACCCACTGGTCCGTGTCGGGGATAGCCAAAGACGCCAGAAAATATTTGATCAATTTCTGATATTCATCCTGCTGCCCGGCATCCACGACCGGATTATCCCCGCGGGAAATAATAAAATCGAATTTAAACGGATCATTGGGATGAATGACCATGCCCTTGAGCTGGGCCGGCATGAATGCGGCGCTTAACGGCGCCTGGACACCGGGCTGCGGCATGAGACCGACCGCGGTCAGCGACTGCGCAAAGCCTTGCGGAGGCATGATGCAACTCAACACAAAGCTCGTTAAAACAAAGAATGATGTTATTTTTCGCATGACCGGCTCCCTTTTCAAGGCCCCATATTAATGGAACGACTGCCCAAGACTTCCACCGATTATAAATATACACTATAAAGCACAATGGAAACAAGACCACCCGGGGCTTTACGGGAAACCGTTTTCCGCCTGAACAGGAGAATACTTTTAATCAAGCGCTAAACTGATCCGGACCGCGATGTCTACCTTGGCCATCAAGGCAGGCGAAAGCGCGCCAAGCCGTTGGTCCAAACGGCTTTTATCGATCGTCCGGATCTGGGACAAGAGGACCGTAGAGCCCTGTTTAAGGCCTGCGGCCCCGCAAGGGACCTGAACATTGGTAGGATACAACTTGGTAAAAACCTTCGTGGTCAAAGGCGCTATGATCGTTGTCAGCGAATATTCATTGCCCACATCGTTCTGAAGGACAAGGACCGGGCGATGACCGCGCTGTTCACTGCCACGGACCGGATCAAGATCGGCGCAATAGATCTCCCCCCTTTTAATCGGCACGCAACAATGCCTCCCGGTCAGAGAACTCAAAATCTTTCGCGAGGTCCATCGCCTCGCCGGACATCTCCGCGTACCCTTCCTTCAAGAGGGCTTCACGGACACACCGCTCTTTTTCATCAATATAAAAATCCACCGCACGCTGAATAAGGGTACTGCGACCGGCCTTTTCACGACGGGATTCCGCATCCAGGCGGGCTTTCATCTCTTCAGGGATCGTAATATTAATATGCACCATAGTATCTCCTTTAGTATACACTGGAAGTATACCATTGAAGTATCTCTCCCGCAATAAGGAATTACCACAAGTGTCCGGTAGGAACGCACAAACCCGTGACAACATATCACGCGCAAGCGAACGGGTGACGCCACAGGCGCCCCCCAAGCGAATTGGCCCGTAGATGACAAAAGAGCGGAAGCATTCGTGCCAATGCGATTGAAGGCTCGGCCTTTCACTTTATAAGATAAGGACGAGACTTCCTAGCATTGGCGTGAATGCTGAAGCCCGATATGCGGCCAGGCGGCAGGATCCGTGAACAATTACCCTCTTGGCTCATGCTCGCCATGATACTGGTAATAATTCACTTCGATCGTGCCGTTAAAAAGCTTGCGGACCCGGTCGGGCGCGGCACGCTTGAAAAAATCGGGGAACCGCTTGTCGGCAGTAAGGACGAACAGCGACCAGCCTGTTTTCTTCTTGAACATGTTATGAATGGAAACATAGACCGGCGTAAGCTCTTTCTGGCTGCCCAGTTTGACCCCGTATGGCGGATTGGTGATGACGATCCCGTACTGTTTGTCGATCCAGAGGTCTTTGATATCCTTGACCGCGAACGCAATATCCCCGGCAACACCGGCATTCCTGGCATTGATCAGGCAATCCTTGATACGCTCTTCATCAATGTCGTAACCGAAGATCTTAAGCTCTCCTTCGCGGATAATAGCCGCTTGCGCGTCCAGCCTGGCCTTGCGCCAATACTCACTGTCAAGCGCAGGCCACAACTCGGAAACGAACTCCCGATCAATGCCCGGCGCGATATTCCGGGCGATCATGGCCGCCTCGATGAGGATCGTCCCCGACCCGCACATCGGGTCGATAAGCAGCCGCTCCTTATCCCAGAAACTTAAAAGGACCAGCGCTGCCGCCAGGTTCTCGCGCAAGGGGACATCGCCCTTGGCGCTGCGGTAACCGCGTTTGTGAAGGCCATTGCCGGATGTATCAAGGGTCAGTTGAGCAACGTCTTTAAGCAGCGCCACGGAAATGGTATATTCAGGGCCGGTCTCGGGTAAAATTTCCGTAAGGAATTTCTCCTTCAGGCGCTCGACAACCGCTTTCTTGACGATCGACTGGCAGGAACGCACGCTCATCAACTGAGAGCGGACACATTTACCGATGACCTCGATCCTGGCATCATAAGTCAGCCAGTCCTCCCAGGGAAGCGCCCTGGCAGCATCGAACAACTGCCCGAAATCCGTCGCCGGGAATTCGCCCACTTTTACCAGGACCCTGTCAGCCGCCCTTAAACCGATATTCAACCGCGGGATATCCTTCATTTCGGCGTCAAATTCGATCTTGCCATCGGCCACAACAAAGTCGTTAAAACCCAGGTCCATCAACTCCCTCTTGATAACAGCCTCGAGGCCGAATGTCGACAGAACGATCAGCCGTACCTTGCTCATTTCCATGACCCTTTCGGTACATTAAAATACCCATGACGCACGCCAGGAAAAAGCTTCCGGACCCGCTCCATGACCATACGAATACCCATCTGAGGGCTGTCATCCATCACTTTCATTTTCCTGAAATACAATTGCGGGTCATAATTCAGGTTCCGCCACTGGATCATATCAACGCCGAACCGGCGGATCAGCCCCGTCAATGCCCTGAATTCATCTTCCCTGTCGGTAAAACCCGGCATCACCAGATAATTCAAAGAAACGAACTTTTTCTGCCGCCGGGCGACCGCGATCGAAGCGCAAACATCGTCAAACCCGTACCCCTTCGGAGAATAATAACGCTCGTAATATTCACGCCGCGCGCTGTTAAGGCTGACACGAATGCTGTCCAGGCCCGCCCGGCACAAGGCGTCGATATCCGCCGTGTGGCTGGCGTTGGTATTCATATGGATCGTGCCCCGCGGCGTAGCCTTTCGGATGATCCCGATCGCCTCCTTAATGGTTCCGGCGGCCATGAGCGGCTCACCCTCACAACCCTGCCCGAAACTGACAATGGCGTCTTTGACCGCCCTGATATGCAGCAAGGCGACCTCCGCGATCTCTTCCGGCGCAGGCACGAACCGCAGGCGTGGCTGAGTGGCGGAACAGGAACCTTTTGCCTGCAAAGAAATACACCCCAGGCATCGGGCATTGCAGGTCGGAGAGACCGGCAATGGCCCTTCATATTTCCCGAAAAAGAAATTGATAGCATTAGGACAGGAATTCACCCAGGCGCAATCGGCCAGATGTTCGATCATCCGGTTGGACGTACCCGCAAACCTCCGGATCGCACGCGCCAAAAGATCCCTGTTGACACCGGTAATATCATGATTTTTCCGGCGATCCACCCTTATCGCCGGCACATGGAAAGCGTTCCGATAGAACGCGACCGGCGTGTATGAAAAAAGCGGCAGGATCGTTGCGCCTTTACGTTGGGTGTACGCCACGCTTAAAAGCTGGGTGTACCCGGGAGGGATGAATGCGGCAACAGGCAAGACCCCCTCGACCGCTTCATAATCATTGCGCGCGATATTGAACGCCACCGGCGACCTGTCAGGAAGAAAGAACAGGTTACTGCCCGGAGGCAGCGGCACAAGGTCCCGGGACGACAAGAGCGATACCGCATCCCCCGCCTGTCCGCAGGCAAGATATCCGGGAAGATCGAAGACCTTTTGATCCTTATCGGCAACACAGAGCACAGCCTTTGGCATATTATTGGATTTTCCCGCCGACAGGAAGATTGATCGTGACCACCGTGCCCTTGCCGACCGTACTGTGGACCATGATCCGGCCCGCATGCTTCTCGATAATATTGTAAACGATCGCCAGCCCAAGCCCAGTCCCCTGGCCGACTTCCCTGGTGGTAAAGAAAGGTTCGAAAATATGCTGAAGGTCAGGCTCCGGGATCCCGGAGCCGTCATCTTCGATCTCGATAAGGACGTCATCCTTCTGGCACGAGGTGCGGATGACAACCCGGCCCTTCTCTCCGACAGCCTGCGCCGCATTAAGCAGCAGATTGATGAACACCTGCTCGACCTGCCGGGGATGACAAAGTATCCGCGGAAGATCACCGTACTCCTTGACGACCTCAACATTATATTTCAAATTGCTCCGGGTAATATTAAGCGTGGCATCAATGAGCGCATGGATATCCGCGGATTCCTGTGCCGCCTTTTCTTCGCGCGCGAATGTCCTAAGGTCCGCAACGATCCTGGCGACCTGCGCCACTCCACGGCTTGATTCCTCGATCAGTTTCCGGAGGTCCACGAAAAGCCCGGCCAGGTCCACCTCACGCCTGAAATCCTCCACCAAACCCAGCGGCTTGCAAACCTCCGCCAAAGAACACGCCTTCACGGCCGACTCGAGTTGGCCGTAAAACCTGAACATATCATCGATCGTATCGGTGTATCTCCTCAAAACGGAAAGATTAGTGCTGATATAGCCTATCGGATTATTGATCTCATGCGCGATCCCCGCCGACAACCGGCCCAGCGATGCCATCTTCTCGGTCTGGATCATGTACGTCTGCATCTGCTTCAAATTCCGGTTCGCCAGCTCCAGGGATCTCTTCTCGAGGACCAGGGAACTGTTGACACTGGCCAGTTCCGCGGTCCGGTGATCGACGAGCAGCTCAAGATGACGGCGATAGGCCTCCAGCTCGGCTTCCGATTTCTTGCGCCCGGAAATATCATACGCCGTCCCCTGAATCCCGGTGATATTCCCGCTCTCGTCGGTCATGAATCTGGCATAGCACACCAAATGGATAGCATTGCCCGCTTTGCCAATATGGACCGCCTCAAAGTCCTTGACGGCCTCTCCGCCGATCAACCTGGCGAATTCCTGCTCACAACGGACAGCCATTTCCGGGCGCTGAAAGTCGGAGAACTTCCTGCCCAGCATCTCCTCGACCTTGTAGCCGAACGCCTGCTCCCACGCCGCGTTAAGATAAACATAACGCCCCTCAAGATCACATTGCCAGATCAGGTTCAAAGACGCTTCGACGAAGTCATAATAGAACATCGCCTCGGCCCGCGACTTGATCAGTTCATCGATAAGCTGTTCTTTGGAAAGAATGAAAAGATCCTGGGGAGTGGATGATCGAGTATTCATCTGACTAGGATTATACCCATGGGGCAGGCTTCTGGCTATTAGAAAAACCCGTCACCATTCGACAGGGAAATAATCTTTCAGGAACTTGCCGCACCAGTGCTCGCCCCTGAGTATCCCGTCAAAGAACGGGTCGCACACCCGCGCCGCGCCATCCACAATGTCCAGGGGTGGCTGAAAATCGTGCACCTGCTGTTTGCGCATCGAAAGGCCGAAGGGGTCTTCATCCGTAACCCACCCCGTATCGACCGCGTTCATGAAGATCCCGTACTTGGCCAGGTCGCTGGCGGAAGTATGTGTCAGCATATTGAGCGCGGCTTTGGCCATATTCGTATGCGGATGCCGGTCGGTCTTCACAAAACGGTGGAATTTGCCTTCCATCGCGGATACATTCACAATATGCTTTCTGCCCGTATTCTCGCGCTTCATCATCCCCGACAACTTATTGCACAGCACGAACGGCGCGATCGCATTGACCAGCTGCAGCTCGATCATCTCGGAGGTCTGGATCTCGCCCAGCCGCAGCCGCCAGCTGTTGGTCTCGCGCAGGTCCACCTGCTGAAGGTCGGCGTCAAGCTTTCCGACGGGGAATACCTTCTCCACCGACAGGTCCTGGTCGTACACATAGGGGATCTGCGACAACTTGGCCGACGACGATAACCCGACACCCGGGACTTTCGCGGCCCAGGTGACCGGGATATTCGCGGTCTCGCCGCGAACACTGCCGGAATTAAGCCCCAACTGCGCCTTGCAATCCTCAAAAGCACCGAGCAATCCCTGAACATCTTTGGACAGATCATTAAAAGGAAGGGTTTCGTTCGGGATCATGTGCGCGTAAAAACCGGTAGGCCGCCGCACGGTCTGCGCCGCATTATTGATCAAAAGGTCCAGCCGGTCGTATTTCTGCTCAATGAACTTGCAGAAGATCTCGACGCTCGGCGTATGGCGCAGATCCAGCCCGTAAATATGCAGGCGGTCACCCCACTCCTTGAAATCTTTTTCTTTGGAATAGCGCATGGCGCTGTCCACCGGGAAACGCGTGGTGGCGATGACCCGTGCCCCGGCACGCAACATCATAAGAGAAGCCTGATACCCGATCTTGAGCCGGGAACCGGTGATAAGCGCGACCTGCCCCACCAGCGATGCCGTCTGGAACCGCTTGGCATAATTGAACTGCGCGCACTTCGGGCACATCGCGTCATAAAAAAAATGCAGCCTGGAGAATTCCGCCTTGCAGACATAACAATTACGCGGGCGAATAAGTTCATTATCCTTCGGCGTTAACGCCTCGGGCCCCTGGATCTGCGCCGGAGCAACGAATACGGTCGATGTCCGGGCGCTGCGGATGCCGGTAGACGCGCGGACCTTGCGCTGATGCGCGTCGATCTGCTTAAGTTTTAGCGTCCGGCGGTCCTGGGCCCGCTTGCGGATCTCCTGCTTGTCAGGACGGGATATGCGCCCGGCCGCCATCATCAAATTGATCCTCTGCTCTTCGGTCAAATGCGCCAGTTGGTCACTGCCCTTGGACAGCTCATCAAGCATGTTAAGGCACGCCTGAAGCTCTTCGGGGGAATATTTCGGTTGAGGGGTATTGTTCTCGGGATTATTCATTGGATACGCCGGAAGCGGAACTCACAGCTTGTTGTATTTGGTGTGCCGGCCCTTGCATTTTTCAACGGGGTATTTCGCCGCGTTCTTCTTTGTTTTACGTTCAATGGCCTGGGGAAGGTCGATCTCCAGATCGTGCGCCAGTTCGAACAGGTACCAGGCCACGTCGGCCAGTTCATCCGCCAGCTCTTCCCTGCACTCACGCCCGTACTGCACCACTTCTTCGGGTGATTTCCACTGAAAATGCTCCAGGACCTCGGCGGCCTCTAGCACCAGCGAAAGCGCCACATCCTTGTGATTGTGGAACTGCTTCCAGTCCCGCTCCTCACGGAACTTCATCATCTTCTCGGTGATCTCGCGGATCTCGCCCATTGTCCGGCCCTTTTCATTATGATTTATCGCACGAAGTCTAGCATTCAAGCCTGTAAGTGTCCACTTTTTCATTGCCAAACCCGCAAGCATCATTATATTAGGAAAGACGCGCGAAGCCTATCCTACAGAAAACAAACATAAAGAGACCTCTATGTCCGTTGAAAAACGCTCTGTCACACGCTTTGAACTGCTCATGGACGCCGGGTTCGGCGCCCAGAAAGCCGGCGACATCCTTCTTGCCGCCTTTGTGGCCATGGGGGAATATGTCTACGTGGAACCCATGATCCCCGCCGAGATCTCTCCGCCGATCAGGACCCCGTTCGCCCTTTCCGGCATCATCATCCGGCTGGCGGATTTCGACATCACCAATATCGGCAACGACACGGACCTCATCCTGGCCTCGCATGAGGTCGTGCTTGACCGGCGGCTGAACGACAGGGAATACAACAAGAAATGCACCATCCTGCTCGACACCGGCGACCGCGAGAAGAGCCCGGCCACCTATGACGCGGTGCTCAAACGCTGCGCTGATGAAGGGCTTGCCGTCACCCTGTTCGATATCGACGCCCCCTCCAAAGAGATCCTGGGAGAGATCAGCGGAAAAGGCCGGAACCTTTTCTACCTCGGCATGCTGTCGTACATCTACAGTATGGACGAAGCGATCGTCAAGGACGAGATCGAGAACGCCCTGGGCAAAAAGTTCAACCCGGAACTTAAAACCAAGAACATCTCCCTTTACCATAACGGCTACCAGCTGGCCAAAGGCCTGGGCCTTGTCCGGTACAAGGTCGAAGCCTCTCCCCGCCAGGGCGAAAAGATCCTCATCGACGGCAATACTTCGCTGAGCATGGGCATCATCGATGCCGGCTTCAAGCTGTTCTCGGGATACCCCATTACTCCGGCATCATCGGTCATGCACAACCTGGCCCGTGAACTGCCCTCTTACGGCGGCTGCGTCCACCAGGCCGAGGACGAGATCGCGGCCATCGGGGTCGCCATCGGCGCTTACTACAGCGGAGTTCCGGCCATCACGGCAACGTCCGGCCCGGGTTTGTCGCTCAAACAGGAATTCATCGGCTACGCCCAGTCGGCGGAGATCCCGCTTGTTGTCATCGATGTCCAGCGCGGCGGCCCTTCAACCGGCATGCCCACCAAAACCGAACAATCCGACCTGACGCCCGCGGTCTTTGGCTCTCACGGAGACCATACCAAGGTCGTTATCAGCGTATCAAACGTGATTGACTGCTTCTACGCGCCGCACCTGGCCCGCTACCTGACGGAAAAATTGCGCGTGCCGGTGATCATCATGAGCGACTTCCAGACGGCCAACAGCTATAAGGTCATCACCAAGCCGAAGATCGTCAACATGAACAATGTGGACGAGATCCCGGATTTTATCCTGGAACGCTTCCACATCCGGCGGCTGCCGGACAACATTGAAATGGTTCGCCTCAATCAAAGCCTGCCCGGGACGCCAGGCCAGATGCGCCGGGTGACCGGGCTCAACACCAACGCCCAGGGGCAGATCACCACATCGTCCGCCTCAAGCCAGCGCGGACATCAGGTCCGCAATGAAAAGGTCCACCATGTCCGCCGCGCGCTCACCACGCCCGAACTGTTCGGTCCCGCCGCCAACGATATCCTGGTCGTCGGCTGGGGGTCCACCCGTGGAGCCCTCGAAGAAGCCATCGGGCTGGCAGAAAAACAAGGCATCAAGGCGTCGGGGATGCACCTGCGCGTCGTCTATCCCCTGCCTTTATCGCTTAAAGACGTTTTCGCAAAATACAAGAAGATCGTGACCGTCGAAGTTGCTTACGGCGACGGGCTTAAACCTTCGCCGCTGGCGCTTTTACTGCGTTCGGAGACACTGGCCGATATCAAACCGCTGATCGCGGAAGCGACCGGACGGCCCGTTCGCCCCAAAGTGATCCTGGAGCGCATCAAGGAGGCTTTACAATGACAACCCCCAACACCACGACCGGGGCCGGAACGCCGCCAGTCACGACCAAGGACCTGTTTGCCGAGAACCCCCGCTGGTGTGCCGGCTGCGGCGACTTCGGGATCCTGGCCAGCCTTAAAAAATTCCTGATCGAACGCCAGCTCCGCCCGGAAATGACCGTCAATATCTCGGGGATCGGCTGTTCCAGCCGGGCGCCCAATTATTTCAATACCTACGGCGCCCACTCGATCCACGGCCGGGCGATCCCGGTCGCGCTCGGGGTTGCGCTGGCCCGTCCGGACCTCAACCTGTTCGTGCACTCCGGTGACGGCGACGCCATGAGCATCGGCGGGAACCACCTGCTGCACGGGATCAACAAGAACTTCAAATGCGTATTCCTGATGTACGACAACGAGATCTACGCGCTCACCAAGAACCAGACCTCCCCGACAACACGCAAAGGCCATCCGACCTTTACCCAGCCGCAGGGAAGTTTCCTTAACCCCCTCAATCCGCTGACCGTGGTGCTGGGGCTGGGCGCCTCGTTCGTGGCCTCGTCGGCTGACTGGATCCCCGACCACCTGACCGACACGATCAAGGCCGGCTTCGACCATCCCGGGTTCGCTTTCATCCATATTGCCCAGCGCTGCACGCACTTTGACGCGGGGAATTTCGACCACAAAACGTCCGACTGGTTCTCGTTCCTGAAACACGCGAACGGCATTGAACCCGACAAGCGCCTGGCCAACAAAGCCGAGCTCGTCAACCATGACCCGTCAGACATGGGAACGGCCTTTAAACTTGCCGCATCTGACCGCCGTTATTTTGGATTATTTTATCAGGACAGGAACAAACCGCGCTATGACCAGGTGCTGCGCGACCTGGTGGCCAACGCGCCGAAAAAGGACAGGGCCAAGCTCCTCGACGCATACAACATTTAACCTCCTTCACCCCCGGGGTGAAGGAGGTTTCAACCCGACTTGAGGACGACTTTCAGGGAATCCTTGGCGCCCACCACCAGATCGAACGCCTCCTGAATATTGCTCAGGGGCAATCGGTCCGTGATCAACTCTCTCACCTTGACCTTACCCGTACTGATGAGCTCGAGCGATTCTTCCAGGTCAACAGGAGCCGCGCCGTACGACGATGTCACGGTGAGCTCTTTTCTCCAGAAATCAGGGATAGGAAGAGGGATATCCCGGTTGGGAATGGCAAAAAGCAGGACAACACCTTTCTTGTCAACGCAACGGAACGCCTGATCGATGGCGCCAAACGCGCCGGTGCAAATAATGACCTTATCCGCCGTAAGCTTTACCTCTTGAGCGGCGTTGATCACCTCGTCAGCCCCAAGCTCCCGGGCCTTGTTCAAGCGGAACGCATTGATATCCGTCACCACCACCCGCGCGCCTTTAAGCTTGGCGAGCACGACATTCATCAGCCCGGAAACACCCGCGCCAAGGATAAGGACCGTCTGCCCCGCCCGCACATCAATAAGCCGAAGGCCCCTGACGCCGCAAGCCAGCGGCTCGATCATGGTGCCTTCCTCGTAGGAAACATGCTCCGGCAGGACATAGACCCCGCGCTCGACATTGATCTGAGGGATACGGATGAATTCACTGTATCCGCCGGGATCATAATTGCCCTGATGCAGGGTATCGCAAGCCGTATGGTTCCCCGCCTGACAATACTTGCACTGCCCGCACGGCACATGATGGCTCACGAAAACCCGCTCGCCGACTTTATATTTGGAAGACTGTGACTCGATAATTTCGCCGCTGATCTCATGGCCCAGGATGCGCGGGCCTTTCTTGACGCGGTACCATTCCATCACATCCGTCCCGCAAATACCGCTGGCACGCATTTTGACCAGGATCTCGCCGGGGCCGATCACGGGAACAGGCAATTCTTCAATGCGGACATCTTTATTGTTGTAATATCTGGCAACGATCATAAAAATAAACGTCCTTAATATCCGTTGGCTCGCCGGGCGGCTTATCAGGTCGCCCCTACGCCAATGCCGGCGTTACGCTTTGGCACCGTGGAATATTTCCCGGGCCTGCTTCAAAGAAACATTCTGATGCACAATGGCCTGCAGGGCCTTGGCCATGGCGACGGGATTCGAGCTCTGCCAGACATTCCGGCCCAGGTTCAGCCCCACCGCGCCTTTCTGCATTCCGTCGTGAACAAATTCCAGAACGCCCTCTTCCGTCTCGCACTTCGGGCCGCCGGCCATGATGACCGGCACAGGGCACCCCTGCACCACTTTATCAAAATCCTTGTCGCACCAGTAGGTCTTGACCACCCTCGCGCCCAGTTCCGCCGCGATCCGGCAGCACAAACCCAGATAGCGCGCGTCGCGCTTTTCCATCTCGCGGCCGACAGCCGTAACCGCCATCACCGGGATCCCGTAAGGTTCGCACAGGTTCACCAGCGTCGAAAGGTTCTTCAATGTTTCTTTCTCATGGTCACTGCCGATAAAAACTGAAACACCCACCGCGCAGGCATTGAGCCGGATGACCTCATCGACAGATGTCGTGATCTCTTCATTGGCCAGGTCTTTGCCTACCATACTGGTACACCCCGAAACCCTGAGGATGATCGGCTTGCTGCCAACAGGGTCGATCGCCGCGCGCAAAACACCGCGCGTACAAAAAAGAGCATCCACATAAGGCAGCAGCGGCTTGATCGTTTCCGCCGGCCGTTCAAGGCCCTTGGTCGGCCCCTGAAAATACCCATGATCGATCGGCATGAAAAAACATTTGCCGTTCGGCATTAACTGACTTAACCGATTTTTCATTCCCCAGTCCATACATGCCCCCCTGATATTAAAGATAATTATGTAATGTAACGGCAGCCCACGGTTCCGTCAAGAAAAAGCCTCTCACCAGTAAAGCTTTTTAAACCTCGCCGAATAACGCTTGATCCATTTACGCGAAGCATCTTCCAGAGAAACCTGCTTGCCTGACTGCAAACTCAACAGATCACGGAACTCCGCGATCAGGTAGATCTGCTCGATCATCTTGACCTTGAACGCTTCCTGGATCCTCAAAAAACTCACGGCAATATCAAAAAGCCTGGTTTCCGCATTCTTCGTACAACGCACGACCCTGGCTTTAACACTGAACATCTTGTCCTCAAAAGGCATTTTAACCACGATCCTCGTCCCGTCTTTGACCATGTTCTTGGAAGAGAATAACAGCCCGCCCAGGCTCACATTCAACGTCTGGGAACGTTCTTCTTCCTGGCCCTTCTTCTCACTGTCCCCAAGCACTGTATAAGCAAGTGGCATGCACAAAGGATGACGAATGAACCTCCGGCTTTCAATGACCTTCATAACTCCCCCCGTTCCTTTTCTTTAAAATGTACCCATCCCCGCCCGACGATCTCAAATATCCGGCCCCCCGTCAAACACAGTCAAAGTGAACTCAAGCGGGACAAGCCCCATACTGGACTGTTCCTGGCGGCTTGGGCCAATGCTCAGCCGGGCCGCATCAAATCCGGCGGCCAAAATAAGATCATTCACGGCTTTGGCACGCGCAGCCGCCAAAGACTGCAGGGCCGGCTTATCCGCAACGCCATTACCGATCAACTGCCGCTTGATCTCCTCTACGATCTTATCATCGTTATAAGCGCCTTCTTTGATCTTATATTTTTTCGTGATCTCCCATAGTTCACGGATACCGACCCTGCGCTGATATAACATCTGGTATATCCAGCTCTCGGAGCGCGTTGATGTCCGACGCAACTCGGCATAATCCTTTGCCAGCGTTTCCGTCTTGATCGCCTTCCAATCGAGATCGGGGTCATAACCGCCGTTGACCTCAAGCCTGAGCTTCGGATGCTCCTTAAGCCCCTGCAGCAGCGTATGGATCTTGACCTTCTCGGCGTCAGAAATATCAGCCTTGCCTGGCACGAACCGGACATACCCCAATTCATCCGTCCCGCTATCCACGCCGATCGCCGACCCCAGAAAAGCGAACGGCTTGGTAACAAGCCCTGTAAAGAAATTCGTCACGACCTGTCCGATCAGCGGCCAGTAATGAAAATCAGGCTTGCTCATATCACCCGTCACAGGAAGCGATATTTTAATGCGTCCCTGCGGGTCTTCCAGCAACGCCACCACCAGGCCGAACGGCAGCGGCAAAGCATCCTTGCTTTCCACCTTCTGACCAAAAGCAAAGCGCTGGACCAGGATCTTATGCGCGGCTGTCAACTTGTTCCCGCTGATACGATAATCCGTCTTGAACTCCAATACGCCACCCTTAAGCGCCCGTCCGGTATATTTCCCGACATAAGGGGTCAATACGTCCAACGCAAAACCATTAAAGGAAAAACTTGCTTCAAGCTCGACAGGCTGGACGAATGGCTTGATGTTCACTTCAGAATTGATGATCCCTTTACTCCCCAGCTTTGCCTGAAAAACAACCCTGGCCAACCCATCCCGCCGGGTGGAAAGGCCCGTAACCCGCACATCGATGTCGCTTAAAGCAACGGAAAAGTTGGGATGAATCGTACGGTCGAGAAAATTCACGCGGCTATTCTTGAGCGTGATAACGTCAACCACGACCAAAGGCAAAGAAGGCATAGGCACCGCCACGGCCAGTCCCTGCAGCTTGGACGGATTTTTCTGAAGAGCGATCGCCGCCGCAGGCGCCGACTTCTCCCCCGATGGAACAAGATCCATCAGGTTCACATGCCCGCCGTCTGACAGGACCATATTGACCTTCAGTCCGTCCACCGACAATGATTCCACGCGATATGCTTGCTTGAACAGCGCAATAAAACTGACATCCACCCCCAGCCGGTCAAAACCCGCCATGACCTGCCCGTCCGTATCAAGCACCGCAAGTCCACGCACATCCAGCTGCCATAAAAAAGGATTGAACATCACCGAAGCGACCCTGACAGGATGCCCGAGGATCCTGGTCCCCTGGCTTTCAACGCCGAATTTTAACGCCAACGGTAAAACAACAGCAGCCGCAAAAAGATAAAAAACATAACAACCAGCCGCGATCTTCAGAAACCAAGGAACAATCCTTTTCAACATATCAACCCCTGCCTCAAACACTGCGCTCTTATCTACCTAAATCGCGCCCCTTTACGGCCAGCAACACCGGTATTTTCAAGAATACTAATATTAACACGCCCGCGAGCTTGAACACAAGTCCGAAAGTTTTCTTGAAATACAAAGTATTAAAGATAAAATAATTTATTGCAACCGTTGGAGAACGACCGTTCAACATTCATAAACGCAGGAGGAACAATGGGCGACAAGAATCCGAAGAACAAGATCAAGAAGGGCAAGACAGCGAAAAAGAAGTAATCAGCAAAAACCGCGATCCATCGCGCAAAGAAAAAGCCGGACGTTTAAAACCGTCCGGCTTTTTACATTACACCCTATAAAAAACTGCGGCTTATTTCGCGGCCGATAGCGGCACAACAGCCTTGGCCTGAACCTCGGCCCTCGTTTTCTCCTGGATCCCCTTCCACTGCTTCCACTGCTCGGCCGACAACACCGCCTCGACCTTGCGGGAAACCTCGAGGTCGCGGCAGGTGTTATCCACCTGGATATCCGCGATCTTCTGCAGCTGAGCGCGGATCTTCTTGATTTCTTCCCGTTCGGAAACCATCTTGTTAAGGTCCTGACGCAAGATCGTGATCTGCTGGGTCTTGGCCAGCAACGCGTCCTTCAGGCCGCCTGTAAGCGTTTTAATATCCGTGACCTGTTTATCCGTCAGCCCCAATTCCTTCTGGAAAGAAAAGATCGTCTTTCCCTCGGCCGGCTGCGCCACAGGCGCGGCCGCGGCCGGGACCACAGGCTCGACTGCCAGCGCATAACCAGCCATGGAAAGACCCAAAACCGTCATTACCGCGATCAATAACCTTTTCATATCATCCCTTTCGTTAAAAGACCCCCGCCGACATCTTTATCGACGGGAAAATAATTCAGAACGATCAGCCTGATCCCGCAGGATCATGCCTATATTACCTCGGCGCGGGACTGTGTCAAATTAATTTCTCGCATTGCGCCGCAAAGAACCCGACCATCTTCCTGTCGCCCCTGCCTTATGGGGCACATCTGTCATTAACACAATGATTGCTGTCACATTCCCAATCATTCTGATAACAAAGAGATCCGATGGAACGATCGGTGCAGGTCGCGTACGATGTTTCACAAAAGATCTGGCACTGGTCCTGCGCGCCGCAATGTTCGCCAAGAGCCCCGTTGGTGCAAGCCCGCTGCCACCCCGAATCATACCCGCAGAACCCCGTCTCGCAAGAACTGTTGTCCGTACACGGATCGCCGAAAACCGCTTTCGTCGCGGAGCATTTAAAACCGACACAATAACTTCCGGAACAGTCCGCGCCTGAATCACACCCAGACCCGACACTGCCATCCCCGCAGCTGGAATGGATACACTGCCCCGACTGACAACTGGAATTGTCCGTGCATGCCGCGCCGGCCGCGCCGGGAGAAGCCTGGCATATCCCGTCAACACAAAAACCGGATACACAAAAAAGCCCGGAAGAACAGAAATCCCCGTCCGCAATGCTGTGTGTAGCCACGCACGCCCCCGTTGCGGTGTCGCACGACTCTTCCGCAGTACAACAATTCACCGGCTCGGCATACGCCCAGCCGATGTTCTGTGTGCAGGCGGTAGTGCCATTGGGACAACAATATCCCGGAGCCCAGAACCAGCCCAGATTGTTGTTATTATTCGCGCAAAAGGTCCCCGCGCCGCAACATGTCATTGGCTGCGAATAACCGCAACATTCATCCCCGTTATTGCAGCAGGTCGCATCATGCCCTCCGCCGCTGCTGCACACGAACTGGCCGCTGTTACAGCACTGGACCCTTCCCACGACGGATACGCCGCAACTGTTATCCAGCGGGCAGCAATTCCCGACATTGGCAAAATTCTTGCAGCAATACTCCCCGCCGGAACATGTTGCTCCGGCACAATCGGCATCTGCCACAGCAGAACAATAATCCCCGCCGACTCTCGGGACATACAATTCCCCTGCAGCGCACGACCCTTGAGTATATCCCGTAAAAACACAACTGCTGGCCGTGCAGGATTGTCCCGCGCCACACGTCGACCAGCAACCACCGCAATTGTAGGGGTCCGTGGCAAAATCCGCGCAACTGCCCCAGCAACACCCGGGGTTCTCTCCGCCGCACACATTCCCCGGGCTGCCGCAATTATTGATATCCCAATTAGTATCGATACAACCGCCGCCACTGCAATAAGAACACCAGTTGCCGCAGCCACCGCAATTGTTGGGATCAGAAGCAAGGTCCGTACAGCCGCCCCAACAGCACCCGGGGTTCTCCCCGCCGCACACATTCCCGATGCCACCGCAATTATTGACATCCCAGTCTATGTCGACACAACCGCCACCGCTGCAATAAGAACACCCGTTGCCGCAACCGCCGCAATTATTAGGATCCGTCGCAAGGTCTGTACAGCTGCCCCAGCAGCACGCGGGATTCTCTCCACCGCACACATTCCCGCAACTGCCGCAATTATTAATATCCGAATCCGGATAGACACACGCCCCGGAACAATCGGTCTCGGCTGGAGTGCACCCGCAGACCCCTCCGACACAAGGCCGCCCGTCGCCGCAAACAGTCCCGCAACCGCCGCAATTATTGGCGTCAGATGTAATATCGGCACAACTGCTGCCGCAACAAATGGTCCCGCCCGTACAGGTGCCGCAAACCGGGTTCACCCCGTCCTTGAACGGACTGTTCGTGGCCAAAGGGACAGTCGTTATGGCAAAAGCCTGGTTATGCGCCACAACCAGAAAAAGCCCCAGGACGATCAAAGAGAACAGCCGGATCATTTTCATATCACCTCTGCCTTAAAAAGAAATATCCCCGGCATCCGAGATCGCGGCTGGCTGGCTTTGCCCGGGAAGACCGGCGGAAAAAACCACATAATACCTTCTGTTGCTTGAAACAAGATACTTGTACTCGCTGGTCGCTGTCGCGCCGAAAGGATCGTACAAAGGCGCTTTGATCAGTTGCGGGGTCGCAGGGATCAGGGCAGACGCACAGATGGTATCCGTCCCCGCAGGAAAAGACCTTTGGTGAATATAATACGCCTCCAGCGCAGCCTGCAAGGCTTTGACCTCACTCTGGGCCCGGGTGACCCTGCCCTGGTCCTGCATGCCCTTGATACGAGGCACAGCGATCCCGATCAAGATCCCCAGCACGGCAAGAACAACAAGGAGTTCCAGAAGGGTAAAACCTTTAGGCCTGCTGACCGGCTCTGACGCCATAAAACACCCCCCTCTTATTTCACCTGGGCCGGTGTCTGCATCGCGGCCTTATGCGCTAGGGCACGCTCTTTCGCCAACTTCATCTGCTCTTCGATCCTGGCCGCAACTTCCGGATTAGCCTTGAGAAAAGCATCCCGTTCGGCATTCAACTGTTCGTTGAGCGCCTTGCGCGCCTCGGCCTGTTTTTTCATCAAGGCAGACCATTCCGCCTGCCCGGCAAATTGATCCGGCCGAACAATTGCCTGCGCGGCAGCGGGCTCCGTCGATGCAGCCGGCTGGGCAAAAGACATTGCAGGAAGAACCATTAACGCCGCGACCACTCCCAGGAATACTTTCTTCATAACCTTCTCCTTTGTTATTTATAATGATAACCAAACCCGGTCCCTGCCTGGCCCCCCGTTCGGGGAGGACAGTCGATCATCAGCTGCACGTCCCCGTTGCGGTATTGCACGACTGTCCGGCCGTACAACAATTGATCGGCTCACCGTACGCCCAGCCAAGGTTCTTCGCGCAAGCCGTCGTGCCATTGGGGCAACAATATCCCGGAGCCCAGTACCAGCCCTAGCTGTTGTGATTATTCGCGCAGAATGTCCCTGCTCCGCAACATGTCATCGGATTGGAATAACCGCAGCATTCATCCCCGATATTACATACTGTCGCGTCATGGCCCCCTCCGCTTACACAGGCAAATTGGCTGCTGCTGACACAGGCGACCCTTCCGACAACGGACGAACTGCATGTTTGGTCCATATCGCAACAAACCTGGTCCCCGCTGCCACCCCACCCGTTCACTGCCGCGTAATTCTTGCACGAATATTGCGTAGCCGAACAACCGCTATCCCCGGCTTGCGTACAATAACTGCCGCCGCCCTGATTTGCGATCTCCATTTGCCCCGCAGGGCACTGGCAGACGCTATCAATGCAAGTCTTGCTGCCTGTGCACACATTCCCGCACCAGCCGCAATTGTTATTATCAGCGCTCATATCCTCTAGACAACTGCCACCGGAACAGCAGCCTAAAGGACATACATTCCCGAGACTGCCGCAATTGTTGGGATCCGAATTTAAATCCACACAACTGCTCCCGATACAACTCGAAGGACACCAATTGCCGCAACCGCCGCAGTTGTTCGTATCCGTTGCAAGGTCACTGCACCCGCCCCAACAGCACGAAGGGTTTTCTCCGCTGCACACGTTCCCGACACTGCCGCAATTGTTGACATCCCAATCCAGGTCATAACAGCCGCTACCGACACAATAAGGACACCAGTTCCCGCAGCCGCCGCAATTATTCGTATCCGTCGCAAGGTCCGTACAACCACCCCAGCAACACGCGGGATTATCCCCATAACACACATTACCGGGGCTGCCGCAATTATTGACATCCCAGTTCATATCCGGCGTACAAACACCCGCAGTACAATAAGGAAGGTCCCAAGGGCACACATTGCCACAGCTGCCGCAATTATTTGTATCCGCATTGGTATCCACACAAAACCCGGAACAGATCGTCAGCCCGCCCGGGCAGCTGGTGCCGCAACTCCCCGTTGAAGTATCGCAAGCCTCCTCGGACGTACAGCAATTGACCGGCTCCATATATGCCCACCCGCCCCAATACGCGCAAGTCGTCGTGCCGGTAGGGCAGCAATATCCCGGGGCATAAAGCCAGCCGAAAGGATTATTATTATTCGCGCAAAACGTTCCCGGGCCGCAGCAGGTCAGCGGATTGGAATAACCGCAGCATTCTTCCCCGTTATTGCACACGGTCGCGTCATGCCCCCCCCCGCTTATACAAGCGAATTGATTATTGCTGACACATCCAACCCTTCCAACAACAGAAGCACTGCAGGTTTGATCGGTCTCGCAACATGTCTGGTCAGTGCTCCCGCCCCACCCATGAATAGCATAATAATTCTTGCACGCATATTGCGTCGATGAACAACCCGTATCACCCGGTTGCGCACAATAACTGCCGCCGCCCTGGTTCCAGATCTGCATCTGCCCCGCGGCACAGGTCCCCTGGTTATAAGGAAGAACAACCGTACACGCTCCGCTGGAACAGGCTTTTCCAACACCGCAAACAGTCCCGCAACCACCGCAATTATTGACATCGGAAGAAATATTGACGCAACTGCTGCCGCAACAAACAGTACCGCCCGAACAGACCCCGCAAGCCGGATTTATCCCGCTCTGATACGGGCTATTGGTTGCCAGAGGAACAGGCTTTATGGCCAGGGCCGTGTTGCCTGCCGCAACCAAAGAAAACCCGAGGACAATTAGAAGAAACAGCCTGATCGTTTTCATATCACCAGCAAATTAATATTAGAAGAAAACTCCGCAGATTAATGAACAATCCGCTTTAAAGCCTCAGAAAAAGATTACTCCCAAAAAGAGGATTCAAGAAATATTTTCTTTTATGGCATGCCCGGCAAAAGCTGCTGCTGATCCGGCTGGGCGGACTGCATTTCCTGCGGAAGGTCCTGCGGCGGTGTCTTCTGGAGTTCCGGCTGAGGTTCCGGCTGGGATTCCTGCTGTAAAAGAGTCAGGACCATCTCTCTCCCTCCCCCGGCAATGATCACCGAATCCTCCCGGATGGCCTTGACCGCCATCCCGCCTCCCACATCGGCCCCGACACCAACCACGATATCATTGATAATAGCACTGGGTAAAGCACCGCTGGATATAATGCCCGTCAGGATATAACGCTTCATTGAAACCGGTGCCTTAACGGCCATTACCGGAGGGGTCACCGGCTTGACCATCGTTTTGAACGCGCGTGAATCAAACGGGTCCCTTTCGCCCCAATCCACCGAAATATAGCCGTCATCACTGCTCTTGTCGGCGTTGATCAGGTCCATCAGCTCTTTCTGATCCGACAGGACCGCTGCCGAAGAAACGGCCGGATCAGCTTGCGCGGTCCTGATCCCGACCGGCACAAGCGCCACAACCGCCCAGCAGCACATAAGAATGATTTTTTTATTTCTGTCCATTGTCTTTTGCCACCCACAACACGAACGTCATCTTCGCTGTCACCTGTTCCAGGCTGGTGCCCTGCGGCCGCACCCGCAGGCTTTCAACCGCAATGATCCCCTCGGGCATATTCCTGACCGCCGTCAGAAAAAGTCCGAGATCCTTGAAAGAAGACACGGTTTCAACCCCCATGGGCATCCGTCGATAGATCTCTTTCTTTTCCTTCTCAACCCCGTACGGCCTCAAAGTGACGATCCCCACCCTGTTTTCCTTGGCCAGCCTGGCAAGGACGTCCTTGGCCAAAGGAAGGCTTTCTTTGGTGAACAACCGCTGACGCGCATCGCCAGCACTCCTGGCCGAAAGAAGGCTGCGCAAAAAAAGATTCTTCTGGGCATACCCATTCTGCTGCTCATAAAACTCTTTATTCGCCTCAATAACAGGAGAACATAAAAAGAATGCCAAAAAACCCAGGAACAGAATAACGGCGAACGAGGAAATATAAAAAACGATCTTTTCATCTATTTTAAAGTTCATTTTTTTGCTTCCCCCTGCCCCATACGCCCCTCGATCTGAAACTGCGTAACATTGGCCGTCCTTGGCATCTTTTGAGACGGCAAAAGGCGGGCCGAACTCACAATATCCTTGTTAAGGTCCAGCACGAGCTGAGCCGGCGCTTCCTGCGCTTCCCGCCCGTCACCAACCACCATCCCCGACAAAGTCACCCTGTCGCCATCGAGATTGATCTCGGTCAAACAAACATTCCTGGGAAGATAACTTAACTGTTTGAACAGAACACTCATGTCCGGACGGGTGCGCGCCAGCATTTTCACCTTAAGCTCGCCTTTGAACCTCTCGACCTGCGGCAAAAGGCCTTCGTATTCGCCTCTGGAAAACGCCAACCGCGCGCGGTTCGCATCCCTTTCCGCCGACAGGCCATGATACGCACCACCCAGGACCAGAATGACGGCCGCCGCCGACAGGCCGGCAACGATCTTCCTGACAAAGATCTTTTTCCGTTCTTTAAGATGGCTCGGCAAAAGGTTGATCCCGTGCGGATCCCCGAGCGAAGCCCCGATCGCCAGGACCAGCCGATGGGCCTCTTCCTCATTACGCACAACACCATCATAAAGAAGTTCAATGTCCTTGAGCGGATTACCCAAATGGACCGGCAGATTCAGCTCGGCGTTCAGATATCCCGGTAAACCTTTAAGCCTGGCCCCGCCGCCGAACACGATAAGCCGGTCAACCGTACCGACACGCATCTTGTCGCGGTAGAAATCGAAGGAACGCGAGATCTCGCCCACGAACTGTTCAAGCCTTGGGCGCAGCAACGCCAGGATCTGCGGAGCCGAGATCTTGCCGTTAATGATAAAATCATCGTCCGGTGAAGGCAGCCCGTGATCCCTTTTGATCTGCTCGGCCTCTTCGAGCGTAAGCTCGATCTTTCCTGCGTTGGTGAACATCGCGCGGGTCAGGCTGCGGGTCAGGTCCGACCCCGTCACCGTGATCTGACGCGAGAACTCCAGCCTGGAATTCCGATAGAAATTCAATTCCGTGCCGATGGTCCCCATTTCAAGGACCGCGATCGTTTCCTCCATCCGGAGCTTGGACTTCTTGATGATATTCTCCATGGCCAATGCCAGCGGGATAATGGCGCTCACATTAAGCCCCAGCGGCGACTCGTCGGCCATGCCCGCTTCGCCACCGGACAACGGCTTTTCCCGCTGGGAAATAAAATGCGACAAAAGATCATCCACGGACGACTTGGCGGCCGCCGCCACCATCACATTCATTTTCTCCACACCCTTGTCCATGACACGGCCCAGGACTTTGAAATCCACCACCGGATTCTTGATGGCGAAATGCTGGGAATTGAGGACCTCCAGCCTGATCGCGTCCACCAGGTCCCCCGGCGGCATGACAGGCAGGACCATATTCTCGACCATGGCCTGCCGGCCGAAAAGGACACAAACGATCTCCGCCCGGCGGGTATTAAAGTCCGCCAATACCGACTTAAGGGCCGCGATGGCCGCGGCCGCGCGCTGGTTCTCGTCGGAAATATCAATGCTTCGGACCGCCGTCTTGATCAGTGTGGGTTTCCCCCGGTAAATGGCTGTCTGCGCCACGCTCACCGAAGCATAACTGATATCGATGCCGATGACCGACCGGCCGGCGCACAAAGCTTTCTGAAGCCTGAGCTGCTGCGGATCGGCCATTGCTGTGTCCTTGAGCGCCTCGGCTCCGCCGCCTTCAACCATAAACAGGATCCTTCATTTCTCACCCCAGCTGTTGGGGACCGGCGTAAAGCCGGATCCCGCCGTATCGCCTGCGTAGATCTGCGCGATCTCGATCGAAGACAAAGCCCTGTTGTAAAGACGGACATCGTCCATTGTCCCGGAAAAATACAAATTATTATCCCGCATATTCGAACCTATGACCAGAGCGTAATTCCCGTTGTAACTGACATCCTTGGCGGCCGTTGATGTCCCATCCGCAAGGCCATCCAGATAATATTTCCCGCCCGTGCCTCCGCTTTTCACAAAACACACATGATGCCATGCCCCGTCATTCACGCCGGTATTGCTTCCCGCGCCGGCCGGAAACCCATAGCCGCTGTCCCAGTCCCAGAAAACCATCTTGTGATTGGAGTAAACCTCCCAAACACACTCTCCGGCTATACTGGCGGCTGTACGCCCCAAAGACAGGATAAAACACTCCCCGGCGCAAGCGGTCTTGATCCATGCACAAACCGTCAGATTCGAACGGGGAGGATTATTAAATGTCGTCCTTGTCAAATAAGAGCTGCTCCCGTTAAAACTTAACGCCCCGACGCCGACCTTCCCCGCTGTCCAGGCCGGATCATTAACATACGTCCCCGTATTCCCCCTGCCGCTGGAATCCGCCGCCGTTATGGGCATCGTTCCGGAAGCTGCGTCATCGAACTTCCACCAGCCTACGGGGCCCATTCTCACGCGCTGGTATACGACCCGGGTCATTTGATTGACGGTCGACCGACCGGTGATATAGATCGAGCTGTCGGGAGCGTAATCCTCCACCCACATCGTATAACTGCCGCTGGTCAAATTTTCACTCCGTGGATCTGTTGGCCCCGCGCCGGCCGCCGCCGGATAAGCCGTCGTCCGCCACGTCCCGTAAATACTCGCATCCGGCGCCGTGTTGAGCAGATACCACATCGCCTTGTTCACCCCCGCCTCCGCCAGATAGAACGCCTGGCTGCTGTTCAGCTGCCGGGCGGCGTTAAGCTGGGAATAGATCACCGTATTAATAAAGACCACCACAAAGACCACCAGCGCGAACATGAACATCATGGTCATCAAAAGAATACTGCCGCGCCGGCCGCTGATCTTAAATATCGTCGATATTGTCATTGGAAAAGAGCTGTCACAGGTTCCTTGGCCTGACCTTGCTGCGCACATGCACAACAGACCCCGCATTATCGGCGGAAAGGTCGATCGTGATCACGTTCCCGCTTTGACTGAACACCGTCGTGGCCGAAGGCTGTATCCTCGCTGCAATGGTGCCCCCGGTATCCGCAGGGTCCGCTGCCAGCCCTTTCAACAAACGATAAGAAATCGTGTTAAGAACAAAACGGTATTCTTTCGCCCCTGCCCCATCGCCCAGGTCGGCCTTGAACGTCACTTTTTGCCCGCTTAAAGATGTGATCTCGGTAGCCCGGCGAAGCTGCTTGACCATCAATTCCATGGCCTGGGACAGCTCCATCCTCGTGGAAGCACGGCGGTCCCCGGCGTCCCAAGAGCTCAGGCAAGCCAGGTAAACGAACACAACCGTCCCTGCGAGGATCGCCATGACAGCCGAAGAAATAAGAAGTTCAACGAGCGTAAAAGCCGTCTTGTTCATCCTGATCCCTAAAGCGTCCGGTTGGCCAGCAATGTTTCCAGGCTCACTTGCTGGTCAACGCCTTTGAATTTCCAGTAGATGATGACCTTCACTTGTTTCGGGTCGCCGGAAACGGTGATCTGGCGATCGTACAGGGCAAACGGCGCGCCAATATTCACCCGCGCCACTGCCGCAACAGAGCCCCAACCCGTATCTTTAAGTACCTCCATCTGCTCCTGCGCCAGCGCGGACGCAACAACCATGCCTTCCACGCTCTGATCAGTGCCCAGCGCCTGGGACATCGCCCCAACCGCCGAAAAAACACCCACCGCCAGCACAATACCGGCCAACATCAATTCCAGCAATGTGAACCCGCCGTTGCGGGCACGGCCCTTACACCTCATGATCAACTCCCGCTAACATCAGATACAGCCGGCAACAGTTCCGTTCGTAACACAAATGCCGCCGTTAAGATTACCCGTGACCGCGGCACCGCCATCAGTAAGCGCGCTGATCGTTGGCGCAGTACCAGGCCCGACGGATATAATGATATAATAAAGCCCGTCCGTAGACTTAAGATACTTGTACTCGGTCCCGGTGGCGGCGAACGGATCATAGAGCGGAGCAGCCACGATCTTGGGATTCAAGGCATTGAGCGTGCTGGCACAGATCGTATTACTGCTCGCCGGATAAGCATTGCTGTTGTTGATATAATACGACACGATCGCGGTCTGAAGCGTCTTGAGCTCGGACTTGGCTTTCTGGATATTGGCCTGGTCCTGCATGCCTTTGATACGCGGAACAGCGATGCCGATCAGGATCGCGAGGACCGCGAGCACAACGAGAATTTCGAGGATCGTAAAACCTTTTTTATTCATACTGTTTCTCCTTTTTGTTTTTTACCGTCTTTTATCGTTGAATTGTTTTAACAAGGTCGAACATCGGCAGAATGACCGACGCCAACATTGTTCCTACGCATATCCCCAAGAAAGAAATGAACACCGGCTCAATGAACACGATCGACTGCTTGATCGCGAACTCCACTTTCAACTCGTAAAAATCCGCGACTTTATTGAGCATTTCTCCTATTCTACCACTTTTCTCCCCTACAGAGATCATATATACCACGTCTCTGGAAAATTCCTGATGCCCTTCAAGCGCCGTATAGATCCCTTCGCCCTTCTCGGCACTGGCGCGCACCTCGCGCACGATCCCGGCGAAGACCATATTCCCGATCACATCCTCGACGATATCCAGGGCCCTCAGGAGAGGCACTCCGGAGTTCAGCATGGAACCAAAGGTCCGGCTGAAACGCGCCACGAACATATTGCACATCAGAGGACCGACGATCGGAAGCTTCAAAAGGACACGATGCCAAAGCTTCTTGCCGAACTCGGTCCCCAGGAATTGCCGGACACCCAGGACGAGCGCCCCCAGGATCAAAAAGAACAACACCCAATAATGCTGAAGCCATATCCCCAGGCTGCACATCAATTGAGTGGCCAGAGGCAGCTCCACCCCGGCCTTGCTGAAGATCTCCGCGAACTTCGGGATAACGAACGTCAGGATCAACAGGATGACACCCGTGCCGACAGTCATCAATATCACCGGATACGTAAGCGCGCCAACGACCTTCTGCCTCAGGTCTTCCTGCTTTTCCATATGCACCGCCAGCGTCTTTAACACCTGGCCCATGGTCCCGGAAGATTCCCCGACGCGCACCATGTTGATGAAGAACGGGGAAAAGACCCGGGGATGCCCCTCCAGCGCGTCCGACAAAGACGACCCTTCCGAAACCTGCAGGGCGATCTTCTGCACCACACTCCCGAAATAAAGATTCCCCAGTTGCCCGGCAATACTGTTAAGCGCCCCCAGCAGCGGGATACCCGCGCCGACCATGTTGGAAAGGTTGACGCAAAAAAGCATCAGCTCCGCGATCGTCACGCGCGTGACCCGAACGACAGCGGGCGCCACAGGAACAGTGACCGCACTGTGCACAAGCGCGACCTCGCCGACCTTGACCGGCGTATAGTCCCTCCGGTGCAGCTGCCTGATCGCATCCTGCTCGTTCTCGGCTTCCACCTCGCCCGTAACCAGGCCACCGGCATTATTCCTGGCTTTATAAGAAAACACGATCATTCAAGACCCCTCGCCCTTTTTATTCCTGCTGGATCACCCGGTAGACCTCTTCTTTCTTCGTCAGGCCTTCCTCGGCCTTCTCCATGCCGTTATCACGCAGGCTCTGCATCCCGGCCGAAAGGGCCGCACGGTTGATCTCGTCGGCAGATGCCTTGCGCAGGATCAGCTTGCGGATCTCTTCATCAAAAACCATCAGCTCATAGATCCCGGTACGCCCCTTATACCCCGTCATGGAACAATTCTTGCAACCCTGGCCGGCGCAATCCCGGCAGTTGAGGCGCACCAGGCGCTGCGCCATAACACCAATGATCGAAGACACCAGAAGGAACGACTCAACGCCGATATCCAGAAGGCGGGTCACCGCCCCGGCCGCATTGTTGGTATGAAGCGTCGCGAGGACCAAATGGCCCGTCAGGGACGCCTGGATGGCGATCTGCGCGGTCTCCACATCACGGATCTCGCCGATCATGATCACGTCGGGATCCTGCCGGAGGATCGCGCGCAGGCCCCGGGAGAACGTCAGGTCGACCGCCGGATCCACCTGTGTCTGGCGAATACCCGGCAAACGGTATTCCACGGGGTCTTCAATGGTCACGATCGATTTCTCGGGCGAGTTGATCGTGCTCACCGAGGAATACAGCGTGGTCGTCTTGCCGCTGCCCGTCGGCCCGGTGACCAGGATGATCCCGCTGGTGCGGGTCAAAAGGGCCTTGAACTTGGTCAGGTTCTCCTTGTGCAGGCCGATCTGCTCCAGGCCCAGCAGAATGGCACTGGTGTCCAAAAGCCGCAAGACCGCGTTCTCTCCGTAAACTGTCGGCAAAAATGAAATACGGATATCCACGCGCCGGCTGTCAAGCTGCATCTGAATGCGCCCGTCCTGCGGCTTGCGGCGTTCGGCGATATCCAGGCTCGCCAGGATCTTGAGGCGCGAAATGATCGCCGCGCGGAATTGCTTGGGAGGCAATGCCTGCGGATACAATATCCCGTCGATCCGGAAACGGATATTCAGGGAAAGCTCCTCCGGCTCGATATGGATATCCGACGCCCCGTCGTTAACAGCCTTGATGATCATCGTGTTAACGAATTTAACCAGCGGAGACTCCTCCACCGACCCCTGCAGCCGGTGGACCTCGACCTCGTCGCCTTCTCTTACCTCGCGCTTCTGGTCGTCAAGGGTCTTGATCGCTTCCTGGATCCCGCTGGGCATCGCATAAAACTCCCCCAGGGCCTTCTTAACCTCGTCTTCCGTGGCAATAGCCGGATCGATCACAAGCCCTGTCCGGACCGTCAATTCATCGATCGCATAAAGATCAAAAACATCGACCATGGCGCAGGTCAGGCTGCCGCCGATCTTGAAGACCGGGATCACCTGGTACTTGCGCGCCATCTCCTCGGGGACCAGGCGGATCACCTCGGGATCGATCTCAAGGTTCCCGATCTCGATGCGGGGGATATCCGTCTGCTCGGAAATAAAATCGGCAAGCTTGTCCTGCGTGATCAGGCCCAGCCGCGGCAGGACCTTGATCGCGGGGTCCCCGCTGCTCTTTTGCTCGATCTGGACGCTTTCCCACTGATGCTGGGAAATAAGGCCCTTCTCGAACGCCAGCTCCCCGACGGCTTTCTTGGAATATTTAGCCATAGTCTGCTCTCGACGGTCACACGCGAACGATCAATTCCTCGACCTTGCGCATCAATTCCGGGATATTGATCGGTTTGTTGATAAAAGCATCCACCTTCACCTGGGCACTGAGCCTCTCATCTGCCGCGTCGGCACTGGCCGTGACCATGATCACGGGGATCCCGCGAAACCGCCTGTCCGCCTTGATCAGGGCGCACGTCTTCAGGCCATCCATCTTGGGCATCATCCGGTCGAGGATGATCAGGTCCGGAAGGCTTTGCTTCACCGCCGCCAGCGCCTCCTGGCCGTTATAACACTTGGCCACCTCAAAACCGGCCGCATGAAGGCTGGCTTCCAGGAACCTCACGATCCCCGGATCGTCATCAACCACAAGGATCCTTTTCTTGGCTGTCTCTTCTGTCACGGTCATTCCCCTCAAGCTTTCTGTTGTTCACGGGCCTTTGGCGGCCGCGTCCTTGCTCTTGCGGCCAACCACTTCCTGGCACGCGTTCACGAACATTTCCGTCGTATCAATATAAGAGCTGTTCGGAAAATTCTCCCTCATCTTCGCAAGCGCCTCACCCGCCGCTTCGCACTTATGGAACCCTTTCACATAAAGGGCGGCCACTTTGTACAGACAAAAATCGCTTTTCCCCGAATTAGGGAAATGCTGCAGGATCGTTTTATACGTTTTGATCAGCTCGGAATACAGGTAAAGGTCATCCGCCGGTTTTTTAGAAACATCTTTTTCCAGGCTCGCCGCATATGTCAACAATCCCGAAAGCAGGTCCATGTCCGGTTCCAGGGACTTGGATTCCACATAAACCCCCGGCTGGGCCCCGGGCTTATCGAACACCATCGGCTGGGTCGAACGGATGATATGGGGCGTAATAAAGACGGTCAGCTCGGACGTCTGGTCTGTGTCCGCTCGCCGCTGAAAGAACCATCCCAGGACAGGGACATTCCTGATGCCTGGCACTCCGTTCCTCGAACGGTCCTCGTTCTTGCTGATAAGCCCGCCGATAATGATCGTCTCGTTATCCTTGACCCGGACCGTGGCGTCCGCTTCGCGGGTGCCGATCAACGGCGCCCCGTCGGAACTGTAACCGGTCACGGTCGATACCTCCGGGTGGATCTTCATCGTTATCCACCCGTCGGGAGAGACCATGGGGGTCACCCTCAGGGACGTCCCGACCTCGACATACGAAGTCCCCGATGTATTGGTGATCCCGCCCGACGACCCAGAAATGCTCGTTTGCGTCGACTTGTACGGGACGCGGTCGCCGATGATGATCTTCGCTTCCTGGCCGGTGAGGGTCGCAATGGATGGCGATGCCAGCACGCGCGCTTTGTCGCTCTGCACCAGGGCGTCGATCGTCACATTCGCCGCAAGGTATTTCAGGTTCGGCGTTAACAGCAGCTGGCCGCCGTCCGTATCTTTCGCCGAGGAGCCCGTGTTGAACTCCGCGGACTGAAGGCTTCCGTGCGGAGGAGTGACCTTGCTGGTAATGGAGGTCCCGATCTTTTCCACCTCCGCGGTCTTGATATCGACGATCCTTGCCTCAATAAGGACCTGCATCGGCGGAAGGTCGATCTCCTTGAGGAGGGCCTTGATCTCCCCGATGTTCTGCGGATAATCCCTGACGACCAGGCTGTTGGTCGCAATGATGGTCTGGATATCCCCCTTGCTCGAGATCGCCTTGCCTAAAAGTTCTTTGGCATCCTTGACGGCCAGATAACTCAACGGCAGCGATTCGGTCGCCAGTTCCGCTTCCGATTTGGACATGATATAAACGATCTTGTCCTTGCGATAGAACGCGTAACCATTAACGTCGAGGAAGGCCGTCAACGCCTCATCGATGGAAATATTCTTGAGCTTGGCGGAGACTTTCCCCGAAACGCTCTTGGAAATGACGATATTGAAATCGTAGGAATACGCCAGGGCTTTGAGCACGGACGACAGGTTGGCATTGTTGTAATCCAGGCTGACAAGCTGCGGAGGCCCGGCAAGGACAGAACCACCGTCGGCCGAAAAGGGCATCTGCCATGGGCCGGCAAAAAAGATCATCAGGGAAATGAGGACGCGTTTTAACAAACGGATCAGGGACCCTCTATCTTTTTAATAAGATCAATAAAATATTTTAAGCCTCCCGCGCATCAAGCGGAAAAGACGTAGAAAAAATTTACCTATTATAAGAATTATATTAAGCAATCCGGGGGCTTTAAACAAGACAAAACGAACAATTCTCCCCCCAATGCGAAAAAACAAAAAACCCGCTGCAAATGTTCCTTTTGCAACGGGCTCACTCAAATCGTTCCCAAAAAATATCCCGGCTTAAAACCATTTCCGTTTTTTAAAGAATACAAGCATGCCAACCACGATCACCGCCATCAGGCCCAGGAGAGAAAAATACCCGTACCGCCAGCTCAATTCCGGCATATTGTAAGGCGACGCCTCGGTCCTGAAATTCATGCCGTAAAGCCCGGCCAGGAACGTCAAAGGGATAAAGATCGTGGCAATGATCGTAAGCACCTTCATGACCTCGTTGAGCCGGTGGCTGAGGCTCGACAGGTACACATCAAGCATGCTGGCCGCTGTCTCCCGGAAGGCCTCGATGGTATCGACCGCCTGGATCACATGGTCGTGGATATCGCGGAAATACGCCAGGGACTCTGCCCGGATCAGCGCGGACTCGCTCTGGGTCACCGCCCGCACGACCTCCCTCAGCGGCCAGACGGATTTCCTTAAAAAAATAAGCTGCCTCTTGGTTTTATTGATCGCCTGCTGCACCTTGATGTCCGGATCAGCCAGCAGTTCTTCCTCGATCAGCTCGATCCTCTCCCCCATCCTCTCAAGAATAACAAAATAATTATCGATGATCGCGTCCAGAAGAGAATACGCCAGGTAATCCGCCTTCATCTTGCGGATACGCCCCTTGCCGACGCGGATCCGCTGGCGGATCTCGTTAAAGACATCGCCTCCTTTTTCTTCCTGGAACGTGATGACAAAATTGTCGCCCAGGATAAGGCTCACCTGCTCCTCGAGGATCTCTTCCTTCTTGTCGTCGAGCGCCAGCATCTTCGCCGAAATATAAATATAATCCCCGAAGTCTTCGGCCTTGGGACGCTGATTGACATTAAGGATATCTTCCAGCACCAGATGATGGACCAGGTATCCGGAGCTCAACTGCTCGAGCACCTCCGTCTGGTGAACCCCGTCGACATTGATCCAGGTCACGGTAGGCCGGTCTTTAAAAGACAGGCACTCCTTGACGTCCTTGACCTCTTTTTCCGTGCAGGTTGTCTCGTCGTAATCAAAGACCGTGATCCTCGTCATGTCAGACCTTGCCGGCCCGTCATACAACAAGGCCTCCGGCTTGCCATGCATCCTGGATCTCTTGATAAATTTTGTCATTACTTCATCCCCATCCTTCGCATCGACGCGTGTTATGCCTGCCCAAAATCCTTCAAACGATACCAAGATCCAGCGTAACAATAAATTCACTGCCCACGCCAACCTCAGACAGGAGGCTGATCGTGCCCCCCATCAGATCGATCAACGCTTTGACTATATAAAGCCCCAGCCCCGCTCCCCCGCGCTCCCTGGCTCCTTCCAATTCATAGGATCGCGCAAACGCATCAAAGAGCTGCGCCTGCCTCCCCTTTTCTATGCCGATGCCGGTGTCTTTCACCGAAAACCTCAAACGACACTTGTCGCCGGCATAACCTTCAACGATCCGCTCGACCTTGACCACGATCTCTCCATGGTCCGTATACTTGACGGCATTATCCATAAGATTGGACAGGACCTGCGCGAGCCTCACGGCATCTGCTTTTAGCAACGGAATACCATCTTCCACAAAACACGTCATTTTTACATCCTTGTCCGCCAACACTGCCTCGGACATATCGAAAACGGACCGCACACAGTCTTTCAAATCGAATTCACACGCCCGCAACTCAAGCCGGCCGGACTCCAGCCTCGAAACATCCAGAAGATCATCGACTAAAGCCAGAAGGCCCTTGCTTTTCTGATTAATAATATTCGCAAACCTCTTCTGCTTCGCCGTCAAATTCTCCGACTGAAAAAACGCGCTGAACCCCATGATCGCATGCATGGGGGTACGAAAATCATGGGCAATATTGGTCAAAAATTCACTCTTGGCCTTGCTAGCCGCCTCCGCATCCTCCTTGGCCTTCCTCAGGATATCTTCGACCCGCTTACGGTCCGTTATATCGCGAATAATCGACTGATAACTTCCGTCCAGCATCATCTTGGTGTGCATCTCGATAACGACTTCAACCTTGTCCGGGCGAAGGACCGTCCTCTCGCTCACAACCGTTTCCCCCTGACGCAACAGGTCGAACCGAAAAGGCACTTTGGACAGGCTTTCGGGTGTAAAAGCCAGACTGCGGATATCTTTACCGATCAGCACTTCCTTCGTCAGTCCGATAAGCCGGCAGAAGCTCTCATTGGCTTCAATGATAGTGCCATCATTGGATCCGAGCAATATCCCGTCCACGGCAAGGACCACCAGCCCGCGATAACGGCCCTCACTCTGACGAAGGCGCTCCTCCGCCTGCTTGCGCTCGGTAATATCTTCGTAAACACCCAGGATCCCGTAAGGGCGCCCTGTCTTGTCGACCAGCGGGGCCTTGGTCGTATCGACCCACAAACACTTCCCGTCCGCCTGCTGAAAAGGCTCGATAATATGCCGCTTCGGCCTGTTCTGGCTTAGAACTTCCTGGTCATCGGCCCGGTACATCTCGGCATCTTCACGCGACCAGACCAGATCAAAATCCGTCTTTCCAACGACCTCCTGAGAACTCCCTCTCCCCACCGCCTTCGCAAAATTATCATTGCAGCCGAGATACATCCCGTCGGCATCTTTCCAAAAGATCGACTGCGGTACGGAATTCAGAATGCCGGCAAGCATTGTCTGGCTCTTGCGTAATCTTTGCTGTATATCCAGGGTTTGCATGATCTGACTGTACGCCATGATCAGCAAAAAACCGATATACCCGTATTCCAGCGTATAAATAAATTTGTAAAATCCGGCGCTCACCATGACATCTTCAAGCATGGTCAGATAAAACAATGTGACCGCCAGCAATAACGGCAGGCCGCGGACTGCATCTTTCTTCCAGTAAAAATGAAAACTTAACCAATAAACATAAGTGAAAAAACACAGCAGCCCGTAAGCCTCCAGGTCGGTCAAAAGGCCCTGCGCCACCTCTTGATAAGTGACCGCCGATCCAAAGAAATAAAATGTTTTGACCAACGGCTGTGATACGATCCAGGTAAGGTCGCTGCGGTCAACCCACTGGGCCAATACACAGAAACTGAAAAATCCCGTAATAAAATAAGCGGCCCTTCGGGTACTGTTTCGGGTGTAATCCAGGACAAACCACAGCAGGCTGACCGCAACCAGCCCAAGCGTCAAGAGCTGCAGGCGCTGCCATCCGGCGCCCTCCAGGACATTCGCCGAGTTATAATTACCGACACAACACAGGTCATAAAGCATGATCGACAAACACATCAAAGAAAACCAGAGGTTAACACGGGGATCTTTACTCTTAAGATAGATGACAAGATAATAAAAGCCGATATAAAAAGCGATACTGGCCATTATCAGCGGGGGGATACTTAGCAGGGTCATATTTATTCTTTTTCGAGCTGGCCTTAGCCACGGAAATGACTGGACACAATATCGTAACCAACCCACAGGGTAAACAAAGTAAAGACAACGCCCAAGACCAGAAAAAAAGATATAACGAATTTATTCGGCTTTGCGCCTGGGGCCTCTGCCGCAAAGGCCAAAACTCCCGTCGCTGACGACATTTTCTGCATACGACCACCCGCCTGATTTAAGGGCGTTTAAGCTTTACGATCTGCCGCACGATATCCCCGCGGCTGACAACCCCGACCAGTTTCCCGTTACGGACAACAGGGACACGCCGCTTGGTGGGGGTTTCAAGAAAGAATTCCCAGGCACTGATCACCGAAGCCGACTCATCGAACGACACGACATTCCTGGTCATGAAATCCTCGACCGTCTTAGGCTCGTCGGGAGTCGTTTCCTTGAGGAGGCGCAGGATATCATATTCCGACAGGATCCCGATCAGGGTATTCTCCCCGTCAACAATAGGGATCCCGGTGACATGGTGGTCCACCATCAGAACGGCTGCGTCATAGATCGGGAGGTCCTTCCCCGCGGTCACCACATTGGTCGTCATGATATCTTTAAGCAAAAGCATATTATCTCCTCCTGTGTTCACAACGGGCTTCTCGCAAGGAACAATAACAGATCATTTGGGGGTCTGACGGGGATCGACCATGAACTGGGTCAACAGATCCCCCCTTGAACGCGTCGGAAGGACAACGATATCGGCTTCGCCGGCAAGGATCTGACGGGCCTCAAGGATCTCAAAAAGCGTCTCCGCCACTTCCTTGTCCGCCGCAACCCTTTGCAGTTCCGCGCCAACGATCTCGGAACGGATCGCGGCGGCCCGCGCGAACTCGGTGGCGGCGTCTTTTTCCGCCGTACTGCTGATGATATTCACCGTGTTCGAACCATCCTGGCGGATGGCGGATGTGACCTGACGTAAACGGTTGACGACCTTTTCTTCGATCTGCTTGACCATCCCCCCGTCACGAAAATGCACCTTGCGAATATAGACCGACCCGAGGCCATAACCCCATTCATTCGATAGCGGCGAAACCTCCTCCCGCACCGTAACGCTCATCGCGTGACGGTCATCGAGCATATTGGCCAGCTTCATATTGCTTAAACAACGGACCGTCGCGCTGCTGACATTCGCGCGCAAGGACCCGCGGGGGTCCAAATTACGGAAAACATGGGCCACAGGGTCCGTAATGAACATTTCATACCATACGCCGATCCCCATCGGCGCGCCCTCTTCGGAATTGACAGGATTGCTGCGGATATACTCCTGGTCCAGGCGGATATCCCGCACATGGCACTGCCCGAAAATATTCACGATCAGCGCGCTCGGGCCAAGCTCCACCCAGAGAAAATGCAGGCCGGGCTGACGGATAACCCCGACAACATTGCCAAAAAGCACGTAAACCCTTGCTTCGTTCTCATTGACAACAGCAAAAATACCCAGAAAATAGAGCACGCCCAGAATAAGCGGTTCAAGAAAAAAACACCCGACAACCGCAAGGATCACAATAACGAATGGAGGCAATATCATCTGTCGGCCTCCACAATAACTCTTTTCGCCTTGTTAAAGAGCTGAAGCTTGTAATTCCTCAAATACAATTGCATGGCCTCTGTACCCGTAGCCTTAAGCACTGACAACTGCTCGGACAATTGTTTGATAAGCTGGACCTCGGCCTGGGCCTTGAGCGTCTCGATCTCGACCGCCTTCTTGGACTGGACGATCTTCTGGTCCGCCCCGGCCTGCGACAGGCTTATCTCGGACGAAACCTGGTTATGCGCCGTATTGATGGCGGCAAGGGCGGACTCAACATCCGGCGGCGGATCGATCTCCGTAATGAGCGCGGCCTCAAAATTGATCCCGTAACGCGCGCCGGAAACGCGGCATTCTTTCTCCATATGGGCGTTAAGATTGCTCAAGTTCTTTCGAAGGTCATTGATCGATATGCCCGATATGTGACTGGAAGAAAGCGGCACGCCATGCCCGACTTCCCCTTCCTTGGGGACAGGAGCCTCGAAATTCGCGATGCGCTCCCTGAGAACAGAAACAAAATACCCCATGACATGCGAAATGGGCTTGCGCACGCCGAAAAGATAAGCGTATAAATTCTTCTCGTCAACCTTATAGCGGATCTGCCCCTTCAGCCCTGTGTTGAGCTGGTCCTTGGTAACGGCTTCCAGCGACGTGCCGCCTTCGTTCGCCAGCGAACTGTCGGGATCAAAAGCAATGCTCGCCGTCTGGGTCGCGATGGACACCTTGCAGACCCTTTGCCAGGGAAATTTGAAATAAAGACCGGGATTGGTCACAACAAGAAGGGGATAGCGGTAACGTTCTTTTTCCTCGGGATCAAGATCTGCAGAGATCGGGTCATCCGCCGTAGTCTTGTCCCCGAAGCGCGGCGCCTTGCCAAAGGTGGTCACAACCGCGCGTTCGTTCTGGTCAACGGTATAAAGCCCCGTGAACAAACACCGCAAGATAAACCAAATGACAATACCTGACAAAATTGAAAGGACCATACACCCCCGAAATAAATCCGCCTTGCAATATACCGCTACTTTAACAACAACTCAATCTTCGGTCAACAATATATACGGCTACTCCTTCCACTCCTTCTGATAAAAGAAGTACGCCTCCCGCAACTGACGCATGAACGGGCTTTTTGAGCCGTCTCCCTGCGATGTCACGCCGAACCATTCCACGCCAGGAACCCCCATCCATTCGCCGCTGTCGTGCTGCCAGGGACTGCCCGCCAGCGCCCACTGGTCGCACCAGACAAATAACGCCCCGCCGATACTGTTCCCGACACCTGTCCCGCCATATTTATTGTCCACGATATCCGCCCAGGCCTCCTGATGATATCTGGCCTGGACCATCCCGTTCTCTTTCCCGTCAAGGATCGCCGGAAGGCCGTATTCCGTCAGCATCACGGGGCGGTCAAAATACAGCCTGGCCTTCTTCCAGACCGGCTCGAACCGCCGTGAATAGGCATTCATCCCGAAAATATCCACCGCCGGGCAATATTTCCGCATCTGTTCAATATTCCGGTCCGCCAGATTGCAGAGCGCCACCGGATGATGAGGATCAAGCCGGTGGATCAATTTTGCGGCTTCATTGACCAGCGTAAGATAGGCCTCCACCTGTTTCTCGGCATTGTCCTGATCGAACGGATTAAAATTCTCATTACCGATGACCCACATCAGCGTATACGGCTCGTCCTTATGCTCCTCGACCATCACCCGGATCCCTTCCAGCAAATTTTTTCTCTGCCGGGGATCCGTAAAATCGGCCCCCTGCTCCCATTTCGCGCCGGAGCCGATCGTCCATTCCCCGAAGAAATGGCCGACCATCGTCATGATCCCGTAACGCGCGTAAAGATCACGAAAAAGTTCCTTGTTCGGAGGATGCACGAAGGTAAGCCGCTGGCCCTGATCAATATAGAGAGGAGCGATCCGTGCGTCGGCGCTGGGCATCTGATAAACGCGGATGGTATTAGCGCCCATCTCCTTGAGCAACTGCCAATCGCCGACGGCCGGCTCATCGGCATCCTGGATATTGTTCCCGTTCTTATCGACCCAGGAATCATACGCAACGTCCACACGGCCGTTCTTGTCCGTATCGAGGATGCTCCAGTCCCGCAAAGTGCCGGTGTTGTGGTCGTCGCCAATGGCCCAGAAATTATAAACAACACCTTTAATAAAATAAGGCTTTCCATCAACCAGCAGTTCCCACTGGCCGGCCCCATGCTTCACCGTCTTGACATCCCTCGATCTCGCATCGCCGGCAGGAACGAATGTAAAGGATAAGGCCGCCGTCATAAGAACAACGACCCACCCGCGCCCGATCGCTTCATGAATATGCTGCGGAATCTTCCTGTATCCGATCATACATGAAAAGAATACCACGAAATCCCGATATGCGAAGTCGATATTTCACGGCATTAAAAAGAAAAACCCCTTGCGGCCTGTTCCGGCCGCAAGGGGTGTAAAAATGCGCCAAAGGATGATCCGTTACTTCTTTGCTGGTTCGCTCGCCGCTTCAACCTTGGGTTCGGGACTGGATTCCCCTTTGAGGACCCTGACACCCGCCGATTCATCGGTCCCCGCCTTAAGCTTGATCCTGACCCTGTCTCCGGCTTTAAGCTCCGCGGCCGCCCTGGCACTGATCTTTATGGTCCTCGACGCCCCGCTCTTCTCTTCCTTGACAACAATTGTTTTGGCTGCGGCATCAAGAGAAACAACCTCCGCAATGATCCTGTCATACTTCTCCGCCGATTTCTTTTTGCTGTCCGTTTTCGCCGCAAAACTCGGCATTGAAATGCCCGCCACGAACAACACCGTTAAAACGATTCCCAGGACCCTCTTCATAACAAAACCCTCCTTGATTGCTTAATGTTTGATCGCCTTGATAATCTTAGCAAAAATTACAAATGTCCCAATGATTTTCGATCAATATTCCGCGGAACGCAATTTCCCGTTCAAAACCCGCACCAGGATCTCTCTCTCATCGTCATCCACGCCATCGGACAAAGCCCGGTCGAATTTTGCGATCCTGTCCTTCTTCTCCAGGAAATTGGCAATGTCATAACTCGTCCGTATCGCATCCTCCAGGATCCCGCTCAATTTCATCGCGTCCTGTTCACTGCAATCCCTGCCCTCGAATCCCCGCAGAACACCAGCAAGCCGCTTGTACTCTTCCAGCCAGCCGTTAAGATCATTCTCCGCATTAATGTAACTCTCCGCATCCCCGACGATCCACATCCTTGTCAATGCGGCCTCTTCGGCTGAAAGCTGCCCGTTAGCCGCCAGCTTGCCGAGGATCTCCGCGATCTTGCCAGCCGTCTTCTCCTGCATGATCTCCCGAAGATCCTCCCGGTTCTGGCTTAATACCGCTGCCGCCTGCTGAAATGCACCATCTGAAGCCTGCTCCAGCGCGGCCATCATTGACTTTGTCACTTGAAGGGCCATAGTCCGTTCCTTTCTGATTATTTAAAACACTTTTGATCATTTTCGGCAGTGACTCAACGGATGTCAAGAAGAATACTCCTGGCGACACTCACAGGCGTAATACTGATAATGTCAGGCACAAAGCCATCAATATGCTGCAGATCAACGGGCAAATTGCCCGGGGAGACGGAAATGCCTTGGCCGCTGCGCTGTGTCCGCAAATGCAACAATTCCGAATTAAAATTAATACCGCCTAAAGGGGACCCGGAGCTCTCCGGTAAGGCCACGAAAGCCGTTGCCGGGCTCGTGAATGGATCGACGATCTCAGCCACGACCGTCCTTGTGTCACGGACTCCACCAAATAAAAAGAACCGGCCCTTGTCAACGATCACATTCGTGCCGAACCATACACGCGCGAGATCCAGCGGTTTTTTGGGATCCGGCACCTTGATGGGGATATCCTGATCCAATAATTTCTCCAAATCTTCCCAGCGCCCGATCATCTTTAAGGAACTGAACTCTCCCGTATCAGGATCAAACTCGAACGTCATCGGCGCGTACTCCCTGTTGCCTTCTGCGTTATACCGGGCAATATGCCCTAATACCCCGACATTCCCGTTCTCCAGGAGATAAATATTGTTCGCCCCGCCCCACTGATCATCCGCAAACATCTCCTCAAGGACCTTGCCGCCTTCCATCATCTTTGCCAACAGGCTTTCTTCTTTACCGCCCTCGGCTAATTCAACAAATTTCTTAAGATCCTGAACAATAAAATAACCTATTTTCCCCGGCCCGTATTTTCCGCCCTGCGGCCGCGTCATGATCAGGATGCGGCCATCCTGCAATACTTCCAGACGAATATCCTTCATCAATAATGGCCCCTGCGCAAGGCGCTTCGCCGGATCCAGCCCAATCAGAGTTTCACATTGAAAAAATTCCGAAAAATAAACCAGCCGCGGCGACCCATTGGACAGTTTTTCACCCCGCTCTTCAACCTTGACCATCGATATAACAAACGTATTGCCGATCTTTTTAACAGAAGGGTCCTGGGCATTCTCAAAAACCGGAGCACCCTTGATCGGATACCATTTCCCATCCGGCCCCTGTTGAAAGAACATCACCCGGCTTAATTCACTTGTTCTGTCTTCCACCCTTCCTGCAATGATCGTTGTTTCCTTCTCATCGCCGGGATAGACCCTGGCCTGGAATATGCTGCTGTTATAAACGTCCTTATCACCGACCCCTGCAAACTCATATACAGCCGCCTGGAGCAGATGCGGGCCGTCGCTTAACTCGTAGTTGGCAATAAGCTCATCGACCGTAACTGCTTTCCGGGGCCGCTCCGGTCCGGATCCTTTCAGCACGACCTTCGTGCTGAAATCTTTCTCACCGGGCCTGCCCGCCGCGGCACGCATGGCCTCCTCACCTGTCCGCTGATCAAGTTTCGGCACAACACCCACAATGCCACCCGAGAAATATTTCCTTGGGATCATCTGCCCCGTTGCAAGATCGTTCTCTTCACGAATATAATTAAATACACCCTTTTGAAGCGCCGCGACATACTGTTGATATATCTTTCCGGCGATGCCTTTATCTTTAACATCCACACCGCTGATCTTGTTCTTGTCCATGTAGATCTGCCCCAGCAGGCCTGCGCGCAAGTTCTCTTTATACCATTTCGCCAGGATCATCGAATTGTACATCTGCCTCAACTCAATAAAGTTTTTGCCTTCATTAACCTCCCGTTCGATCGCCGGGATCAGGATCTCGCGCGCGATCTGTGCCGATATGCTGCTTAACCTCCCGGCAGGATCTTTCGACGGCACATCCAGGCCGGAAGGCTCGCCCCCTGAATTCTTCTGCAGCGCGATATAATCTTCCTCCAGCATCACTTTTAAATGTTTTTCTACCACAAAAACACTATGGTCCTTTTCATACACCGCCGCCATGTCCGGCAAGATCCATATTTTATGGAACGCATCGATCGGGATCTCTGTCGTCCCATACTCTTGCACAGCCTTGGCGTAAACTTTATCCCAAAACTCCCGCCCCAACGCCTGCTCTGGCGAGATCAACGACGATGTTAACTGCTTAAGCATATAATCCTGCAACAACATGTCCCGGCCCATCTGCGTCTGCCCGAAGCCCTGAGGAATGATACGGTCCTTTTCATAAACGGAAAGGTTAACCCATGTGTCTTTCTCGGGAACCGTCAAAGAAGCCAGGAAATATTTAACCAGCTTCTCAACCTCCCGCCGGAAAGCAGCGCCTTTTAGACCGGCGTCTCCCGCATCTATAATGAAATCAAATTGTAACGGGTCTTCGGGATGGATGGTGAGCCCCTTGATAAGAGCAGGCGCAAATGCCGGCGTTAACAGGACCTTTGTTCCGGGCTGAGGAAGATCAGGCAGGCCTTGTCCGTATCCCATGGAAGAGAACACAAACACGCTTAGAGAAAAGACCATCGCGATGAAATAAGAAAAAATACGGCCTCCCCCCATTAAAAGTAATATCTTGTCGTATAAGAATACCACTTATTTGAGGGCAATGCCAAATGCCGCCTGGAACAAAAGAAAAAAGCCCTCGCAACTCATTCGAGCTGCGAGGGCAGTTCATTGATAAAGATTCACCCGCCATTGCGAAATGAACTATTCTGGTATTTTTCCTGTTGATCTTCAAGAAACTTCCGGGCATCGGCTTTCTGAGCCTTGAAAAAATCCTGCACAGCCTTAGCTAATTTCTCGCCTTCAATAGAAGAGTCTTTAAGCAAGGCGTCAATAAAACTCATATTTTCCTGCTGTTTCTGTGCATGAAACGCCTTAAGCTCTTCATAATCCCTATCGATACGGGCAAATATCTGTTCTTTCCTCGCCAAAGGCATGTTCGGCCGCGCTCCAAGCTGCTGTTCGATACGCGCCCTTCTTTCTTGGTACATCTTTTCCCGGAACGCACAATTCTTCCTGTAGTGACCGGTCTTAAAAATCCGTATCGCTTCCAGCTTTTCTTCCTTGCTTTTGCCAGCAAGGGTCTTTAAAAAATCTTCGTTTTCCCGGTCGAGCTGTTCGGTATATTCCCGGGATTTCTTTTGCTGCCGAAGTTTAAACTGTTCCAGGGTTTCGTCCCGTCCCTCCACAGCCGCTTCCTTCTGAAAAGACGCGGGAAGTTTGGCTGAAGTATCAGGAGACACTTTCTTTGGAGCATCTGCAAATGAAGAAGAAACCGCCCAAAATAATCCAATCAAAACAATTAAAACCTTTTTCTCCATATGGACACCTTCTAATAAATATAGGACCTGTTTAATAACCGATCCGAATTAACTAAAACCACGCTCTAATTTAAAAATGTCTGCCGATCAAGGCAATGCGCTATCTTGACTTTCCGATGAGAGATCTATGGCTACTTGATGCGAGTATATATTCTCGGAACACCTTCCCCATGACACTGTTCACTCAAAAACTGTCCGTCATCACTTATAGTTGCCACACAAGGACGCCGATCATTTAGAAAAGAAGGTTGCGGCACTTGAAACTGTTTGTTCCGTATCTTTTGGCTCATGCTTTGGTCGTTAAAATGCATTTGTCCTATCGATGCCGTCTTAAAATCAACCGGCCACCCATAAATCCACCCCCAACTTACCTCATCACCATTGATATAATAAACAACGTACGCCGGATCATGTTCATGCCCGATCGATCCCTGTTCCGTGGGTGAACTTATGAATCTCGCGCCATCCAGGTTCTTCAGCCAAACATCATATTCGTTTTCTTTTTTCGCAGCGACTACCTCAGGGCTGGATTCCTTCGCTACCTTATTCGCGGCATATTCAAGTCCACCAATACGCTTGAGCACGTCATTCGCGTCTTTTGCATCCGGCGCCACGGTAAGATAAAGATTGAAATTCCTGACCGCCGCATCAAATTTCTCCGCCTTCTCATAAGCAACACCGCAGTTAAAATAATCCTGGGCCAACCACGGGGCCAGAAGGAGCGCGTCTTCGTACTCTTTAGCCGCATCGGCAAAATCCACGGCTGTCTTTGCATTCTTAAAGGCAAACTCTGCCGCTCCCTCATGCCTGATCACGTCCTTGGGCGCCTGAGGCAGCGAGCTCATCGTCAAGACCAACTTGATAATCTTCTCACGCAGGGCGTTGTCGCCGGGATTCTTCTGAAGATCGGCGACGTATTGCTGAAGCGCTTCCTGCGCGCTGCCGGGCTGCGCCTGCGTAGACGCAATGAAGTTGCCAAGAAAAAATACCATCGCCAATAAAATGAAGCCTTTTTGAAGTTTCATTTTTTCTCCTTCCTTCAAGCCGGATCATCCTCCCCCTGCACGATATTCTCTACTGGCGGTAAAACGTAAACGTGCCTCCGTTTTTCGTCTGCGAAACTTGAGTAATGCTGCTGCCATCTTCGCTGATGGTAAAAATGTCATTGGGATTTGGCAATGGAGGAATAAAGCGCTTTGCCTCTCGTCCGACGATTTGCATCCGTCCCCCATATTGAGCCAAGTCGTACCATTGCCCAAGAGGAAAATCCAGCACACAATTCGAACAAGCATAGGTCGTGCGCTGCCTCCAGGTCAGGATATTGCCTCGAATGACGAGTTCATTATCCCATGTAAGATCATTTCCGAGATTGCTCTGCCCCGTATATCGCGCCCCGTCTAGTTTCTTCAGCCACTCGGCGTAATTCGATTCCTTCTTGGCCGCAACCACCTCTGGATTAGATTCCTTGGCGGCCTTTTCCTGCTTGGCTTCGAGGACATAAATCTTATCTTGGACCACACGCGCATCAGTATCAGGGAGTTTGAATAGTTGGTAAAGCTTCAGATTCGCCATGGCACTGGGATAGTCACCTGACGATTCAAGGGCAAGAGCCAGATTGTAACGCGCATCGGGCCACCATGGCGCAAGCCGGGCCGCCTGGGCAAATTCATCCCGGACTTGGGTGAAATCTGCCAAACTCTTGGCCTCTTTGAATAATGCAGCGCCTTTGACAAAATGCTTCCTGGCCTCCTCCGGAACCGTTGGCAATTGGTCCAAGGCCAAGGCCAATTTAATAACCTTATCTGCCCCCTCGACACTTGGCGATTTCTGATACTCTGTCAGGGCCTGCTGAAAATCAACATTGGTGGTTTGTGCTCGAGCTTGAGGCATGAGTACACATACTAAAACGCCGGTAACAAACAGCCCTGCCGCGATCTTCAACGGATAGGTCATAGGCTTTCTCCTTTTTTCAAGATTCTCATTCTACAGACACACCGCTACTTCCGCGGCTGCACTTCACATTTAGACAGCGTGGGACATTCAAAGTTCTCGGCGGCATAGCACTTGCAATCGCAATGGTTCAAATAAGGAAGGCCCTTCGGGCAGCACACATACGGGCATCCTGTATCCCCTCCGCAAAAATAGGTCATGGCCACAAGATTGCCCGGGCAGAGGTCTGTCGTGATAGGGGCCGTTCTGTTTGGCACAGTCGGTCCGCAATTCGCCGGGTACGCGCGGTCTCCCCGCGATTCGACTTTATTAGGAGCCGTTTTAAGCCCAAAATCGGCTGATACTGATCCTGTTCCCCCAACGCCTTTTAATCCCGTGTCGTCAGTCGCGGTAATGCCTTTGAGGCCAAGACCGCTGTCTGCGCCGGCACCTTTAAGCCCGAGCTCATCCCCCGTCACGCCTTTCATGCTTTTCAGGGCTTCCTCTTTTTTCTGTTCAAACTCTGCCTGCATTTGCCTGGCTTCCTCCGCCTCTTTCCTGGCCTGTTCTTCGCGCTCGGCCTGCCTTTGCCTCGTCTCTTCATCCTCACGCTGGCGCTCGGCCTCGTAATCATAGGCTGGAGGCGCATAGGATGGCGCCGAAGTCACAGGTGCCGACCCGCCGCAAGCGGTCCTGCAATCCTCCTCACCGCATGGCGGACGAAGAAATTTGCCACAAACACAATTGCAGCCTGCGAAATCAGCGAAGACAGGATGATGATCGAAGAGTAATAGAACGGCCAGAAGAATAGCGGACATTAAGATCTTTTTCATGGCTCTCTTCGCAGATGCTTTGTTGGTGTTAATAAAAACAAAATTCTCAGCGAGAAATTATATAAAATACTAATGCCTTGGGTTCATCTTGTCAAAATATGAACAATTGACCCTGAACCCGTCTAACGACTTCAGGCTAAAAACTCAAGCTGGATCATCCCGTTAACAATGCGTGCAGGGTAAACCTTCACACGCTCACCAGGTTCACTGCCTTCCCCGGTAGAAAGATTAAATTTATGCCCATGATTGGGGCAAATCACAAGGCCATCGCCCATCAGCCCGTCTGCCAGCGGACCGCCACGATGCGGACATGTATGCTGGATCGCATAAACCTTGCCATCCCGTCCATGAAAAACGGCTACGCGCTGGCCCTTGATCTCAAAACATTTTCCCTGCCCCTGTGCGATCTGCGCCAGCGGGCCTAAATCAACAACAATCGGCTCAGACATAAATCTTCCATCCTATCCGTTGTTTTCCACATCCTTTAGGACCTGCACCAGCTGCGGGCCTTCGAACTGTGACGGGTACGCGGGAATATCCGCCTCCTGCCAGGGATCACAGTAAGCGTCCACAGCAGTCTGCATCCGTTCATCCAGCTGAGCATTAATTCCCAGAGAATCCTTGATCAAAATATTCTTCAATACCTCGACACCCAAACGTGCCACAAAACTGTAGGTGCGTTCAGCATATTTCGCGTGTTCACGGTAATACTGCATGAACCGGCCAATGGTCCTGACCACCGCCTCTTCACTTTCCTCCACGCATAACAGATCGGCCTTGCGGATAATACTGGCCGCCCCGCCACCGATATAAACTTCCCATTTCCCGCCTTCAATAGCCACCACACCCACATCCTTGATCAACGCCTCGGAACAATTACGGGGACAACCGGCCACAGCCATTTTCATTTTATGCGGTGTTTCGATCCCCTGGAAGCGATGCTCGATCACACTCGCCAATTTAATTGATGCCCCCAGACCATAACGGCAGAAATCAATGCCCACACAACTCTTGCATGTTCGCATGGTCTTGGCATACGCGTGCCCGCTTGGCATACCCAGATCCTTCCACATATGCGGCAGATCCTCTTTTTTGACCCCAAGGAGGTCAATGCGTTGCCCACCGGTAAGTTTAACCATAGGAACATTATATTTTTGTGCGACCTGAGCGATCTTCATAAGCTCTTGTGGCGTGATCACACCAGCATAAACCCTGGGTACAACCGAAAACGTCCCGTCTTTTTGGATATTGGCATGGACCCGGTCATTGATAAAGCGCGCGTCGCGTTCATCCTGGTATTCTTTGGGCCAAAGTATCTTTAACAATGAGGCCAAGCCGGTCTTACTATCCGGATCCTCTTTACCTGACGCCAATTCCTGAAAAACCGCGCTAACCGAGGTCAAATGCTTTTGCATGATCTGGGCGACCAGTTGCGATTTCTCCAAAGGAACACCCGGCACATAATAGTTTTCCCGCGGATCATACTCCACCTGACCGCGCTTCCATTCTATCAATTGAGCGATCAATCCCTTGCATGAACCGCAGCCTTTTCCTGCCTTTGTCTTATCCCCCACGGCCGAAACACTTGAACATCCCTTATTCACGATCGCGTCAACAATAACCCGCTTGGAAACGCCGTTACAGTTACAGATCTGCGCCTGATCAGGAAGATCTTTGGCATTGATCATGGTTGCCCCGGTCACTGAACCAAACAAAAGTTCAGCATGCTTTTCCGGCAACGCCCCCCCGGAAGAATAAAGGCGCAAAAGCGTATCCGCAAATTCGATCTCTCCCAAGAGGATCGCCCCGTGGATCTGGCCATTGCGGATGATCAATTTTTTATAAACCCGACGATAAGGATCACGGTAAACGATCAACTCATCGGCCGGATCCGAAGGGTCTTTCTCGCCGATCGCCACCAGCTCCACCCCCATGACCTTTAGTTTGGTACCGGCGCGCGTCCCCTCATACCTGGCATTAGGATCTGACGACGTCAGGATATCCGCCAGCACCCGCGCCTGTTCCCATATCGGCTCAACCAGGCCATAAAGCTTGCCGCGATGCTCGATGCATTCACCCAAGGCAAAAATAGACGGATCACTGGTTCGCATCTGGTCATCACAAATAATGCCTTTATTGACGGCCAGCCCGGCCTCGCCGGCGATCTCGGTGATCGGACGAATGCCGATGCTGACAACCACCAGGTCGGTTTCCAACACACGGCCATCGCTTAAGGCCACACCACTGACCCTGCCTTCCCGTCCTTCGATCCGGGACGCCCGAACATTGGTCAGGACGCGGATGCCCATCGCGGCCAGTGACTGTTCCAGGATCGCAGCCGCCTCCTGGTCCAATTGCGCGGGCATCAACTGTGGCGCCGCCTCCAAAACCGTCACTTCCAAATGATGTGTTAACAGTCCCCGTGCGGCTTCAAGCCCCAGGATCCCTCCGCCCATGACCACCGCTTTATGGCACTTTTCCGCGTAACCTGCAATGTGCCGGCAATCATCAATGGTACGAAAAACAAATGTCCCGGCAAGGCCAAAACCTTCCAGGGGAGGGACAGCCGGACGGGAACCCGTGGCAATGATCAATTGATCATAATGTTCCTCCATCAACCCTGCCCTGGTCCGAGTCGGGGCATCATGAAGGTAAGCCGCCTCCCCATCCGTCAGCTTCCTGGCCAAGACCCGTCGATCTTTGCGGTCTATTGCAACGACCCTGGCCCCGGTATAAAGGAGAATATTGTTCTTCTGATACCAATCGAGCGGATTGATAAAAATATCCTCCACCGTCTTGGTCTGATTAAGCACATTGCTCAAAGAAATGCGGTTATAATTTCCATATGGTTCGGCGCCAAACATGATGATCTCAAATTTGTCGGGAGACCTTTCAATGATCTCCTCGACAACCCGCGCGCCCGCCATGCCATTGCCGATCACTACCAACCGTTGCTTCTTCATAAACGATCCCTTTTCATTGGACAAGCTCTTGTGCAAGCTGACAAAAAGATCTCCATACGCATCAAGTGGCAACCGCCTTGATCATCTCACCGATCCATTGAAGACTATTCTCTAAATTATCAGGTTTTGATTATACCCTTCACAAATCGCCTTGCCCATATAATAAAGACAGCTAATTGCATTAAACATAAAACAAAAACCCCTTACAAGGCGTAAACCTTATAAAGGGTTATAAAGAAGGGTGGCTGGGGGGCGAGCCTGCTTAATGAGCTACCCGATCAGGTCTACACCGTGATTGAGCACAGTCCCGCAAATACATATTAATCAACTGCCGGGTATTCCAATGATCCAAAATGAAAATTACTTTTTAACCTTCTTGGCCTTCTTCTTGTTCGCAACTTTGTCTCCCATGTCAGCCACCTCCTCTCAAGCTTCAGACCTGTATTTATTTCTTGTCAGAAGCCAACGCCTGCTCTAACTCTGCCAATGCCTGATCAATAGCCTGTATCGCCTTAACGCGATGGCCAGCATAATCATGAGCCGCTTTCTCGAGATCTTCCTTGGCCACCCTCAGCTTCCTGATAGCCTTATGAATCTCGGGATGATGCTCTTTATGCTCGCCCTGTCCTTCCCCCATGGCGGCTTTCGGTGTTGGCGTCGCTGCCGCCGGGCCTGTTTGGGCAAACGCACAAGGTATGGCGATCAAACTCAAAATCAATGCTCCACTTACCGCGTTAATCGACAAAGCCGTCTTCATTTGTTCTTCCCTCCCGATGTTTAATTTTATCGCTGTCCGCCTTATGCGGCTAGTCTCAAAAGCAAGCTTACTTAATACGTGACAACCGATATACCATATGGCCATCTGCAATTCCTCATTAATCATACCATAGCTTAAATGTTTACAACATCTCGTTAGGTAGCACAAAGAAAAAGCCCCTGTCACTCAACGAGTAACAAAGGCTTATTTAAACGGGTCAGAAAACGGATTTGGAAGACTGCAAACACACACGGTCATTACCTTATCTCAAAAACGGCGTTCGAACTCCCAAATTCATTTGGCACAATTTTGTTCGCCTTGGGATCACTGACCCATTTCCCATCAACATAAAAACGATACTGATAACTACCCGGTTTTAAACGAAGAGACCCTCTCCAAGCGCCTGAGAAATCCTTTTTAAGAGGGATCGCGCCAGCGGTCCAGTTATTGAATGTCCCTGCCACACTAACTGTTTTTGCATCTGACGCCGTATAAGAAAACTTCACGAGCTGTTCTGCCTGTGACGCCGACGGGATGCGTTGGATCGTATTGGTTTCCATTCTACACTTCCTTTCTAAAAGATTCAGGGGGAGATATTGCATCTCCCCCTGAATATATTGTTATTTCACTCCTGGTACAGGCGCTGCTTGCGACCTGGTTTGCTCAGGCTTTTGTGCCTGGGACAGCGGCATTGCACCGCATGAAGCTTGTGTCTTGCAAGACTGATCATTTTGTACAGGCTTTGCAACCCCCTTGAGGGTCTTCTTTTGTCCTTGAGGAACATTTGGAATAGGATTAGCCATTTTTCTCACCCCCTTTCAAATATAAAATGATTGATGGATAATTGGACTGCAGAAAATCTACGTGTGGCTTATGGCAGGATCGTTCTTAAAAATAAAAGATCTTGCTGTCAGGCTCTCATTTACTGCACAACCCCCTGGCATATTGACTAAACATCCCATCGAGCGTGCGGTTCTTTAAATGATAACTAAAATCACTTAACACCCAAAAAGTCACTGCGGCTTGTATCATTCCAAAAAATGCAATACCAGCGGCAACAGCATCTACATCTTTGTTAATTATATTCAGCTTAATCCCTTCCTTAATAACAGCTATTATCGTCTCCTGATAACGGGACATCACTTTAAGCATTTTCTTCTTAATTTTTGCATCTCTGATCATGAAGCTCTCATTAATAATAATTAAGGTCATACCCTTCCGTTTTTCAGCATAGGACAAGTGTGCAAAAAATATATTCTTTAGCTTCGCGACAGGATCTCCGGGAAAATGAGCCGGCTTATCAATAACCATCAAAAGCGACCTTTCGATATCATCTATTAACAAACTAATGATCTCGTGTTTACTTTTGAAATGCCTATAAAGAGCCCCGTCCGTTACCCCCATTTCCGTAGCTATCGCATGGATAGTCAAGCTTTCAAACCCCTTTGAAATTATGATTCTCTTTGCCGCGTCAACAATAGCTTGCTGGCCATTCGTTACCGATGTAACACTTGATCTCTTTATCATTTTTTAGCTTTCTAGTAAATAAACGTTTATTTACATATTAAAACAAATATTGACTTTGTCAATACTTTCTATTTCAACGCAGGGTTTTTCTTGCTGGAGGGACGAAGTTCGAACCCCAAAAAAGCAAAGACCCCCATAGTGTTATGGAGGTCTTTTCCCTTACTTGCTCAATATGGGGCGGGCTACAGGACGTATTCCGCAACCCGACCCGTTTCTGGCGGGATCTCGTCCTTTCTCGTTAATGTGAGATAAACAACCAAACCTAAGATCAACCCAAGGAAAATATAACTTGTTGCCGTTGCCCCAAGGCCCAAACCACCATTGGCGTGGTCCTGTGAAAGCCAGTCGCCTATAGACGCTCCGAGTGGCCGGGTGAATATGTACGCCAGCCAAAAAGTAAAGACCGCATTCGCAGAATGGTGGCTATATTTCTCGCCCAGAATTCTCTTAACGGCATAGAAGGCACCTGTTACGACCGCAATAAGTCCGGCAAATATGAACAGTGATGTTAAATAGCCGAGACGGAACTTCTCCGCAGTAAGGTCTCCGGCAGCTGTACCCAAAGCGAAAGTGAACAGAATAACCAACCAATAGAAGGTTTCACGGCGAGTCGTAACAATGGAATGGACAGACAATGTTCTTTCAAAGGCAAACCACACGGCAAAAGACACCGCAAGCAGAATGGAAAATACAATGGTCGTTGTTTCTAACGGAACACCGAGATTATCTGTCAGATTATCCGTGATCAGCGTGCCGACAACGCTAATGAGAACAACGGCAAGCCAGTATAAAGATGGAACATACTTCTTCGCCCTGAACTGAAAGAACAATGCTACGAGAAGTAGAGCCCCCATCACCAAAGTCGTTCCGGTCAGCCCAAAATGCAATGTCCCGTTCAAATAATCTGCAAATGTCTCACCCACTGTCGTACCACAGACCTTGATGATCCAGAAGAAAATCGTGACTTCCGGGACCTTATTTAACATTTGCTTTAGTTTTTCTGAACTCATATGGTCTTTGCCGATCTGGTAGCGATCTTTAATAATGCAATGAACGCCATTATAAGTCTCACCTTCTGCCTTGCCCATAACTATTAAACGGCTCACGGGCTCGAACTTCCAGGTCCGGGGGCGGATGCGGGGCGCCGGTCCCGCGGGCAAAGAAAAGTGGAGAATTATACCGCCTTTCTCAAATTCTCCTCAATGCAGGCAGTAAGCTCCTCCAGACTCACCGGCTTGGCAAGGCAAGGGTAATCATTGACACTTGTTTTGTTGTCGGCTGATTTGCTCTTGGCCACAAGCGCTGTTATAAATACGATAGGGATATTTTTAGAGCCCACGAGCTCCTTTAACTTTCTCGCTACCTCACATCCATCCATATCAGGCATCATCACATCCAACAAGATCAGATCAGGATGGAACTCCTGAACAACAGCACAAACAGAGCCCCCATTATTCTCAACCCTGACATTGTAAACAGCCTCCAAATTTACCCGCACTACCCGCGTAAAAGACTCTTCATCATCTACGACCAATATTCTTTTCTTCTCCATATCGCCCCTCCTTTTATATCTTAAACCACAACGTTGCCTGAACACCCTGCCCTTCTCTCTTATTCTCCAGTGCTATCTTGCCTCCATGCATCTCCATGATATTTCTTACGATCGATAGCCCAAGGCCTGTACCTCCGATAATGCGCTTCGTGGTTACAAAAGGAACAAACAGGTCCTTCACAACACCCTCCGGGATCCCGGAACCCGCATCTTCGATCCGGATCACGACCCAAGACGGGCCATCGCCCGATCCCTCCCTGCGAGTCTTGATCGTAAGCTCACCGCCGGAAGGCATGGCCTGGATAGCATTCATGTAAAGATTAACAAAAACCTGCTCGATCTTGTTCCCGTCGAAGCTCAGCAAAGGAATGTCTTTCCCAAGATCCTTTAGCACATGAACATGCTTTTCGATCAGAAGAGATTTCACCAGCAATAAAGATCTTTCAATAAACTCATGCACATCCTGTTCACTTTTTTCAAGATCAGAGATCGAGGAGAAATCTAAAAGCCCCTTGACGATCCTGTCCGCACGGCCCACCGCGTTCTTGATATCATCTAAAATGGCGGGTACATGCCCATCCATAGACTTAAGATGATTTTTCAGGTATCCCACTCCCAATAAGATGACCGCCAAAGGGTTTTTCACTTCATGTGCCACCCCGGCAGCCAATTTGCCTACGACCTCCATTTTAGCCGCCTGAATGAGCAATGACTGGGTCGATCTTAATGTCTCCAGGTTTTTTGCTAAATCTTTGTAGAGACGCTGGAGCTCAGCGTTCTCTTTTTTCTGGTCCTGATAAAAAGCAAATGCCGATAAAAACAATACAAGGATGACAACCAACGCAAAGCTAATATTGTCTTTCACGTTCTTGTTAAGCGGCCTGGCGATCGCATCATAATTGATCACGGTGATCAAAAACCACTTTTTCTCTCCAAAAAATACTGGAGAAAAAGCCACAATGACCTCCTGTGCTTTATGAGGACTACCTAAAGACAATAACTGACACCCCCCAGAACCCTCCTCACCTTTTTTGATCCTCTCCATCACTGCTTCGAATCTGCTTTCTTTCATCGACAGGTTGTTATCCTTAAAGAGAGTTGTTATTTTCTCCCCAAGGTAATGTTCGTCAGGATAACTCAAAAGACGGCCTTCCTGATCTAAAAGAAAGGAATATGTATCTCCCCCTTCTTGACGGCTGAGACGAGAGTGAAGGGTTTCCAAACGAATAACAGCCCGCAGCTGACCAACAAACTTATCCCGCTTGAATACGGGCTGATCAAAGATCAAGACCGGTGACCCTGAAGTCATGTTGATGATCCTGCTTGCCGGAACATAATGATCGGTTAATTCCCGTGAAGCTTCGACTTCTGAAGAGATGTCCTTTCCCAGATCGTCCTTATAGGGCGCTTTGTAGATAACCACGCCTCTCGTATCAAGCAGCCTTAAAGACGTCGCCAGGGCTTTAATATTCTTATAGGAATCTTCCAGAAAGAAGAATCTCTCCTCTGTTGTCTTGCTGTAACTATCAGAAAACGCCTCTCGAACAATGCCCTCTTTGGAAAGCATTTCCACTTCCTGCGTCAAACTCAAGAGCCGTTGATTCAACAACCGGCTCTCAACGCGAACCGTATCAAGAAGCTGACGGCGAACTTGAGCAACAATAGTCTTCTCAAAATTATCATGACTTTGTTTAGCAAAATAGCCGACAACGATCATCACAATGACCATGCCCGCATAAGGGAGCACCTTTTTAGAGAATGTCTTCATTATTAACCTGTCAAGACGCCAAGAGATCTGAAAGAAAAAATAATCCGTCCCTATAAATGACCTTATTACTTATTTTAAGGAGGCCCCGAAATGAATCAATTGTACTGTAGTATAACAGGTCCAGATTAAACGGGAGAATTCATAACCTTTGACGACGGGCGGCGACGAGAATACCCCGTTCCAGGTCCGCGTCGTACATCATCTTCCTGAACTGATACAGCTGCTCGCGCTCATTACCGGAGCGCATGATCTCCAGCAGCTGGCCTTGTCCAGCGGGAATGCTTGCAGGCAAAGAAAAACCCCAGACGCTTGTGGTTCGGCTTGTCGCCGATTCGTCTGGGGGTAACATATGGGGTCTTACAGGCCTCGATCGGCCTTCCGCTCTCGAAAATACAGCCAAGAAGCACACCCGGAAAAAACCTGCCAATCTGCGGCCGCGAAACTCAATGTCCACCGCAAGCGCATTGCCAAATTTCTCACGATCGCCAACAACCTGCTCTATCTTGCCTCACAGCCGAATCCTTGCTGCACCTCATCTATCTAAATAATTTCGTATTTATTGAACATCCGTCTAATTTTTAATTCCAAACTTTTGCAATACCCACATCATCGGGCACCAATTCGTGAACGCTGACTGAAAAAGGTTCAGCCCAATAAAAGCCGTGAACCAGATCCACAACGGACTGATGTAATGGGCCAAAAGTAAACTGATCAATAAAAAGACGCCAGCGATCCCCCTTAATGTTCTTTCCATCATTTTGTCCTCCTTTGATTAACGCGCAACCGGCCTAATGCGGTCAACATAAGCCGCACGTTTAATTTCATCCGGGACAAAAACGACCCGGATGTTCTTGGTAAACCTGAATGACAATCCTTCGGCCTCATAACCATGTAATAAATGACCGGTATCGCAGTGCGTGACAAGATTGTTGAAGCAATCTCCCCGGCCATCAAGGACAACGCCAACCCCTGAAAGATCGGATCGAACAGGATAACCGAAGCACCAACGACAACCGCCGCCGCAGTCAAAAGCATAGGACGGAATCTCTTGGCTCCCGCATCAATAACGGCCTCTTCCAGCGGCATACCTTCCCTGACACGCATTTCAATAAAATCCACAAGGATGATAGAGTTACGCACAACGATCCCGGCACCCGCTATCATGCCAATCATGGACGTTGCCGTAAAAAACATCCCCGTCATCCAGTGCGCCGGTAAAATACCAACTAATGTCAAAGGTATGGGCAGCATAATAATAAATGGCGTCTTAAACGACTGGAACCAACCAACAACAAGTGTAAAGATCAGGATCAGGACGATCGCGAAGGCGATCCCAAGATCACGGAACACTTCAAACGTGATTTGCCATTCTCCGTCCCATTTGATCGACCAGCGGTCATTGGTTTCCGGTTGGTTGGTGAAAAGAAGATCCGGCTTCTTTTGCGATTCCAGCTTCGGCTCAGGAATCAAAAGCTTTTCAAGACCGCCGTTCAAATCCATCATGGCGTAAACCGGGCTATCAAACCGGCCCTGCACATCGCCAATCACATAGGACACGCGTTCAAGATTCTTATGGTAGATCGCGTAGTCCTTGAACGTCTTCTCAACCGTGACGAGATCCTTAATTGGTATCCGGCTTCCGAATCTGGACAAGACGGTCATGTCTAAAGTCGCGTCCAATGTTTCACGCTGTCCTTTAGGTAGCCGCATAACGATCTCAAGAGGCTCATTCTCACCAGAAAGATGCGCAAGATCTGCCCGACTCCCTTTAAGAGAATCCGAAATGATCGCTGCCACAGAATCCACCGGAACCCCATTCAAAGAACATTTCTGCTTATCAACCTTCAAACTGTCCAGCTTTTCCTGCCGTCCAACATAACTATCAACGTCGGTAACCCCGCCGTTACTATTAAGAAGATCCTCGATATCAACAGCTAATTTACGCTCTCCCTCTAACGTCGGGCCGTACACTTCCAGCACAAGCGTTGAAAGTACGGGCGGCCCCGGAGGGACTTCCGCGACTTGAACATGTCCATTGTATTTTGAAACGATCTCATGAACTTTTACACGGACAGAATTCGCAATGGCATGACTCTGGCGCTTACGCTCATCCTTCCCAACCAAATTAACCTGGAGATCGGCCTGCCATGGTTTGGATCGCAGGAAATAATGACGAACGAGTCCGTTAAAATTATACGGAGCACTCGTCCCGACATACGCCGTGATATTCTTCACTTCCGGCGTCGCGCTAATATAGGTCGCCAGTTCATTAATAGCCGACCTGGTCTGATCCAAAGATGCACCTTCCGGCATGTCCAATACCACCTGAAACTCATTCTTGTTATCAAACGGCAGCATCTTAACCTTGACCAGCTTAAGCGGAACAAGCATGATCGCCCCGGACAGCATTACGAGAAGTGCGATGATAAACCCTTTTCGAACCTTCGCGCTATAGATCAACGGCTTCATATACGAACGGTAGATCCTCGTCAAAAGATCATCCTGCTCTCCATGCTCCCCATGATCCTTTAACTTCCCCTGCCGTTGCGCGTTTCCAAGTATCCTGTAGGCGGCCCACGGTGTGGCGACAAAGGCCACCATCATAGAAAAGACCATAGCCATACTTGCCCCGATCGGGATCGGGCGCATATATGGCCCCATCAAACCGCTTACAAAAGCCATAGGGAGAATAGCCGCGATAACTGTCAGCGTTGCCAGAATAAGGGGGCTTTGAACTTCCTTGAAAGCCTCAATCGTTACATCAAGCAGATCACGACCCTTATTCTTCGCCATGCGAAGATGCCGGACGATGTTCTCAACCCCAACGATAGGATCATCGACCAGAATACCGATAGAAAATATAAGCGCGAAAAGCGTGATCCGGTTCAACGTAAAGCCAAGAAAATAGAACCCCGCCAGTGTTAAAGACAACGTCATAGGAATTGCGATAGCCACAACCCCAGACTCACGCCAGCCCAACGCAAGCGCCATCAGGAGAGTCACGGCAACGACCGCAATAAGCATATGAAATAGAAGCTCATTGGACTTCTCATCTGCCGTTGCACCATAATTACGAGTGACAGTATAAACAACATCACCGGGTATAACACTCCCTTGCAAGTTCTCGACACTTTTCAAAATCTTTTCACACAGTCGCGATGCGTTAGAACCTTTTCTTTTTGAAATAGAAAGTGTCACGGCATTGAACGGCCCTTTGGCATTAGTTTTATCTGCCGCGCCAAAACGAATATCAACCGCGTTTTCTTCTTCATCCGGGCCGTCAACGATCTTGGCCACATCCTTCAAATAAACCTGTCCGCCTTGGCTGACGCTGATCACCAAGTTCTCAAGATCTTCTTTAGACCGGAAAAACCCGTCAGCCTCAACATTCACAAGTTCAGAGGTGCTTTCCAAATGCCCTGCTGATACTTTCACATTGGCTTGCTGGATTGAACGGCTTATCTCAAGAGGATCCAAGAACCGCGCATTCAGCTTCCCCTCATCAAGATACACATGGAATTGCCGCTTGCGCCCGCCAGTAATGCCGGTCTCGGAAACATCGGGGATCGCACTGATACTATTCTGAACCTCGGACACAACCTTCCGTAAACGAACCTGATCATTATTCACGCTATGGAACGTCAATGTCATCACAGGGACATCGTCGATCGACCGGATCTTGATGAACGGCTGAGAACCGCCCTTGGCAAGCACATCAAGATTAGAGTGAACTTTTGTGTAAAGCTTGATCAGGCTTTTCTCAACATCTTCACCAACCTTGAATCGAACGGTGATGACCGCACCTTCAGACTGAGTCATTGAATAAACATACTCAACACCCTTGATCTCCCAAAGCTTGCGTTCACCAACGTTGACGATACGACGTTCAACCTCTTCCGCCGTGGCTCCCGGATAGGAAACAAAAATATCAAACATCGGCACGGAGATCTGCGGTTCCTCTTCCCTCGGCAGATTGATAACGGCCATCACACCAAGAAAGATCGAAAAGCCGATAATAAGGGGTGTGACCTTTGACTTAACAAAGACCCCGACAACCCGTGCGATAAAACCTTCTTGCGGTGCGCTCATAGCCCGGCTCCTTCTACTAATTTCTTCATCCCATCTTCATTTAACTGGCCAGTCAGAAAAAGTAATCGCGCTTCTGACAGCCATATTCCCATAACAGCCTTGTTATACGCCTGCGCTGACTGCAGATACGCACGACGAACTTCCAGCAAGTCGGCGATAGACTTGCGGCCTTCACTATAAAGCGGCACCACAAGAGTCACCGCCTCTTTTGCATCATCGGTCATGCCTTTTAGAACGGGCATGTTATCCCGGAGCGTATCATAACGGGCGTTTTCCTCGGCAATGTCGCGTCCGATAGCATCTTTAAGGATCTGAACATTATGCTCCAGCTGATCTTTTCTGGCTTTAGCCTCTTTAACACGACCCTCACGCGAAGGATCAAAGAGTGGCAATTCAGCCTTAACGCCGACGGTATAGTTGTTCCCGCCTGACTCTCCGATCTTGTTCCTGTCATTGGTCGCATCACCAAATGCGCTTAAAGTCGGCAACACCGTGGACTTTTCACGGGACAGTTCGGAATCAAAAGCCTGAAGGCGGGCATTAAGCGAAGACAAATCAGGACGATTGGCCCATGCCATTTCCATTAACTTCTGTTGATCCTGTAATGGCGCTTCTGCCTCTTTGATCGTACTGGCAAGCGTCCAGGTCTTATCCACTGACTCGCCCATCAAGATATTCAAAAGAGCTGTCATCGCTACCTTCTGACGAGAAATCTCATTCTTCATCCGCGTAAAATCGCCAAACATGACACGGGCTGAATAATAATCTGCCCCCAGGATCATGCCCTTGTCCTTCAGATCCTTCGCCTTTTGAAGATCATCATCAGAGTTCTTCTGCACCTCATCGATAATGGCTGACAGTTTTTCCAATGTCAGCGCATTCAAATAAGCGTCTTGCGCCATCAAAAGTGATTCCATTTTCGTATACGCCTCATCCGCTTGGGATGCTTTCACAAACTCTCTAGCAGAACGTGCCCGGCCAATCGTCTGCATAGCATCAAAGAGTGGCCACTCTGCATGAAACCCGGCAGAAAAGTCCTGATGACGGTCTGGTGTATTCAATCGCTTGAGATCAAAGTCAGCCGATGTGAAGCGTTCCTGACGAAGAAGCATCCCGAACACATTCACCGGATCATCACTGGCCTTATATCCAGCAGATAAATCCAGGGAAGGCCAAAATCCGGCCTTGGCCTGCATCTGTTTTGCCAAAGCAACATCCACGTCACTGTGCACAACTTTAAACTTGGGATAATACGCGAGAACTTTCCGGGAGAATGTCTGAAACGATAAGGCGGGTGCCCCTGACGAGGATTCACCAGCAAATGACGCCGTTGTAAAAAGGATCCCAGCAAGAACAACCAAGAATAGTCGAGATAGCATTTTTATTCTCCTTATAAAATACTTCGTACAACCAGTAAAGAAACAACAGAGATCAGCATCCATAAAATAACGCCCTGAACCACCGGCTTTACTCCAACAGTCTTCAATGTTTCCCGTGACAAACCAGCCCCGATCAGAAACAAGGTAACTGTTAATCCGATCTTGGAAACACTCACAACCCCTGCATATATTACCTTAAAATCCGGCAGAAGCGTCACCGCCAATGATGCTCCGATGAAACCCAAAATAAAATAAGGAAATTGTATCTTTGCTGCCTTGTTCTTTACGGCTATCGCCGTTCCCAAAGCGACCGGGATGATCCATAAGGCTCTGGTCAATTTTACTGTTGTGGCGATCTTAAGCGCCCCATCTCCATATCGCGCCGCCGCGCCAACGACAGAACTAGTGTCATGGATCGCAATCGCTGACCACATCCCAAACTGCTTCATCGTCAGCCCTAAATAATGCCCCAAAGGCGGAAACAGAAAAAGCGCAACTGAATTAAGAATAAATACCGTACCAAGCGCGATCGCAACTTCGTTCTCATCAGCGTCGATGATCGGAGCAACGGCAGCAATAGCGCTCCCGCCACAGATAGCTGTTCCCGTCGATATTAGATAAGATGTCTTTTGATTTATCGACATCCATTTCCCTATTAGATAGCCAACGATCAATATGCCAAGGATTGAAACAACCGTAAAAAGAACACCTGTCTTCCCCGCATTAACAACCTCGCCAAAATTCAGCCCAAACCCAAGTCCAATAACAGATATCTGAAGAAGATACTTAATAACTCGTCCGTTAAACTGCTTAAATGGATGACCCACCGTAAACGCCATGACCAACCCCAAAGCCAACGCTAACGGCGGCGATGCCCAGGACGTCAAACAAAAGAAAAGACCAGCCATGAAGATTACCTGTGGCATCACTTTACCCTTTTCGCCCGGTTACCAAGAAAACATCAAAAACCCTGTCCTGGCCATCTGCCCCTGTCTTCTTCATTTGTGCTGCAGTCGCAAATTGAATATCCGTGAATCCTGCATCTACGAACAATCCGCCAAGCTTCTCCCGGTTAAAACCAAAATAAAACACGCCGTCGTTATTATCATGAAACCGACCATCTTCCTCATCCAGGTCAGCAATAGCGATCTGCCCGCCAGGAAGTAATGCCCCATAAAAGTGTTCAAGAAGCTTTTGAGTGTCCTTTACATGATGAAGTGTCATGCTGCTTACAATCGCGTAATAATGATCACCGACAACATCGCCCTTGGTTAAATCAAGATAACGCGTCTTAACATTATCTACTTGTTGTTTCTGGATCTTACTCTCAAAGACCTCCAGCATGCCTTTTGAGCTGTCCACACCGGTGATGGAATAGACTAAAGCATTGAAAGGCAGCGTCACAAGACCCGTTCCGCAACCAAAATCAAGAATATCCATATCTTTCGTCAGATGAAGACGTCCCAACATCGCTTTAGAAATATCTCCTGCCAATTTAACCCGTGGCGGGGTATCCCAAGTTGCAGCTTCTTTATCAAAATCACGTTTGCCTAAATTCAAAGCTTGCTCCTATTTCGAAAAAATCATGTTTATTGAAACCAGAAATAAGAAAACACCAAACAATTTCTTTAAGACTGGATCCGAGACACTCTGTGCTAAATTCGCACCCAGAAGTCCACCGAATAAAAAACCCAAACAAATGAACCCTGCCATCGGAAAATTAATATAGCCGTTTTGATAATATCGCCACGCGGCAAGGATCCCGACAGGAGGAACCAGCACAGCAAGTGTCATCCCTTGAGCCTGATGCTGTGTCATTCCAAAAAGAAAAATCAATGCCGGAATTAAGATCAAGCCTCCGCCGATCCCAAAGACACCCGCAAAGGCTCCCGCAACTAAACCCAAAATGATGTACAGTACGATATTCATCTGCGCCCCCTTAAAGCTTTATCTCTTGCCCTTCTCGTACTAAAAAACAGCCTGATCCAAACGACTGCTTGAAAACCTTTTCCGCTCTGGATCCTGTGCAGTGCAGAGGCGCAACCATATCAACGCCGGCACCCCTAAGCCCATCCACCACAGCACCAATGCCTTCTTGAGAATGATCCTTCAGGTGAAATCCGCCGATCACTCCGTGAACCGAATTACGAAAAGCTTTCTTCACATGATCAACGATCGTCAGTATCCCCGGATGCGCACATCCTGCAATAATGACCAAACCTTTTCCAGTCTCAAGAACCATAGCCTGTTCCGGCATGTCCTTGTCTGCATAACGACCAATAATCTCACCAGACGCATAAACGCCATCCTTAAGTCTTACAGGATCGCTGACCTTAATAGCCTCCCCGCCCCAGGCACGGATCTTGTCCTTAAGAACAGGGTTAGTGTGCTGCGGCAAATAGATCTTGAGCCCAGGCATTTGCGGTAAAAAAGAACTAAGGCCTTCCACATGATCCCAATGCTCATGGGAGACTACGACCTGTTTTATCCCGCTAATATCAACCTTGAATCGACGCAAATTCCCCATCAACACCCGGGCGTCGCCGAAGGCATCGAACAGGATGTCATCATCAATGAGAAACGACAGCCCCCAACGCCTGATCCAGCGTTCCCATGGGCGTGATCCATTGGCGATAAGCTTTACCTTCATGATCCCGCTTCCAATCAATGACAGTCGTGGTGAGCACAGGCATTATTAACTGATATCTCCTCAAGCTTGCCACTGGCAAACTGATCCGCAACATCCGCGACTGTTCCAGAAATAGCCCGGTAAACTTTGATCCCGCCTTGATTCAATTTCTGAATAGCCCCTGCACCCGCACCGCCTGTCACAACAGCATTAACACCTTTTCCACCCAGCGCCGCCATCGGCTGACACATACCATGGGCATGGTGCTGGTTGGCATTGGTAATGATCTCAACAGACCCGTTGTCTGTGTCATAGATCGTGAAGAATGGCGCACTGCCAAAATGACCAAAGACCGTAGCCTCTTTACCTTTGTTCGTTTCCGTTGGGATACAAATCTTCATCTCTCGACCTCTTTTATTTGTTGGTTTAATTTCTTGGCAAATCTAGGACAATTTATACGAAGCGCTTTCCCTCTTATTAGCGCCTCCGCGATCTTGGCATGAGCACGATTAATAATGTTGCCAAATGTTGGACGTGAAATACCCATTTTTACCGCCGCATCTTCTTGGTATTTACCTTCAAGATCTGCAAGACGCACCGCCTCCATTTCATCCACCTCAAGGACGATCTCGGACAGTTCGGTCATGGGAATACCGCGTGGCTTAAAGTAAGCCGTCTTCAGATCAAGACATACGGTTCTTTTCTTACAAGGCCTTGACATAATTACCTCTTAAATTTCATTATTAGCATATGTCAATAATAACAACAAAAAAATATATGTCAATAATTCATTCCGGCCACAAGAACTATTCAAACTGCAACGCCTTGATCGGGTCTAACAACGACGCCTTTCTTGCTGAACGAACTCGGGTCTGCCATTGTCAAACATGAGAACGCCGACAGCAATTATCTTGCTCAAGGCAATCACATTCTAGAACTCTGTAACAAAGCGTACGACTTATACTTACAGCAACCTCTCATGGAACACGCTCAATTGCTCAGATACATACTTCTGAACTGCATTCTAACTGACGCAACTATATGCCCTACATAAAGAAACCCCTTCAGCTTGTTAGCCAAAGGGGGCTCTTGTCAAACATGGGGTCTGTTACTTGGCGAAAGTCAAAACCACGAAGCCCAATGGGTTCAACTGGTTGCGAGAATTTACATGCGTAAGACCCGACGACTTGAGCTGTCTATTGACCAACCTTTATAAAAGTATCGCTTTTGCCAAGATTACACGCTTCGCAAAGTGTCTGCAAATTTTCCAGAACACTTTTCCCGCCTTTAGAAAAAGGCGTTACGTGATCGATGTGTAGCTTTGTTCCAAAATCTGTAGCCGGACTCTTCCCGCAGAAAGAGCACCGAAAATTGTCTCTACTTAATACTTTCAGCCTCAAACCAAGCGGAATATCTCGTGAGCTTTCCTTCTTGTAATCAGTCTTGCCAACTTGTTGCGATGCCTGCTCAACAATAACAAAATCTTCCGCTAAAATATCCCCACCCATCTTATGCTCAATAAATTTCAGACAAGCATTTGTCCACCCACCAAAACGCTTCTTATAACATGGATAACTAATCCGCGGTTCTGACATCTCCCATTCGGTTTTTGATGGTCGCTGACCAACTTTCTGCCAAATCCGTTCCATTTCAGCAAATAACTCTTTGTCAGAATATATTCTATTTGGAGCATGTGGCCGCGGTGATAAGCTTAATCCCTTTTCTTGAAGGCGCTTTCTTAACGCTTCAAGCCCCTTCTTCCAACCGCCATACCGTTTTTTAACGAGACTGCCGCTTATATCAGCAATCTTGCTAAACTCACGATGTCCAAACTCTATATAATTAAAATGTTTGGCGGCTTTCTCAAGCTCATCCAATATTTTCGCTTCGGGTATTTCGTTAAGTCTTTTTCTTTGAAATTTAAAGTCCATGCAATTACCCAAAGATTGTGTTCATCCCGCCCATGATCTGATGAAACGGTACGACGGAAATCTTCTTATTAAGCTCGTATCGTTTTGACCCAGGATAGATGACCGCGATGCGTTCAAGTTTCAAGTCCTCCAGCGCGATGCGCATAGACGGCGTCATGACCGGGGCATCCTGACGCTTGATCTCAACACCATACATCCGCCCGCCTTTAAACAAAACCAGATCGATCTCCGCGCCTTGATGAGTCGCCCAAAAATACACATCATCCGGCTCAACCGCGTGAATGATCTCCTCGATCACGAAGCCTTCCCACGATGCACCGCAACTGGGGTGGCGTGGAACATCCACTTCAGTCTTAATCCCAAGTAACGAATTGAGAATGCCCGTATCACGGATATAAATTTTCGGCGCCTTCACCTGGCGCTTTTTGATATTGGCATACCACGGCTGGATCTGACGAACCATAAACAAACCCGTCAAGATATCCAAATACTTCCGCACGGTCGGCTGACTTAATCCAAGAGAGGTCGCAAAAGGCGCGGCATTCCATATTTGCCCATGACTGTGGGCAAGCATGGTCCAAAATCGATGTAAAGCAACCGTCGGAACATCAATGCCCTGCTGGCGAAGATCGCGCTCTAGGAATGTCTTTATAAAACTGTTCCGCCAAGCGAAGCTGTCCGCATCGCTCTTGGCCAAAAACGACAAAGGGAATCCGCCTCGTACCCAAAGAGACGATGCTTTCTTCTCTCCTACCTCGGACAAATTGAATCCGTCCATTTCGATTAATTCTAAACGTCCGGCAAGAGATTCGGAGGATTGTCTTAACAGGTCAGGTGATGCACTTCCGAGTATCAGAAACTTGGCAGGTAACGGCGTGCGATCTAACAATACTCGCAGGATTGGAAAAATTTCTGGACGCCGCTGAACTTCATCAATAACAACCAGTCCCTTTAAGGGAGCAAGTGCCGTCTTGGGATCAGCCAAACCAATCAGGCTGGAATTGTCTTCAAGGTCAAAATAATTGGGAGAATCAATATCAACGAACTCCCGAGCCAAAGTCGTCTTACCGCACTGACGCGGACCCAGTAATGCCACGGCACGGCTGCGACCCAGTGCTTTCTCCACAAACTCTTCGTAATCGTCTCGTTTTATCATGCCTCAAGCATACCATGAAATATGAAAGTGTCAATTTATTATTTCATGGTTAATAAATCTATGAAAAAGCCCTGCTCCGACGATATATCGAAGCAGGGCTTTCGCCGCCTGTTGGTTTCGCATTGGCGACAAGTATGGGGTCCCGAACGAGACGCCAGTCGAATCACGCAAATACACACAGTGCAATTACTTATAGCATTTCACCGGAGACGGACGACCCGCTTGGAGGTCTCGATTGATGATCCATTCCCGGAAAAGCCACGTCCCAAGCCTCCGGTGAATGTGATCCAACAGGCACTAATGGTCAGAGCGTTCATGCACGCTAACCCTGACGAGAACTACTTGTCCGCGGCACCAAAGCTGAACATTCACCGGAAACGGATCGCCAAACTCCTGCGTCTGATCGAGAATTTACCTGACGACTTCATTGAACAAACTAAAGAATGTCGCGATGAGAAGATGTTACACAAAATGTCTGTAGAACGACTTATTAGAGACCTCGCGTTCAAAACAACCCCCAAGCCCCTGGCATCAACCCCAGCAACACAAACAAAAGTAAGCAGCTGACCTTGTTCATAACACAGGTCCTAATTATTATCCCGTCTTGGCGGTCTATTCCCGCCGCCCTGTCTGTTACGATCATTGGAATTACCAAAACTTTCAGGAGGCGTTGTTTGCCCTGCATCTGAAGGAACAGCCCCAACACCGAACATAAAATCAGTATTGGGAAGTATCGGCATCGCCACCGGCGTCGAGAACCGATACGCGCCTTCTGGCACAACATCCAGATTGCGCAACTTGACCAGTGCTGCCCGCTGATCTGCCGTTAACGTCTTGTTAACTGTTGAAAAACGAGCCGCATAAAGCCCGGACATCTGACCGTCCAGCTCGCCATAGCGTTCAATCAGAGAATAGACCTTGGCCTTGTCGATAGCCCCGCCATTGATTCCCTTACGCAATTCAACAGACACATCCGTCCTTATCTGCTTGATTTCCTCAAGAGCGGACCGCTGTTCATCAATGATTCCGGTGATCAAAGCCCTCTGCTGAGGATTCAGTATGTTAAGGAACTCTTTACCGCTGTCTCCGGTAATAGCCGTACTAATGAAATAATTCGGATTGTGCATCGCCGGGTAGTCTTTCATGAAGAACCCGCCGAAGTACGTACCATGGCGCTCGGGACAAAAATAGACATCCGCCGTCAAACTCCCCTTGTACCAGGAGAACAACTCACTGGCGTAGGTCATTACTGCCACAAATTGATTATTGGTCATGCCTCTTTTAAGGTTTTCATCCTCGTTCACATCTGGCCACGATGCGTAGTTATTAAACTGCATCTTGGATAGGTACGCCTTCTGCTCGTCCGTCAAAGAATTGATGATCTCACCCACAACAACAGCACGGTTATAACTCAAGTCCGCATCATTCTTATAGAGCCCAGCTGTATATTTAGAAACAGCCGGGATATTAAGGCCCGACGACCCTGACGGGATGTCCCCCTCCAAACTGCGACGAAAGACATTAGTAAGAAGGAAACGATTATACGCAAACTTGATATAGATCGGCGCCTGCTCTTTTGCCAGCGCCACCAGCTTGGCCTTCTGCGCATCATTCAGAATATAAAGAATGTTGCTAGCCACCTTGGTCAGGAATGTGGTGTTATGCCCATACCCAGCCGTATCCACATCGCGCATATACTGAAACCCAAAGAAATCTGCCACCTTGCCAGGCGGAAAGAAGGTGTCCCCACCAGCATTACCGGTAATGAATGCCAGCCCGCTGAAAGAAATTGTCGTCAACTGGGCATTGTCGCTCATGGCTTGCTCAAGAGTGTATTGACTGCCCTGGCCTTGTTTCTTCTGCTGCTGCCCTTCATCTCTTTGATCACCTTCAGAAGAAGCACTGCGATTTGAATCGCCTCTCTCTGGTCTACAAGCAAAGTACTTATTATCCGGCGTGTAGGCGCAATCTCCGGACTTTGTTCCATCAGGAGTCGACACCTCACAAGCCGTGCCCTCTGATTGTCCTGCGCAGGCATCAATGGCAGACTGCGGCGGCATACGTGATTCCTGTGCCAAAGAGCTTGAAGGATAACTTGCGACCGCTAGCAAAATCGTTACTAACCATATCGTCGAACCTGTCTTTACCATTTGACGCCTCCTGTATCTCTCATTTCTTTAAGAAGAACCGGGACACCCTGGATTCGTTGTATCCCGGTTCTGTATTCTATCACCGCTGTCCACCTCTATTACCGCCCCCCTGGCCACGTCCATTGCGCCCCTGACCTTGACCATGATCCCTTACGCCATTATTACCTCTATCCTGTCCCATGCCAGGCCCGCCCTGCGGCCCGCCATTATCCTGACCAGGACCAAACCCACCCTGTTGTCTTGGAGGATTATCACCATTCATTCCAGGACCACCACGACGAGGCGGCGGATTATTACCATTCCCCTGATTCTGATCTGATCCCTGATCACCTTGAGCACCCTGTTGATTATCCCAATTTTTACCACGACCCCCGCGACGAGGCGGTGGCGGAGGATTATTGCTATCACCCTGATTCTGCCCTATACCTTGACCGCCTTGAGACTGATCATTGCTCTGCCCTTGAGAATCATTGCCGTTGCCTTGATCCTGATTAAAGCCCCGACCATGACGACGCGGCGGATTACTGTTATCTCCCTGATTCTGCCCTATTCCCTGGCCACCTTGAGATTGATCATTCCCCTGCCCCTGTGAATCATTGCCACTTCCTTGATCCTGATTCGATCCGCGATCATGACGACGCGGAGGCGGTGGAGGATTGTTATTTCCCTGATCCTGATTTGATCCCTGATTGTTCTGAGCCGAAGAAGAATTATCGTTATTCCGGCTTTTATTCCTGTCAGCCTTCTTGCTTTCATAAGCCTGCTTTTCTTCATCCGATATAACGCCATCCTTGTTTGTGTCTGTCCGAGCGGTTGTTTTATCAGACCGCAATTCCTTCCTTGCAGAACTTAAAGTTTCATTATAAGTCTTCATCTCCTGCATATTCGTCTCATGCGTCGTCTTCAGCTGCTCTTTTAATGTCTGGGCCGTTGCCGTATCACCAGCCTGTTCCGCGGTCCTGATCTGTTCGCGCAGTGCTTTCTCTTCTGTCCTGGCTGCGGCATCAGCCGTATTGATCGCATCCCTCGCAGCTTTCAGTGCTGCCTTATCAGTTGTTATCTCCTGCTTATAGTCGACACTTGAAGCACTGGTCCCCGATGTGCTTTGCGACTGATCATCTGTTGAAGTCCTTGTGGTCGCATCATCCGCTTTCGCGCTGGCGATTGCCAGCATAAAGACCGCAAGAAAAACTCCGAAACATGTTAATAGCCTTTTCATAGTGTCCCCTTCCTTTTATAAAATGTCCAAAACTGCCATCTTCCAAAGTTGCACAATTTTATACGGGATCAACAAGAAACCCTTTTCCCCATCGATCCACTCCAGGAATCGGTAACACATGAACACCAGCACTTCTTTTTGCGAGGCCCTCCTTTCTCCCTTGACAGCTGATGTCCTCATAACATCCTCCTGGTTCTCGCGGCATTTCTTCGCCGCTCTGAAAAGTTAAATCCAAGAACCAAAAGAAAGTTTCGGTCTTTTTCAAAGGAAAATACTGCGGAAAGCTAATTTTTACGCACAAATATCCCGCCGTGAAAACGTTTTCACAGACGGGCTTTATGTGTCATACAGTACAAATTTACGGTCTCAGCGGGCGTTGATCGCGTGCAGGCTGACCGCCGTTACGCGGTCCTTGAGGAGGATTATCTGTACGGGGGCCATGGCCATTCCGTGGTCCGGGTGCATTATTATCATTTCCGATATTATTACCATTATCAGTACCTGAAGCAGATCCATCTTGTGCTCCATTATTCAAACAAGGATGTGATTTATCGCCGCAGCGCTGTCCTTTGCCTGATGAGCCTGGGCGCGGCCCCGGAAGATTGTTCCCGTTTCCTCCGTGCATACCATCATTGGGACCTGGACCAGGTCTTCCCTGTCCCTGCGGGCCAGGCCGCATCTCACGGTCGGGTCTTTCACCAGGACCCCCTTGGCGCGGACCAGGACCATTCTGGGGTCCGGACTGATTTTCCAAGTTTTGTCCAACCTTCTCTTGGCGGGGGCCACCTTGGGAACGAACACCTATAGTATCCATCCCTGGACGATTTACCTGGCCCTGACCATCTTGTACACGGCGCTGTTCCTGAACACGACGACGCATCTCATCACGCTTTGCCGGAGGAAGTTGTCGGAAGCCGCGAGACCCCTGCTCAAGTGCCTCACGACGCTCGGGAGGCAATGCACGGAACTTTTGGAAATTCTCACGCAAAGATTCCCTATCCTGTTCAGGCATAGCGCGGTACTCTTTGGCCTTCTCCTGCAACGCCGCGCGATCCGCTTTTGGCATCGCTGCCGCTTGATCCCGGATTGCCTGACGCTGCTCCTCTGTCATACTTTGCCAGCGGCGAAAATTGGCTTGGTATCTCTCTTCATCCGATGATGTCACCGTAGAAGCGTCCTGTGCCCAGACTACGGATGATGAAGCAAAAGAAGAAAACACTCCCCCTACGATCAAAAGCAGGAGCAAGGTCTTCAATCTGTACCCCATCAAGCGTGAGCTCATGATGACTTCTCCTTCATCGACGACACCACATCCATATCGGCAACCACATCCATCTTCTTTAACATTTCGGCGTTCTCATACATATCCAAATTCGCAATGATGTCCCGATCCTTATCCACCTTGGCGATCATTGGCAC
>CAIVRE010000015.1 GCA_903908245.1 Candidatus Omnitrophota bacterium
CCCCCGGGGTGAAGGAAGAAAAACCTCCTTCACCCCGGGGGTGAGGGAGGTTCATGTGAAGCATTTTCGGGTGGCGTATCCGCTGGATGTTCTGACCCATGAAATGCGCGCCCGTGCTTTTCCGGAAAGGCTTGTTCGTTCATCGCAGGAGGCGCGCAGTTTCGAGGAGGTCGGCGGGTTAAGAACAGCGGATGTTGAACGATGTTTATTGACGGCGGCCAAGCTGGCCAGGCAATATCCGAACGAGGGCCATGCCAGGCAGGTAATGCGTCTGTCGGCGGAGATCTTTGAAGGGTTGAAGGCGCTTCACGGGCTGGGCATGCGTGAAGGGGTGTATTTGCGCGTGGCGGCTTTTCTGCATGATATCGGCTGGGCCTATGGTAGGGAAGGCCATCACAAGGCTTCACGCGACATGATCCTTAAAGATCGTACTCTTCTGCTTGACGGCCGGGAGCGTGTGCTGGTGGCCCTGATCGCCCGCTATCATCGCGGAAGCCTTCCGGATGATACGCACAAGATATTTAAGGGGCTGGCTTTGCATGCAAAGGAAGCGGTTGGCGTCCTGGCCGCCTGCCTGCGCATTGCCGACGGGCTTGACCGGTCGCATCGTTCGGCGGTGGAAAACGTCAGGGTTTCTGTGGGGGAAAAACGGATCACCGTCAATATCCTTTCACGAAAGAATATGGATGTGGCCAGGGAGATCTCGGCTGCCAGGGCCAAGGCGGGCCTGTTGGAGAATATTTTTGGCCGTACGGTTGTTTTTCGGCGTATGGTCGTGTAAACTACACTTTATGTTCAAGAAATACTTTATTGGTATTGATATTGGCGGCACCAAGATCTACGGCGGACTTGTAAGCCCGTCGGGGAAGATCGCGCGAACGGTCAAGGTCTCCACGCCATCCAACGCCCGCGCGGGCGCAATCCTGGCCGCGCTTTATCAGGTCATTAAAGACCTCCTGAAAGAAGGGAATGTCCCTTTAAAAAGCATTATCGGGCTTGGGGTTGCCGTGCCCGGGGTGGTTGACGGGAATGGCCGCGTGGTGGTCACGCCCAATATTTCGCTGAGCGGCGTGGACCTGAAAAACATTCTGATCAAAAGATACAAGACGGTGGTGGCGGTCGGTAATGATGTGAATTTCGGGCTGATGGGGGAGCGCTGGCTGGGCGCGGCGCATAAAGCGAATAATGTGGTGGGCATTTTTCCAGGAACGGGCGTTGGCGGCGGCGTTATTGCCGGAGGGCGAATGATCGACGGTGCCCAGGGTGCGGCGGCCGAGCTGGGGCATATGATCGTGGATCCCAATGGCCCGCGGTGCACCTGCGGGAACACGGGGTGCCTTGAAGCCCTGGCCGGGCGTTGGGCTATCGAGCGGGATATTCGGGCTGCGGTCAAGAAAGGGGAAAAGTCCCTGATCGTTGATATCGCGGGCAAAGAACTCAGGCAAATAAAAAGCGGCGCGCTCAAAAGGGCTTTGCAGGCCAAAGACCCTCTGGTAACGCGGGTGATCAGAAAGTCGGCGGAAGCGCTGGGCAGTGCCTGTGTGTCATTGAATCATATTTTTAATCCGGAAGCGTTTATTTTCGGCGGCGGCGTGGTGGAGTCTTGCGGCGAGCACATCCTTCCGGTCATTGAGAAAGTGCTCAAACAGGACCCGTTCTTTGCCAGGCTTAACAGCCCCAGGGTCCTTCAGGCGAAACTGGGGGATGACGCGGGAATGCTGGGCGGGGTGGCGGCGGTCCGTCAGGAGTGTGACCCCAAAGACCTGAAAGACTCGTCGTATTATCCGAAGATCGCCCTGACAGCATCCCAAAAGGTCCGTGTTAAAGGAAAATTGATGCCGGGCGCGTTCTTTATCCGCGCGGATGGCAAGGTCAAGGAGCCGGGAGATATCACGCCTTCGTATTTGACCGAGAGTGACCTTGAGGTCATTTGCAGGAAAGGCCCGGAAATATTCATTATTGCCTGTGCCGCGGGAAAGAAGACCTCTCTGGCGGTTAAAGCCGCCAAATTCCTGAAAAAAAAGAAGATTATCCCCAGGGCCCTTCCGTTAGGCGAAGCGGTCAAATTGTACTCATCCTCCGACGACCGTCGGGCCATTTTGTTCAATCTTTAAGCCAAAGAAGTAAACGTTTTCCCGGATATCCCTCAAATCGCGGTTTTTTCCATTTTTATAGGATATGCTTTTAATTAGGCAAGGTGGACTGGTGGCAGCAGTATTCGTTGTAATAGGGAGATATGGAAAGAAATGGGTTTAAGTTAACAGCATGGCTGGTATTGCTCTTTTTTATGATCTCAAGTGTGAGGCCGGTGTATGCGCAGGGCGTGTCCCTGCCGCCGCCTGGTGAAGCGGTGGCTTTTAGCAAGCCGTTCGCGCCGTGCCTCATGACGGGAGTGCGTTTTTATCCTCAGGATCTTTTTCGTTTCGACTTTATTGTCGATCCGGGAGATACGGGGTTGTCAGGACCCTCCCTAAAAGACGAATCCACCAAACTCGTTAAGTATTTCCTTGCCACCCTGACAACCCCCGCAAATGACCTCTGGGTGAACCTTTCCCCGTTCGAAGGGGAAAGGATCATCCCGGAGTTTTTTGGCCTTACCGAAATGGGGCGCGACCTTCTCGCGCAGGATTACCTCCTTAAACAGCTTAGTTCTTCCTTGTTGGGCCCCGATACCGCCCTGGGCAAGGTTTTCTGGTCGAGGGTCTATGCCAGGGCCCGGGAACTTTACGGTCCGGATGGCGGGGATGTGCCGGTGGATACCTTTAACAAGGTATGGATCATGCCGGATACTGCGGATATCGTGGTCAAGAACGGGACCGCGGTGATCGTCAAAAGCCATATGAAACTGATGCTGGAAGCGGATTATCTGGCCATGAAGGCGGGGGAAGGGGTTAATGCCGCAGCGGCCGGGAATAATGCGATATCGACCGGGATCATGCGCGAGGTCATTCTTCCCGAACTTGAGAAGGAAGTGAATGAGGGGAAGAATTTCACATTGGTGCGCCAGGTTTACAGCGCGCTGATCCTGGCGACCTGGCTCAAGCGTAAGATCATCAGGGATGGCGCGGGCCTGAGGACTTATGTGGATGGCAATAAAGTGGCCGGTGTTGATCATGGAGAAACAGGGATCGCCGGGCAGATATGGCGGAAGTATGTGGCGGCGTTCAAAAAAGGGACGGTCGACCTGATCCGGGAGGAGCGTGACCAGTTCACGGGCGAGATGATCCCCCGAAAATATTTTTCAGGCGGGGTGGTCCTTTCCTCTGTGAATCCGGCGGAGGTCGCGGGAGATGTTCCGGCGAAAAGCGGGGAATTCGTCTGTCCGGTCGTGATCGTTCCGGTAACAAAAGACGTGGCCGCGGACAGGGCTCCGGAGGCGATGCTGCGCGCCAAAGAAAAGCTTTTGGCGCAACACCGCAAGGCGGAAGGGATCTTCCGGGCGTATAAACAGGGCAGGGCCGTTGTTCATGAAGACGGGATCAAGGAGGCCGGCAAGAAAGAGCTGAAGGATTTTCTGGAACTTTCAACGAATCATTTTGAGCTTTCCCGCAATGGATCGCAATCACAGGTCCTGGAGGGGGTCTTCGGGACGAGCCGTGTTCTGATCAAGGAGGTCAATAGCGACGAGGGTTGGGCGCGGTATAAACGCTGGGAGAATGTATTGGGGGCCGAGGAGTTGGAAGACGGCGAGGTTTTGCCCCTGGTGGCGGAGTATGTTACGCTGGAAAATGTGACGGTCCATGTGAGTGGAGAAGCGGCCCCGCGGGCCCTCAAGAGGGTCGTTGTGTAAAGCAAGGTGACGCCTTTGGTGGACGCGGTCCAGGAGATCAAGAAGCGTTATTATAATGATATTGACGGTCGGCAGAGGGCGATCAACGGGGTCCTGGTGCGGTTTTTGGATATTTTTCTCCGGCTGCTTCAGCGGGGGGTTGTGGGGAATCCTCATGGGTTTCTGGTTGATTTCGGGGTTACCGCGCAGGGGCAGGTCGTTGTGATGGATGTGGGAGACCTGACCGGTCCCGAGGACAGGGAGCGCAGGGAGATGCTCGAGCATGATTTTTTAGGCGCCATGGAAAGCACGGCGATATTCGCGGAAATGGTGGATGGCCAGAAGATGGTTCGTGTTGTGGACGCCCGCAAGGCCCTCGATGCCCGCCGGGGCGGGTTTGTTCAGACGGACGGGGTCGCGGTATGGAGCAGTGATGCCGATGTACCGGGACAGGGGGCGGGAACGCAGGAACAATATGCGCCGGAGAATTATGAAGCGTTAAAACAGGTCCGTGCCCGGCTTTCACCGGAGAGGATCTCGTCTTTATTGGAGGGGGCCGCGCAGAGCTCCGGCCGGGATCTTCGCCGGGTTGTTTATCAGGGGCCCGAGGAAGTGTATTCCCGGATCAGCATCGTGCAGCGCGGATTTATTGAGAAATTCGTGCGGGATGAAGATCCGTCGCAAATGCTGCAGCATGAAAGCGGGAACAGGCACAGGGCGGATGATCTGATGGAAGATAATACAATGGGGTTGGTCATGCTTTTTCAGGAACGGCTTAAGGCATTGGGTTTGTCTGTTCCTTCTTTGGGGGACAGGATGGTTGTTGGCCCCAACAGGATGGAGATGTTCTTTGCCAAGAACGGGCTTGGGAATAATATGCAGACGGTTTACGGGGTGGAGGCAGACCCTAAGCAGATCGAACGGCTCAAATCGGGCAAGGGGCTCCCTGAGGGGGTTGTTATGATCGAGCAAAATATTGCGGATCCGCAGGCGATCGAGGCGTTGAAAGAACGGGTTCCGGAAAAAGCAGTGGCTTTCCTGTGGATGTCCGCGTTGGAGTGGGCCGGAGCCAGTCCTGACAAGGATCATGTGTCTGCAGATCTCGCCAAAGGCATGATCCTCTTGATCACGACGTTCCTTAAGCCGGGCGGGGTGGCTGTCATGGCCAATACAGCGGACAAAACGATCATTGATGCATTGATGAAGCAGGAAGGCTTTTCGGTCTTTGCCGATCCGGGGAACAGACTGGTCATTGTGAAGAGCAAAGACATTGCTTCCGGGGCGGTTCAGCAGGGCGGTGTTGATTTTAATTCGGACCGGTTGAAGTTGAATGAAGACGCCGCGTCTGCCGATCAGCCTGGATACCAGTTTCAGGGGACTTTGCCGGATGCAGGGGGTGTTTTGGGGTATCGGCCGGTTGTTTTGAGCGTTTCTCCTGTTCTGGATCTGCGGGCTTTTGTAAATAAAGGAGTGCAATGATCCGGGGGTTGATCTTGGCGCTCTCTTGAAATTTATAAAAACATAGGTTATTCTTTTAATGGCAAAGAAGGTTTTTACAGGTGGTTTCTTGTTAGATCTTTAGTGTAATTTGGTGGAAAACTCTAAAAAAGGGGAATTTTCATGTTTTCAGAAAAAAGAGGTTCTTTCCTTTTCAGGAAGGCCGCGGCATGTCTGACGGTCATTTTCTTTATTAATTCTGTTATTCCTGCTCCTGCGATGGCGCAGGCAGTGCAAACCATTCTTCCGTTCTCTTCATCTATCAGTGCGCCATCGTCCGCGTTCATTCCTGTTCATATTAAAGCACTAAAAGTCAGGGCCGATGAACCGCTGGTGTTTGATTTTGTGATCGATAATGGTACGACCGGCCTTAAAGGAGCGGAGCTGAAAAATGAAACGCAGAAGCTGGCCAAGTATTTTCTGGCGGCGGTGACCATTCCTGAAAAAGACCTTTGGGTCAACCTGTCTCCCTATGAAAATGACCGTATTATTCCCAATGAACTTGGTCTGACCGAAATGGGCCGTCAGATGTTGTCGCAGGACAGCGTGCTCAAGCAGGTGTCGGCTTCCATCATTAATCCGGAGACCGCTACCGGGAAATTGTTCTGGGACAAATTGTATGCCAAGGCCAGGGAAGTCCTGGGGACGGTTGAGATCCCCCTGGATTCGTTGCAGAAGATCTGGATCGTGCCTGCGCAAGCCAAGGTGTATGAATTTGATAATACCGCCCTCCTAGGTGGATCGAAGCTGAAGGTCATGCTGGACCAGGATTATTACGCGCTGGGGCTTCAGGCGAAGTCGGCGGATACGGATGTGGCGGATGCCGATGCAGCCAGGACCAGGGACCTGTCCTTGCAGGTGATGAGGGACGTGGTGATCCCGGCGGTGGAGAAAGAGGTTAATGAGGGGAAAGATTTTGCGCCATTGCGCCAGGTTTATGGGGCGATGATCTTTGCCACCTGGTACAAGAAGGCACTTAAGGAAACATTGCTGGCGCAGGTTTATGCCGACAAGAAAAAGACGGCAGGCGTTGAGACGGAAGACCTGGATGCGCGCGAGCGGATCTATCAGGAATATGTGGAAGCGTTCAAGAAGGGCGCGTTCAGTTTTATCCGCGAGGATGCGGATCCGGTATCCGGCGAGGTTATTCCCCGGAAGTATTTTTCAGGCGGGATCGACGGTACAGAAAATGCCCGTACGGTTGCCGAGGGGTTGGAGCATGTGCAGGGGCTGAAGGATGTTCCCTCTGCCTCGCAGGCGCCTTCCGCGCCCGATTCCAGCGAGACGGTCGCGACGGTCGCGCTGCAGCAGAAGGATGGTGTTTCGGGTGTTAAAGATTTTGAAGTGGCGACAGGGGTTTCGTATTTCAAAGGCGATATTAAAACAACACCCATTACGCGTCCTTTTCGGGCCAGCCGGCAGGATGATGTGAGCGATATAACCAAATTGAATGAGCAGCAGGAATTGACCGCGGAAAGGGCCGGGGCGGAATCGGTGGAGCGTGGTGAAGGCGCGTTCTTTGTTCTTGCGGCAGGGGCGGCTTCGCGCATGGCGGTCGTACTGGCTCCGGACGATGTCAAGCAATTGGCCGGCGGGGAGGAGATCCTGTCCAAGGCCGGTGTTCCGGTGGGAGTTATCGACGGGAAGACGGTCAATTATCTGGATGTTTTCGGGCATAATGTGGCCCGGTTGCTGGAGGGGATCGACCGGGAAGCCCGGTCGCAGGGGGTCACATCCGCGGCAGACCGGAATATTGTTGGTGTTTTTACGAATGATGAATATCGTGCGGAACATGATCGTATCCTGGCCAAAAGCGGGAATTACGGGCTTAAGGCGGGGCAATTGCGTCTTTTTCATCAGCCTCTTGGGCCGAAATATGTCGGGACTCCGGAGGATGTGAAAAAGCTGGAAGCCAAATTTGCTTCTCCGGAGGCGTTTGCGCGGGCCCTGGCCCTGGCGCAGGACGTTCAGGCAAAGATCGCCAGCGGGGACCGTGAGGCTGCCAAGAGCGTGGTGCTTGCGAGTGAAAGGGATCCTCAGGGTCACGGGGAGTTTTTTCATCAGCTGATCGTTTCGGGGGAATTCCTGTACCTTTTTAATCATGGAAAGAAATGGATCGCGGTCAAGAACATTGATAATATCGCGGCCAAGTTTGACCGGGTATGGTTAAGGATCCTGGGGTTGTTTTTGAACGGGAAGCTTGATGCTCAGCCGGAAGTTTCTCTTCGTGCGCCCGGGCAGAAAGGCGGAAGCCTGATCGTTATGGAAGATAACGGTTCACATCAGCTGGTGGAAGATCCGTCGTTGAATGCGACCAAGGATGAGCAGGGAAAGGTCAAGGTAACTCCGACCCAGTCATTCTGGTTCAATGATGCGGTGGCGCTTTTTTCATTGAACTATATTGTAAGTATTTATAAGAAGGACGGACAGACCGATGAGGATTTTATTGCCGAATTACGCGGGGCGGACCAGTTAAAGAGGGAAGAGATCGCGGATCGCGGCCGGCAGAAATTCCCCAAGCTGCTGGATCCCAAGCCCGCCAAGAAACAGGATGCGGTTGCGGTCAAGATCGAGACGAATATGTGGCAATCGACCGGGATCGTCCCGCAGAGCATCAGCGTTAAGGCTGTCGGGGTTCGCGGTGCCAGGAATTTCCCGATCGCGGAATATCCTGCAATGGCGCAGGAACAGAGGACGGCAGAGCTTGCGAAGCTTCGGTTCCTCGGCACAAAACAGTGGAGCCTTTCTGATGCCGAGGTCATGAAGGCCAGGGCCGATCTTGAAGCGGCGGTGGGCCGTCCTGTGACAGATGCAGAATTAAGTCTGACGCTGGAAACATACAGCGGGAATAAAATATTGACGGATGACCTGCTGGATTATATATGGAACCAGCCATTGGTCCGGCCGGGGGTTTTTAATGGTGTTGATGGCAAAGACCTTGTGGCCGAAGGGTCCAGTGCCGCGCAGGTCGTTGATTTTAATGACGCCAATATTCGCGCCCAGATCACCGAGAGCGTTGATCGGGGCAATGCGCGGATCGGTTTTGTGAAGCCCGGCGCCATGGAAAAGGCCGGGGCGGACTGGATCATGCAGGTGATCACGGATGAGATCGCCAAGAGGGACCTTCCGTTAAGCGTTGTGGTCGGCCCGCGGTTTCAAATGACACGCGCGGAAGCCGAACAGTTCTATATCGGGCATAAAGGCCGCCGTAATCCCGCGGGTTTTGAATATGCGCCGGGCTTGTGGGATTCTGTGAGCAATAAAGAGGCCGGCTGGTTCTTGCTGCAGGCCGGGCCGCAGGGAATGCCGTCGGAACAGGAAATGAAAGACCTGAAGAATGCGGTGCGTGACCGGTACAGCAAGGAGAAGCTTGGTCTTTCCGGCGATGCGGTCTTAAAGCAAAGGGCGGAAACGGATAATGGCCCTCACTGGTCTGATCCTTTGGGGTCAGACACGAATGCGGCTAATGAGGACTGGAATAATTTGCAGGCAATGCTTGATACGCGTCCTGCGCTGCAAGTCGGGCAGCCCAATGATACGACGGGTGGTATCAATTTCAACGCGACATTGCTGGATATGACCGTTGAGCGCAGCGGCAGCGGCGTGAAGGTGAATATTGACCCGGTGTTAATCCAACGGATCAAGACCCGGGGCGTGGAGGGGTTTGCTCCGGTGATCATCAATATGATGCCGGTAACCGGCATGGGCCAGGCGTTGGGAGTGAAGTAGTTCATAAAGGGTTATGCGTGCTATTTGAGGGCGGCCGTTCGGGCCGCCCTTTTTATTTGGCGCGCAGAATCTGCAGGTTCCGGGTATATCGTTGGACATCTGCCGTGTCATTCTGCTGTTGGGCGATCCTGATGAGGAGGTTAAGGGTGAATTCCCGATCGTCGGCGTATTGAAAATACTGTTCCAGCACGCGACGGGCATTGGCGTAGTCTTTGGCGTTGAGATAGAGCTGGGCCAGGGATTTGTAGGAAAAGATGAAATTTTTTTGTACGGCAATGGCCTGTTCGAAATAGTGAATGGCGTCTTTATCCCGTTGGGTATCCCGGCATAAATTCCCCATGTTGTGATAGGCGACGGCATTGGTCGCGTCAAGCGCGATGGCTTTGTTGTAGGCGGATTCGGCGTCAGCCGTCCGGCCTTTTGCGGCGTATTCCATCCCCAGGTTATTAAGGACCCGGTAACTCGGGTTGTTGCGCGCGATCTGTTCGTAAAATCCGACGGGGTTCCCCCAGTCGGCATTGCGGGCGATCGTGCGTCCGGCCAGGGCGAGTATCCCGGTCATGCCCAGTGTTAGCAGCCATGTTCGTTGCCGTGGATAATGCTCAAAGAGGACAATGGCGCCCCAGCCGGCCGCCAGCCCGAGCCCGGCGATGGGGATATACAGGAAATGTTCAAAGAAAAGGCTGTTGATGATCAGCGGAATGTTCGAATAGGGAAAGAGCGTGACCAGGAACCAGCTGGCCCCGAAAGAAACGATCGGCGCGGTATTGCGGCATTTCCAGACAAGGGTTCCGGCGCCCGTCAGCAGAGCGGCTCCAAGGGTGATCATCGGGGTCAGCCGCAGATCGGCCATGGCAAAGGGGCGGTCGAACTGAAGGTGTGCGGGCCAGAGAAGGACGCCGATATATTCAGGAACGGCTTTGAGGAAGGTGAGGGTGCGGACCAGGATGTTCGTTTGAAAGTCGGGGCGTTCGGGATAGTAATCCTTCGCACTTCCGAAATATAAGAGGGTGGCCCGCAGGAGGGCATAAATAATGGCGATGGCCAGGAACGGGAGCAGGGCGAGAAGCATTTTTCGGATACGGGGCCAGATCCCTGGCATGGTTCGGCAGTATGCCCCGTCGCAAAGCATCAGCAGCGGCAGAAAGATGATCCCGATCTCTTTGGTCATGAGGGCCAGCGCAAAACAGGCAAGTGCGCCGAGATAACAGGATCTCTTGCCGGTGATACGGTAACGCACGAATGTATTGAGCCCCAGAAGGGTGCACAGGAAGACAAGGCTGTCCCCCTGGCTGCAGGCATAGGCCACGGTCTCGGTCTGTACGGGGTGGATCAGAAAGAGGAGGGCGGCAATGAACGCGGCGGCCGGTCGGTGGAACAGGCGGCGGAATAAAAGAAAAAGCAGTGCCGCGTTGATCGAGTGCAGGAGGATGCCTATGGCATGCCAGCCCGGCGCCCAGTCGGCCCACAGGTGCCATTGCGCGGCAAAGAATATTTGCACCAGCGGCCGCCAGTAGTTGCTCATCAGGCTTGTTCCTGCCAGCAGGTTGTCGGTAAAGAAGTGGGGCCAGTATTTCCAGTCCTGGATAAAGAGGTTCCTGAGGATGAAGTCATCATCGTCCCAGAACATTTCATTGGGCAGGCAGTTGGCGTAGACGACCATGCCGAGCAGCAGGAGCAGCAGGATGGCGGTCGATGGTTTTTTGATCAGGGATCCGATTTTTTCAAGCATGGCGTCGTTTTCAGGGCTATTTTAACTTTTCATAGCTATCGACATTCCTTCGCCGAACGCTTGTCCGGCCCCTCCGAGGCCGGCCTGCGCTCGGGCGTCGGACTCGCTCTCGCTGCAGGGAGAACAAGGGCGATCCATGGCCGCTCGTCCTCCTTACGTCGGCTGCGGAATATCGATAGCTATGATTAAAATAGCCGGATCGTAATCGTGAAGCCGAGGACTTGCAGAATAACGCATTGACACCGTATTCAATGGTCTTATTATAAAGTGATATGCGATTTGCCAAACTTCTTTTATTGTTCGTTTTGCTGATGCCGGTGTCGGGCTGTGACCGCATTTACGCTTTTTTGCACAAGCCGGGCGGGGAAGAGCGCCAGATCCTCGGGCCTTTCGAGTTCAATGTCTACAATGCGAGAGTGGAAGAAGTGCAGAAGGTCCTCAAGGGGTTCGGTTATAATATTGGCCGTCCGGACGGAAAATTCGGCGCCTCCACCCGTGAGGCCGTGGCGAGGTTCCAGGCGGATGAGGGCATCAAGGTCACGCGTTTTGTCGACAAGGATACCTGGGCCGCGATGCAGGGATATTTGCAGGGGCCGTTGTTCAGGAAAGGCCTGCTCGATGGCCGCGCGGTGCAGAAGGCGCTGGCGAAGGCCGGGTTCGGGGCGGGCAAGGTTGACGGCCAGATCGGGCGCCGCAGCCGCGAGGCGCTCAAGGCGTTCCAGGCTTCCCAGGGGCTTGATGCGGACGGGCAGATCGGGCTTCGGACCATAAAAGCCCTGTTGAAGTATTCCGCTTTACCGGCCGCAAAACCCGGGATGTGATATACTTGTTCAAATTCGGAGACCATATATGCCCAAAGTGAAAAGCCAGCTTTCTTCCAAAGATGAACTGATCATCCTTCGCAAGGTCGTTGATATTACGACTTCCGAGGTTGATCTCGATGGTGTCTTGAGCGAGATCATCAAGGTCGCTCTGGCGATCGCGCCGGCAGATTCGGTGTTCGTTTATCTTTTTGACGCGGAGCACCGGAACCTGGTCTTGCGCGCTTCGAAGACGCCGCACAAGCAGGAACTGGGGCAGGTGACGCTCAAGGTTGGCGAGGGGTTGACCGGATGGGTCGCGAAGAACGTGAAGCCGTTGGCGATCAAGGCCAACGCGTATGATGATCCGCGTTTCAAGGCGTTCGATGTCCTTCCCGAAGACCGTTACGAGGCTTTTCTGGCCCTGCCGATCCTCTATAAGGGAAAAGCCATCGGCGTCATCAATCTTCAGCATAAAAAACCGTTCGATTTCCCGGTGAGTGTCGTGAACCTGCTGAGTATGGCGGCCCGGCAGCTGGGGAGCGTGGTCGAACATGCCCGCCTTTTCAGCGAAACCCGGCAGAAGGCATTGCAGTTCGACAGCCTGGTGAAGGTGAGCCAGTCGATCACGTCCGAAAAATATCTCGACGAGATCTTAAGCCTTATTGTTATCGTCACGGCGGAAATGTTGAATTCCAAGATCTGTTCCGTGATGCTTTTGGATGCCAAGGGGACGGAGCTGGTCATCAAGGCTACGCAGAGCCTGAGCGATGATTATAAGAAGAAGCCGAACCTGAAAGTGGATGCCAGCTTGATCGGCGAAGTGATCAAGACCCTGCGCCCGCTGGTGGTCGAGGATGTCCGCAAGGAGAAGCGGTATTTTTATCGTGACCTGGCGGTCAGGGAAGGCCTGAGCACCATGGTGGCGGTGCCGATGATCGTCAAGGACAAGGCGATCGGGGTCATTAATGTTTATACGAAAGAGCCTCATGTTTTTACGGCGGATGAGGTGGGCGTGCTGCAAATGGTGGCTAACCAGGCGGCCGCGGCGGTGGAGAACACGCGCTGGATGGAAGAGGCGCTTAAAGCCAAGGAAGCGCTGGAGACCCGCAAGCTGGTGGAGCGCGCCAAGGGGATCCTTATGAAGATGAACGGCCTTTCCGAGGAGACCGCGTATAAAATGATCCACCGCAAAAGCATGGACTCCTGCCGATCGATGAAAGATATCGCGGAATCCATCCTTCTTATGGTGGATTTCCAGAAAACCTAACTACCTTCACCCTCTCCGGCAGGGAGAAGGTTTTTTTTGTTGACAACTTTTTTTTCAGCGGATATACTTTTTGAGATTCGAAAGCTTAAAGGCTTTCAAAAGACTGAAGCAGGGCATTGATGTCCTCTTTCGAAAAGGAATTTTCGGCGGGGGATTTTTTCTTTTAAAAACAGGAGGTTTATATGGCAGCAAAGGTCAGCAAGAAGGTTGTCAGCGCGGTCGAGTCTTTGTATGGCGAGAATGTGTTCAGCATTAACGTCATGAAGAAGGTCCTTTCGAAGAAGGCGTTCGATTCCATCAGCAGGACGATGAATGAAGGCGGCGCGCTTGACCCGGCTATTGCGACGGAAGTCGCGGGTGCGATGAAGGATTGGGCGGTTGCCAAGGGTGCCACGCATTTCTGCCACTGGTTCCAGCCGCTCACCGGCACCACGGCTGAAAAACACGATTCGTTCATTTCTCCTGACGGCCAGGGCGGTGTCAAGATGGAGTTTTCCGCCAAAGAGCTTATCCAGGGCGAGCCGGATGCTTCTTCGTTCCCGTCGGGCGGTTTGCGCGCCACGTTCGAGGCCCGCGGCTATACGGCGTGGGACCCCACCAGCCCCGCGTTTATTAAAGAAGGCGCCGAGGGCGCAACGTTGTGTATCCCGACCATCTTCTGCGGGTATCATGGCGAAGCACTTGACAAAAAGGCCCCGTTGCTCCGTTCGATCGCGGCGTTGGCCAAGCAGATGGACCGTGCCGGCAAGCTGTTCGGTGTCAAGCCTGTTACCAAGGCGTATGCCACGCTGGGACCCGAGCAGGAATATTTCCTGATCGATAAATCATTCTATGAGCAGCGACTGGACCTGGTGCAGACCGGCCGTACGCTGTTCGGCCGCAAGCCGGCCCGCCATCAGCAGATGGAAGATCATTATTTCGGCGCTATTCGTCCGCGGATCCTGGCGTTCATGGAAGAGCTCGACCAGACGCTCTGGAAACTCGGGATGCCGTCCAAGACCCGTCATAACGAGGTTGCTCCGGCCCAGTTCGAGATCGCGCCCATTTACGAGCGTCTGAACCTGGCGGTCGATCATAACATGATGTGCATGGATGTGATGAAGCAGATCGCCGACAAGCATGGCCTGGTCTGCCTGCTGCACGAGAAGCCTTTTGCCGGTGTTAACGGCAGCGGCAAGCACAATAACTGGTCGGTGGTCGGTACGGACGGCAAGAACTGGCTTTATCCCGGTTCCAGTCCGCATGAGAATGCGAAGTTCCTGTTCACGCTTTGCGCGATCATCAAGGCGGTGGACGAGAACGCGGCATTGCTCCGCGCCACTGTCGCAACTCCCGGCAATGATCATCGCCTGGGTGCCAATGAAGCGCCACCGGCGATCATTTCCGTATTCCTGGGTGACCAGCTGACGGATATCATCGACCAGCTTGAGAGCGGCGAGGCGAAGTCCGCCAAGAGCGGCGGCACCATTCAGATCGGCGTGGATGTTATTCCGACCCTTCCGAGGGATGCCACCGACCGCAATCGCACCTCTCCCTTTGCGTTCACGGGCAACAAGTTTGAGTTCCGTGCGCTGGGTTCCAACATGAGCCCGTCGGGTGCGAATGTGGCCCTGAACACCATCGTGGCTTCCGCCATTGATGATATGTGCACACAGCTTGAGGGCGATCTCAAGGCCAAGAAGGATTTCAACAAGTCCCTGCAGGCTGTTTTACAGGCGATCATCAAGAAGCACAAGCGTGTGCTTTTCAATGGCGACAATTATACCGAAGAATGGCATAAGGAAGCCGAGAAGCGCGGGTTGCCGAATTTTAAGACCACGCCCGAAGCCCTGAAGGTCCTGGAAGATGAAAAGACCGTCAAGTTGTTCGAGAAGTACGGGGTCCTTTCCAGAAAAGAGCTTTTGTCCCGTTATGAGATCTACATGCATAACTACAAGAGTGTCCTGGCTTACGAGGCGGAATGCGCCAAGACGATCGCGTCCACCCAGATATTCCCGGCGGTGGTGGAGTACCAGGCGGTCCTGGCTGCCACGGTGAAAGCGGTTGACGAGGCCGGTTGCAAGGCCGCTGCCGCGAAAGTCGTTCTGGGTAAGGTGTCCAAGCTGGCCGATGAATTGTCCGCTGGTATTGAAGCGCTGGAAATCGCGATCGAACACCATTCGACCGACAAGATGAAGTCCGCGATGCTTCAGGCGCGTGCCGCGGTGGATGAGCTTGAAGCGCTGGTCCCGGCCGATCTGTGGCCGTTGCCGACGTATGCCGAAATGCTGTTCTTGTATTAAGGGCGGCAGAATTAAAGGTTGAATTATAAAGGGCTCAAGTGCTGCATGGTGCTTGAGCCCTTTGTGTTTCGGGCGGAACAATTTACTGTTTGTATTGAAAGGCGATATGCTATGATTCTGTTCATTAAACATATTGAGATCGAAGGGCCCGAGACGCTGGGAAGTTTTTTTGTCGAACAAGGCTTTCCTTTGCAGATTGTCAATTTGCAGGACGGTGATATCCTTCCGGAGGACCTGCGCGGTATTGATGCGGTCATTGCTTTGGGCGGTCCGATGAACGTCTATGAGGAAGATCGATATCCGTTCTTGAAAGAGGAAGATATATTTTTAAAGAAAGTGTTGGCCGGGCAGGTGCCGTTCCTGGGGATCTGTCTTGGAGCCCAGTTATTGGCCAAGGCTTCCGGCGGCCGGGTTGTCCGTTCTCTCAAGGAAGAGATCGGCTGGTTTGATATCGGCTTCACGCCCGGTGGTCGAAAGGATCCTTTGTTCGAGGGGATCCCGGAGCCCTGGGAGGTTTTTCAGTGGCACGGCGACATGGCCGAGCCTTTGGGCGGGGAAGTGATCCTGGCTTCCTCCGCGCGTTGTCCGGTACAGGCTTTTCGTGTCGGGACCAATGCGTATGGCCTGCAGTTCCATGCGGAGATCACCGACAAGAGCATCCGGGACTGGTCGGCGGATTTTTCCCGGGACAAACAGCCGGAGCGGGAAGCGATGTTGGAACATTATGACAGGGTCAAAGACGGGTTTCTGCGTAACGGAGGCAGGTTGTGCGCAAACTTTTTAAAGGTGATGAGGGCGAAATGAGCATCCGTATCGCGCTGGCGCAGATCAATACGACCGTTGGTGACCTGGAGGGCAATGCCGCCAGGGTGCTGGGATCCTGCCGCCGTGCCCGGGAGGCCGGGGCCGACCTGGCGGTTTTTCCCGAGCTTACAACCACAGGTTATCCGCCGGAAGACCTGCTGTTCAAGGATCATTTTATCGGCGGGAACCTGAAAAGCCTTGTGACCATTGCCCGTCAGGTGCGCGGGATCACGGCCGTGGTCGGTTTTGTGGACAGAGGGGCAAAGGGCGAGCTTTATAATGCGGCCGCGGTCATTGCCGACGGCGGGGTAAAAAGCGTTTATCATAAACAGGCCCTGCCGAATTACAGCGTTTTTGACGAGAAGCGGTATTTTTCGCCCGGAAAAAGAACCGGGCTTTTTTCGCTTAAAGGCCGCCGGTTTGCCGTTAATATCTGCGAAGACATCTGGGTGGATGGCGGTATCTTTAAAGCGCAGTCGGATGCGGGGGCCGGGATCATCCTGAATATTTCCAGTTCACCGTATGAATCCGGAAAACGGGCCGAGCGGCTGAAATTGATCGCGCGCCGCGCCAGGGAGACCGGCGCGGTGATCGTGTATGTGAACCTGGTGGGCGGCCAGGATGAACTGGTTTTTGACGGCGCCAGCCTGGTGGCGGATGAGCGGGGCCGTTTTATTGCGGCCGGCGCCCAATTTCGGGAAGACCTTGTTTTGGTCAATATTCCTGTCAATGCCGGGGTCGCATTGCCGAAGCCGCTGGAAGAGACGGCGGAAATGTATGAAGCGGTCCTGCTGGGGACGAGGGATTATATCCGCAAGAACGGGTTTAAAAAGGTCCTTATCGGCCTTTCCGGCGGGATCGATTCCGCCCTGGTGGCGGCGATCGCGGTGGATGCGGTCGGGAAAGAGAATGTGGTGTGTATCTCGATGCCGACGCGTTTTAACGCGAAGGCCACGCGCGATGACGCCAGGCGCCTGGCGAAAAATCTTGGCGTGACATTCCATGAGATCCCCATTGAGCCGGTCGTCGGGGCGTTTTTAGGGACGCTTAAGGATTATTTCAGGGGAACTTCGTCCGGGCTGGCGGAAGAGAACCTTCAGGCACGTATCCGCGGGAACCTGTTGATGGCTTTTTCCAATAAATTCGGCTGGCTGCTTTTGACAACGGGGAACAAAAGCGAAATGGCGACCGGTTATTGCACGCTTTACGGGGACATGTCCGGCGGTTACGCGGTGATCAAGGATATTTTCAAGACCAAAGTATATGCGCTTTCGGAATATATCAATGCCCGGGCCGGAAAAGCGGTGATCCCCCGCTCTATCATCACCCGTGCGCCGTCGGCAGAGCTGAAGGCCGGACAGAAAGACCAGGATTCCCTTCCGCCGTATCCGGTGCTGGATGACCTGCTCGGGCTGTATGTGGAGGGGCATTGCTCCCTGGATGTTATGGGCAAGGCCTGCGGCGATATGAAAATGGCCAAGAAAGTGGTTGAGCTGGTGGACAAAAGTGAGTATAAAAGACGACAGGCTCCGCCAGGGGTCAAGATCTCCAAACGGGCGTTTGGCAAGGACTGGCGTTTGCCGCTCACGAACAGATACAAGGCGGCGCGGTGAAACTTTCAATTGTTGTTCCGGCGTATAATGAAGAGCTTACGGTCGTGCAGGTCATTCACGCGGCGAAAGCCGTTGAGCTGCCCGCGGGGATCGACCGGGAGATCGTTGTGGTGAATGACGGGTCTAACGACGGGACGGCCGGGGTCCTTGGCCGTTTTGACGGCGACCGGTTTGTCCGGGTGTTCCATCAGACCAACCAGGGAAAGGCCGCGGCGATCCGCCGGGGGCTGAAAGAGGTGACGGGCGACCTGGTCCTGATCCAGGATGCCGACCTGGAATATCATCCGTCCCAGTATCCGCAGCTGCTGGCACCGGTCCTGAGCTTTCAGGCGGATGCGGTCTATGGTTCCCGTTTTAAGGGCAGGATCGAAGCGATGGAGCCGATCAACCGTTGGGCGAACATTGTTTCGAACATTACTTTCAATGTTCTGTTCGGCACCCGCTTGACCGATATCAATACATGTTTCAAGCTGTTCCGCACCGCAGACCTTCGTTCCATCACCATTGAATCGGAGCATTTTGCCCTGGAGACGGAAATTACGGCCAAGCTGAGGCGCAAGGGCATCCGTATCGTGGAAGTCCCGATCAACTATCAGGCGCGTTCTATCGGCCAGGGCAAGAAGATCGACTGGCCAAAGGGGTTGTGGATGTACTGGGCTATTTTTCAGTATCGGTTTTCCAAGGGATGACGATCAATGAGCGAGTTGTTTAAAGCCCTGGAAGTCGTTGGCGCGACAGGCCGTTATCAGCAGTGGATCATTGCTCATTTCAGGCCGTATTTGTCCGGTGTTGTTTTTGACATTGGCAGCGGGCGCGGGGATATGGCGGAATTGTACGATGTGCCGCAGGTTGAAAAGATCATTTGTTCGGATCACTCCGCGGAAATGGTCGCCTTCCTGGAAAAGCGGTTCATCGGCCGAAAGCCCAGATACGAGGTCCTTCCCCTGGCAGATATTTCTTTTCCTGCGCGGGCAGCGGTCTTAAAGGAGCATTTACCCGATACGGTCATTGCGATTAACGTGTTGGAACATATTGAGGATGACCGCGCGGCGATCGGGAACATGGCGCGGATCCTTATGCCGGGCGGACGGATGCTGATCATGGTGCCCGCGTTGCCCGCGATCCATGGTACGCTCGATGATATGGCGGGCCATATCAGGCGGTATACTAGGGAAGACCTTGTGACGAAAGTAACGGCGGCGGGGCTTGATGTCGACCGGGCTTATTATATGAATTTTTTCGGGATCGTCTCCTGGTTCTTGGCGGGCAGGGTTTTGCGTCAAACAAGGTTTGACACCGGGATGTGCGGGGCCTTGGACCGGGTTGTCCCGTTCCTGAGAGCGATCGAAGGTTGTTTCCATCCGCCGGTCGGGCAGTCGTTGATCCTGGTCGCGCACAAGCGAGGCCGTTAAAAAATAGTTGCTTTTACATGCCCGTGGACTTAAAATACACGCCTTTATATAACAAAATAATCTTATAAGCCTATCGGAGTTCTTCCAATGAATGCTGGCGGTTATCCTTCCAAACAGGGGCTTTATGACCCTCAATTTGAACATGATGCGTGCGGTGTCGGCTTTGTGGCGGATATCAAAGGCCGCAAGTCCCATGAGATCGTCCGTCAGGGCATCAGTATCCTTGAGAACCTGGCGCATCGCGGCGCGTGCGGCTGCGACCCTTTAACAGGGGACGGCGCGGGTATTTTACTGCAGATGCCGGACCAGTTCCTGCGCAAGGCCGCGAAAGCCGAAGGTTTCGTGCTTCCGGCGCCGGGGGATTATGCCTGCGGGATGGTCTTTCTTCCCGTTGAGCCTCAGTCGCGCAATATCATCGAGGAGTGGGTCGAGCAGATCATTCATGAGGAAGGCCAGCAGTTCCTGGGTTGGCGCGCCATCCCCCACGATGACAGGCATGTCGGCCGGGTCGCCCATTCGGTACAGCCGGAATTGAGGCAGATCTTTATCGGCCGCGGCGCGGATACGAAACCCGAGGAATTCGAGCGTAAATTATATGTCCTGCGCAAGCGTTGCTGGACGAAAGTCCACACGTCCACGGTGCATGACCGCAGTTATTTTTATATTTGCAGCCTGTCGTCAAAGACGATCGTTTATAAAGGCCAGTTCATGGCCGAACAGCTGGGGCCGTTCTTTTCCGACCTTTCCGACCCCGATATGATCTCGGCGCTCGCGCTGGTCCATTCGCGTTACAGCACGAATACTTTTCCGACCTGGTCCTTGGCGCATCCTTACCGCCTGCTGGCGCATAACGGCGAGATCAACACCCTGCGCGGCAACCTGAACTGGATGCGTGCGCGCGAAGCGCAAATGGCCAATCAGTTGTTCGGCAAGGACGTGAAGAAGATCTATCCGATCGTCGGCCCATTCGGGAGCGATTCGGCATCGTTCGATAACGCGCTGGAGCTCCTGGTCATGGCCGGACGTTCCTTGCCCCACGCGGTCCTGATGATGGTCCCTGAAGCCTGGGTGGGCGATGAGGCGATCAGCGCGGAAAAGCGCGCGTTCTATGAATATCATGCCCTGTTGATGGAGCCATGGGACGGCCCGGCGTGCATCGCGTTCACGGATGGCAGTTATATCGGGGCGGTCCTGGACCGCAACGGGCTTCGTCCGTCGAGATATACGGTCACCAAAGACGGCCTGGTCGTAATGGCGTCCGAGACGGGGGTCCTTCCGATCGCGCCGGAACGGGTGGCGAAGAAAGGCCGCTTACAGCCCGGGAAGATGTTCTTGATCGATACGGTCGGGGGCCGGATCATCGATGACAAGGAGATCAAGGAGACATATGCCCGGCGCAAGCCTTACGGGCAGTGGCTCAAGGATAATATTGTCGATCTGAAGGATTTGCCGGAGCCCAGGAAGGTTTCGGGGCTGAATGAAAAAACACTCATGGAGCGCCAGCGTGCGTTCGGCTATACGCAGGAAGACCTCAAGATCGTCCTGAAAGCCATGGTCGAGAACGGGGAAGAGGCGACAGGATCCATGGGGGCGGATAACCCGGTCGCGGTGCTGTCCGGCCGTTCACAGCTCTTCTTCAATTATTTTAAACAGCTTTTTGCCCAGGTCACCAATCCGCCGGTTGATCCCATCCGTGAAGAGGTCGTGATGGCGGAAAATGTCTATCTTGGCTCCGAAGGCAATATCCTGGCGGAAACGCCCGATCATGCCCGCCGTTTGCGGCTGGCTCGGCCGATTCTGACCAACAGGGAGCTGGAACAGATCGCGCATGTGAACATGTCCGGATTGAAAAGCGCAACGTTCCCGATCGTTTTCCGCAAGGCCGATGGCCCCGGCGGGCTGGCCAAGGCGATGGACGAGCTGTTCGTCCGCGTGGACAAGGCGATCGCGGAGGGCGTTAATATCCTGGTCCTTTCCGACCGCGAGATGGGCGCGAAGAGCGTGGCCATCCCGTCGTTGCTGGCGTGCGCGGGACTGCACCATCATTTGATCCGCAAGGGAACGCGCACCAAAGTGTCCCTTGTCCTTGAAACGGGCGAGGCGCGTGAAATGCACCATTTCGCGGTCCTGATCGGTTACGGCGCGAACGCGGTCAATCCGTACCTTGCGCTGGAAACGATCGAAAGCGAAGTGAACAAGGGGAATTTCAAAGGGCCTGATCTGGACTGGCATCACGCGGAGAAGAATTATATCAAGGCCACGCGCAAGGGCTTGTTCAAGATCATTTCCAAGATGGGGATCTCGACCATCCAGTCGTATTGCGGCGCGCAGATCTTCGAGGCTGTCGGGCTTGGCAAGGAGCTGATCGAAAAGTATTTTACCGCCACGCCGTCGCGGATCGGCGGGATCGAGATCGGGACCGTTGCCGAGGAATCCCTGCTCCGTCACGCGCAGGGGTATCCTGATGCCGGGCCGGAAGAGCACCTGCTCGATGAAGGCGGCTGGTACCACTGGCGCAAAGACGGGGAATACCATCAGATCAACCCCGAGGTCATTGCGACGCTGCAGCAGGCGGTGCGTGCGAACGATTATCAGCTGTTCAAGAAATTCAGCAAGACCGTCAATGAGGCCGACCGGACCATTCCCAATATCCGCGGCCTGATGCAGTTCAAAAAAGGCGCGGCTATTCCCTTATCCGAGGTTGAACCGGCCTCCGAGATCGTGAAGCGTTTTGCGACCGGGCGATGAGCTACGGTTCCATTTCCAAGGAAGCGCATGAGACGATGGCCATTGCCATGAACCGCCTGGGCGGTTTTTCCAACACCGGTGAAGGCGGGGAAGACCCCTTGCGGTTTAAAAAGGATGCTAACGGTGATGTCCGCCGCAGCCGCATCAAACAGGTGGCGCAGGGGCGGTTCGGTGTCAACATTGAATACCTGGTCAATTCTGACCAGATGCAGATCAAGATGGCGCAGGGGGCCAAGCCCGGCGAGGGCGGCCAGCTTCCCGGCCACAAGGTCACGCAGGAGATCGCAAAGACCCGCGGCACAACGGCAGGCGTCCAGCTGATCTCGCCGCCGCCGCATCATGATATTTATTCGATCGAGGACCTGGCCCAGCTGATCCATGACCTGAAGAACGCCAATCCGCAGGCGGATGTGAGCGTGAAGCTTGTGTCCGAGATCGGCGTGGGGACGGTCGCGGCCGGCGTGTCCAAGGGCAAGTCCGACCATGTTCTGATCTCGGGTTATGACGGCGGTACGGGGGCGTCCCCGCAGACGTCTATCAAGCATGCCGGCCTTCCGATGGAGCTCGGCCTTGCCGAGACCCAGCAGGTCCTGGTCATGAACGATCTGCGCGGGCGTATCCGCGTGCAGGCGGACGGCCAGCTCAAGACGGGGCGGGACGTGGTCATTACGGCGATGCTTGGCGCGGATGAGTTCGGGTTTTCCACTATTGTACTGGTTACGCTCGGGTGCGTCATGTTGCGCAAATGCCATCTGGATGCCTGTTCGGTCGGCATTGCGACCCAGGATCCGCAGCTGCGCGCGAATTTTGCCGGCAAGCCGGAGTATGTGGTGAGTTTCTTCACGTTCCTGGCCGAGGAGATCCGCGAGTTGATGGCTGAACTGGGTTTCCGGAAGTTCGAGGACATGGTCGGCCGCGTGGATATGCTGGAAGCCAAGGATGTCATCAGCCACTGGAAATTGAAGGGGATCGACCTTGCGAATATCCTGCATCGGGTGGATGTTCCCAAAGAGGTCCCTATTCATCATTGTTTGAAGCAGGAGCATGGCCTGGAGAAGGCGCTGGATAATGAGCTTATCGTAAAATGCCGGGACGCTGTCGAAAACAAAACGCCGGTGCGCTTTTCGTCCGCGGTCAGGAATGTCAATCGTACTGTCGGGACGATGCTCAGCTCCACGATCGCCCGCCGTTACGGGATGGCCGGACTTCCGGAAGGGACCATTCACATCGATTTTACGGGTTCGGGCGGGCAGAGTTTCGGGGCGTTCCTTTCCAGGGGTGTCACCTTTGAACTGGAAGGCGATGCCAACGATTATGTCGGCAAGGGGTTGTCCGGCGGCCGGATCATTGTGTATCCGTCGAAAAAGGCTTCGCTGGTGGCGGAAGACAACATCCTTATCGGCAATGTGGTCCTTTACGGGGCGATCGCCGGCGAGGCGTATTTTCGCGGGATCGCCGGCGAACGTTTTTGCGTGCGTAATTCGGGCGGGCACGCCGTTGTGGAGGGAGTGGGGGACCACGGTTGTGAATATATGACGGGCGGACGGGTCGCAGTCCTTGGAGGCACGGGGCGTAATTTTGCGGCGGGGATGTCCGGCGGCATTGCGTATGTCCTGGATGCGGACGGGACGTTCGCCAGCCGCTGCAATATGGGGATGGTGGACCTCTTTCCCGTTTTGGACGCTTCCGATGTTGCGGAGCTTAGGGGCATGATCGAACGCCATCAAAAGCATACGCAAAGTGTTGTTGCCGGGAACATCCTTGAGCATTGGGATATAACGCTGCCGCGGTTCGTGAAGGTTTATCCTCGCGATTTCCGCAAGGCGGTAGAAAAAGCGCAACAGGCCGCAGTGCCGGCCGGCAAGGGATAAAGGACCAAAGGCCATGGGCGAAGTCAAAGGATTCCTCAAGTATAAGCGTGAAGAATACACCAAAGAGCCGGTGAGCGGGCGGCTTAAGCACTGGAAAGAGTTCATCAGGCTTCCGGACGAGAAGGGATTGAAAGAGCAGGGCGGCCGTTGCATGGATTGCGGCGTTCCGTTCTGTCAGTGGGGTTGCCCTATCGGCAACATTATCCCGTCCTGGAATGACCTTGTGAACAAGGGCCAGTGGAAAGAGGCGATGGAGCGGCTGCACAAGACCAATAATTTTCCGGAGTTCACGGGCAGGGTCTGTCCGGCTCCGTGCGAGAATTCCTGCACCCTTGCCATCAATAATCCGGCGGTCACGATCAAGAATATTGAGCTTGCGATCATTGAGCGTGCTTATCAGGAAGGCTGGGTCAAGGCGGAACCGCCTAAAACGCGTACGGGAATGAAGGTGGCGATCGTTGGCGGCGGCCCGGCAGGTTTGGCTTGTGCCGATCAGCTCAATAAAAAAGGGCATAAGGTCACTGTTTACGAGAAAAACGAAGCGGTCGGAGGCCTTCTGACGCTGGGGATCCCGAATTTCAAGCTTGAAAAAGAGGTGGTTGCGCGCCGCGTTCAGCGGATGGAGCAGGAAGGGGTCGTTCTCAGGGCCGGAGTGAACGTTGGCGTGGATGTGGATCCGAATGAATTGCGCAAACAGCATGACGCGGTCGTGCTGTGCGGCGGGGCGGAATTACCCAGGGATATTGCGGTCCCTGGACGGGAGTTGAAGGGGGTTTATTACGCGATGCAGTATCTCGCGCAGAAGACCCGTCTGGTCATGGGGACAAAGGTTGACGCGAGTGGCTTGATCGACGTCAAGGGCAAAAAGGTCGTTGTCCTGGGCGGGGGAGATACCGGTTCGGATTGTGTGGGGACGTCCAATCGTCTGGGAGCGGCATCGGTCCAGCAGTTCGAGCTTCTGGCCAAACCTCCGGCCGCGCGTGCCGGCGATAATCCCTGGCCGTATTGGGCGTTCATCCTGCGCACATCCACCTCGCATGAGGAAGGCTGTGAGCGCAATTATAATATCCTGACAAAGAAATTTTCAGGGGACGGGCACGGTAATTTGAAGAAACTTCACGGGGTTCGCCTGGACTGGTCAACCAGAGACGTGAACGGCCGTTCGGTGATGAAAGAGGTCCCGGGGTCGGAATTCGAGATCGACTGCGACCTTGTTTTCCTGGCGCTTGGATTTCTTGGCCCGGTCAAAGGCGGGTTGCTGGAAAAGATCGGCGTTGAGCTCGATGGCCGCGGGAATGTGAAGGCCGACGCGAATAAAATGACCTCTGTCCCCGGGGTTTTTACGGCGGGGGATATGACCCGGGGCCAGTCGCTGGTCGTCTGGGCTATCCAGGAAGGCCGTGCGGCGGCGGAAGGTGTGCATGCTTATTTGGTATCAAAAATGGCGAAGACGCAGGCAGGTTGAATCAAACAAACGAGGTATTGTTATGAGAAAAATGATGGCAGTTCTATTGATCGCCGGTCTGATCTTCACGGGTTGCGCGAAAAAAGAAGCTCCGGCTGCGTCCAGGACGCAATCCGCGGCGCGCAAACTTCTGGTGGAAGGCACCGTGTATCTTAAACAGGGAGACATCAAGGGCGCGGTGGGGAATTTTGCTGCGGCGATCAAGGTCGCGCCGGATGATTTTGAAGGGTATTTCATGCTCAGCGAGACGTTCGTTCATCTCAAGCAGTATCCGCAGGCGATCGCGGTCCTTTCAACGGCGGTGCATCAATTCCCGGAGAACGGGCTGGTGTATTACCTTTTGGCCGTGGCCTATGAGTCTGCGGAGCAGCCTTTGCCGGCGATCGTAGCGGCCCGCCGCAGTGTTGAGATCTTTAGCGCCAAAGGTGACCAGGACGGGGTCAAGCGTTCGGCGATCCTGCTGGCCGGGCTGATCGAGTCGGCCAAGAAGCAGTCCGAGGATATGGCAACAGCCAATGCGGCCAAGGATGCGGCCAATGCCGCGGCTCCGGCCAAGGTTGTGGCGCCGTCAGAACCGTTGTCTGTTCCAGCGGTGAAGAAGTAAGCGTAATGGCCACGGGGCTGATACTTCTTCTGGTGTCTGCTTTATTGTTTGGTTGTTCATTTTCTAATATTATTAATGTGAACGGGTTTTTCCTGGGGGGGTGGCTTATGGCCATCCCCCTTTTGTTTTTACTGGAGGGGAAAAGCTGGCGCACGCGCATAGTGCTGGGATTGGGCTGGGGCGTACTGGCGCATGGATTGCTTATCTGGTGGCTCTTGCCGATATCGCCGGTGGGGTATTGTGTTTTTGTCCTTGCGCTGTCGCTGCAGGGCGCGATCTTTGGTGCGTTGATGGCCGGGGCTCTTCGCTGGCCGGAGACCGCCCGATTGTTCTATATCCCCTGTGCGTGGGTTGTCAGCGAATATTTACGCAACAGGACGCTGGGGGGTTTTACCTGGGGGCTGGGGGAATCCCAGGCCGGGGTTCCGTCGCTTATTCAGTCTGCCCGTTTTGGCGGCGTATATGCGGTCAGCTGGCTGATGGTTCTTTTTGCCGCAGCCTGTTATTTGCGTATCAAGCACAAAGGTGCGGGAGCGGTCAAAGACCCCCCGTCGCTGATGTTGGTTGTTTTTCCGCTGTGTGTCTGGATCGCGGGGGCGGCCGCCATGGCCATGGAGGATGTCCCGAAAGAACGCTCGCTGCGTGTGGTGCTGGTCCAGCCGAATATTTCACGGGCCGAAAAAGCCAGCGCCTCCTTGTATAACGAGAATATGAACCGTCATCTGATCTTAAGCAAGAAAGGCGCACAGCAGGTCCGGCCGGACATCATCGTCTGGCCCGAGACCGCGTTCCCGGATGATATTATGCGTGATGCGCTCTGGCGGCCGAGGATGGAAACGGTGGCACGGAATTTCAATGCCTGGTTCATTTTCGGGTCCGCGCTTCTTTCGGATGACGGGCATGACCTTAACGCGGTATTATTTTTAGACCCGAAGGGGAAATGGCGGGATGTTTATTACAAGCGCTATCTGGTTCCTTTCACTGAATATTTGCCGGGGGACCGCGCGTCGGCATGGCTGGCCAGGGTCGGTGGGATGCAGAGTTATCATTTTTTGCCTGGCCAGCGCCGGGGGATGGCTTATCTGGACGGCCCGAATGTGGTGGTGGGGGCTGTGATCTGTTCGGAGGAGGCGTATCCGGCCCTTTTCAGGGATCTGGCGCAAAACGATGCCGGGGTTTTTATCGGAGTACTTAACGACGGGTGGTTCACGCGCCCGGAAGCGTTGATGCTGCACGCGGAGATGGCGGTATTCCGTGCGGTTGAGACCGGCCGGCCGCTGGTGCGTGCGGCCAATACCGGCTGGAGCGCCGGGATCGACAGCCGGGGCCGTGCAATAAGAACGGCCGTGTTGCAGTCGCCTGGCTGGGTGGCGGTCGATGTCCATCCCGGGAAAGGGCGAACATTGTATGTAAGATTTGGCGATGTTTTTGTGTGGCTCTGTGCCGGGTTTGTTATAATTATTCTTATGGGAAAACGAAGATCGGGATGCCTTGGGCTTGTTCTGCTGGCGCTTGTGCTGCCGGCGTCTGATGCCGGCGCGGCGGCGGCGGTCCAGCGTCGGGCCCAGCAGCAGAAACAGATGCAGGCCCAGCAGATTCAGCAGTACCAGCAGCAATTGCAGCAACAGCAGTATCAGCAGTATCAGCAGCAGCTGGCGGAACAGCAGCAGGCCCAGCAGGTGGCGGCGTATAAGCAGGCAGCCGCCCAAAAAGCCGCCGAGGAGTACGCCGCGCAGAAGCAGGCCATGGAAGCGGCTGTTGCTAAAAAGCAGGCGGAACAGCAGGCCGCTCAAGTTGTGACGGCGGTGGCACAAGATCAGGCCCAGCAGGTCTCCCAGTATCAACAGGCGGTGGCGAGCAATAATGTGGCGGCCATGGTCGCCTATAAGCAGGCCCAGCAGGTCAAGGCCTATCAGGACGCGCAGGCCCAGGCGCAGTTGAACGGTGATATCAAGCAGTATGCCGAATATACGATGAAGCGTAACGCCCTGATGCAGGCCCAGGCGGCCCAGGCGGCGCAGGAGGAGACGGATCGGCAGTTATTGACCCAGGCGGCGTATCAGAAAACGGCGGTCATGAAAAAACGATCGGAGCTTAACGCCGCCTATCAGGAGGATGTCCGCCGCCGGATGGGAAAACAGCTGCAGGATACGGTCATGGCCCCCCGGGCGGCGGAAGGCGCGGCGGCGGACAGCGCAGCAGCCCCCGCTCCCGAAACGACGGTTGGCCTCGAAGAGCTTTGGGCCGCGCTGGATCATTCGGCCCGTCCGTGGGTCAAGATCGTGGACCGGGAGATCAAGCTTTTGACGGTCTCGCAATTTATTGACCGGTTCCGCAAGGGCGGTATTGTTATCAGCCACTCTCCGGGTGAGTATGTCGGGAAGATCGATTCCGTTGCGGCGGGCACTCCGGAGATGCTCAATTCGCCGTTCGGGAACCTGCTCAGTTACGTTGCCATTATGGATTATGATTTTGAGAACGGGCAGAACAAGGATGAGCTGGCCCGTCAGGTGCTGGGCGATGCCAATTTCTGGTCCAATAAACGCCGGTTGCAGCGCAAATGACCGATGGATTTTCTTCCATGGCACTCATCTTGACATAACAATAAAGGGTGTTATAGTAATGCAGGTTTTTGAATGAATTTCCCGTCACAATTCCATAAAGAACAGCTGTAATGAACAAAGCGGTCCTTACCCTCGAAGATGGCAAGTGTTTTTACGGGCGGTCTCTCAATATCCACGGAGAATCGGCCGGTGAAGTTGTTTTTAATACCGCGTTGTCCGGGTATCAGGAAGTCCTCACCGATCCGTCCTATGCCGGGCAGATCGTGGTGATGACCTATCCCTTGATCGGCAATTATGGTGTTAACGATGAAGATGTCGAATCTTCCAGGATCCATGTGAAAGGTTTTGTCGTCAAGGAGTTCTGCCGCACCCATTCCAATTTCCGCGCTAAAAAGAGCCTGATCCAGTATCTTGACGAGAATAATATTATCGGTATTGAAGGGGTTGATACGCGCGCGTTGACCCGCCATTTGCGCCTTTCCGGTGCGATGAAAGGCCTTATTTCGACCGAGGACTTCGATCCAAAGAGCCTGAAAGCGAAGCTGGCCAAGGTCCCGTCCATGGAAGGTGCGGACTGGGTCAGGGAAGTGGCGTGTAAAAAGGCGTATGTCTGGAAGGCCGAAGGGCAGAGGAAATACAGGGTCACGGCGATCGACTGCGGGATCAAGTTGAATATCCTGCGCGAAATGGCCAAGCTTGGCATTGAAACTTCCGTGGTTCCGCCGACGACAGGCGCGGCGGAGATCCTGGCCGCATCACCGGACGGGATATTCCTGGCCAATGGCCCCGGAGACCCGGCCGCGGTCACCAATGTCATTGCGACGGTCAAAGAGCTTGTCGGCAAGAAGCCGATCTTCGGTATTTGCCTTGGGAACCAGATGATCGGGCTTGCGCTGGGTGGCCGTACGTATAAGCTCAAGTTCGGACATCACGGGTGCAACCATCCGGTCAAGGACCTTGAGACCGGGCGCATCAGCATTACGTCGCAGAATCACGGGTTTTGCGTGGACATCAACAGCCTTGATAAAGACGAGGTCGAGGCGATCCATATCAATCTTAACGACAAGACGGTCGAGGGGTTGCGGCACAAGAAATATCCGCTGTTTTCCGTTCAGTATCATCCGGAAGCGGCCCCGGGCCCGAATGACGCGAAATATCTTTTTGGTCAATTTATCGAAATGATGGAAAAACATAAAAATTAAATGCCAAAACGCACCGATATAAACAAGATCTTGCTTATTGGCTCCGGCCCGATCGTTATCGGCCAGGCCTGTGAGTTCGATTATTCCGGGACCCAGGCGTGTAAAGCGCTCAGGGAAGAGGGCTACGAGATCGTGCTGGTGAATTCGAATCCGGCCACGATCATGACCGATCCGGAGACGGCCCCGCATACGTATATCGAGCCGCTCAATGTTGAGTTCCTGGAGAAGATCATTGCCCTGGAGCGCCCGCAGGCCATCCTGCCGACACTGGGCGGGCAGACGGGCCTGAACCTGGCGGTCGAGCTGTGGGAAAAAGGCATTCTGGCGAAATATCAGGTTGAAATGCTTGGCGCGAAGTATGAGGTCATCAAAAAGGCCGAGGACCGCAAGCAGTTCAAGCAGGTGTGCCAGAGCATCGGGCTCGACCTGCCGCGCAGCTCGTTTGCGTACACTCTGGATGAAGCGCGTGAAGTCGTTAAAGAGATCGGTTTTCCCTGTATTATCCGTTCGAGCTTCACGCTGGGAGGGACAGGGGGGTCCATTGTTTATTCCAAGGACGAGTTCGACGTCAAGGCCCAGCGCGGCATTGACAGCAGTATTATTTCCGAGATCCTCATCGAAGAATCGATCGAGGGGTGGAAGGAGTACGAGCTTGAGGTCATGCGGGACAACAAGGATAATGTTGTTATCGTTTGTTCTATCGAGAACATGGACCCGATGGGCGTGCATACCGGGGATTCCATTACTGTGGCCCCTGCCCAGACGCTGACCGACCGCGAGTATCAGCAGATGCGCGACCAGTCGCTGGCGCTCATCCGTGCGATCGGGGTCGAGACCGGCGGGTCGAATATCCAGTTCGCGGTCCATCCGAAGACCGGCCGGATGGTCGTGATCGAGATGAATCCGCGCGTGTCGCGCTCTTCGGCGCTGGCCTCCAAGGCGACCGGTTTTCCGATCGCCAAATTTGCGGCCAAGCTGGCGGTGGGGTATTCGCTGGACGAGATCCAGAACGACATTACCCGCGAAACACCGGCGTCCTTCGAGCCGACCATTGATTATTGCGTGACCAAGATCCCCCGGTTCACGTTCGAGAAATTCCCCGAAGCCCAGGACATCCTCGGCATTCAGATGAAATCGGTCGGCGAGACCATGGCCATCGGCCGGACGTTCAAGGAGTCACTGCAGAAGGGCCTGCGGGGCCTGGAGATCCATCACATCGGGTTTGACAACAAGGCCGATTACCGTAATATCGAGGAAGAAAAAGTCTTGAAACGCCTGCGCGAGCCGAACGCGTCGCGGATATTTTATATCAAGTATGCCCTTCAGCGCGGGATGACCGTCGATCAGGTGGTCGAGATCACGCGCATGGACATCTGGTTCATTGCCCAGATGAAACAGCTTCTGGATTTCGAGAATGAAATGATCGCCGAGTTCGCGGCGACAAAAATGCTGTCGGACCAGGCCTTGCGGCAGGCCAAGGAGTGGGGCTTTTCCGATCCGCAGCTGGCGGAGATCATGGATTGCTCCGAGAGCGCGGTGCGCACCCTGCGCAAGCAAAAGGGTATTGTGGCGACATTCAAGGTCGTGGATACCTGCGCGGCGGAGTTTGAGGCGTATACGCCGTATTTTTATTCCACCTATGAGACCGAGGATGAAGCGATCCTGCAGAATGAAAAGATCTCGAAAGCCAAGGGGGCTGACCGTAAGAAGATCATGATCCTCGGCGGTGGGCCGAACCGCATCGGCCAGGGCATTGAATTCGATTATTGCTGTTGCCACGCGTCATTCGCGCTCAAGGAGCGGGGTTTTGAGACTATTATGGTCAATTCCAACCCGGAGACGGTTTCGACCGATTACGACACGTCCGACCGCCTGTATTTTGAGCCGCTGACCTTTGAAGATGTGATGAATATCATGGATGTCGAGAAGCCGGACGGCGTTATTGTCCAGTTCGGCGGACAGACACCGCTGAACCTTGCCCGCCGCCTGCAGCAGGCCGGCGCGCCTATTATCGGCACCAGTGTTGATTCGATCGATGCCGCCGAGAACCGCGAGAAATTCGCCGCGCTGATGGACGAATTGAAGATCGCCCAGCCCAACAACGCTACGGCGACGACGGTGGAAGAGACGGCGGCCGCGGCGCTGCGCGTGGGGTATCCGGTGCTGGTGCGCCCGTCCTATGTCCTGGGCGGCCGTGCGATGCGCATTGTTTACGATGAAGAGTCCCTGATGTCGTTCATTGACGAGATCACGGATGTTTCCCGCGGCCATCCGATCCTGATCGATAAGTTCATCGAAGACGCCATGGAAGTGGATGTTGACGCCGTCTGCGACGGGGAGCAGGTTTATGTCGCGGGCATTATGGAGCATATTGAGAACGCGGGGATCCATTCGGGCGATTCCGCCTGTGTCCTGCCGCCGCATACGCTCAGTGAAGAGATATTGGCCGAGATCAAGGAAAACACCCGCCGTATCGCGCTGGCGCTCAAGGTCATTGGCCTGCTGAATATCCAGTTCGCGATCAAGGGCGAGAAAGTCCTGATCCTTGAGGTCAATCCGCGCGCGTCGCGCACCGTGCCGTTCGTATCGAAAGCGATCGGCGTGCCTTTGGCTAAAATGGCCGCACGCATTATGACCGGCGAGAAGCTGACAGGGTTTAAATTGCCCGATATTGACCGTTTGGGGATGGTGGCGGTCAAGGAATGTGTCCTGCCTTTTTCCCGTTTTTCGGGAGTGGATATCATCCTGGGTCCCGAAATGAAGTCCACCGGCGAGGTGATGGGGATGGCGCCTACGTTCGGCGCGGCCTATGCCAAAAGCCAGATGGCGGCCAATCAGGGGCTGCCGAAGAAGGGCGGCGTTTTTATCAGTGTCAACGAGAATGACAAGCGCGCCATTGCTTTTATGGCCAAGCGCCTGCACGACCTCGGGTTCAAATTGTTCGCGACCAAAGGGACTGCGAAAGTCCTTCGGACAAGCGGAGTTGCTGTTACACTGGTGGACAAGACCGGGGAAGGGCATAACAACATTTTGACGCTGATCCTGAAAGACGAGATCAATCTGGTCATCAATACGCCATCGGGCAAAAAAAGCCAGTTCGACTTGCGCAAGATCCGCGCGGCGGCGATCCTGCATAATATCCCTTGCATTACGACCATCCAGGGCGCGGCGGCGGCGATCCATGGTATCGAGGCGAGTTTAAAAGAAGGCTTCACGGTCGAGTCGCTCCAGAGTTACTATCAGAGATGTCCCTAAAAGGGTAAGGCGTGCGCGTATGTGCGGTATCATAGGTATTTCTCATCATCCTGAAGCATCCAAATTAGCTTATCTCGGCCTTTACGCGCTGCAGCATCGCGGGGAGGAAGCGGCCGGTATTGCCACTTACGACGGAAAGAATATGCATATCATCAAGGACCGCGGCCTGGTCTTTGACGTGTTCAGTGAAGCCGAGCTCGAATCGCTCAAAGGGAATGTGGCCATTGCGCATACCCGCTATTCGACGACCGGCTCTTCCAACAAGAAGAATTGCCAGCCGTTCCTGGTCACGCATCGCAGCCGCGGGGTGGCCGTGGCGCATAACGGCAACCTGACGAATACCGAAGAGCTTTATCGCAAGCTCGAGGATGAAGGGTCGATCTTTCAGACCTCGATGGATTCGGAAGTCATAATCCATTTGCTGGCGAAAACGCCCAATACCGATTATAAACAGTGGTTCGTCAATGTTCTTTCTCAGCTTAAGGGGTCTTATTCGGCGGTGTTCATGGTCCAGGATACGCTGGTGGGCGCGCGCGATCCTTATGGCAACCGCCCTCTGGTCCTTGGAAAGCTCGGGGACGGGTATATCCTTGCCAGCGAAAGCTGCGCGCTGGACCTGACCAAGGCCGAGTTCGTGCGCGAGATCGAGCCGGGCGAGATCGTGATCATCAAGGGCAGCAAGATCGAATCGGTGTATCATCCCGATCACGGTAAAGTGAAGAAGGCCCATTGCATTTTCGAGAACATTTATTTTTCCCGTCCTGACAGCCATATTTTTGATGATAATGTTTATCTGGTCCGCAAGCGCCTCGGCGCCCAGCTGGCCAAAGAGGCGCCGATTAAGAACGCGGATGTGGTGATGCCCATCCCCGACTCCGGCGTTTACGCGGCGCTGGGCTATGCCCAGGAGGCCGGCCTGCCGTACGAGGTGGGCATGGTGCGCAATCATTATATCGGCCGCACGTTCATCCAGCCGACCCAGTTCCTGCGTGATTTTCGCGTGCGCGTGAAACTCAACCCGATCGCCGAGGTGATCAGGGGCAAGCGCATTATCCTTGTGGAAGATTCGATCGTGCGCGGGACAACGTCCCGCAGCCGCGTGCGCGAGGTGCGCAAGGCGGGGGCCAAAGAGATCCATTTGTGCATTACCTGTCCGCCGATCGTGCACCCGTGTTTTTACGGAATCGATTTTCCGTCGGAAGAAGAGCTTGTGGCCTATGGCAAGACGGTCCAGGAGGTCGCGGACTTCATTGAGGTCGACACGCTGACCTATTTAAGCCTCGAGGGGATGTTGTCGGTCATGAAGAACAGGGGCGATTTTTGTGACGCCTGTTTCACCGGCCGGTATCCGATCGCGATACCTAATAATAAAAGCAAATACCTTTTGGAAGGGGTTTCCAGATGAGTAAATATATTTTTGTGACGGGCGGTGTGGTATCGAGCCTTGGCAAGGGGATCGCGTCGGCTTCGATCGGAAAATTGCTGGAGACGCGCGGCCTTACGGTCACGATCCTCAAGTGCGACCCTTATTTGAATGTCGACCCGGGCACCATGAACCCTTACCAGCACGGCGAGGTTTATGTGACCGACGACGGCGCCGAGACCGACCTGGACCTCGGGCATTACGAGCGGTTCACCAATGGCCGCTTTTCCAAGGACAACAATATTACCGCCGGAAAGATCTATTATTCCGTTATCACCAAGGAGCGCCGCGGCGATTACCTGGGCAAGACGGTGCAGATCATCCCGCATATCACCGACGAGATCAAGGCTGGCCTTAAAAAGGTGGCCAAAGAGCACGACGTGGATGTGGTGATCGTCGAGATCGGCGGCACGGTGGGCGATATTGAAAGCCTTCCGTTCCTGGAGGCGATCCGCCAGCTGCGCTGGGAAATGGGCGAGCATTATGCCATCAATATCCATGTGACGCTTTTGCCGTACATCAAGTCCTGCGGCGAACAGAAGACCAAGCCCACCCAGCATTCCGTCGGGACATTGCGCGAGATCGGCATCCAGCCGGATATTTTGCTGTGCCGGACCGAACGGCCCATATCCATGGAACAGCGCGAGAAGATCGCCCTGTTCTGCAATGTGGATGTGGAAGGCGTTATCGAGGCGGCCGATGTGAAAAGCATTTACGAGTGCCCGTCGGCGTTCAAGAAGGAGCATCTGGATACGCTGATCCTCAAGAAGCTCAACATCAAGGCTCCCGACAAGGACCTCAAGGCCTGGGAAGATTTTGTGGTCAAGCGCGTACGCCATCCCAAGCGCGAGGTCAATATTGCGGTGGTGGGGAAATATATCCAGTTGCCCGACGCGTATAAATCGATCTATGAGGCGCTGGGGCATGGCGGGATCGCCAGCGACGCCAAAGTGAATATCGTCAAGCTTGATTCCGAGGACCTGGAAAAAGGCAAGGTCGACAAGTTCTTCAAGAATATTCACGGGATCCTGGTTCCGGGCGGCTTCGGGTCGCGCGGGATCGAAGGCAAGATCCGCGCCATCAAGTTCGCCCGTGAGAAGAATATCCCGTTCTTCGGTATTTGCCTGGGGATGCAGCTGGCTACGGTTGAGTTTGCCCGGAGCCTATGCGGGATGAAGACTGCGAATTCCACGGAATTTGATAAACATACCAAGGATCCTGTTATTTCACTTTTGGCGGAGCAGCATCAGGTTGTCAATTTGGGCGCGACCATGCGCCTGGGCGCGTATCCGTGCCATCTGGAAAAGGATACGAAGGCGTATGCGGCGTATAAAAAAGAAGATATTTCCGAGCGCCATCGCCATCGTTATGAGTTTAACAATGAGTACCGCGAGGCCCTGGAGTCCAAGGGGCTTGTGATCTCCGGGACGAATGTGGAGCGCAAGCTGGTGGAGATAGTCGAAGTCAAGGGTCATCGCTGGTTCGTTGGCTGTCAGTTCCATCCGGAGTTCCAGTCAAAGCCCGACAAGGCGCATTCGTTGTTCAGGGATTTCGTCGCCGCGGCCCTGGCGGTTTAAGTCTTTGTATACATGTTCGTATGGGCCGAGCTTGTCTCGGCCCGTTGTTCTTATTGTCTGATCTTTGCAATGTAACGGGCTGCAGGATTCACCCCAATGCTAGGAAGCCTCATCCTTATCTAATAAGGGTAGTAGGCTGAGTCTTCAACCGCATTGGGGTAAATCCTTCCGCCCTAACGAAAGTGCATGTAGCTCGCCTTTCGAATTTCTTGACACTTGTTCGAACTGTGCTAATATTCTGCCTCGCTGTCATCCCGAACGAAGTGAGGGATCGCAAAGTTTCATTGTTATTTGAATATGATTGATTTTTCGGATCTTATGGTGGTGCAATGCTTCTTTTCGTATTTATTAGGATAGGAATCATTCGATTTATTGTTATTTGAATATTATCGATCTTTCGGACCTTAGGGTGGTGCTATGATCCCTACCTTCTGTTTTTATTAGGTAATAAATTGTTTCGTGGGGATGGGATATAAATAGTTTTTTGGGATCTTATGGTGGTGTTATGCTTCCTTCCTTCTTTTTTTATTAGAAAAGGAAGCATTCCACCACCCGAAGCAAGCAATATACAGAATATATACTACACGCGCGGGTGGTGAAATGGTAGACACGTACGTTTGAGGGGCGTATGCCGCAAGGTATGAGGGTTCAAGTCCCTCCCCGCGCACCATTTGAGAGAACCGGGACACAATGCATTTTTTAGGATTTTTATAAAAATGTAATGTGTCCCGGTTTTTTGTGTAAAATAATGCCTATGAAAAAGATCGAGATCAGTGCCAGCCTTCTTTCCGCCGATTTTGGCCGGATCGCCGAAGACCTTAAGCTTTGCGAGGATTGCGGCGTTGAGCGTATTCATGTGGATGTGATGGACGGGCATTTTGTGCCGAATATCACCATTGGCCCGGTTGTGACCGCGGCTGTGCGCAAACACACGAAGTTGTCTGTTGAGGCGCATTTGATGATCGAGCATCCGTGGGATTATATTGATGGTTTTATTGATGCCGGTGCGGACATTATCGGCTTGCAGGTTGAGTGTTATGGCGAGCGCCGCCTGGCGTGCCGCAGTTATGGGCAGTATCCCAAAGAGATCGATGTGCTTGATACCGCATTGTTTATGCGGGATTGTGCGCGCATCAAGGCCCGCGGGAAAGAAGCGTGTGCCGTCATTAATCCTGGCACGCCTGTTGAGGTCCTCGATGGTGTTCTGGCGCAGGCCGGCAGTGTCCTTGTGATGTCGGTCAACCCCGGGTTTTCAGGGCAGAAATTCATGCCTGTTGCGCTTGACAAGATCCGTTATATCCGCGCCCGTTTTCAGGGGGATATCGGTATTGACGGCGGGATCAATGCCCAGACCGCGCCGCAAGCGGTCAAGGCCGGGGCCAATGTCCTTATTACAGGCAGTTACTTTTTTTCAAGTTCTTCCCGTCAGTTGGTGGTTCAGGGCCTGAAAACCCTTTCCGCTTAGCGCAAATCTCCTTTATATGGTATATTTTATTTGTAAGATCGTATTAAACGGAACGGTGATCTTCTATGCGTGATCGCGGGCAAGTGCTTCTTGAGTATCTTCTTTTGCTGGGACTGGTGGCGGTCCTGGCGCTGGCGTCGTTCAAACCGGGCGGTATTATCAGCCAGACGGGGACAAGCGCTAATACTTATTTTAAAACCGGTCAACGCGCGATCCTGGGCGGGTATGTTGACGCGTCGGGTAAACAGGTGATGGAAGACCCGGCGCCTATCCATGGAGGCTGGTGCGATTTCTCCTCATGTATTAACGGGGTCAAGGTCAGGGAATGTGCCTGTCCAAGGCCGGCCTTCGGCGGGACAGAGTGTGTGGGGGATGCGGTTATTCCTGCGGATTGTTCAGGAGGCGGCAATGGAGGCGGTTGTACTCCCAGTTGCGCGGGCAAATGCAGCGGGAGCGATGGCTGTACCGGGACCTGTCCGAATAACTGTTCCTATCCTCAAACCTGCGGCGGCGGCGGGGTGCCCAATGTTTGCGGGGGCGGGTGCACGCCCAATTGCGCAGGCAAATGCGGCGGGGGTAATGGTTGTTCCGGGACCTGTCCTGATAATTGTTCATTTCCTCAAAGTTGCGGCGGCGGCGGGGTGCCCAATGTTTGCGGGTGTATCACCAGTTGCGCGGGTAAATGCGGCGGGAGCGATGGTTGTACCGGGACTTGCCCTGATAATTGCGTGGCTCCTCAAACCTGCGGTGGCAGCGGGACGGCCAATGTCTGCGGGCAATGCGTTTCTACCGGTTGTGCGGCCGCGGCAACCATTACATGCGGCCTGTCGTATTTTGACAATTGCGGAACATATTGCGGCCTCGGCCAGGATTGCGTGGGGGCGTGTGGCGTCTGCCCCGATGGTACTCCTTGCAATTTCATCAGTGACTACAAAGATGCCGGCGGTTACGATAATCAATTCACCACATGCCAATGTGGCGCAGGGTTGAGTTGTTCCGGGCTTACAAAGCCGATCGATCTTTCGGCTTCCATAGCAGGAACCTGGGCCTGTTATTCTTACGCAGGAATGGATCATGCCAGATGCGGAGCGTCCTGGGTAAAGTGCTTTCCCAGTTGCGTAGGTAAATGCGGAGGCGGGAGCGACGGGTGTATGGGGACCTGTTTCAATGCCTGCACATTGCCTCAAACCTGCGGCGGCGGCGGGACTCCCAAGGTTTGCGGCTGCACGCCGGTTTGCGCCGGGAAATGCGGCGGCTCGGACAGTTGCGGTTCGACGTGTCCCAATAATTGCGTATCACCTCAAACCTGCGGCGGCGGCGGGGTATCCAATGTCTGCGGGTGTACGGCCAATTGCGCGGGCAAGTGCGGAGGATCCAACGGGTGTTCGGGGACCTGTCCCAACAATTGTGCGGCTCCTAAAACCTGCGGCGGCGGCGGGACGCCCAATGTCTGCGGCCCGTGATGATTTGACCGGTCCTTTTATGCCCGGTCCGCCTTGCGCTGGTCGCGCACGAAATTGCTGCATTCCTGGGCTTTGGCGAATTTCTTGAGGTCCGCGCCTATCTCGCCGATCTGTGCTACATGGGAGATCTTCTGGTTGACGTTGGACACGATCCCGAGAGAGATCGTCATCAGCCCTGCCTTGGTCTCATTTCCCTGACGGTCTTTGCCTACGATAAAACCGGCCCGCCGGTCCTCTTCGCTATAAAAACTGGGAGCGGTCTGGTTGAAGAGCTCGATGAGCCGGCGGCTGACCTGGTCGGCGATCTCGTCAGGGCAGGCGAACACAAAGTCGTCCCCTCCGATATGCCCCACGAATACGCGCGCTCCGCCTACTTCCTGCCCGGCCTGGATAATGGTGCGCGCGGTCGCTTTAATAACATCATCGCCTTTTTCAAAACCGTATTTATCGTTGTAGATCTTGAATTTGTCCAGGTCGCAGTAGCCGACCGCGAAAGGTTTTCCGGCATTGATAAGGCTTTGCAATTCTTCCATAATGGACGCGTTGCCCGGTAAATGCGTGAGCGGGTTGGCGTCAAGGTTGCGCACCGTACGCTTGATGATCATGTTGATCTTCGCCAGAAGGCTTTCGGGTTCGAAGGGTTTTACCAGATAATCGTCCGCACCGGAATTGATGCCGGTGACCAGGTCTTTAATATCGCTTTTTCCGGTGAGCATGATGATCGGGACGTGGGAGAGAAGGATGTCCTTGCGCAGTTCACGGCAGAATTCCGGCCCGGTCATGACGGGCATCATATAGTCGGTGATGATCAGGTCGAAATTCCCCGAACGGGCTTTTTGCAGGCCTTCGGCTCCGTTGTTGGCCTTGGTGACCTCGAATGTGTCCGACAGCGTGAGGTCCAGGACGTCGAGGATGTCGGGATTGTCGTCAACGATAAGAATGTTTTGGCGTTTCATAGGGTCCTGTTATTGATCAAACGGTTTTAAGTGTGTCCCGGGCCGGATGTTTGAACGGCAGCGTGAAGTGGAAGGTGGTGCCCGCGCCGACTTCGCTGGAGACCCAGATCTTTCCGCCGTGGGCTTCGACGATGTTCTTGGCGAGTGCCAGCCCGAGCCCCGTCCCCTTGACGTTCATGTTGATCTCGTTATCGACGCGGTAGAATTCGTCGAAAACCCGCATGAGGTCGTCTTTCTTGATGCCGACACCGGTGTCGGCCACTTCGCATAAAAGGATGTTCTTGTTCCACTGGGGGATGACATTAATGGTGATGGTCCCCTGGGGAGGCGTGAATTTGATGGCATTGCTGATGAGGTTAATAAAGACACGCTCCACCTGGCTGGCGTCAAATTCGACTTCCGGCGCGTCGGCCTGGATCTGCACGCGCAGGGTCAGTGACTTGCTCAAAAGCTGGGGAGTGAGGAGGTCGGCGATATTGTTGACCATCGGCTGGATCGGCTGCGGGACGGTTTTCATTTCGACCCTTCCGGATTCGATGCGGGCGATATCCAGAAGGTCGTTGATGAGCTTGACCAGGTTATCGGAATGGGTATTGATCTTGATCAGGCGCTCTTTTACGGCATCCGGGATGACCCCGATCTTTCCCGTGATCAGCAGGGAAGCATAGCCCTTGATGGATGTCAGCGGTGTGCGTAATTCGTGAGAGACGGCCGAGATGAATTCGGTCTTTTTTTTGGATATTTCTTCAACGTCCTTGAGCGCGAGGGAAAGTTCCTTGGTGCGTTCGTTGACCTTGGTCTCGAGCATCTGGGTGGAGCGGTAAACCTGTTCGAACAGGTGCGTGTTCTCGATCGTTTGTGCCAGCTGGCTGGTGAGGATGCCGATAAGCTCCTCGTCGCCTTCGGTGACCGCGGGCGCGTTGTAGCGGTTGCCGGTGAACATGAACCCGGTGAGGCCCTTTTGGGTCAGCAGAGGCGCCAGGATAAAGTGTTCGGTCTCAAAGAGGCTCACAATGACCGAGCGGGTTTTTTGTGACGAGCTCAGTGAAGAAAAGACCATCCCGTTCTTCAGCGCGTTCACCAGGTCGCCGTTGCCGGCGATCTTGGAAAGGGCGGCGTCCGTTTTTCCGGGGTTAAAGTCAATGGCGGCGCGGGCGATGAATTTTCCATCCTCGGTCATGGAGACGGCCAGCATTCGCGAGAACCCGAGCTCGGCGATCAGCTGGGGGTTGATGCGCTGGAAGGCTTCGTTCTCATCGAGCGAGGTGCGCATGTTGCGCGCCAGGTTTTGCAGGGTGTTGAGGCCTTTCAGTCGGCGGTCGAGCTCTTCTTGGGCTTTGTTGAGTTCGAGGTCGGTCTTTACAATGAGCTTGGCCTGTTCGTCAAGCTCGTTGAAGGAGCCCATGATCTTGTCGTACGCGGCTTTGAGTTCGCGCAGTTCTTCGCTTTTTCCGATCAGCCAATACAGCACGATCCCCAGTCCGATCAGCAGGAGCACGCAGATGACGCCCAGGACCGGGGTAAAATCCATTTGGGTTACGGGATAAGCGATGTCTTTCATATTTTAATGGTATTTATCCAATGGCCGCGATCAGGATGCCCGCGTTATGTGTTTGAAGGTCCATGGATGTTACCGCGCCAAGTTCTCCATAAGTATACATTCCGAATACCGGACATGCGAGACCCAAGATCTCTTTTATCTGGCTGATCTCCTGGCCCGCGGACCGGCCGAAAAGTTTCTTTCGTGATAATGAGGCGAATATAAAAACGAGCTTCGGGTGTTTGCCGTGGAGCTTGTCGTGCACTTCCACGGCCGCGTCGTGCGCGGCCTTCCGGCAGGAGTCTTTATCGCCGATCATCAGGTGTACCTGCGTGCCATGCGGGATATCTCCCTGGCAGATCAGGCTGCCGTCGGGGAGGATGCCCGAAGGGCTTTTGATGATGTATTCCTTGGCGCGGGCTGTGCTCAGGCCGAGCGGGTACAGGAACCCGATGTCCCCCAGCTGCCCGGCGGGGAGGCTGGCCATGTCTTCCGGGAAATATTCCTGGTAAATGGATACGGCGGGTTTTCCATCGATCGTGCGGATCAGGTTGCTGTTGCTGTCGTCGATGATGCGCGGTTTTCCCAGCGGCTGCCAGCCGTGCCTGATGGCGGCCGCGAATGATGTTTTCCCGCCGAAGATGATCCCCCCGATGATATCGGTCAGGAGGTTTTCCTGAAGGAACATCCCTCCGGGATTGATCGCGCCGGCCATGATGAACGCACGGCCAAGGCCTTCGTGCAGGCCGCGGATGATCTGGGTATGGTTGAGCGCGAGGGCGTCACAGAAAATGATGGCGCCGTGGCGTTCGCTGTTGGACATTCTTGAGGCAAGCTCCCGCGCGAGTTTTAGCCCGGTATCCTGCAAAGGCATCAGGGAGAGGGAATTTTCCGCGGCTATCCCGAAGTCAATGTCGTCGGATGAAATGGCGAGCACCAGGACACCCTTGTTCTCGATCCCCTTTGTCCAGATCAGGGCAGGGGCCGGGAGGCCGATGAGTTTTTCGGGGTTGAGGACCTTGCGCAGGCTTTCGAGCGCCTGCAGGGAGTTCGGATGGCCCAGAGCGGTGTAAGACGGGGTGGTGGTAATGACCACAAGGTCGTGTTTTGTCAGGCCCGATTGGGCCTTGGCCATGACCGCCGCTTCTTTGAAAGCGGTGAGCGGGTCATTTTCCGACGAGAATCCGATGGCGATGGTTGTGCTCATAATTATGGATATTGTACCGGCGGATGGGGGTGGTGTCAATTGCCGAGGTGAGGGAAAATAAAAAACCCGCTGGTTAGCGGGTTTTTTAAACTGGTAGCCCCAACCGGATTTGAACCGGTGTTTAATGGCTGAGAACCATTCGTCCTGACCAGGCTAGACGATGGGGCCAAATTTTTATTATCAAGTCGAAAACGGACTAAAATATAGCACAGATGCTTTAAAAAGCAAAAAATATTTTATAGCGGTATCAATCGATCGCGCCCAGGACCGTGGCGAGTGCCAGGATGGACCCGATAAAGATCAGGAATACGCCGAAGTTCACTTTTTTTACAAAATTCATCAGCAGGCCGATCGACAGCATTCCGACGGCGAACGACACCAGAACGCCCAGCCATTCCACCCTGGCGGCCAGCATCATGTGATAGTTCTTGATGATGTTACCCAGGATGATGACCGGGATGCTCATCAGAAAACTTAACTTGAGCGTCTGTTCTTTATCGAAATTCCGGAAAGAGAGCATTGCCATGGTCGTGCCCGCGCGGGAAAGCCCGGGCAGGCAGGTGAACGCCTGGGTCAGGCCGAGGATAATGCCGTCCATGATCGTGAGGTCTTTGGCCGCGCGTTTTCCGGTGGACTTTGTTTTCAGCTGCAGGAAACCGGCCACGATGAGCAGCGCTGCAATGATGCAGGTGATGGCGGCTTTGGCATGCGGCGCGCGATAAGCAAGGTCAGAGGCTTTGTTGACCAGGACCTGGCCGAACGCGGTCAGCAGCGTGACGATAAAAAGAAAGGTGAGGATCTTCCGGCCTTCATTATCCGGCGCTTGAATGTTCGTGCAGGCTTTAAGGATATTCCTGATATCTTCCCGGAAATACACAATGGCGGCCAGGCAGGTCCCGAGATGCAAAAAAAGCGCGTAATTAATAAGCTCGTTCAATGATCCGCTATTATGGAACAAATGGACCCTGGCCGCGATAACGCAGGCTTTTGAACTGACGGGGATCCATTCGGTGATGCCCTGAATAGCGCCTAGGATGATATTTTCGAACATGGTAGCCTCGGTTGACGGTGCTGCTTAATAATGAATGGCAGGGATCTCTTCTTTTGGGCATACTAGCAGAAAAATTGTGCCGGGGGGTGTTTTTGCCAAAAAATGTTTGGTGTCCCGCGTTTTCTTGTTAATATAGCGGCTATGTTCACGCCGCTTGACCAACAGTATATGCGCCTCGCCATTGAAAAGACCCGTGAAGGGATCATGGCGGGCCAGACGCCGTTCGGCGCGTGTATTGTGACATCCGGCGGGCGCGTGGCTTCGTGCGCACATAATGTGGTCTGGCAAACAACGGATATTACGGCGCATGGCGAGGTCAATGCTATCCGCGCGGCGTGCCTGGCGCTCGGTACGATCGATCTTTCCGGGTGCACGATCTTTTCCACTACTGAGCCGTGTCCGATGTGTTTCAGCGCTATTCATTGGGCCAGGATCAGGCGGATCGTTTTTGGAGCTTCCATTGAAGATGCCAAAGCGGCCGGGTTCAACGAGCTGACGATATCGAATGACAGGATGAAGCGCGAGGGAGGAAGCCCTTTGGTGATCGAGGCGGGGTGTTTGCGCGAAGAGTGCAGGGGGCTGTTCCGGGAGTGGCAGGCGGCCGGACGGGCAAGGTTATATTAAGAGGGGTTATGCGTTATATTTTTCTTGTTTTATTCATGATAGTTTTGGGCGGATGTTCTTCGTTGCCGCTTAATTCCAGCCTTCTTCCCGTTGCTTCGCAGGCCATGGAGCCGACGCTCGGGATGACGCGGCCGCAGGTGGCGGCATTGATGACGCGCACCGTGACCGTTGGCTATGAGATCGATCCCGTTACCGGTGAGGCAAAGCCTTTGGAGGCCAAAAGCCTGTATTCGACCGAGGTTGTTCCTGTCGGGAATGAAACATATCTGGTTGATTCGTATATTATCGGGGTCCCTTTACCCGGACATCCGGTGACGGCGTCAGGATTAATGCCGATGATATTCAAGGATGATCTTTTGTGCGGTAAAGGCCGTGACGCGCTGGCGGCGCTGAAGGCCGGACGGCAGTGAAGAGCAATTACAATTATGGTTCGCTGGGGCCATTCATTGACCTTTCTTTGCTGGACTGGGCGGACGGTTATCCCGGGGTTTTTTCCGGCGGAAGTTCCGGTGTATCTTCGCTGGAAGTCGAGATCGGTTTTGGCACGGGGGAATATTTGGCCGCAATGGGCGCGGCAAATCCCGGTGTGAATTTTATCGGTTTTGAGCAGTGCCCCACGCGGATCATCAAGACCTTGCGCAAATTGCACCAGGCCGGGGTTGTGAATACGCGGGTGTTGCGCATCGATGCTGTCTGGGGGTTCCGTTTTCTTCTGGCTCCGGGGACACTGGACCGGGTGCATTGCCTTTTCCCGTGTCCGTGGCCGAAAAAGAAACATATCAAGCATCGTCTGTTCCAGCCGGCGTTCCTGAGGCTTGTTCGTTCACGGTTAAAGGCCAACGGCACGCTCAGGATCGTCACCGATCATCAGCCGTACGCGCAGTGGATCGGGGAGGGCCTGGAGGCAACGGGATTTTCATTGCAGCGCCGGACGATCGGCGCGGTGCATGGGACCAAGTTTGAGAAGAAGTGGCAGGAGGGCGGGCAGGAGCTGTTCGATGAGCTTACGCTGACCGCCGACCAGCCTTATGAATTCAGCCCTGTCGAGGTGTTGCCGGTGAAAATATATTTTTCCAAAGGATTCGATCCGGACCGCATGGTCCTGGAGGGCGTCAAGGGGCTGATCACCGTTTCTTTTCCCGAGTACCTTTTTGATCCCAAGCGCAACGCGGGCATGGTGCATGCCATTGTGAGCGAGGATAACCGGATGCAGCATGTGTGGGTGGGGATCGAGCGTACCGCCAAAGGCTGGTGCGTGGCGCCTGCCGCGGGTACCGCCATCCTTCCGACCGAGGGTGTGCAGAAAGCCGTGGAGATCGTGTTCCAGGCCGTGGAGCGGAGCCAGAAATGATACGCGCCGTAATAAAACATTTATCGGTGGTCCTGGTCATTGTTCTGGCGTTGCTTTTGGTGGTTGCGTTGCCTGCGGAGGCAAAAAAGAAGGCCAGGAAAAAGAGCGGGCCATATAGTGTTTCGGCGCAGTCGGCTCTGCTTTTTGACGAGAGCGGCTGGCAAAAGTATTATGCGCACGATATTGAGCAGAAGGTGTTCCCTGCGAGCACGACCAAGGTCATGACCGCGCTCATTGTCCTCGAGCGCCTGAATTTGAACGATGTGGTGACCATCACGCCGGAGGCGACCAATGTGCTGCCCAGCAAGGTGGATCTTAAGGTCGGCGAGAAATATCATGTCCGCGACCTGCTGTTCGCCGCATTGCTCAATTCGGCCAATGACGCGTCTGTCGCCCTGGCGTATGCCGTTGCGGGCTCTCAGGACAAGTTCGTTGCAATGATGAATGACAGGGCGCGCCAGCTTGGCGCGAAACATACGGTCTTTGCCAATCCTCATGGCCTTCCGTCCAGCAGGGCGCAGTACACGACCGCGTATGATATGTTCCTGATCTTCCGCGCGGCGCTGAAGAAGGAGTTCTTTTACGAAGCGATCAAGATCCGCACGATGTCCGTCAAGTCCATTGACGGCAGGAGTATCGCCTTGAAGAGCCATAACAAGGCCCTTTTCAAGGGATGGAAGCAGGGGGTTTATGGCAAGACCGGGTATACCCGCGCGGCGCAGGCCTGTTTTATCGGGATGGTGCAAAAGGGCAGGCAAACGCTTATTGTGGCGGTCTTTGGTTGTCCGGGATCGACGCGCTGGGATGATATAAAATTCATTATCGAGCATTACGGCGGGATTGACTTGTAACGGGTTTCTGGTTAAAATAAAATTTCTGGAATAAACAGGAGGGGAAAAATGGATACGAACAATAAACTTTTTACGGTCGCGCTGGTCGCGCTGACCGCGGTGGTGGGCGGGTTGGGGGTTGTCTTCTCGGTCGGGATGGCCGTGCAGTCTTCGACGGCGCCCATGACGGCTGTCCTTCGGGAGATCGCGGATGGCCAAAAGAAGATGGACGTTCTGGTCGCCCAGGCCGGGAAGAATGACATTAAGGCCCTTGAGTCCAGGCTGGCCGCGCTGGAGTCGGAAGTAAGGGTCCTGAAGGCCCAGCCTTCGCATGCCGGAATGCCTCAGCAGCCGCAGCCTCCGGCGGAAGATATGAACAAGGTGTACGATATCCCTGTTGCGGGATCGTATGTGCTCGGGTCAAAAGATGCGCCGGTGACCATTACTGTCTTTGATGATTATCAGTGCCCGTTCTGCGGCAGGTTCTATCCCGCGGCGGTCGAGGGGCAGAAGGCGTTCCCCGGCAAGGTGAAGATGGTCGTCAAACATTATCCTTTGCCGTTCCACAAGATGGCCCTTCCGGCGGCCAAAGCGGCGCTGGCGGCTGGCGAGCAGGGCAAGTTCTTTGAAATGTCCGACCTTATTTTTGCCAATGCGGCGGCTTTGAGTGATGAAAAGTTCAAGGAACTGGCGGGCCAGGCCGGGCTCAATGTTGAAAAGTTCCTTAAAGACCTTAAGGACAGGGATGCGGTCTATGCAAAGGTCATTGAAGCGGATCTTGACCTGGGCTCTAAAATAGATGTGCGTGGCACGCCGACCTATTTCCTGAACGGGAAAAAATGCAATGCCCGTACGGCGGATGATTGGAAGGCCCAGATCGCGGAGCTGCTTAAAAAGTAAGTCCGCGAGTAAAAAAAGGTTGCTAAAAACAGTAAATAATGTATATTTGAGCGTCCAGTTGGGGATATAAAAAAATTAAGAGGAGTTTTTATGGGCGGTAGAGTAGGTGGTTTATCTCATATCATGTACGCCGAGACATGCGGCGTTAAGGTTTCAGGCGGCCAGCGCGTGAAAGCCGGTACGGTTTTGACCCGCCAGGGAGACAGGTGGAAGCCCGGCGTCAATGTTATTGGCCGGATGCATCTTACGGCGGCTTGTGCGGGCGTGGTTTATTTTACCAAGAAGCGTATTCGCAAGACGGGCAAGGTAGATACGTTCCTTAATGTTCGTGCGGAAGGCCCGGAAGCGGCAGCGGCCAAGGTGACTCCGACGGAGTCGAGAAAAGCCAAGATGTCGGCCAAGGTGGCGTATAAAGTCAGGGTTCCGTCTTACGTCGCGAAAAAAGCCAGGGCATAAACAAAAGACCGTTTGATTTTGAGACCACAGGTCCGTAGAATAGAAATATTCTGTGGTCTGTGGTCTTAACATTTTCAATCATATCGAGGTTTTATGTGCGGGATCGTCGGTTATATCGGGAATAAGGATGCCCTTCCCTTCCTTATTGAGGGTTTGAAAAATCTTGAATACCGCGGTTACGATTCGAGCGGCGTCGGGTTGATCACGCCCGATGGCGGCCTTCAGGTCCGCAAGGAAAAAGGCAAGATCCGCTGCCTGGAAGACCTGCTGGCAAAGGATCCGGTCAAAAAAGCCCATATAGGCATTGCGCATACCCGCTGGGCCACGCACGGCGCGCCATGCCGGAAGAATTCCCATCCGCATACCAATTCCGGCGGGACCATTGCGGTGGTCCATAACGGGATCATCGAGAATTACCAGTCGCTTAAGGCAGGACTGATCGCCAAGGGCGTCAGGTTCCTTTCCGATACCGATACCGAAGTTATCGGCCATTTGATCAACGAATATTTTGAAGGCGACCTGGTCAAGGCTGTGCAGCGGGCTATTAGGGACCTGACAGGGGCTTTTGCGATCGGTGTTATTTCGTCGGATGACCCTTCCACCCTGGTTGCGGCGCGCGTGGGTTCGCCGCTGATCATCGGCGTGGGAGAGGGCGAGTATTTTATTGCGTCGGATGTTCCGGCCATTATTCGCCATACCCGCCGGGTCATTTACCTGAAAGACGGAGAGATGGCGGTCCTGCGCTCCGATGGCGTTGAGGTTATGACGTTCGCAGGGAAAAAAATGCCGTTCACCGTGGACAAGGTTACTTTTCAGATGGATGCCGCCCAGAAGCAGGGCTATCCCCATTTTATGCTCAAGGAAATACATGAACAGCCCGAGGTGCTGAGGCAAATGGTTGCTTTGCGGCTCAAGGGCGGGCATGTGACGCTCGATGGCCTTGGGATCTCCGATCGCAAGCTCAAGTCTTTCACGCGCATTAAAGTGGTGGCATGCGGGACGGCGTATCATGCCGGCCTGGTCGGGCGGTATATTATTGAAGAGCTGGCCAGGGTGCCGGTGGAGGTGGATGTTTCGAGTGAATTTCGTTATCGATCGCCCATCGTGGACAAGAGAACACTTTTGATCGCGGTGAGCCAGTCGGGTGAGACGGCCGATACGCTGGCTGCGGTGCGCGAGGCGCGCGCGCGGGGCGCTTCGGTCGTTTCCATATGCAATGTGATCGGTTCCTCGCTGGCGCGTGAGTCGGCGGGGGTCCTCTATACGCACGCCGGCCCGGAAATAGGCGTGGCGTCCACCAAAGCCTATACGGCCCAGCTGATGATGTTCTATCTTCTGGCCATCAAGCTGGCGGAAGTTCACGGCGGAGTGGATGTCAAGGAGCGCGTGAAGTTCGCCAAAGACCTTGCGGCGGTCCCGGGGCTGATCAGGGAAATATTGAAGAACGCGAAGCATATTGCCAGGGTCGCCAGGAAACATTCGCATTACGGCTGTTTTCTGTATCTGGGGCGCAATATCAATTATCCGTCCGCCCTGGAAGGCGCGCTCAAGCTCAAGGAGATCTCGTATATTCCGGCGGAAGGTTACGCGGCGGGTGAAATGAAGCATGGGCCTATTGCCTTGATCGACGAGTACCGGGCGGTCGTCTGTATCGCGCCGCAATCGGATATTTACGAGAAGATGATCTCGAACATCCAGGAGATCCTCTCGCGCAAGGGCAAGGTCATTGCCATTGCGACGGAAGGCGACGCCTTGATCCAGCAGCATGCCACCAAGGTCATTTATATCCCCAGGACGCATAAACTGTTGACGCCGCTTTTGGCGATCATCCCTTTGCAGCTTCTGGCGTATTACATTGCGGTCAATCGCGGATGCGATGTGGACCAGCCGCGCAACCTGGCAAAGTCCGTGACCGTGGAATAATGTTATACATCGTCTCCACTCCCATCGGGAATTTGAAGGACATTACGCTGCGCGCGATCGAGGTCCTCAAAAGCGTGGATCTGATCGCCGCCGAGGATACCCGTCATACGGGTGTTTTGTGCAAAGAGTATGGCATTACCGCGCCCCTCACCAGTTATTTCGACCATAATGAAAGCGGCAAGGCCCGCCAGCTGGTGGAGCTGCTCAAAGCGGGAAAGAATATTGCGCTGGTATCAGATGCCGGGACGCCCGGTATTAATGATCCCGGGTATCGCCTGGTGAGCCTGGCGAAAGCGGAGAATGTCCCGATGGAGGTCATTCCCGGAGCCTGTGCCGTGATCGCGGCGTTGTCGTTGTCGGCCCTTCCGACGGACAGGTTCGCGTTCTACGGGTTTTTGCCGGTCAAGCCCGGTGCCCGGCGCAAAAGGATCGCGCAGGCCGCCGAGGCGGGAGGGACCGCGATCTTTTATGAGTCACCGCATCGTTTGCTTAAAGCATTGAAGGATATTGAGGAAGTCTTGAAGGACCCGTCCATTACCGTAGCTCGTGAGCTTACTAAAAAATTCGAGGAGCGCCTGGATGGGAAAGCCAGCACGCTCCTCGATCATTTTACCCGCCATAAGCCTTTGGGCGAGTTCGTGATATTATTTCATGTTTGATGCCGCGGGGGCAGTGGTTTTTTCTGCCTGATGAACGGGTTTTGTCCCCGTTTTCTTGTCGATTTTACACATCTTTTGTCCCTGTTTCTTTTCCAGTTTATCCAGCCGGGCCGTGAGCACATCGATCTGTTTTTGCTGGTCCTTGATCCCCTCGACCAGCAAGCCGACCAACCCGTCGTAGTTGATGCCTCTCATTCCCTTGTTGTCGATCGAAACGACTTCCGGAACGATCGGCTCCACATCCTGGGCGATGAGGCCCATCCGGACCGTTTTGGGGTCTTGCTTGAAGGCGAATGTAACGCCGTTCATGGCTTTGATCTTCTTTAGTGCGTCGATGATGGGCTGGATCTTCTCTTTCAAACGCCTGTCTGACGATGTCGTAAAGGCAAGGGCGAAGACTGTCCTGTAAAAGAGACTGTCGATATTTTTGACATAAAGATTACCTTGTTGGCGTATGTAGAAGTCACCGGCTCCCGACGGGTCGTAGAGAAAATTGGCATTGCTTCCGCCAAGCCTGAGCGTATCCCCTGTGATGGTAACGTTCCCGGTCACGAACAGTTTGTCCGTCGGGTTGGAGGTGCCGATGCCGACATTGCCTTCCACGATCAACCGGTCACCGGGGACGCCGGTGGTGGTATAAGTGGTCCCGACCGATAATTTGGCGTAGTTCCCTGCCGGGGCGGGGTAATTGGATGTCAGGGTGACCGTGCCGGCGGCAAGCCCGGAGCGGGGACAACAGAGCAAGGACAGGCCAAGGATCGCTAAAGTGAGAACGGGCAGTGGTTTCATGGAACCTCCGGACAGAATTAACAGTTAACCTCTGGATAATATATTAACGCCAGAAATTCTGCCGTCAACTTATATCCGCTTGACAAAAAGGGCGGCGAGTGTTATTCTTTACGAAATTAAATCCTTTAATCCGGTTCGAGAAACCGAAAAGGAAAGTCGTCTGATGATTGCTGCAGCAACCCAAAGACTACAACACCCTTCATGCCGTTAACGGCGCGGAGGGTTTTTTTTTGAAAGGACGTGGCGAATGAGCGTTATTATGGACCAGGAGCAGGTCAGGCGTGCGGTCACCCGGATCGCCCATGAGATCCTTGAACGCAACAAAGGCATTGAAGACGTGTGCCTGGTGGGCATCCGCACGCGCGGGGCTGTCCTTGCCGAGCGTTTGCGCAAGGCCATCTGCGAGATAGAGGGCGTGGATATCCGGACGGGTGTCCTTGATATCAACCTTTATCGTGATGACCTCTCCATTGTCAGCCAACAGCCCGTGATCCGTGAAACGCTAATTGATTTTGACGTGACCGATATGAAGGTGGTCCTGGTGGATGATGTCCTTTATACCGGCCGCACCATCCGGGCCGCGCTCGACGCGCTGGTGGACCTTGGCCGCCCGGCCTGTATTCAGCTGGCGGTGCTGGTGGACCGCGGGCACCGGGAGCTTCCTATCCGGGCGGATTTTGTGGGCAAGAACATCCCGACCGCCAAAGAACAGAAGGTCAAGGTCGTCTTGACCGAATCCGACCAGGGGGCCGACAGCGTGGTGGTCCAGGGAGGAGAGGCATGAACAAATGGAAACACAAACATTTGCTCGACCTGCAGGAGACGACGCGGGATGATATTGAACTGATCCTTGAGACAGCGCGTTCTTTTAAAGAGGTTTCTTCCCGTGAAGTAAAAAAAGTGCCGGCCTTGCGCGGCAAGACGGTGGCGATGCTTTTTGCCGAGCCGTCCACGCGAACGAGGGTGTCTTTTGAACTGGCCGCGAAACGTTTGTCGGCGGATACGCTGGCGATCCAGGGGGCGACAAGCTCGCTGGTCAAGGGGGAGACCCTGCTGGACACGGCCTTGAATGTTGAAGCCATGAATGTGGACCTGGTGGTGGTGCGGCATTCGGCATCGGGCGCACCGCAGCTTCTGGCCAACGGCACGAAAATGTCGGTGATCAATGCCGGTGACGGCTGCCGGGCGCATCCGACCCAGGCGTTGCTGGATATTTTTACGATCAAGGAAAAGCTCGGCCGTACGGACGGGGTGAGAGTGGCCATTATTGGCGATATCATGCATTCGCGCGTGGCGCGGTCGAATATTGCCGGGCTTATCAAGATGGGCGCGCAGGTCGTGGTCTGCGGCCCTTCCACGCTTTTGCCGGTGGGCATCGAGCAGATGGGGGTGGAGTCCACGACCGATATTAACAAGGCACTTAAAGGCGCGGATGTGGTGATGGCGTTGCGTATGCAGAAAGAGCGCCAGCAGGATTCTTTCCTGCCGTCGATCGTGGAATATGTGCGGGAGTTCTGTATCACGCCGGAACGGCTCAGGATCGCTTCACCCAAGGCGCTGGTCATGCACCCCGGGCCGACCAATCGCGGCATAGAGATCGCGGCGGAAGTGGCGGACGGCCCGCAGTCGGTGATCCTCGAGCAGGTGACCAACGGTATTGCGGTGCGCATGGCGGTATTGTATCTTTTGCTGGGACGCAAGTCGAAATAGAAAAGGTGGGCCAATGAACGAGCTGGGTCCTGTTCCTGAATTGAAAACGGCCGGTAGTGAGTATGCCTTGCCCATTCTTTGGGGCGGCGGGATCGTTATTTTTATGGGGCTCGTTTTTCTGGTTATGGGCGTCAGTGTGTTCAGCAAGGCGGTGGTGACGCAGGACTGGGTCCGTGTCAAGGGGAAGATCGTTTCTTCGGGTGAAGCTGTTCAGAGCCGGCTGGTGACCGACATGACCAATAATGCCGATGGCATGACGAGCACCACGACAGGAACGATGACCTACAGTGTTAATGTCGTCTATGAGTATCAATTTCAGGGAAAGAATTATACTGGCAGCCAGATCGGCCTTTCTTCGGTGGATTTTTCAAACAGGGCCGCGGCGCAGCGCAAGGCGTCCCAGTATTCTTCAGGGGGCGAGGTCAGCGTTTTTGTGCATCCTTCTGTCCCGGAAGAATCGATCCTGGAGCGCGAGGAGAGCGGGGTCGCGCTTGGTTTTCTCCTGACGGGGATACTGTTCGGCCTGCTGGGGATCTGGGGGATCAGTTATCTTCCGGCCATGATCGCCCTGTTGGTGCTTGAACACCAGGGAACGCGTTAGGTTTATCATGAATAAAGCCGGAGAGATGACATAATACGCAGCCAGGTAAAGGATGACCATGAATGTTTTGATCAAGCATGCCACGATCGTTAATGCTTCCGGTGAGGCGCCGGTTGTGCAGGATATTTTTATTGAAGAAGGGAAGATCACCGGGATCGGTCCGTCCATCAAGAGGGACGGGGTCCGGGAGATCGATGCCGCGGGGAAAAAAGTGATACCGGGGCTCATTGACCTGCATGTGCATTTGCGCGAGCCCGGCCGTGAGGACAAGGAGACCATTGAGACCGGGTCCCGCGCGGCGGTGAAGGGCGGGTTCACGACGATCTTTTGCATGCCCAATACGGCCCCCGCGATCGATACCGCGCAGGTGGTGCAATACATTCTTGACCAGGCCAAGAAGGTGGGGCTGGTGAATGTGTATCCTGTCGGCGCTATCACCAAAGGGCGTGAAGGCAGGGAGATCACCGAGATGATGGACCTCCGGCGGGCCGGATGCCTGGGCGTTTCCGATGACGGCAGGAGCCTGATGAACGCAGGCTTGATGCGCCGGGCTCTGGAATATGCGAAGATGGCGGGATTGCTGGTGATGCAGCATTGCGAGGATGATCATCTTTCTGCCAAAGGCGTGATGAATGAAGGCGCGCTTTCGACTTTGCTTGGGCTTAAAGGCGACCCTCTTATTGCCGAGACGGTCATTATCGCGCGTGACATTGAGATCGCGCGGTACCTGGGGACGCGGGTGCATTTCATGCATATCAGCGCGGCACGGTCGGTGGAGCTGATCCGCCGGGCCAAGGCGGAGGGGGTCCTGGTTTCCTGCGAGGCGACCCCGCATCATTTTACTTTGACGGAGGATGCCGTAAAGTCGTTTGACACTTCGACGAAAGTCAATCCGCCCTTGCGCAGCCAGACGGATGTGCAGGCGATCAAGGCGGGTTTGAAGGATGGCACGATCGATTGCATCGTGACCGATCACGCGCCGCATACGCATGAGGACAAGGAAGTGGAATATGATGGCGCTCCGCCCGGCCTTATCGGGCTGGAGACGGCGTTCGCGCTGGCGATAAAGGAACTGGTGGCGGGCGGTATTTTGACCCTGCCGCAACTCATTGAGAAAATGTCCGCCGGGCCGGCGCGGATCATGGGGTTCCTGAACAAAGGCGAGATCCTTGTCGGGAAAGATGCGGATATTGCGATCGTGGATATGGACCGTGAATGGAAAGTCACCAAAGAGGACATGGTTTCCAAATCAAAGAATTCTCCTTTTATGGGATGGACATTGAAGGGCCGCGTGATGGCCACCATTTGCGGCGGCAAGGTGGTTTATACGGATCGTTGCGGGAATGACCGGCAATGAAAAAGATCCAGGACAGATATAAAGTCGTCGGTGTTAATAAAGTGAACGATGTTTATTTCCGCCTTGTGCTTGACGCGCCGGCGCTCGCCAGAGAGGTAAAACCGGGGCAGTTCATCCATATCAAGGTCTCCGACGGCCTTGAGCCGTTATTCCGCAGGCCGTTCAGTGTTTTTCGGGCGAAAGCCGGGAAAGTGGAGGTCTTTTTTGAGCCGGTGGGCAAGGGGTCTAAATTGCTCGCGGCAAAGGAAAAAGGCGATATCCTTGATGTCCTTGGGCCTTTGGGGCGGCCGTTCACGCTTCCAAGTAAAAGTGTGAAGCAGGTCGTTTTTATCGGCGGAGGCATTGGCGTTGCTCCGTTCCTGCTGTTTTCGGACATATTGTTGAAACATAAAGCCGAGAAGGTCCTTCTTTATGGCGGGCGGAGCAGGGCGCATACGTTCTCGATGGCAGGATTTAAAGCCAACGGTGTAAAAACATTTGTTGCAACGGATGACGGCTCTGTCGGCGTGAAGGGCCGCGTGTCGGAGCTGTTTGACAAGATCGATATCGCGCCGACGACCTTTATTTACGCCTGCGGGCCAAGGCCGATGATGGCCACGGTGGCCGCGTTCGCCCGGGAAAAGAACTTGAGCGGAGAAGCATCGATGGAAGAAGTGATGGCCTGCGGCCTGGGTGCTTGCCTGGGTTGTTCTATATCGACGACGAAAGGGTATCAGACCGTGTGCCACGATGGGCCGGTCTTCGGCCTGGAAGCGCTGGTGTTTTGATGGTGCACTTTTTGTTGTTGATCCTGCTGGGTTTGGCCGGTGGTTTTGTTGGCGGAATGTTTGGGATCGGAGGCGGAGTTCTGGTCGTTCCGGCCCTGGTTCTTTTTTTCGGGTTTTCCCAGCATATGGCCCAGGGAACGATGATCATGACGTTTATTTTGCCGTCGTTCTTGTTGGCCGCATGGACTTATTATAAAGCCGGGAATGTTAATTTGCCTGTTGCCCTCCTGATCGCGCTGGGAATGCTGGCGGGGACTTTTCTGGGGGCGACCTATGCGCATACGCTCTCAACGCCAGTGCTTAAGAAATGTTTTGGTGCTTTAGTGATCGTAGTCGGCTTAAGGATGATCCTGGGGAAGTAAATTATGAATCTTATTGTCAAGATCGGAACAGCGGTGTTCCCTAATCCAGTTACCGTGGCGTCCGGGACATTCGGCCATGCCGAGGAATTTTACGGGCAGGAAGAAGTCAAGAGGCTGGGGGCCCTTGTTCCCAAGACGGTGACCTTGCAGGCCCAGCAGGGCAACCCCCCGACGCGCATTTGTGAGACTCCGGCGGGAATGATCAATGCCATCGGGATCGAGAATCCGGGGATCGACCGGTTTATCGACGAGAAATTGCCGAAGTTAAAAGCGACAGGCGTGCCGTTGATCGTCAGTATTTCCGCTCATAGTGAAGATGACTTTGCATTGATGGTCGAAAAGCTGAACGCAGCCGGTGGTTTGAGCGCGGTCGAGCTTAATTTGTCTTGCCCGAACCTTCAGAAGAAAGTGCTGGTGGCGCAATCGGCGGAAGCGACATTTGCCGTAGTGCGCCGCGTCAAAGAAGTTTCGAAGTACCCGGTCATTGCCAAACTTTCGCCCAATGTCACGGATATTGCCGCGATCGCATTAGCGGCCGAAGAGGCAGGGGCGGATGGCATCAGCATGGTCAATACGTTCATGGCTATGGCGATCGATATCAGAAAACGCTGTTCGCGGATCGGGAATTTTACCGGAGGGCTTTCCGGACCGGCGATACGCCCCATTGCGGTGCGTATGGTGTGCGAGACCGCTGCAAAGGTGAAGATCCCCATTATCGGGATGGGGGGCATTACGAATGCGGATGATGCGCTGGAATTTCTTATTGCCGGCGCTTCGATGGTGGCGGTGGGGACTTACAATTTTGTGGACCCTCGCGCGCCGTTGGCGGTTCTCGACGGTATTAAGGCATATATGAAGGCCAACAAGATGACAGATATCCGTGAATTGATCGGGAGTATCCGGCGATGAAAGCTAAAGACAGGCTGATCCTGGCCCTGGATGTCCCCACATTTGAAGAAGCGCGCGGGATCGTTGAATCTGTTGGCGATGCTGTTGAGATCTACAAGGTCGGGTTCCAGTTATTCACGGCGTATGGCCCGTTCATAGTGCGTTATTTGCAGGCGCAGGGCAAAAAGGTTTTCTTGGACCTGAAATTCCATGATATTCCCAATACGGTGGCCAGCGGGGTTTCATCGGCGGTGGGGTTAAGCGTTCCGGTGCATCAGGCGCTGGACGGAGCGGGGGTCAGGACGGAAAAATTCGCGCCGTTGTTCATGATGACCGTTCATGTCCAGGGTGGTATTGAAATGATGCGGGCCGCGGCCGATGCCGCGCGCAAGCGCGCGCTTGAGCTGGGTGTGCCCGGGCCTTTGATCGTGGGCGTGACGGTATTGACAAGTGATGCCGCCGCGGGTAACATGGCCCGCGTTGTGCTGGAACGGGCGGTTTTGGCGCAGGAGGCCGGGCTTGATGGCGTGGTATCTTCCGCACAGGAGGCCGCCATGCTGCGCCGGGAGATGGGCAGGGATTTTGTTCTGGTTACGCCCGGGATCCGTCCCGCGGCCGCTGATGCCGGTGACCAGAAGCGGGTTGAAACGCCCGCCAGCGCGATCAGGGCCGGCGCGAATTTCCTGGTGATCGGCCGCCCGATCGTGAAGGCCGGGGATCCGCGCGGGGCCGCGTTAAAGATCCTGGAAGAAATTCAGGGCGTGTTATAATCTTTTGTTATTTCGGGCGGTTAGCTCAGTTGGTTAGAGCAGTTGATTTACATTCAACAGGCCACAGGTTCGAGCCCTGTACTGCCCATATTCTTGTTTTTGACCGGAGAGTTAAGCGGGTTTAAAAAAATTCTTTACAATTGCGGGGTGGATAAGTAAACTAGCGAAGATTTTTTGGGGTGGTGGTGTAGTTTGGTTAACATATCAGCTTGTCACGCTGGAGATCGCGGGTTCAAGTCCCGTCCACCCCGCCATTAAACAAGAAAGCCCGCTTTTTCAGCGGGCTTTCTTGTTTAATGGCCGACCCGAAGGGAGCGAAGCGACCGGAGGGCGCCAAGTCTCCTGCCGAGCCAGAGCTTCCTCATATTTTGGGTGTGCAAAAGTGAAAAGAATTGATAATATATTTGTAAAGAGGCAACAGGTTTTTAACGATCGGCCCAGTCATCAGGCCAGAGATCCGGGTATTTTTGTTTTAAGGAATAACCATGAAGAATGAAACTGAAAAAGCACTCGTTAAAGCGGTAAAACTTTTGCAAGAACAGCTATTAGCAAAAGATATTGAAAGCCAGAAGGCCGAGCAAAAGATCCAGAAAGCTCGCGAATATGCCGAGAGTATCGTAGAGACAGTGCGCGTGCCTTTAATAGTGTTGAGTCACAAGCTCAGGGTGATCTCTGCCAATCAATCGTTCTATCGGGTTTTTAAAGTTTCTCCTCAGGAAACTGTAGGAGAATTTATTTATGATCTGGGAAATCGGCAGTGGAATATTCCCGGGCTGCGGCATCTTTTGGAGAAGATCCTTCCTGATAATAAATTCTTCGAGGACTATGAGATCAGTCATGATTTCAAGGCCATCGGGCCCAGGGACATGCTTCTTAATGCCCGCCGCCTTGATAGCGTGCAGATGATCCTTCTGAGTATTGAGGATATTACGGATCGCAAGAAGAGCGAAAATAAATTGAGAAATTCAGAGATCAAATATAAGGCGTTATTTATGGGTGCGCCCGATGGGATGCTCGCGGTGAGAACACAAACGAAGCAGATCATTTACGCTAATCCGGCTGCCTGCAGGATGTTCGGATACGCGGAAGAAGAGTTTGTGCAAAAAAGAGTTATGGATCTTCATCCAAAAAAGTTTATGAGTTATGTTTTGGCCTGTTTCAAGGCAGAGAAGAAGGACGTTAATCGTGTATTAACAAACCTTGCATGCCTGCGCCAGGACGGCAGCGTGTTTTATGTCGACGTCAGCTGGATCAATATCATTTTAGATGGCGAGGATTGCATCTTGGGCATTTTTAATGATATCACCCAGCGTATGCAGGCGCAGGAGGCATTAAGAAGGTCTGAAAAAGAGCTAAAAGACGACAAGGTGCTTTTGGTACAAAAGAATTTGGCTTTAAAGGAATTGCTGGAACATATGGAGAGGGAAAAAGACAGGATGAGAGAAGATGTTGCGATCAACGTGGAAGAATTCATAGAACCGATCCTGAAGAAACTGGCGATCAAGGGCGTTTCGCCCAAATATCTTGAATTGCTCGAGCAGCATTTGAAGGAACTGACATTGTCTTTTGGCCGCAAGATAACCAACAGACGCGAGCGATTAACATCTCGCGAGATCGAGATCAGCAGCATGATCAAAGGCAACCTTACCAGTAAGGATATTGCCGGGCTTTTGAATGTTTCTTGCCAGACAATAGAAAAACACCGCAAAAATATCCGAAAGAAAATGGGCCTGTCGAACAAAAAGGCCAACCTTGCCTCATATCTTCAGAAGATCTGATCTTTTCGACCAGCCCTTTATAAGCTCCCCCTGAAGGAATGGGTATATTCTATACCCATTTGATACCCATTAATGCCCTATAGCATCGGTTACAATGCAGGGATACAATTTGGACATATAGGAAGTGAGTGTCTGATATCGCATGTGTGTATTCAGGGAAAGGAATATTTTCTTTATGAATCCATCCTGTGAAAAAGAAGCTGAAATAGGAACAATAGAAATGACCCGGCGCACAGGCATATCGTCCGAGCGATTGCGTTATTGGGAGAGATTTGGCATTGTTAAACCAGAATATGCCCAGTGCGGGATAAGAAAATTCAGGTGTTATTCTGCGGAAGATATCGACAGGGCTATTTTTGTGAAGAGGCTCATCGATAAGGAGGGGTATTCCCTCGCTGGCGCCCAAAGGAAGTTGGAAAAAGAGATGAAAGTTGGCCCCTGAAAGAATTAGAGAAGGCGTGATGACCGTGGACAGAAACAGCGAACAAAAAACAGAAAAAGAAATTCCAAACGATCCGGGGATGGGGAAGGCGGCCACGCCGGATTTTTGGCCTAATTCCCCCAAGTTTCTTCTTCTTCTTCTTCTTCTTCTTCTTACCGGTACGTTAATCATTGGATTTTTATATTCTCGTGACTATGAAAAACAGATCCGGAGCTTGGCGGAGCAGCGTCTTTCTTTTGTCGCAGAGTTTAAAGCGGATGAGCTTATTCGGTGGAGAAATGAACGACGCATGGATGCCGAATTTATTTATAAAGATGATAGTTTCTCGGAATTGGTCAACAGCCATTTCAAGGAACCCGGGAATCTTGATGTAAAAAGAAAGCTCGACGCGTGGATCAAAAATTATTTGATCTCGAATCAGTACAGCGCCATTCACTTATTCGACACTGTTGGCCGCGTGCGCCTTTATGATCCTGCCGGCGCGTCCTCTGTTTCGGAAGTTATTTTGAAGCATATTGAGGAGGTCTGCATCTCCCGGAAGATCGAATTTCAGGATTTTTACCGTAACGAACATAATGGCAAGGTCAGCTTGGGGCTCTTGATCCCGATCCTTGATGAAAAAGATACCCACCGGGTTTTGGCGGTTCTCTTGCTGGGAATTGATCCTGAAACCTTTCTTTATCCATTTATTCAGCGCTGGCCCTTGCTTAACAGGACTGCCGAGACCCTCCTTGTCCGCAAAGAAGGCAATGACGTCCTGTTCCTCAATGAGCTTAAGTTTAAAAATGACGCGGCTCTTAAACTGCGTATTCCTTTATCTGACATATTTGTGCCTGCCGTTAAGGCGGTCCTTGGGGCAACCGGTATTGTGGAAGGCATTGACTATCGAGGCGTGAAAGTGGTCGCTAGTGTGAGAGCCATTCCGGATTCTCCGTGGTTTCTCGTTTCGCGCATGGATTCCTCCGAGGTCTATGAATCACTTCGATCGGGAATACGAAATATCACGGGGCTTGTCATTATTTTTGTATTCTTTCAAATCGCGGTTGCGGCGTTCTTTTTAAAAGAACAAAAAATCCGTTTTTTAAGAGGAAAAGAAGAGATTTTGAGGAAAACCAATCAAGAGCTCGAGGGGCGCATCAGTCAGCGTACGGCAGCGCTCACGTTGGCCATGGAGGAGATGGAGGCTTTTAGTTACTCGGTCGCGCATGATCTGAAGGCCCCGCTCAGGGCGATAGCGGGTTTTGCAAATATTCTTACTGAAGATTATGCTCCCAAACTTGACGAAAACGGCCAAAGGGTGATCGGCGTTATTAATGAAAATGTCAGAAAAATGGGGCAGCTCATTGAGGATCTTCTCAAATTGGCTCACCTGGTACGAGTAGAGATGAATTTTGTCGATACCGACATAATGATGCTCGTGGAATCCCTATGCCATGAGTTGAGAGAAGATTTCCCCCGTGATAGGACCATCGAAGTGTCTGTAAAGCCATTGCCATCTGCTCGGGCCGACCTTGTGCTTGCCAGGCAGATATTGACGAATCTCATTTCAAATGCAATGAAATTCAGCGCACATCAAGAGAAGGCCACGATCGAGATCGGCGGCTACGATAAGGATGGAGAGTGCGTCTATTACGTCAAGGATAACGGCGCGGGATTTGACATGAAGTACGAGGGCAAGCTTTTCGGGATTTTCCAGCGGTTTCATGCGCAGGACGAGTTTGAAGGCACTGGCATTGGCCTTGCGATAGTCCGCAGTGCTGTTCGACGCCTTGGCGGCCGGGTGTGGGCCGAGGCCAGGGTTGGGCAAGGGGCGACATTTTATTTTACGTTACCCAAAGGAGGGCAAAATGACAAACGATCAACAGATTGAGATACTTTTAGTCGAGGATAATCCGTCTGACGTTGAGCTTACACTGCGGGCGTTACAGAAGAAGAACCTTGATAATAAAATCCATGTGGTCACTGATGGAGCCCAGGCGCTTGATTTTGTATTTTGTTCCGGAGCCTATCTCAACAGGAACATTAAAAATCCGCCCAAGGTTATTCTTCTCGACATTAAGCTCCCCAAGGTGGATGGCAAAGAGGTGCTCAGGCGCATCAAGGCGGATGAAAGGACGAAGATCATCCCCGTCGTGATCATGACTTCTTCTCAGGAGGAAAGTGATCTGATCGATAGTTATAATCTCGGCGCGAACAGCTATATCGTGAAGCCGATCGATTTTGAAAAGTTCTCTGAAACGATCAGGGCGCTTGGCATGTATTGGGTTTTTATCAACAAGCCTCCGATCGTTTAAAAGAAGGCATCAAAGGGGCAAAGTATCCGAGTTGACAGGCGGGATCTTTGGGAGAGAAGGAGGTTTTATGGATAAAGAGATACGGATCTTGATCATAGAAGATTCTGAAGCGGACGTGGAGCTTCTCGCAAGACAGCTTGATCAATGCGGCTTGGCCTACACCTTGAAATGGGTGAAAACAAAAGAGGCATTTCAAAAACTGATCGGCGACTATATTCCGGACATGATCTTTAGTGATTTTAATATGCCAGGTTTTGGCGCTTCCGAGGCGCTGGAGATCGCAAAAGAAGTTTTCCCGGGAATTCCGTTTGCCGTCATTTCCGGCACCATTGCTGAGGATCGGGCGGTTGAGATGATGAAGGCAGGCGCGGTGGACTATATTATGAAAGACCGGCTCTACAAGTTAGCAGAGGTCATAAAGCGTGCTGTCCGGGAAAGAGAGGTTCGTGTCGATCTCAAGAAGGCGGAGGCGGAGATCCGCCAGTCGGCTGAACAGTGGAAGATGACGTTTGATGCCATGAGTGAAATGATCTTTGTTCAGGATAAGGATATGAATATTGTGAGGATAAACAAGGCCTGTCTTAATGCGTTAAAAATGGATTCCAGGGACGTGATCGGCAAGAAATGTTTCGAGATCGTGCATCACCTGGATCATCCCTGGCTGTCCTGTCCTTTTAAGAAGAGCGAACTGGATAAAGAATCCCATACAGAAGAGGTCATTGATCCTCGGTTGGGGATCATCTTACAGGTCACTGTTGCTCCCATTCTTGGGATCGATGGAGAATGGCTGGGCGCGGTCCATGTCGCCAGGGATATTACACAGGAAAAGAAGGTCACAAAGCAAACGGAAGCGCATTTGCATGAGTTGGAGATTTATTACAAAGCGAGCATGGGCCGGGAAGAGCGTATTCTGGCATTGAAAGAAGAGATCGACCAGTTGAAAGAGGATCTGGCCAAATTCAAAAAGAGTGTCTGAATGCCGGGCAAATTCAGGAAGAAGGTCTTATGGTGAAAGACAATAACAGGCTTCAACACATGAGCGTGGCCATGCCTGAGGGGAAGGCTGTTGCGATCATGCAACAGATGTCAGAGATCATCAGTGTCTTGATCTTTTTTGGCGGATGTATTGTCCTGATGGGGTGGGCATTGGATATTGCGGCTTTGAAGAGCGTCCTTCCGGGACTGGTCACGATGAAGGCCAATACGGCGCTTTGTTTTGTCCTGATCGGTCTGGCCTTGTGGTGTCTGCAGATGAAGCGGGCGGATCATGTCTGGTCGCGTTTAACCGCGGAACTATGTGTTTTTGTGCTTTTGTCCATCGGTCTTGTGACGATGTGTGAGTATGCCTTTCAATGGAACCCGGGCATTGATCAATTATTGTTCCAGGACTCGGCCAGCGCTGTTTTGACGTCTTCTCCTGGAAGAATGGCTTTAAATACGGCGATCAACTTCGTATTGATCGCTTTAGCTTTCTTATTCTCAAGTCGCAAGAGGGTGAGGCTTGATCATGTGGCACAGAGTTTGACTTTGTTTGTTGTCTACACGTCCCTTTTAGCTCTCGTGGGGTATTTTTATGGGGCAGCGCCTCTTTATTTTGGTCAGAAGTTCAGTACGGCCATGGCGTTCCATACGGCGGTTTTTTTTGTCCTGTCGGCCTTCGGGATCTTTTTTTTACGTTCCGAGAGAGGTTTCATGGCCCAGGTCACCTCTGATCTTATGGGAGGCAATATCCTGCGTCGAATATTACCAGTTGCGATCCTTGTTCCGATCAGCATGGGATTTTTCGAGATATTCGCGCAAAGAATAACCTTGTTCAGCAATGAATTTGGCGTTTCGCTGGTGGCGATGGGAAATCTTTCCTTTGTTGTGCTGTATATTTATTTTCTTGGAAGGCTGTTGAATTATTCGGATGCCGGGCGAAAAGGGCAGGAGGATTCAACAGCTGCAGCAAAAGAATATCTTGAAAAGATCATCAATGCCGTGGCTGACCCCATCTTTGTCAAGGATCAGGAGCATCGCTGGGTCTTGTATAATTCCGCCTTTCTTGCATTTATTGGACGCAAGGCTGGGGAATTACAGGGAAAGTCTGATTATGATTTTTTTCCCAGGGAGCAGGCGGATATTTTCTGGAAGAAAGATGAAGAGGTGTTTTTCGGAGGAAAAGAGATCATTAATGAGGAGTTCTTCACGGACGGAAAAGGGACCCTCAGGACGATCATTACCAAGAAGACATTATATGAAGACCCATCAGGTAGGAAGTATATCGTGGGGATCATTCAGGATATTACGGACCGAAAGGTTGTGGAGGAGGCTCTTAAGGCAAGTGAAGTTCGTCATCGGGAGATGTTTGGCCGGATGAGAAGCGGTGTGGCTGTTTACGAGGCGAAAAAGGACGGCGAGGATTTTATTCTCAGAGATTTTAATCCGGAGGCTGAGCGTACCAATCAAGTGAAGAGGGAAGATATTCTCGGGAGGAGCGTTTTGGATGTTTTTCCAAACGTCCGTGATACGGGCATCTTCAATGTTTTTCAGCGTGTTTGGAAGACCGGGATATCCGAAAATTATCCTGCTGTCTTTTACAAGGATGAACGTATAGCCCGCTGGTTCGAGAACGATGTTTATAAGCTTCCTTCTGGGGAGATCGTTGCTATCTTTAATGATGTCACTGAGCAGAAAATGGCAGGAGAAGAGGTGCGTAAGCGTATCAAGGAAATGGAGATCTTGTATAAGGTGAGCATGGGGAGGGAAGAACGTATCCTGGAGTTAAAAAAGAAAGTCATGGAGCTGGAGTTGAAGCTTGGGACGTAGTTTTACAGATCGGGATCGCTAACGCAGGTGTTTTGTCATGATGAAAACAGGCATTCAAAAAAAAAGCATACGGTTTGTGCTTGTCGTTGTTGGCATTATGGCGATAGCCCTGACAGTAGCGGGCTTTTTAAGTGTATGGAAGATGCGTTTTGATACCATTGGCCAGAGGCAAAAACAGGATGCCGTGCTGTTCTCAACTTTTATTACCCTTCAAATTGAACATACCGTTTCGAATTTGGGATCTTATGTGGTGAGCCCCTGGTGGCGTGATGCGCTCGATCAGGCTAATCTTACTTATGTTAACTGGAACCCCCAGGCCATCCAGAAGTATATGGCGCGCATGGACGAGGAGTGGGTGTCGGCGCCCTTTAACAGCCCGGTCATTCAAGAGCGGCTCGGCTCCCGGATGAGTCAGAGATTAAAGATATTGGCGGATCAGGATGTCACGATCGCGAAAATGCTTCTTACAGATAAATATGGCGGTTTGGTGGCCTCCTCGAACAGATCAAGCGATTTCTATCAGGCGGATGAGGACTGGTGGCAGCGTGCCTACAATAAAGGCCAGGGCGCCATCTTCTGGGGAGGCGTGGAACTTGACCCCTCGAGCCAGAAAATTTCCTGCCCTGTTGCCATTCCGGTCAAAGATCAGACAGGACAGGTCATTGGTGTCTTAAAGACCAGCCTGGATATTTCCGTATTTTTTCAGTCTTTACTGAAGTATCAATTCGGGAAGACAGGGCATGTGTCCTTGTTAAATGAGCAGGGGGACGTTATCTATCACCCCGGGCTGGCGCCCATGAGCAAGTTTGTGTTATCAGGTCCTGATCTGGGCCGTTTGTTAAGATCAAAGAACGGTTTTGAGATCGTCAAAGGTTGTACAGGAAAAATGGCGCTGGTTTCTGCTTCCCGGGTTCAGAGCCCGTATCTTGAAACAAATGGGATCCACTGGATCATCTTTGTTGCACAAGAACAAGATGAAATTTCTTATCCGCTGTATATGATCTTTGCCGGGTCGCTTGTTTTTGTGTTGATCATTTCATCGGGGATCGTGTTTTTTATGCGCAAGATGATCCGGGACGTCTTTATTGCTCCGTTACTCAGGATCCAGGAAGGTGTACGGCATTTTTCTAAAGGAGATCTGGACCATCGCATTGATCTGAAGACGGCGGATGAGTTCGAATTGTTGGCAACGTCTTTAAACGAAGCTGCCGGTCATCTTAAAGAAACCATGGTATCGAAGGACAAGCTGTTATCTGAAATAGAACGGCGCCAACAGCTGGAAAAGGACTTGATAGAGAGCGAAAAGAGATTCATCGATGTTATGTATGCTTCTCCCGACGCCATTCTTCTGATAGCGGGGGACAAGTTTGTGGATTCTAACGAAGCCACGGCCCGAATGCTGGGATATGCGAGCCGGGAGGACTTTTTGATGACGCATCCCTCGCAATTGTCTCCCCCCCGGCAGCCGGACGGGCAGAGTTCTTTTGAAAAAGCCAATGAGATGATGAAGATCGCGGCCGAACGGGGATCCCACCGGTTTGAATGGGTGCACCGCAAGGCGAATGGAGAAGACTTCTTGGTCGAGGTGTCTCTTACGCCTATTGTCATAAAAGGCAAGACCGTTCTCCACTGTGTATGGATCGATCTCACCAGAAAGATCCAGGATGAAGAGAAACTCAAGCTCATTCAGCTGAGTTTGACGGAGCGGTCCGAGCAATTGGGGAATTCTTTGAAAGAGGCGTTCAAATCCCGCGAGATCCTGACGAGCATGCTGGAGGACAACAATGAGGCGACGGAAAAGCTGAAAGAAAATATCAGGGAATTAAAGCGTTCCCAGAGCATGCTGATCCACTCTGAAAAGCTGGCATCTTTGGGGCGGCTTGTTTCCGAGATCGCCCACGAGGTTAATAATCCGTTGATGATCATTTCCGGGAATGCACAGTTATCATTGATGTCAGCGGCGACAAGTGACAAGGAGAAAAAGAGCGCGGGCAAGATCGTCAAGGAATGCGAGAGGGCCAAGGAGGTTATCCGCCGGGTTCTCAGGTTCGCCCGGCCGAGCAAGGGAGAAGTCAAGGATGTGAATATCATCCAGAGCATTGAGGCTGTTGCCTGTCTTTTGGAAAAGCAGTATATGTTGAACAACAATGTGGAGATCAAAAGAGATTATCTGACAAAGGACATCTATATCCCGGTGGATGATCTGCAGCTTCAGGAAGTGTTCATGAATCTTTTGAATAATGCCAAGGAAGCCATGCCTCATGGCGGTGTTGTTACGATCACGACTTCTTTGGAAGGCGATTTTTTGAAGATCGATTTTAAGGATACGGGGGAGGGCATGACGGAAGAGGTGATGCACAAGATCATGGAGCCGTTCTTTACGACCAAAGAGACAGGGACCGGGATCGGGCTGGCGGTTTGTTACGGGATCATCAAGGTGCATGGCGGGGAAATAAAATTTGAGAGTGAGTTGGGCAAGGGAACGACAGCAACGATATTGCTGCCATTGGCGGGGGGGGGTAAATCGTAATGGCTAAGATATTGGTCGTTGATGATGAGGAAGGGATCGTCGAGGTGTTCGTCGAATTCTTGGCCCAGGAGGGTTTTGAGGTCATTTCGGCCTCCGGGGGCGGGGAGGCCATTGGGCTTTTAAAGGCAGGCGTGGCCATGGATCTAATGATCCTTGATATGAAGATGCCCAGGATCACAGGGTTAGATGTGCTGAAGGTTAAGAAGGACTTGCAAGATATCCGGCCGGTCATCATTTTAACGGGATCCATGGGGCAGGAGAAAATTTATAAAGACTTGGAAGGATTGGGATTCCGCTGGGAAGATGTTATTTATAAACCCGTTGATCTGCTTTTGCTTTTAAATGAAGTCAAAAAGAAACTTGGGATGAACAGGCATTTATGAATACGGCCAGGAACAACATAAAGGTCCTTATCGTTGAAGATGATCCGGCAGCCGCCGACTTGTATCTTGAGATATTCAGGATGCCGGGAAGGGTGGCCTTTGATGTCAAATGGGCGGATCGCCTGTCGAAAGCTTTGGAATATGAGAGCCGCGAGGCATTCGACGTGATCTTGTCCGATCTGGGCCTGCCGGATTCCAGAGGATTAAATACTTTCGAGAAGGTTAAAGAACAGGCGCAGGATGCTCCCATTATTATTTTAACTGGTTCTGAAGAGGAAACGCTGGCGGCGCAGGCTATCGGAGGCGGCGCCCAGGATTATATTTCAAAAGGGCGAGTGGATTATCATATCCTTTTGCGGGCGATAACCTATGCGATCGAACGCAGCCGGATACAGAAAGATCTCCAGGATGCGAAGAAAGGCCTTGAGATGAAAGTCCGGGAGCGCACCGCCGATCTGCAGGCATCCTTTGTCTATCTGATCAATGCTCTTGCCCGGGCGGCCGAGGCCAACGATGAAGACACGGGGGACCATATCCTGAGGGTCGGTGAATATTGTGCCGTGATCTCGCGGCAGATGAGAATGCCGCAGGAGTTCTCGGACGCCATCTGTTCGCAGGCCCCGTTGCATGATGTGGGCAAGATCCATGTGCCGTCCACCATTCTAAAGAAGACGGGCAGCCTGACATCGGAGGAGTGGGAGGAAATGAAAAAACATACCCTCTACGGCGCGAAAATAATCGGCGACCATCCCAAGTTCGCAATAGCCAAGTCGGTCACGCTGACCCACCATGAGAAATGGGACGGCAGCGGGTATCCCCGCGGCCTGAAAGGTGAAGAGATCCCCGTCGAGGGGCGGATCGTGACGATCGCCGATCAGTATGATGCATTAAGAAATGCGCGGGCCTATAAACCGGCGTTCGACCACGGAACGACGTGCGAGATCATTATCAAGGGTGACGGAAGGACAAAGCCGGAGCACTTCGATCCCGAGGTCCTGGATGCCTTTGAACAGACAGCATCTGTCTTGGAAGAATTGTACGAAAAAATGAAGCGGTGACTATGAAAGCAATAAATGTTGTCATTCTCGATGATGAACTTGAGATCCTGGATGTGTGCGGACGCCTGTTTGAAGACGAGCCGTTCGCTTTCCTGGCAACGTCCGATCATAAAGAAGCGATGCGTGCGATAGAGGCAATGGATATAAAAGTTATCCTTTCGGATAATCGTATGCCGGGCATCCTTGGCGTTGAATTCCTGAGACAGGTCAAAGAGAAGAGGCCGGATGTCATCAGGGTCCTTTTTACCGGGCATGCGGATGTCCAGTTGGCCGAAGATGCGATCAACAAAGGCGAGGTCTATCGCTTTCTCAACAAGCCGTTCGATCTGAAACAGCTTTTGATGCTGGTGAGGGAGGCGATCGAGAAATTTGATCTGCTAAGGAACAATCAACGGCTTGCCGGCAGCATCCAGAAGAGGAACGAGGAGCTCGAGGTATTGAGCGTGAAGTTAAAGAACATGTACGATGTGCAAAAGCAGTTCACCTATACGGTATCGCATGAATTGCGTACGCCATTGGCAGCCATCAAGTCTTCGATCGATATTTTGAATACGGAAATGCCCGGCAAGCTCTCCGACGAGCAGAAAATGTTCATCACGGGGGCGAAATCGGGTATTGATCGTTTGGCGCGCCTGATCAACGATGTCCTGGATCTCGCCAAGCTGGAGTCGGGGAAGATGGCGATGGACCTTGTGTCCGTTCCTCCTGCGGCCCTGGTGCAGGAGATCGTTTCGATGCAGGGCATGGTTGTTCAGGAGAAGGGGCTAACGCTGGAGACGGAATTCGGTGCGGACCTTCCCGTGATCCTGGTTGATAAGGACCGGCTGGCCCAGGTCTTCAGCAATTTGATCAATAATGCCATGAAGTTCACAAAAGAGGGGAAGATCACGATCTCGGTTTCTTGCGAAGATAAAAAGAACATGACGTTCGGTGTCCGTGATACAGGGATCGGGATAACCAAAGAAGACCTGCCCAAGTTGTTCAAGAAATTTCAACAGGTTGGCGGTGCGAGCCAGCATGTCGGGGGGACAGGTTTGGGGCTGGCTATTTGCAAAGAGATCGTTGAGGCGCATCGGGGCCGGATCTGGGTCGAGTCGGAATTCGGGAAGGGGAGCGCGTTCTGTTTTACTATTCCTGTGGCGCAAGCCAAACGCATCCTGATCGTTGATGATGATCCGGGGACCCTGGCCGTTCTCAGGAATGTTCTGACGGCGACGGGGAAATATGAACTTGAAATGGTCTCCGACGGGTTTCTGGCTGGCCAGAAATGCAACAGCTTCAAGCCGGATTTGATCATCCTGGATATCAATATGCCCAAGATCGATGGCCTGGAGGTCTGTGCGAGGCTTAAAAGCGACCCGGAGACGGTAGGGATCAAGATCGTCATGCATTCCGGTTTTAGTACGGAGCAGGATGAAAAGAAAGCGCGGGAGGCCGGTGCTGATGAAATATTAAGAAAGCCGATCGATCCGAAGGCCCTGTTGGCAATGGTCGAGAAACTGATATAGGAAGAGCAAAGGAGGCGGTATATGGGCGATAAATCAAAAATATTAATTATCGATGACGAGGAGATCCTCCGCGGGAATCTCAAGTATGTGCTTCAGAAGAAGGGATACGAGGTTGAGACAGCGGAAGATGGCCTTCAGGGGTTAAAGAAGCTTGAGACCTACTCCCCTGACCTGATCGTTCTGGATATGAATATGCCGAATATGGGAGGCATCGAATTCTACCAAAGGATATGTGATGGCGATAGTCCAAGGTATCCTGTGTTCGTTCTCACGGCCAGGGTTAATATGGAGCAGTTTTTTAAGGAGTTAAGGGTTGAGGGCTTTATGGCCAAGCCTTTTGAGATCGAGGATTTTATCCATGAGGTGGAGATCGTTATCGATAAGCGCAGGCGTGTTGTCGATGTGGTCAAGCACAAAAAGAGCTTGTCTTTGAAGAGTGTTTATCTGGCCGAGAATGATCTTGCGGAGGCGGGGCCGATCGCACTCGCCCTTCTTGACGCCGGTTATCGCGTGGCCTGTGCCAGGAGCGGTACCACTGCCCTGGAGCTGCTATCGATCGATCCTCCGGTCTTGGCGCTGGTGAAGCTCGGGCTTTCGGATCTTTCCGGCGACCTGGTGGCCCAGCGCGCACTGCATATGGCCAAGACTTCGGACGTCAAGTTCTTGCTTTATGAAAAACGCGATCCGCGGCATCTAAAACCGATCCGTAAGCATATAGGGGAGAAGACCGGCTTGTTGGCTTTTGTGGAATACGATACGCCAGCCGACCTGCTCCGTGCTGTGGACGATGCGATTCAAAAAGGGGAGGTGGCTCAGCAGGAGAAAGAGCCTTGACCCTTCTTAAGTATGTTAGTATATTTCACAGGTTGGAATTGAGAGGTCCTTCTATAACGAGCATATGATCAGGCTTTGCCGTTTTTAAACATGACCGATAGAGCCTACCGCTTCAGCCTTTGGTCGATCACCGGTATCTGCGTGCTGGTGAATGCCGTCACCCTCAAGGACGGGCATAACTGGGGCGGGGATTTCAGCCAGTATATCCTTGGCGCCCTGAACATCCTGGGCGGCCGCCCTTATACCGCCAACATCATGCTCGATCCGGTCATTGTTTATCCTCCCGGGTATCCCTTGCTGCTTGTTCCCGTCCTGAAAGCGTTCGGCGTTAATTTCATTGTTTTGAAGTGTGTGAATGTGGCTTTCTGGGCGGGGGCGGTCCTGTGCATCGGCAGTTTATTGCGCCGGCGCTGCGGCCCGGGGCTGGCGCTGGCCGGCGCCGCGTTTTGGGCATCGTCGTTCCTCTTCTTTCTGACAAAGCAGAATGTCATTTCCGACATGGCCTTCTTCGGCCTTGTTTGCGCCGCACTTTGGGCGCTGGAGCATTATCAGGAGAAGCCCTCCCTGTCATGGTTCGCGGGTTCTTTGGGATGGATGTCGGCGGCACTGCTGACGCGTTCTGCCGGTATTGTCCTTTTCGCGGCCGTGTTCCTCTGGCTGGCGATGGTCAAAAGGGCGCTCAGGCCTGCGGCCATTGTGGCAGGGACCGGACTGGCGGTGATCGGGGCGCAGGCCTGGATCACGGGCGGATTCTTCGTCGGATTCTTCAAGTCTTATGTGTCGATGCCTTTTGAATTGTTGATGCTGATGGTGAAGCGCTGCGGCCTGCCGCTGGAAAGCCTGGTCTGGTGCCTGGTCCCGCGGCAGATGGTCGTTACCGCCGGTTATTCCGGCGCGGTCGAGTGGTCCTGCCGGATCATTGCGCCGGTATTTTGGGTATGGCTCGGGGTGGCGGCATTGTACCGGATCCGGAGAAAAAGGCTGGGGGTTATTGAGGTTTTCGGTTTTTTGTATTCTTTTGTCCTGTTGGCCTGGACATCCACTTATACGCAATCGGCCGAAGGGTTCGGGCGGTTCGTCCTTCCGGCGCTGGCGGCGGCATTTATCCTGGTCCTCGGGTCTTGCGCGCGGCGTGGATGGGCGAAGATGGCGGCTGGATCCCTGTGTGCCCTGATAGCATTGAATTTGACCGCGACCGCGATCAATTGGGATTTTAACGATGATGTGTTCTTGTCCGATCGTCAGGCCAGGGGGATGTTGATGTGGTTGAAAGGCAATCTTAAGGCCGACGAGCATTACATGTTCTGGGAGCCGCGCCCGGTGGCGCTGATGACCGGGAGGTTAGGGACAACGACCGCGTGGCTGGCTGCAAATCCGCCGGAAGTCTGGCCGCAGATCCTGCGGGAGAAGGGCGTCGGGTATGTGGCCGCGGTGCGGGGGCTTGATGACCGGCTGATGCCGATCCTCGAAGCTACCCCTGTCCGCGCCCGGAAAATCTGGCAGGATACCCGGTATGTCATCTACCGGATCCCTTAATTCTTTTTTGTTTCCTCGGAATGCCCGCCTTTTTTCCATTCTTTGTGTTCTTCACGGTGTTTCTTGTGGAATTCTTCGAGTTTCTTGAACTGTTCGGGTGTCAGGATCGCACGCACTTTAAAAAGATGGTCGATGTGGGTGCGCATCGTGGCACCTTCCAGGGTGTTGATCTCGGCCGCCAGTGTGTCCACTTTGGCCCGGTCGGGTTTTTCGCTGTCGAGAAGGTTTTTGAGGGCGTCTTTCTTTGTCTTCAATTCTGTCCGGGCGGCTTTTTGCTTGCCTTCAAATTCGGTCCGGATGGCTTCCATCTGTGTTTTTTGTTCGGGGGAAAGGCCGAGTTCCTTTTCGATCTTTTCTGTCATGGCCGTGCGGTCTTTGGCGCCGGGTTCGTGCTGACCCATGTGTTCCGGCGGGGGCATTTCCTGTGCCGCGGCCATGGACGCGGTGAATATCCCCGCGAGCAGCATTAGTCCGAAGATGTGTGGTTTGTTTTTCATATTGCCTCCTCTTTATAGTTTATAAAATATTCGGTGTTGGTATTAAGGTCGATCTCGTCGGTTGAGGTGATCTGGTCGCGGTCTTCGAGCGTGGCCAGCAGTGCGGCTCCGGCTTTGGTGGACGGGTTTGTGTGCCGTGTGCCAGGAAGCAGGGAGGCTGTTGCGCCGGCCAGGATCACAACGGTGGCCAGGGCGGTCCAGGCGGCGTGCTGCGGCTGGCCAAAGAGGTATTCGAGCCAGGCGTTCCAGGGGTGCGGCCTTTCGGGTTCCGGTTCCGGAATGACGGAGGCTTCGATCTGTTCGCGGATATTGGCCCAGCAATGATCCGGGGGCGTGAATACCGGCGCCGCGCGCAGGGTGGTCTCGGCCTGGCGGATGGTGGCCAGGGCATTCCGGCACTGCGTGCAGGAATCCAGATGGCGGTTGGTCTCCGCGAGCTCTTCGGCGCTTAACAGGCCGTCGATATATTCGGTCAGAAGTTTGTCCTGGATGCTGCGGCAGTTGGTCATTGGACCGCTCCTTTGCTGCGGTTGAGCAGGAATTCCCGGGCCCTTTTCAGGCGCGTCCGTACGGTGTTGATGTTGATGCCAAGCATTTTGCTGATCTCTTCGTAACTTAATCCGTCAACAGCCCGGAGGGTCAGGCAGGCCCGTTTTTCAGGGTCCAGGGCGGCCAGGAGTTCGGCAGCCTTTTCTTTGGCGGCGTCTTGTTCAATGCCCTGGTCAATGTTGTTGGGCAGGCCGTCAGGCTCGACATTATGGTCGAAAAGCATTTCACGCGAGCGTATCCGTCCGGAACGTTTGGCCGCGTTGAGCGCCCGGTTCACCGTGATCCGGTATGCCCAGGTCTTGAGCGTTGATCCTCCGCGAAAGTTTTTCAGGTTCTGATGCATGCTCATAAAAACATCCTGGGTCACTTCGTCCGCGTCGTCCGCGTTATTCACGATCCGGCGCGCGACATTGTAGACCATCCCGCTGTAAGCGCGGTAGATCTCCTCGAACGCGTTGATATCGCCTGCGACCGCGCGTTCGATCAGTTCCTGTTCCTGGTCCGTCCCGATCCCCATTTGTCCGCATCCTTTTTGACGCTTATTCTACCTTATAAAAGCCCCGGGGATAAGAGGGTTTTTATTTTGCATACATTACCTTGAGCTGTTCGACTTTGGGGAACTCGGGATAAAATTCTCCCTGCGGCCCCTTGAACCCGTTGCCCGATCGTTGGATGATCACCGATGTGTAGCCACCTTTTGCATCCGGAATATTAACGGTGAATGACGTGTCCGATGATATGACAGGTGTTGGTGCCGGGCTTTGTACCACGACCACGGGTGCGGGGGCTGCCGCCGGCTGTACCACCGGCATTACGGTGACCGGGGCCAGTGCCGACTGATCGATCACCATGTAGCCGCGCGGGGTGTACTGGTAAAAGACCCCGTTATAGGTGTAGTAGGGGACTCCGTTAATAACCATGACCCGGGAATAGGGAGGGATCTCGCGGATCACCGCGCCGATGGGTGGATCGACCACCACATATCCCTGCCGCTCTCTTCTGTAGTAGATACCCTCTGACACATAAAAACGGCTGGAACCGAGAAATATGGAGAAGAAGCCGTCCGAGAGGGCGAGCTGGAGTTCTCCTCGCGGATAGGAATGGTGTTCACGGGAATGTTCATGAGATGGCCCGCGGTGATCGTCCCGGTCCCAGTCAGCACAGGCTTGTCCGGTTTGCAGGAAAAGGAACATTCCTGTCGCGGCGATAAGGATCGGGGTCATGGGGTTTGGTCTCGACATAAACGGCCTTTCTGAACTCATTGTCCTGTAAAGTTTTTCTGACCGCCGTTGCGCCCGTTCATCGGGCCGGCAGGGAGGCGGTTCATTAGTTTAGACAATGGTGGCGGGACAATAGTTTCACTTCGGGTCAATAAATGGCTTGACGGGGATGGAGTATGTCACGGGCAACGATCGTTTGGTATAAGGCGTTGGCTATTAATGTGTTGCCTTTTGCGTTGGGATGGGAAAAGTCATGCAGGAACAGGTCGGGGATGGCGTGTGTTTTCAGGTTTTCGGTGAATAGTTGATGGATATCGACAAACGGCACGCCATACCGGGAGGACAGCGTCGGCTCGATATCCCCGCCGTAGAGCCCGCCGCGAGGGTAGTTCAGAAGAATGATCCGGATATTGTTCATTTGCGCCATTTTGATCATTCCGGTAAGGTTATATTCCAGCAGGTGGCGCAGGACATTGGTGTCGAGCTTTTCTTTCTTAAGGATCTGTTGGAACGGGTCTGTTTCCGGGTCTCCGGAGCCTCCTTGTATGTTAAGAACAATGATCTTCATCATCTTGTATATCCTGAGATCGCAAAGGAAGATGGAAAGATCGACCTTCGCCCGTTCAAGGAAACTTTGATGATCAAGGAACATGTTGATATTGCTCCTGGCGAAATTCCACGGATCATTCGCGCCGGTCAGGATGATCACCAGGTTTATGTGTTGTGATTTCCCGGCGATATCTTCGAACATTTTCAGGTGCTGGCTGGAGTTGGTACCGGGGATCCCCAGATCGTAAACCTTGACCCGTGTTTTGCCTTGCCCCTGATCGAACCGTTGTTCCAGTTGTTTGGGGTATGTGGCCGCCCTGGGCACTTCCAATCCATAGGTGAAGGAATCACCGATACAGACAATGTTGTAAGCGCCGGCATGCATGGTTTTTTCCGGGGAAGAGGGGCGTAAAAAGCAGAAGCCCAGTATTCTTAACGCGCATTCCACGGTTATCAGGAAGCCGATAAAGAGAAGGCTGTAAAAGACCGCCGCGCGCGGTTTAGAATAATTTGTCATATACCGTATTCCCGTTCACAGGGCCTTCTTCGGGCACGCCGATCTGCCGTTCTTTTTCTTCCAGAAAATCGGGGCGTACCTGGCCGGAACTGACATATAATGTGAATATGATCAAAGCCGTGCCAACGGTCAAAAGCAGGAAGGCGATGATCTGCGTTCGTTTTTGTTCCATGAGCGCGGTTCCGGGGTATTAACGGAATGTTCGTGAAATATAATATCCGTATTCAAGTATTGTGGAAAGGAAAGAATAGACAAGATGGTCCGAAAAAGGCCGATCCCGGAATAAATGAAACTTATAATAATCCCGGTGTGTCTAAACGATAGAAGCGCAAGAGCTGGTGCGAGTGTTATTTCAATTTTGAAGGGAGGCCGGTGTGGTCTTGAAGTTATCGATGGTGTTGGCCCTGGTTTTTGCTTATATGATCCCGGCCGGTTCGGTTTTTGCCTCGGATGATGCGCTGGCTTCCCAGGGGGCCCTCGGCTGGGCCGATTGTGTGCGTGAGGCGGCGAAGAATCATCCCGACCTGATCAGCGCGAAAGAGTCGATTGTTCAGCAGGAGGCGGCGAAGGCCATTGCCGGCAGCGGCCGCTGGCCGCAGGCATCGGCGAACATGAATGCCGGCAGTTCCTGGTCTGGCTCGACCGGTTCGGCCAATTCGTTCAGTTACGGGGTGTCGGGGTCACAGCTGATCTTTGACGGGTTTAAAACATCAAATACTGTCCAGTCTTCAGTTGAAAATGTCAAGGCGGCGCAGGAGGGGTATCTTTTTACATCGGCCACGGTGAGGTACCGTTTGCGTTCGGCGTTCGTTAATTTATTGAAAGCCCAGGAATTGCAGGCGCTGACGCAGGAGATCTACAATATCCGTAAAAGCAACCTGGACCTGATCGAACTGCGGTACAAGTCCGGGATGGAGCATAAGGGCGCGTTGTTGACGTCCCAGGCGAATGTGTCCCAGGCGCAATTTAATATTGACCAGGCCCGCCGCGGCCTGGAGTCTTCCCGGCAGCAGTTGATCAAGGAGTTGGGCCGGGTCAAGTATTCGTCCGTTACCGTGAGCGGCAGTTTTGATGCCGGTGTTGTTGACGCCCGGAAACCAGACCTCGCGGCGCTGGCAGCGAATAACCCTTCCTTGTTAAAGATCGACGCGCAAAAAAAGTCCGCGGAATTTTCGTTGAAAGCAAGCCGGGGCGATTTCTGGCCCGAGGTTTCATTGACGGGCGATGTTTCCCGTTCGGATATTCATTGGCCGGCGGAGAAGCAGGGGTCCGGGGCCGGGGTTCAGGTGTCTCTGCCGCTGTTTGAAGGCGGCGCGCGTATGGCCCGGCTGGACCAGGCGAAGAGTTCTTACCGTCAGCTGATCGAACAGGAGCGCAGCACGAAAGACGGGATCATCCTTTCTCTTGAGCAGGCCTGGGATTCTTATCGGGATTCGGTCGATACGGTCGGGGTGCAGAAGGCGTTCCTGGATGCGGCGGAAGAGCGCGCGAAGATCGCGCGCCAGCAGTATACCGTCGGGCTGGTAACGTTCGACGACTGGACGATCATTGAAGACGGTTTGGTCAGCAGTAAACTTTCGTATTTGAACGCGCAGGCCCAGGCTTTGCTGGCGGAAGCCTCCTGGGTCCAGGCTAAAGGGGAGACACTGGTATATGAGAAATAAGATCGTCGGCATTGTTCTGGTCATTATTATCCTGTGCGGAGCCGGATGGTTCCTGAAGTCGAGGAAGGCTCCGGCGGATGCGGGCATGAAGGTCATCCATCCCCGTTTGGGGAGCATCCAGGTCTTGGTGTCGACAACCGGGAGCATCCTTCCGATGAACCGCCTGCAGGTCCAGCCGCCGGTGAACGGCCGCGTGGAGCAGGTGCTGGTGCAGGAAGGGCAGATGGTGAAGAAGGGCGATATTGTCGCGATCATGAGTTCGACCGACAGGGCCGCGCTTCTGGACGCGGCGCGCGGACAGGGGGAGGAGTCGGAGAAATACTGGCAGGACGTGTACAAGCCTATCCTTTTATCGGCACCGATCAGCGGGCAGGTTATTGTCGGGACGGTACAGCCCGGGCAGGCGGTCACAACGTCGGACGCGGTCATTGTCCTTTCCGACAAGCTTATTGTGCGCGCCCAGGTGGATGAGACCGATATCGGGAAGGTCAAGGCCGGACAGCAGGCGGTGGTCGGGCTTGACGCGTATCCGGACGTGAAGATCAATGCCTCGGTCGAGCATATTTATTATGAGTCAAAGACATCGAACAATGTGACGGTCTATTCGGTGGACCTTGTCCCGGAAAGTATTCCGGATTTTATCCGTTCCGGGATGAATGCGAATATCGACCTGGTTCAGGACAGTAAGAAAGATATCCTGGTCCTTCCGCTCACTGCGGTCCAGAAAGAGAACGGGGAGTCGTATGTCTTAATTTCACCTGCCGAAAAACCGGTAAAGAAGGCGGTTGTCACGGGGATCGCGGATGACAAGAAAGTCGAGATCGTTTCGGGTTTGACCGAAGAGGATGAGGTGCTGGTGAAGTCGAAGAAGTACTCTTTGCCCAAGAGCGGCAGCAGCGGGGCCAACCCGTTCATGCCCGCCCGGCCCAGCGGGAACAAAAAGCCGATGGGCCCGCCATGATCGAGTTCAAGGATATTTCCAGGACGTATCATGCCGGTTCTATTGATGTCAAGGCGGTGGACAGGGTATCGCTCAGGATCAGCGCGGGCGAGTTCGTGGCCATCATGGGCGCGTCGGGTTCCGGCAAGTCGACGATGATGCATATGATGGGGCTGCTGGACCGCTCTGACAGCGGCCAGTATTTTCTGGCCGGGCAGGATGTTACGGGTTTAAGCGATGACCAGCTGGCGGCGGTGCGCAACCGTTCCATCGGGTTTGTTTTTCAGCAGTTCCATTTGTTGGCGCGGATGACCGCGTTCGAGAACGCGGAGCTGCCGTTGATTTACGCCGGCCGGCGGGATCATCGGGAAAAAGTCATCAAGGAGTTGACGGCGGTGGGTCTTGCCGACCGGATGACGCATGCCCCTTCCGAATTGTCCGGCGGGCAGCAGCAGAGGGTGGCGATCGCGCGCGCGCTGGTGAACGACCCGTTCATTATCATGGCGGATGAGCCGACAGGGAATCTGGACACAAAAAGCAAGGACGAGATCATCGGGATCCTGAAAGACCTGAATGCCAAAGGCAAGACGATCGTGATGGTCACGCATGAACCCGAAATGGCGGCTCATGCCGGACGCGTGATCGTGATGCGCGACGGCAAGATCATTTCCGATGATAGAAAGGGGATGGCTTTGTTGGCCGCAGCGCCGGATACGGCGGCTTTAAAAGCGGCCGGGGTTGAAGCCCTGAGCCTGACGCGCCGTGCTTATGATCTGGCCAAGGTCCTGGATTCGGCGCATCAGGCGGTGAATTCCATGTTATCCCATAAAATGCGGTCCTTCCTTTCTATTCTGGGTATTTTGATCGGCGTCGGCGCGGTGATCGCCATGATGGCGCTCGGATCGGGCGCCCAGGCTGCCATTGAAGCCCAGCTGGCGTCATTGGGGTCCAATCTGTTGATGGTCCGGCCCGGGCAGTCCCATTCCCAGGGAGTGGCATTGCAGGCCGGGGCGGTGACGCGGATGACCCTGCAGGACCTGACGGCGGTCGGGCAGCTGGCGAATGTTAAACGGGTGAGCCCGTCGGTCAACGGCCGGGTCCAGGTCGTTGGCGGGGCGAATAATGCTAACACGCAGGTTTCAGGCGTAGGGGTGGATTACGCGCCGATGCGCGCATCGATCCCCGCGGTCGGGCGGTTCTTTACGGACGAGGAGTTCAAGGGCCGCGCGAAGGTGGCTGTGATCGGCACGACTGTCGCCAAAGAGCTTTTCGGCGATGCGGATCCTGTCGGCGAAACCATCAAGATCAATTTGATCAATTTTCAGGTTATTGGTGTCCTTCCGGCCAAGGGCGCGAGTTCGTTCCAGGACGAGAATGATGTCGTTATTGTGCCGGCCACGACCGCGATGTACCGCTTGCTGGGCAAGCAGTATATTGATTCGATGTATGTGGAAGGGGCTTCGCCGGATGTCCTTGCCGCCCTGCAGGATTCTGTCCTGGGGGTGATGGTCAAACGGCATCATTTAAGCGAGAGTGCCGGCAGTGATTCGTTCCAGATCCGCAATATGGCGGATGTCAAGGCGGCCATGGAAACAACGACCAAGACCATGTCGATGTTGCTGGGGGCGATCGCGGCTATTTCACTCCTGGTGGGCGGGATCGGCATCATGAACATCATGCTGGTGTCCGTGACCGAGCGCACGCGCGAGATCGGCCTGCGCAAGGCTATTGGCGCGACCCGGCGGGATATCATGACGCAGTTCCTGGTGGAGGCCGTCCTGATGGCGCTCATCGGCGGGATTTCGGGGATCGTCCTTGGTGTGGGTTCGTCCATGCTGTTGACCATGTTCGCGGGGTGGGCGGTCAAGATATCGATGTCCTCGGTCATCCTGGCCAGCACGTTCTCGGCCGCTATTGGCCTGATCTTCGGGATGTGGCCGGCGAGCCAGGCCTCCCGCCTTGACCCTATCACGGCGTTGAGGTATGAATAGGGAACCTTCACCCTACCGGAGAGGGTGAAGGTTATTGTGGTATAATCCAGCCTATGCGCATTTTGGTCGTTGAAGACGAACGCAAGTTGTCCTCGTTCATCAAGCGGGGTTTGAAAGAGGCGGGCTATGCCGTGGATGTGGCGGATGACGGCGAGAACGGCCTTTTCCTGGCCCAGTCGAATCCCTATGACCTGATCGTGCTCGACGTGATGCTGCCGGGGCGTGACGGGATCGATGTGTGCCGGAAA